>JBEBXK010000035.1:0-36244 GCA_040391605.1 Vulgatibacter incomptus
TCGGCTCGAGGATGTCGAGCATCCGCTTGTGGGTGCGGATCTCGAACTGCTCCCGAGACTTCTTATCCACATGCGGTGAGCGCAGGACGGTGAACTTGTTGATTCGGGTGGGGAGCGGAATCGGGCCGGCCACCTTGGCGCCGGTCCTCTTCGCGGTCTCCACGATCTCGCCTGCCGACTGGTCGAGCAGCTTGTAGTCGTAGGCCTTCAGTCGAATTCTGATCTTCTGGGTTGCCATCATTCCCTCGCGATTACTCGATCACTTCGGCAACGACGCCGGCACCAACGGTGCGCCCGCCCTCACGGATGGCGAAGCGCAGCTCCTTCTCCATCGCGATCGGGGTGAGAAGCTCCACCTCGACCCCGATGTTGTCTCCCGGCATCACCATCTCCGTGCCCTCGGGGAGGGTCACCGCCCCGGTCACGTCGGTCGTGCGGAAGTAGAACTGCGGCTTGTAACCCTTGAAGAAGGGCGTGTGCCTGCCGCCTTCGTCCTTGGTCAGGACGTAGATCTCAGCCTTGAACTTCTTATGGGGCGTGATGCTGCCGGGCTTGGACATCACCTGGCCGCGCTCGACGTCCTCGCGCTTGAGGCCGCGGACCAGCGCGCCGATGTTGTCGCCGGCCTGTCCCTCGTCGAGGAGCTTGCGGAACATCTCCACGCCGGTGACCACCGTCTTCTGCGTGGGACGAAGGCCGACGATCTCGACCTCCTCGCCCACCTTCACCCTGCCGCGCTCGACCCGGCCCGTCACCACGGTGCCGCGGCCGGAGATGGAGAAGACGTCCTCCACCGGCATCAGGAAGGGACGGTCCACCTGCCGCTCGGGCTGGGGGATGTAGCGGTCCACCTCGGCCATCAGCTTCAGGATGGCGGCCTCGCCGATGTCGCTGGTGTCGCCCTCGAGGGCCTTGAGCGCGGAGCCGTGGACGATCGGGGTGTCGTCGCCGGGGAAGTCGTACTCGCTCAGCAGCTCACGGACCTCCATCTCCACCAGCTCCAGGAGCTCGGGGTCATCCACCATGTCGCATTTGTTGAGGAAGACGACGATGTACGGCACCCCGACCTGACGGGCCAGGAGGATGTGCTCTCGGGTCTGGGGCATCGGACCGTCGGCGGCGGAGACCACGAGGATCGCGCCGTCCATCTGCGCCGCACCGGTGATCATGTTCTTCACGTAGTCGGCGTGGCCCGGGCAGTCCACGTGGGCGTAGTGGCGGTTGCCGGTCTCGTACTCCACGTGCGAGGTGGAGATCGTGATGCCCCGCTCCCGCTCCTCCGGCGCCTTGTCGATGGCGCCGTAGTCCATCGCCTTGGCGCCGCCGCTCTTCGACAGGACCTTGGTGATCGCCGCGGTCAGCGTCGTCTTGCCGTGATCCACGTGGCCGATCGTGCCGATGTTCGCGTGCGGCTTGCTACGCTCGAACTTTTCCTTGGACATCTTTCCTCCGATTCCTCTTCACGAAGACGATGGGCGCGGGTTGAAGCGCGCCGTTAAGCTAGTAGCCCCGAATCCGGGTGATGATCGCGTCCGCGATCGGCTTTGGCACTTCTTGATAACTCGAAAACTGCATGGAGTACGTGGCCCGCCCCTGCGACTTGCTCCGCAGGTCGGTGGCGTATCCGAACATCTCGGCGAAGGGGACCTCGGCACGGATCACCTGCAATCCGTGGTGCGGCTCCATACCCTGAATCCGTCCCCGACGCGAGTTGATATCTCCGATTACTTCACCGGTGAAGTCGTCGGGGACCTCGATCTCGCAAGCCATGATGGGCTCGAGGAGAACGGGCCCTGCCTGGGCCGCCGCCTCCTTGAACGCCATCGATCCCGCGATCTTGAAGGCGATCTCGCTGGAGTCGACGTCGTGGAAGCTGCCGTCGTAGACCTCGGCCTTGACGTCCACCATGGGAAAGCCCCCCAGGATGCCGCCGCCCATCGCCTCGGAGACACCCTTCTCGATGGGGTCGATGAACTCCTTGGGGATGGCGCCGCCCACGACGGAGTCGACGAACTCGAAGCCCTTGCCCGCCTCGAGGGGCGAGAGGCGGATCCAGCAGTGACCGTACTGGCCGCGGCCGCCGGTCTGGCGGATGTACTTCCCCTCGGCCTGCGCCTGCTGCGTGATGGTCTCGCGGTAGGCCACCTGGGGCTTGCCGACGTTGGCCTGGACCTTGAACTCACGCTGGAGCCTGTCGATGATGATCTCGAGGTGGAGCTCGCCCATGCCGGCGATGATGGTCTGCCCGCTCTCCTCGTCGGTGTGCACCTTGAACGACGGGTCCTCGAGCATCAGCCGCTGGAGGGAGGCGCCGAGCTTCTCCTGATCGGCGTGGGTCTTAGGCTCGATAGCGACGGAGATCACCGGCTCGGGGAACTCCATCTTCTCGAGGATGATGGGCGCCTTGTCATCGCAGAGGGTGTCACCGGTGGTGGTCAGCTTCAGTCCCACGGCGGCGGCGATCTCGCCAGCGTAGATCTCGTCGATCTCCTCGCGCTTGTTGGAGTGCATCTGGAGGATGCGCCCCACCCGCTCCCGCTTACCCTTCACGGAATTCCACACCGTGTGGCCGGCCTCGAGCTTCCCCGAGTAGACCCGAAAGAAGGTGAGCTGGCCCACGAAGGGATCGTTCATGATCTTGAAGGCCAGCGCGGAGAACGGTGCGTCCTCGCTGGTGGCGCGGCTGGCGTCCTGACCGGTGGGGGTCTTGCCCGTCACGTCGGCGATGTCGGTGGGCGCCGGGAGCAGGTCGACCACCGCATCGAGGATCTGCTGGATCCCCTTGTTCTTGAAGGCCGAGCCACAGAGCACCGGAGTGACCTTCATGGCGATGGTGGCCTTGCGCAGCACCTGCTTGATCTTCTCGGCGGGGATCGAATCCCCTGCCAGGTAGAGCTCCAGCAGCGAGTCGTCGTACTCTGCGATCGACTCCAACAGGATGTGCCGGGCCTCGTCGATCCGGGCCTGCTGCTCTGCGTCGGGGGCCTCGGTCCGCACCAGCACGCCGGCCGACTCGTCGTCGAAGGAGATCGCGGACTGGCCGATGACGTCGAGGACGCCGCTGAAGTGCTCCTCGGCGCCGATGGGCAGGTAGATGGGGATCGCGTTGGTGTGCAGCCGCTCGCGCATCATGGCGACGGCCCGGTCGAAGTCCGCTCCGACCCGATCCATCTTGTTCACGAAGGCGATGCGGGGGACGTCGTAGCGGTTCGCCTGGCGCCAGACCGTCTCGGATTGGGGCTGGACACCTGCGACGGAGTCGAAGATGGCGACGGCGCCGTCGAGGACCCGCAGGCTCCGCTCCACCTCGATGGTGAAGTCGACGTGGCCCGGGGTATCGATGATGTTGATGCGGTTTTCCCGCCAGAAGCAGGTGGTGGCAGCGGAGGTGATGGTGATCCCGCGTTCGCGCTCCTGCTCCATCCAATCCATGGTGGCGGCGCCCTCATGGACCTCACCCGTCTTATGAATGATGCCGGTGTAGAAGAGGATCCGCTCGGTCGTCGTGGTCTTGCCCGCGTCGATGTGGGCCATGATCCCGATGTTTCGGGTCCGCTCGAGGGGATAGAGACGTGCCATGTCGATTATCCTTTCCCTGCGCGATTCGATCGCGACGCGAACCAGTGGGACGGCGCGACGCCGCGATCCACTTCGGATGACCCAAAACGCCGCACTCCGGAGGCGGCGACGACCAAGCTGTCAGAGAGCAATGCTGCGAAACTGCCCTTCTGCCCGTTTCAGCTCCTCTACTGCCCTGCTTGCTGCACCGGCGTCGATCTCGGCCGGCCTGTGCTTCGTACCGGCCCTGCCGGCCGGCTTCGAGGCGCGATGAGCGCCCCGGGCCACCGCGATTACCAGCGGTAGTGCGAGAAGGCCTTGTTTGCGTCGGCCATCTTATGCGTGTCTTCGCGCTTCTTCACCGCGGCGCCGCGGTTGTTGGCGGCGTCGAGGATCTCGCCGGCCAGCTTCTCTGCCATGGTCTTCTCGCCACGGCTGGAGGCGAAGGTGATCAGCCAGCGCATGCCGAGGGCGACCCGGCGATCCTGGCGGACCTCCACGGGGACCTGGTAGGTGGCGCCACCGACGCGGCGGCTCTTCACCTCGAGGACGGGCTTGACGTTGTCCAGGGCCTTCTTGAAGAGCTTGAGGGGCTCCTCCGTGGTGTTCTTGGCCTGGACGATGTCGAAGGCACCGTAGACGATCCGCTCGGCGGTCGACTTCTTGCCATCCCGCATCACGTCGTTCATGAACTTGGCGACGAGACGATCGTTGAACTTGGGATCCGGGAGAATCCTGCGCTTCTCTACTACGCGACGGCGAGGCATCTTCGCTCTACCCTTCAGAAACTAGTGGAGGCGCTGGCCCAGAGGCCGCGCCGGACAAGATGATGTGGACGATCAGCCCGGCTTCTTGGCGCCGTACTTGGAGCGGCTCTGCTTACGGCCGGCGACGCCGACGGAGTCGAGGCTTCCACGGACGATGTGGTAGCGAACGCCGGGGAGATCCTTGACTCGGCCGCCGCGGATCAGCACCACGGAGTGCTCCTGGAGGTTGTGGCCGACGCCGGGGATGTAGCTCGAGACCTCGATCCCGTTGGTGAGGCGCACGCGGGCGACCTTGCGAAGCGCGGAGTTCGGCTTCTTGGGGGTCGTCGTGTAGACGCGCGTGCACACCCCGCGCTTCTGGGGCGAGAACTGGAGGGCCGGGGCCTTCTCCTTGGCCTTGATGGCCGTGCGGCCCTTGCGGATGAGCTGGTTGATCGTCGGCATTCGATTGGATCCAGGAGGTTCCCTCTGTTGCAGCCGGGGAACGTGAGTCGAACAAAAGGAGGCCGCAGTAGCAGGAACGTAGGATCCCTGTCAAGCGGAACGCGGCATGGAAGTCGAATCCCGGGGGCTGGTTGCAGATGCCACCGGTGGAATCGCGGGCTTGTATCGATCGAGGATGGCGAGTGTCAAGGAGAATGAAGCCGCCTACCCGCTTTCCCCCCCGCCCCCAGGCCTCTGCTCGGGCGGCAGGACCGCGAAGAGGAAGCCGCAATAGGGACAGCGCGGGAGCGGCTCGCCGATGCGGAGGCTGCAGCCGGGACAGCGAGGCGAAGCCGCAGCCCCGGCTGCGGCGGCACTACGGGGCGGGCCCGGTCTGCGGCCCGAGGCAGAACTCCGCCCCACCCTGGCCGCCGTCGACCGGACGAGCTGCCTCGCGGGGGGACGCGCCCGCAGCTCCTCCTCGAGGCGGAGAGACCGGCGGAGCAGCGATTGGGCGAGGCGCTCCGCGGCGTCGAGACGGGTGCCCAAGGAAGCGAGGGCCGCCTGCAGCTCCTCGAGCCCGGGCCCGCCGCCCTCCCCTCTCTTCTCCTTACCGGCCTGGTGTTTCATTCGATGGCCATCGTGCCACAGCCCGGGGCCGACCAGGAGGCCGTACCGCATAGCCTGCCTACTGCGGCGAACGATCCGGGGCTACGGACGGCGTGCTCACTCTTCGCTCCTGCGACGTGGCTACGGCCACGCCTCGTCGCTCATCCACGCCACAGGCGTGGCGCGCGCCGCCCTCACTTCCCGCCTCGCTCGCCTCGCTACGGCGCTATGCAATACGGCCTCCTAGCCGATTCCCTTCCCGAGAGACGAGGGCTCGATCAGCTGGAGCGCCTGTCGCCGGGGCCGCGGTTGTCCGCGCCGAAGAAGGAGAAGGGGCTCAGCCCTACCTCGTGGGGCATCACGGCCCGAGGCGCCCGGAAGTACTGCATCGGCGAGGAGAAGAGCAGGTTCGAGACCCTGCTGGTGTAGAGGCAGGCGTAGTCCTCGACCTGCTCGCCGAAGCGGCTGTTCTCGGCGCCTTCCTTGAAGGCGAGTCCCCAATGGGGATTGAAGCCGGCCTCGATGAGCCCCGAGAGCCGCACCACCTCGGCGCCGACCTCGCGGCTCGCGCGGCGCAGCTCCTCCAACAGCCGCTTCGCGTCGAGCCGCTCCTGCTCCAGCAGCTCGCGGCTCCCCTCCTCGAAGTCGAGGTGAGCCAGGTGCCGCTCCACAGAGTTGAGCCGCGCGCGCTCGAGGTTGAGCTCGTCCTCCAGCCTCACCTCGAGGCGCTCATGCGCCGCGAGGCTGCGCATCTGCTCCGCGTGGCGGCCCAGATAGGCGAGCTCATGCTCCAGCTCCTCCACGACCATGCAGGTCCGCCACAGCGAGCTCTTCTTCGATTTGACGATGTCTCCGTAGATGTGGTCGCCGACGTAGAGGACCTTCTCGCCGGCGATCCCCAGCATCTGCTCGAGGTCGAGGAGGTTGCCCCCCTGGTAGACCTTCCCCTTCTCGATGCAGCTGGCTTCGCAGACCACGGCGCCGTCCGGCGAGAGCTCCAGCAGCGGCTGCCGCTCGGTGAAGAAGCGCGGCTTGGCGCCCCCCACCACCACGAAGTCGAAGTAGTTCCGCCACGACGGATACTTGGGCAGGAGCCCGTCCAGCAGATGGCTCATCACCGCGCAGGTGTAGTCGTAGAGGGAGTTGGTGAGGATGAAGAGCTTCTTGCCGCTGGAGCGCAGCTTGTGCAGGGTCGGCCCCAGCTCGGGATCGCGGAAGACGAAGGCGGGGAGATCCTGGTTGATCTCGCCCTTGAGCGAGCCGTCCCGATGGACCGTGTCGATCGCCTCGCGGATGTCGTCGTAGAGCTTCGCGAAGTCGAGGGCGCGGGTGGGCTCCAGCAGCTCGATGATCTCGGCGTAGAGCGACGCCTCAGGCAGCGCGAAGAGGGTGTCGATCCACGCATAGCGTGGCGAGGCGAGGCGGATCTTCTCGTCGCGGTAGAGGCGCCGCCGCTCCTGGCGATCGAGCGGTTTCCTGCCGTGGTAGACCCGGCCCACGTAGTTGAAGCGATCCATCTTCAGCAGGTTGCCCTGCTGCTTGTCGACCACGAGGCCCCGGATGACGAAGGTCGGATCGTAGCGGATCTGGAGGATCTCCTCTGGGTATCCGAACGCCCTCACCAGGAGCGAGACGGTCATATCGAAGGAGAGCTGCTCGATCCGGCGCTGGTGGTAGATCGCCAGGGTGTAGTCCATGTCGAAGCCCACGGCCTCGATCTCCGCCATCCTGAGGTTGCGGTTCACGTAGACCCGCCGCTCCGCAGGGATCTCGGCGTCCCTGGGCTCGTCCAACAGGCGCTGGACGTCGGGCGAGAGCGCGATGGGCGCCGGTCGATGGTCGTGGTCGGGAGCTTCGTCCTTGATCGTCATCTCCTCGCGCTAACATGGCGTCGCGGCGACCTGCAAGAATCGTGGGGCGCGCGCGTCGGAGCCTGTGAAAAAGTCTCCCTCGTGCAAGGCGGGGGCGGTTTTTTCACCGGCGCTTCGCGCTACGGCTCCTTCCTGGGCGTTCGCTCGCCTCTGGCCCACAGGGATGAATAAGCCCACGCACCCTTAGTGCTGCACGGGTCCGGCAGGCTTCGCGGGCGGGCCCCCCGTGGGAGCGGCCTCCGGCAGGAAGCTCTCGTCGAAGATTCCTTCGATCCCCTGGTCGGATTGGAGATAGCCCAGCCGGACGGCCCGATCCGCGAGGGTGACGAATTCGTCCCGGAGGGGATCGACGGTGAAGCGCAGCTCGGAGAACGCACGGGCCAGGACCGCTGGCGGCAGGGGGACCAGCGCCACCTCGCGGAGGTACGCGTCCACCTGGGGGCGGGCCTCGTCCGGTGATTCGTTCAACATCCTGACGGCCGCGACGTGGGCCCGGAGGAAGGTGCGGACCAGCTCGGGGCGTGCCTGGAGGGCCGTCGTCGACGCGATCACCACGGTGGTCGGGAACGCGCCGTTGGGCCAGAGGCTCCTCTCGTCGATCATGGTCTCTCCCCTGGCCTCGATGACCAGGCGGCTCGCGGTGGGCTCCGGGACCCACGCCCCGGCGAGGCCGCCCCGCGTGAAGACGGTGAGGATGTCCGACGCCGCCAAGGGCATCACCTGGACCGTGCCGCCCTCATCCGTGGTGCGCAGACCCTGCCCGTGGAGCCAGGTCCGCAGCGAGACGTCCTGGGTGTTCGCGATGGCAGGAGACGCCACCCTCTTCCCCTCGAAGGCGGCCGCGTCGTGGATTCCCGGCTGGACGATCAGGGACGCGCCGCCCGAGGTCGATCCCGCGATCACCCGCAGCGCGGTCCCCCGGGACCGCACGAAGCCGTTGATCGCTGGATTGGGCCCAACATATGCCACGTCGAGATCGCCGGAGAAGACCCCCTCGATCACCGACGGCCCGGCGTTGAAGGCCTTGGTCTCCACCACCACGCCTGCCCCCAACTCCCTCTTGAAGATCCCTGCCTGCAAGGCGAGGAGGGCTGGCGCGTGGGTGAGGTTGGGCATGTAGCCCAGCCGCAGGATCTGGCGCCCATCTGAGTCCACCGGAGCGCTCTGGTGGGGGCAGCCGGAGAACAGGAGCGCGAGCGCGACAAAGGTCCAGCACCTTCTCATCCCGGGAAGGTGGCCAAGCCCCACCGCTTGCGCAAAAGGCCTGCGCCCCTGGCGCGGCCCACTGCCACTCGTGTCAGAACCTCTGAAGAAATCGCCCTGTCGCGAGGTGGGGGCGATTCCTTCACGAGCGCTGTGCGCTACGGCTCCTTCAATCGGAGTCGAAGAGTCGAATCGGAGGAGCCCTCCACGGGGCCAGCTTCGAGCGGGGATCGGGTGGGGGCAGGATCAAAAGGAAGAGGCCCGTCGACGGGCCTCTTCTAAGTTCCTGCTTTCACTGCATTTCATGGTGCCGGCGACAGGAATCGAACCCGTGGCCTGCGCATTACGAATGCGCTGCTCTACCAACTGAGCTACGCCGGCACAGAGGAGATGGCGCGGATTTCTGCCATTTGGATCCGGGGCGTGTCAAGCGAAGTCGGGATCGAGGAATTGTGACGTGGAGTTGTGAGGGACGGCAACTACGTCGTATAGAGCGGGACCCTCCCCGCCGGCGGCAAGCCGGATGCCCCCGGGGACGATGGGAGTCAAGATGAAGCCGACCCCGGGTCTGGTGCCCGTGACGCTGGCCCTCGCGCTCGCGATCCCCCTGATGATCCCCGCCTTCGCCGACGCGACGGTGGTGCGCTACCTCGAGCTGAACGAACACGTAGAGGACGCGGACCTGGTGGTGCGCGCGCGCGCGGGTCTGGAGCGCAGGATCTTTCGGGGCGCTGACGGGCGCCCGCGGACGGAGACTCCCTTCGAGATCGTCGAGGTCTACAAGGGCAGCGCGAAGAAGAAGGGCGATGCCGTTCGGCTGCGCCAGCTCGGCGGGATCCTCGATGGCCAGTCGCTCTCGATCGGAGGCGACGCCAGCTTTCGGGAGAGCGAGGAGGTGGTTCTCTTCCTCCGGCTGGACGACGATGACCCGGCCGTCGTCTACCTCGCCGCCTTGGGCCAGTCGAAGTACGAAGTGAAGGAGGGCCTGGTGGGCCTCGAGGTCGAGAGAGATCTCGGTGGCCTCGGCTTCTACGTCGAGGGAGGGGCGTCCAAGGTGGTGCCTGGAGGCATCGAAGCGCCGGTGCCCCTCGACCTCTTCGCCCGGACCATCGCCGAGCTCGCCGCCACGAAGGGCGGTGCGAAGTGAGCCGCGCCGCTGCCGCCCTCCTCTCCCTGCGACTCGCTGCGCGGGGCTCTCGCAAGGGGCTCCTGACATTGGCGGTGACGCTGCTCGCCCTGCTCCCCTCAGAGCGCGCCGCTGCCTACGCCTTCATCTCTACCGCGGGATGCCCCGCCGGAATGGGCGCTTCATGGCCCTCGACCTCCAACTGGTATTTGAACGAGGACGGCTACTCCAAGCTGAGCTTCGGGACGGTCGAGGCGACCATGCTGGCGAGCATCGGCGCCTGGAGCGAGCCCTGCTGCTCCACCTTCCGGAGCTCCTATCAGGGGACCACCACCCAGACCGCGATCAGCAACAGCCCCCGGCACGTGGTCTCTTTCGCTGAGGAGAGCTGGCCTCGTGAGATCGGTGGCCAGCGATCGACGATCGCGGTGACACTCTCGAGCGTGTCGTTCGACTGCACCGTCGCGCAGGCTGACATGCTCTTCAACGGCGTGGGGTTCACCTTCCGCACCAACGGCTCGTCCACGGATCTCCAGGCGGTCGCCACCCATGAGTTCGGGCATTGGGTCGGCCTCGATCACACCAACGTGGCCGGCTCGACCATGCTCGCCTACTACCAGGGCGGCACCCAGGGCCGGCAGCTCGGGCCGGACGATCAGGCGGGAGTCTGCGCCCTCTACCCGGGGTGGTGCGAGACCTGCACTGACGCTCGCGATTGTCCGGATGGGTTCACCTGCGTCGACCGGAGCTGTCAGCAGCCCTCGTGCCGATCGAACGACGACTGTGACCCCGGGACGATCTGCTCCGCCGACGTCTGCGTGCCAGGCTGCCGGACCCATCTGGAGTGCGAGGAGGGCGAGAGCTGCGAAGCCGGGAGCTGCCGCCGGCCGATGTCCGAGTGCACGATCTGCGCAGGCTGCAACCAGGACTCCGACTGTGGCTCCAGCCAGGCGTACCACTGCGTCGACATGGGCAACTCCGTCGGCCAATGCACCAAGTCCTGCGAGAGCAGCGACGACTGCGATGGAGATTCTGCCTGCTGGGAGGTCCAATCCGGCCGCAGCACCTTCCGCCTCTGTCTCGCCCCCGATCCGGGCCCGGGCGAACTCTGCCCGAGCGACTATGTCTGCGAGCTGGATCCGGTGGAGCCTGCCGGCTCGTGTCCCGGGGTCTGGGACTTCTGCGCATTGGGCAAACAGGGCTGCGGAGGGCGCTCCGACTACTGCATTCAGACGGGCGCCAACGCCAAGTGCTCCTGTACATGCCGCAGCGACGAGGAGTGCGGAGAGGGTCAGCGCTGTCTGGCCGACCCCGCCACGGGGACCCCGGTCTGCTACCTCGAGAGCCTGCTCGATCCCTGCGGCACGGAGCTCTGCCAGCCGGGGCTCTATTGCCTGGACGATCGATGCGCGGCGCTCTGTGGCGGCAAGGCCTGCCGGAGCGGTCAGATCTGCGAGGACGAGGTTTGCATCACGCCTTGCGGGCCTTGTGCGGATGGGCACATCTGCGATCCGCAGACCGGCGCCTGTGTCGATCCGAACCCCGAGGAGCCCGAACCGGAACCCGATCCCTGCGATGCGCTGGTCTGCGACGAGGGGAGGATCTGTGTGGACGGGGTCTGCGTACCGTCGCAGCCTCATCCCCATGATTCCTGTGGCGACCGCTGCCCCCAGGGCACGGTCTGCGTGCAGGGGGTCTGCCTGGTGGATAAGGGCTCGCCCGACGGCTCGAAGAAGAAGGGCGGCGGCTGCTCCTCGAGCGGCACTGCCTCAGACGGCGGCATCGCCCTCCTCGGCCTCGGGGTCCTGATGGCCTCGCTGCGCCGGCGCGGACGAGGCTGATCGCGCGCAGGTCTTCCGGGGAGCCGATCGAGATCCAGGGGGCCGCCTCCGCCTTGCGGAGCTGCATTCTTCACACAGGCTCGGCGACGCTCGGTCTGCTTGCTTGCCACGGGTGGGAGGCCTACTATCCGCGCGCATTTCGGGGTCGGCCCGAAGTGCCACCCTGTCCCCCCCGAGGTTCGTTCCGACATGAAAGTAACGTCTCCCGACCATCGCAAGAACGTCTACACGGAGGCGATGGAGGTCTTCCACGCCGCCGCCGATCTCGTCGGTCTCCACCCCCGAGTCCGCCTGGAGTTGGAGGAGCCCGACTACGAGCACATCTTCTACGTCACGGCCGATCTGAACGATCGCCTCGCTCCCCTCCCCGAGGGAGAGAGGGCCCGCTACGAGAAGCTCGCCTCCTCCACGCTGGCGGAGGACTCGCTGATCCCGCTGGCCAGTGGCAAATTCATCCTCCGCCCCGACGGACTGCGCAGCGCCGACCTCCACGTGGAGAATGGCGTGATGCGCCTGGGTGAGAGGGGCCTCTTCCGGATCGAGGCGGGGAAGTCGCAGCGCTTCAAGGCCTATCGGATCCAGCACAACCAGGCGCGCGGCCCCTACAAGGGTGGCACCCGCTATCACGACGCCGTCTCCCTGGACGTCTTCAAGATGCTGGCCGCGGAGATGACCTGGAAGACCGCGATCGCCGACGTCCCCTTCGGCGGCGGCAAAGGCGGCATCAAGATCGATCCCCGCGACTACAGCAAGGATGAGCTCGAGGCGATCTCGCTGCGCTACATGTACAAGCTCAAGCCGATGATCGGCCCCGACATCGACATCCCCGCCCCTGACGTCGGCACCAACGGCGAGGTCATGGCCTGGATGTTCCGCCAGTTCAGCGACGGCGAGCGCGAGCGCCACAGCATGCGCGGCATCGTCACCGGCAAGGATGTCCGCATCGGAGGCTCCGAGGGGCGCCTCAAGGCCACGGGCCAGGGCCTCGCCTTCTGCGTGGAGGAGTGGTTCCAGGATAAGGGGCTGCCGCTGGCCGGCTCCCGCTTCATCCTCCAGGGCTTCGGCAACGTCGGCTCTTGTGCCGCCGAGATCCTCTGCGCGATGGGCGCCAAGCTGATCGCGGTGAACGACGCCGACGGCACCATCTACAACCCCGACGGGATCGACGCCGCGGCGCTGGTCGCCCACGTCCACCACAACAAGGCCAACGTCAAGCGGTCGGTGGCGGGCTTCGAAGGCGCCAAGGCGATCTCCAAGGATGACTTCTGGGAGACCGAGGCGGAGTTCTGCCTCCCCTGCGCCCTCGGCGACGAGATCGACGCCAACGTGGCCAGCCGCCTGAAGGTGAAGCTGGTGGCGGAGGGTGCGAACCACCCGACCACCCCGGACGGCGACGAGGTGCTGGGCAGCCGGAAGATCGATCTGATCCCGGACATCATCGCCAACTCGGGCGGCGTCACCGTCTCGTACTACGAGTGGATCCAGAACAAGCGGATGGAGCATTGGACCGAGGCGGAGGTCAACGCCCGCCTGGAGAAGGCGATCAAGTCCAACTACCGCATCATCAAGGACGTCTCGCTGAACCGTGGCCGACGCACCTCCGAGTTCAACTCGATGCCGTACGTGATCGGCCGCGAGATCCCGACCCGCACCGCGGCGATGGTCCTCGCCCTGAAGCGGATCGAGGCCCACTACCTCATCGAGGGCTTCTCGCAGTAGAGCCCCCCGTCGTTCCGTCGACGATGGAAGAGCCCCGCGCCGCCGAACGAGCGACGACGGGGCTCTTCTTCTTATCGCTACCTCCGGCCCACAGAGCTTGTGAGTTTAGTCACGAACTCTCAGTGACGGGCGGCGTCGGCGACGATGCCCTCGACGACGCCGAGGATCCGGGGCTCGGAGAGCCGCCCCTCGACGTGGTCGGCGGGTACCAGGCGCAGGGAGCAGCGGGTGGCGATGAGCAGGAGGTCACCCTTCTCCGCGAGGCGCTTGCCGACGAGGATTCTGGCGCCCAGGGGGAGGATGCGATCCCCCACCCGCCCGGCGCTCGCGACCCTATAGACCGAGACGTCGGCCACCCGCTCGTCGAGACCCGGGAGCGAACCAGGCGCGGGCTCGAGACGAGGACCTCCGGCCACTTGCCCGGCCATCACCTCGACCACCGCCCCAGCGGCGACCTGGAGCCGACGTCGACGCAGGAGCCGGGAGGGGCTGCAGTCGAGGCTCGGATGGGGCTCGAGGGAGCTCGCGAGCTCGAGGGCTGCGGCCGGATCGTAGAAGCGGGGGCTGGTCGGGGTGTTCACGGCGCGCAGAGCGGCCCACGCCAGCTCGGCGGCGGGCTTCGGAGATGGAACGGACTGGCTGCACTTCATGTCGAAACTCCTGGTCGGGTAGACTCTCTCGGGACTGAAGCGAGTCTACATCGGGGGTCTGACATTCAGCGGGGCGCCGGCTGCTGCACCTCATGTCGAACCCCCTGATCGATAGTCTCTCTCGACACTGAACAAGAGTCTAGATCAGGGGTCCGGGCGGCTGTGGATCAATGCAGGGAGGAGGGGGACGGCTGGGCCTCCAGGAGCTCGGTGCCGGTCTCGAAGGAGAGGAAGCGGACCCCTACCCCGCGGAGGGCGCTCTTGCCGTCCCTGCCGCCGTATTCGAGGACGCATTGGTAGCGGACCTCGGAGATTACCGAGAGCTCCACGCCCGAGAGGTGGTCGGCGAAGCAGACGGTCACCCTGCCCCCGAGGGGCTGGAGGTCGGGGGTCTCGATGAACATCCCGCCGGAGGAGATGTTGCGAGCAACCCCGCGGAAGATCCCCTGCGCTGCGGTGAGATAGACCGGGAACGCCTTGTCGAAGCGGGATGAGGTGCGGCGATCGCTTCCCTTGGACTGCGCCATGCTCTCTTGCCTCTCTACACTTGTTTGCCCTGCTGGAGCCAAGCTAGGCGATGTAGGACAAGGTAACCAAAATAACGACCCGGACCCACCTGTGGAGAAGGCTGCGCTCGGCCTCGGGATGCATAGCTTTGCGGGAGAAGGGGGAACGTCCGTCTCCTCGAGTCCCGGCGCCAATCCCGGCCCCTCGAGGCGGGCGAAGACCAAGCGATGCGCAGGCTCGCGACCCATGCCCTGACCCTCTTCGCCCTGGCCGGCCTCATAGGCTGGTCCCCGCTCCCTCCGGAGCAGGCCCTGGCTCACGCGAAGATCCGCTGTGGACCGCCGGACGTCTCGCCCCGGCGCCTGCAACCCACCACCCCCCAGGTGGATGGCGGCCCGTCGGAGTCGGCAGACCCCGAAGGGAGCGAGAGAGAGGTCCAGCCCCCCGGCCGTGAAGATCCGGATCAGTTCTACCGGAAGCCGCCTCGCGAGCCCCGCCACCACCGCCACATCTACGCCTGATCCCGACGGCGGGTCCAACGACCGAAGCGGGCTGCTCCTCGGCCCTTGGTCTCAGCCGGGGCGGACGGCGAGGTAGATGGCGGTGTCGCCCCGCTGGAGGCGGAGGAGGACCATGTCGCCGGCAGAGCGGGATCGGGCGGCCTCACGGTACTCGGCGATGGAGCGGACGGGGCGCCGGTTGATCTCGAGGAGGACGTCCCCGGCCACGACCCCTGCACGGCCGGCTGGGCTGTCGCGCTGGACATCCACCACCAGCACGCCGCTCGGACGCGACATCCGGAGGGAGCGGGCGACCTCAGGGGTGAGCTCCCCTACTGAGATCCCGAGGGTCGGATCCTCCTCGCCGGCCTCGGGCCTGGCGCCGCCCCTGGCCAGGATCACTCGGTCGTCGTCCCGCTCGGCGATCCGCGCCACGAGGTTGGAGGTCTTCCCGTTTCGGATCACCACCATCTTCGCCTGCTGTCCGGGGCTGAGCAGCGCCACCGTCCGCGAGAGCTGGGCGTAGTTGTCGATGGCCTTGCCGTCCACCTGGATGATGACGTCGCCGGGCTGCACGCCGGCCGCCTCTGCCGGGCTCCCGGCGATGACGTCCGCCACGAGGGCGCCATGGGGCTTCGCGAGATCGAGGCCCTTGGCGATCTCGGCGGTGACGTCCTGGGTGGCCACCCCCAACCATCCGCGGGAGACCTTGCCCTTCTCCTCTAGCTGCGGCACCAGGGCCTTCACCAGGTTGATGGGGACCGCGAAGCCGATGCCCTGGCCCTGGGCGACGATGGCGGTGTTCACGCCGATCACTTCGCCCCGTGAGTTGAAGAGGGGGCCGCCGGAGTTGCCGGGGTTGATGGCGGCGTCGGTCTGGATGAAGTCGTCGTAGGGACCGGCGCCGATGAAGCGCTCCTTGGCGGAGACGATCCCCATCGACACCGAGTGCGACAGGCCGAAGGGATTGCCGATCGCCACGACCCAATCGCCGACCTCCGCCGCGTCGGAGTCGCCGAGGAAGACGGAGGGCAGATCCTTCGCGTCCTGAATCCGCAAGAGGGCGACGTCGGTCTTGGGATCGGTGCCGATCACCTCTGCCTTGAACTCCCTGCCATCGGCCAGCTTGACATCGATCTGGTCCGCGCCCTCGATCACGTGGTTGTTGGTGAGGAGCAGCCCGCTCTCGTGGAGGATGAAGCCCGATCCCATCGAGCGCGGCATCACCCGCTCTCTGCCGGCGGGGCCGTCGCTGCGCTGGTTGGGCTCGCCCATGAAGCGGCGGAAGAACTCCTCCATGGGATCGGAGCCGCCGCGGCGGCTCGTGCGCACCACCTTCGACGTGGAGACGCTGACGACCGCGGGCTTCAGCGTCTTGACCAGAGGCGCCAGCGACGGGAGCGGCGAGAAGCCGTCGGGGATCGCAGGCTGGGGGCGGTCGTCGCCCCTCTCGTGCCAGAGGCTGCTCTGCCCCTTGGCGTGGGCGACGGAGCCGTCGAAGGAGAGGGGAGAGACGACCGCCAGCGAGGCGGCGATGGCGGCACAACCCGCCGCGCCGACGAAGAGACCACGAGCAAAGGACGACATGCGCAGGACCTCGAGTGATTCCAGTGAAGAAGGGCGCCCGGCTCCCGAGGCGGCGAGGGACGGTGGGGGCATGCTCGAGAGGCAGGCCCCCGTTCCAACGCCCGGAAGGCGCCTGCATTCCCGGCGATCGCCTGCTCGCTACGCAAGAACTGGGCGCTGAGCGTAGTTCATAGCCCCCCGCGAGCCGGAGGCGTGAAGGCAAATGGCGCCGCGAGCCGGGGGCACGCAGACGAGTGGAGTCGCGAGGCGGAGGCGTGCAAATGAATTGGGGGTCTCTCGTGCGGAGCGCGGGTTGAAGCAGTCGCTCCGCCCCAGCGGGCCCGAGTATCCTTCAGAGGCTTGGCGTGAAGCGGGCGACTCGAACCCGAGCGGGGCGGATCACCTTGTTGCCGACTCTCCAGCCGCCGCGGAGCTCCTCGATCACCAGGCCGTCGGCCTCGCGATCCGGGGTGGGATGGAGATCGACGGCCTCATGCAGGAGGGGATCGAAGAGGGCTCCCTCGGCGTGGATCGGGAGGAGGCCCATGGATTCGAGGTGGCGCTGGAGCCCATCGGCGATCAGCCGCACGCCGGCGGCCATCGCGTCCGCGTCGTCGGTGGCGGTGCTGCTCGCCCGCCGCAGCTCGTCCACGGTGTCCAGAACGATCTGGGCAGCGTCGGCCTTGGCTGCCTCCATCTGCCGGTCCCGCTCCCGCTCGAGGCGGCGACGAAAAGACTCGCGGTCGTTGAGCACCTCGGCGTAGGCCCTGGCGAGCTCGTCGAGGCGCCGGGCCTGTGCCTGATTCTCTGCGAGGAGCGCCTCGGTAGACGCGGATTCGACGCCCGCCTCGTCGCCGGGGGTGTCGCGGGGCTGAGCCGAAGGCTCGACTATCTCGTCTCGATTCGCCATGGTCGCGCCTGAACGTAGCCTCGGCCTTCACATTGTCAACCACGCCAGGCTGCAGGACTCAGAGGGGCTCGGTTGCCTCGTCCCCCGTGTCCTCGCTCCCCTGACCCCGTGCGTCCAGATCGCTGGCGTCGCCGAGGATCTCGATCTCCGCCGCGCGCAGCGAGTAGTAGAGGAGCCAGCGCTCGGCCGAGGTCAGCGCCCCGGCTGGCAGCGCCGTCTCGATCTCGTCCACCGTGAGAAAACCGTCGCGGACGCCCTGGCGGAAGAGCGCCTTGCGAGAGAGATGGCTCTTCCCGATCTTCGGCGCCGCCGGGACCTTGGGCTCCATTGGCAGACACTCCTTCCTTCGGCAGCGGATCCCCTCCACCCGCGCCAAGTGGAATGTAATGCGTTCGACCCTTCCGCGCCGCGCGAGGCCTCTCGCAGCAGCTCCTGCCCAGTCCTGCGGCCGAAGTCGTCATCGTAGCCTGAGAGACCAAGGCCTCCAGAAATCCTAGCGAGCGCCCCGGATGGGAGGCGTCTCGCCCAAGGCGAGCGGCGGTAAGGGAGCCCTTTCGTGCGGAGCGCGAGATGAAGGGATCGCTCCCGCGACGCGGGGGCGCTCCCTCCACTAGCTCAGAGCACCGAAGCGCAGGTCCAACGAAGCAGGCGAGGTGCGCAGCAGATTTCTGGAGGTCCTATCCTTCGTCTCCTCCTCCCACCACCTTGTCGATGCTCATCAGCGGCGGCGGGGCGAGGACGTCGCCGTCGGGTCCCGGAACGCCGCGGGTGGACTCGTCGGTGACCTTGGGACCGAGGATGCGCTCGATCTCCTCCTCCTCCACCACCTCCTGCTGGAGCAGCCGAGCGGCCAGGGATTCGAGCTGCGCGCGATGGGTCCGGATCAACCGCCGCGCGACCTCGAGGCCGTCCTGGACGATCCGCTGGACCTCGGCGTCCACCACCCGATGCAGGTGCTCTGAGTACCCACGCATCTCACCTGGATTGCCGGGCTGGTTGAGGAAGGTGGAGCGATGCCGGTCCACCAGGGCGACGGGCCCGATCGACTCGCTCATCCCGTACTCGCGCACCATCGCCGACGCGATGTCGGTGGCCTGCTGCAGGTCGTTCGACGCGCCGGTGGAGATCTCGCCGACGATCAGCTCCTCCGAAGCCCTGCCGCCCAGGAGCGCGGCGACCTTGTCGCGCAGCTCGGGCAGGGTCATCAGATAGCGATCCTCCAGCGGCATCTGCATGGTGTAGCCCAGCGCCGCGATGCCCCGTGGGATGATCGAGACCTTCTGTACCCGCTCCGTGCGGGGCAGGAACCAGCCCACGATCGTATGGCCGGACTCGTGGTAGGCGACGATCTCCTTCTCCCGCTCATTGAGCCGGCGGCTCTTCTTCTCCAGACCGGCTACCACCCGCTCGATGGCCTCCTCGAGCTCGGGCCGGGTCACCTCGTCCTTTCCCCGGCGGGCTGCCAGGAGCGCGGCCTCGTTGATGATGTTGGCGAGGTCGGCGCCTACGAAGCCGGGGGTGCGCGACGCGATCACCTTGAGATCGACGTCGGTCGAGAGCTTCACGTCGCGGGCGTGGATCTGGAGGATCTTCTCCCGCCCCCGCTTGTCGGGCCTGTCGACCAGCACCTGCCGATCGAAGCGCCCGGGCCGCATCAGCGCGCTGTCCAGGACCTCGGGGCGGTTGGTCGCGGCGAGGATGATCAGCCCGACGCGGCTGTCGAAGCCGTCCATCTCGGCGAGGAGCTGGTTCAGGGTCTGCTCCCGCTCGTCATGTCCCATCACCCCGGCGTTGCGGCTCTTGCCGATGGCGTCGAGCTCATCGATGAAGATGATGCACGGCGCCTTGGTCTGGGCCTGCTGAAAGAGATCGCGGACCCGGGCGGCGCCGACACCGACGAACATCTCGACGAACTCGGAGCCGGAGAGGTTGAAGAAGGGGACGCCGGCCTCGCCGGCCACCGCGCGGGCGAGGAGGGTCTTGCCGGTGCCGGGAGGCCCAACCAGCATCACGCCCTTGGGGATCTTCCCGCCGAGGCGGCGGAACTTCTCCGGGGTCTTGAGGAAGTCGACGATCTCCTTGAGCTCATCCACCGCCTCGTCGATGCCGGCGACGTCTCGGAAGCCGACCCCAGTATCGGCCTCCATATGCAGCTTCGCCCGGGTCTTGCCGAAGCTCATCACCCCCGGCGGCCCCTGCCCCATATTCGAGCCGACCCGCTTCATCATCCAGCTCCAGAAGATGATCGCGAGGAGGATGGGGATGATCCAGATCAGGATCAGATCACCGAAGTTGGACGAGCGGACGGCCTCGTACTCGACCCCCTGGGCCTGGAGCTTGTCGACGAGCTGCTCCTGGGATCCCGGGACGGTGTTCGCCATCCACGGGGGAACGGAGGAGTCGCGGCTCAGCATGGATCTCTCTGCCGATCGCCGGGCCGGCGCATCGGCGCTCCCATTGGGGCTCCCTGACTCAGTGCCTGACGACGAGCTCTTATGCGGCGGCGGGCTCGGGGCGTATCCCTTGACCCAGGTGTCGCCGACGACCACCCGCTGGAAGCGTCCCTGCTCTATGGCGCCGAGGAACTCCGAGTAGGGGACGCGGTTGACCCCGACGTTCTGAAAGAACCCGCGAAAGAGGAAGAAGCCGACGACCAGGAGGAGGACGATCCCAAGCGGGGATCCGAGCTTGAATTTGGGAGCTTCTGGACCCGCCCCGGTGGGATGCTTCTTTCCACCCGGGCCCTGTCCCGGCTGCGTCGCCATCCACCGCGCCCCTTTCGCACCCGGCCCGCGCAGCAGGCGCGCGGCCTAGAGTCGACAGAAGGCAAGCTATGGAGCGGATGGGGCGGGCGGCAAGGCGGACCTCCGCCATGGGAAGGCGCGCTTGGAGGGTTCACGAGATCCGACCCCCATTTGGCCCGATCGGCGACGCCGCGAGGCGGAGGCGATCTCTCCCACGAGCGATGCGGTCGAAGGGCTCTTTCCAGCGTTCGCTCGCCTTCGGCCCGCAGAGCTCGTGAATAAACTCACAAACTCTCAGTGCAGGTTGAGCAGGAGCTCGAAGGTCTTCTGATCGGCGGCAGGGAACTCGTAGGCGTCCAGCTCCCAGGGGGCCACCCACCGATGGTCCTCCACCCGAATATGCCGGATCTGATCGGGGGCTGAGATCAGCCGGCAGCGATAGACGCGGAAGTCGATATCATACTCTGGGTAGGCGTGCTCTACGTGTAGGGATCGCTCACCTACCTCGATGGAGATGGCCATCTCCTCCCGAAGCTCCCGCTCGAGGGCGGCCTCGTCGCTCTCCCCTGCCTCCACCCGGCCGCCGGGGAACTCCCAGAGGAGCGGCAGGGTGGAATGACGCGGGCGCTGCGTGATCAGATAGCGTCCCTCCCTCTCGATCATCGCGCCGACGACTCGGATACATCTGCGGGACATCAAGGGACTCCTATACGTTTGCGAGGCGGGGATGGAGACGAGGACTTCTCCTTCGAATCTATAGCGACCCGTGCCCCTGGTGTCCGCCGATTCACCCCGCCGTACCGCCGGCCCGGGTGATTGGTGTCGAAGCTGCCACGCAGCAGAGACTCCGTTTGGCACCCATCGCCTAGCTGCAGACGGCGGGGAGGTCTTCGCGTTGGAGCGCGATCCTCCCGCTGGCCACCACCACCCGGACGTGGCTCGCGGCGAGGTGGTAGGCGAGGTGCTCGACGCTCGGCGCCCCGTGGACCACCAGATCGGCCCGGAGCCCCACCTCGATTCGGCCGCGGTCATCCAGGCTGAGGGCGGCGGCGCCTCCCGCGGTGGCGGCGTAGAAGGCCTCGGCGGCGCTGAGGCCGTTGCCCAGGCAGGCCAGGGAGAGGGCCAGGGAGTAGCTCTCGGTCATGGCGCTCCCCGGGTTGCAGTTGCTCCCCAGAGCCAGACGCACGCCGGCGTCGGCCAGGGCCCTGCCAGGCGCGTAGCGCGGTACCTTGAGGTAGAGGGTGGAGATCGGCACCAAGGTAGCGGCCACCCCCGCCTCGGCCATGGCGCGGATCCCTTCGCCCGAGATCGCCTCGAGGTGATCGGCGGTGACGGCGCCGAGCTCTGCGGCGAGCTCAGCGCCCGCTCCGGCGCTGAGCTGATCGACGTGGAGGCGAAGGCCGAGGCCGTGGGCCTTCGCCGCACGAGCCAGGGCGCGAGCCTCGTCCGCGGTGAAGGCGCCGGCCTCGACGAAGACGTCGGCGAAGCGCGCGAGCCCCTCTGCCGCCACCTTGGGGAGGAGCTCCTCGAGCATTCGCTCGATCCAGGCCGCGCGATCGCCGGCGTCGGGCGGCAAGGCGTGGAGCGGCATGAACGTGGGCACCAGATCCATCGGGGTCTCGCCCCGGAGATCGCGGATCGCCCGCAGGATCTTCAGCTCGTCCTCCTCTGTGAGGCCGTAGCCGCTCTTGACCTCGGCGGTGGTGACGCCCTCCGCCAGCAGCCGGCGCACCCTGGGGATGGCCAGGCGCACGAGCTCTCTTCCGCTGGCTTCGCGGGTCGCCCGCACCGTCGCGAGGATGCCGCCCCCCGCCTCGAGGAGCTCCTGATAGCTGGCGCCCGCGCAGCGCGCCGAGAACTCTCGGGCGCGATCGCCGGCGAAGACCAGGTGGGTATGTGCGTCGATGTAACCAGGCGTGACGATGCCGCCGGCGGCGTCGACGATCGACGCGGCAGGCGAGGCACGGACCTCGTCTGCGAGGCGGGCCTCGGGGCCGACCCAGACGATCCGGCCCTTCCGGCAGGCGACGGCGGCGTCGGAGATCGAGGCGAGGGCGGCCTCCGGGCCGTCGGCGGGATCGCCGGCGCAGGTCACGACGGAGGCGGCGGAGCGAACGATGAGGTCGGCGGTGATCATCCCTCCTCCATATCAGAGCCGATGAAGAATTCGCTCTGGTGGAGCGCGGAGCCTACGGCTCGCACCGGCCCATCGCGGCCGCTCAATCCACAGGGCCCGGGTGGATCATCCGATGCGCCCCAAGGTAGGTTCGACCCCAAAGGGCCGCCGCCACATGACGGCCTCTCTATTCAGACCCAGAGGTTCGTCGTGTTGCGCCGCATCGCCTTGCTCGTTGGAATCCTCGCCCTCCTCCCGACCCTGGCCTTCGCACAGGGCCGCGCCACCGCTCGCACGGAGTCGCGATCGGCACAGAGCGGCTTCGTCTACCTGGGCACCGCGCCAGGGGCCAACTTCGGCGGGCAATCGCTGCCGCGGACCCTCTACATGGACTTCATCCACGGAGGCTACGTCTTCTCCTCCGGGCTGGACGTCTCCATGGCGCTCTCGGGGATGAACCTCTTCCCGAACTCCGGCGAGTACGGGGTGTCGATGGGCCGCGTCTCCATCGGCTACCGCCCCTTCCTCGTGGATCCCCTCCCGATGATCCAACCCTACGCCTTCACGGGCTTCGGCCTCGGCGGCGAGGGGCTCTACCAATGCAGGCCGAAGCCCAACTGCAAGCCGGAGGACAACCTCTGCCCGGATACCTGCGGCCGCACCAATTGGGCCGGCGACTTCTTCGTCGGCGCCGGCCTCGACTTCAACTCCTTCCTCTTCTACGTCGGCCAGCAGCAGGTGCTCTTTTACGCCGGCGTCCAGGCGCGCTACGAATTCCTCCGCGACTACCAGATGCCGGTGGTGACCATCCCCTTCGGCCTCCGGATCCAATGAGCCTCAGACCTCGCTCCGATCTCATCAGGCGCGCCCCCGGAGCACCGACACAGGGGCGGCTCCGCTGACAGCGCCTTGGAGCGTGGAAGCGATCGCTGCCGACGACGGCTGCGATCGCCTCAGCCCACGATCCGCGCGAAAGATCTTCAGCGGGTGATGCCGGGGATGGAGACGCCGCGCTCCTTCGCCACCTCGATGGCCTCGTCGTAGCCGGCGTCCGCATGGCGGAGCACGCCCATCGCCGGATCGCCGGCGAGGACGCGAGCGAGGCGCCGCGCGGCCGCCTCGCTTCCGTCGGCGACGATCACCTGGCCGGCGTGGAGCGAGTAGCCGATCCCCACCCCGCCGCCGTTGTGGAAGCTCACCCACGAAGCGCCGTTCACCGCGTTGACCAGGGCGTTCAAAATGGGCCAGTCGGCCACGGCGTCGGTGCCGTCCTTCATCGCCTCCGTCTCGCGGTTGGGCGAGGCGACGCTGCCGCAATCCAGGTGGTCGCGGCCGATGACGATGGGGGCCTTCACCTCGCCCTTGCGCACCAGCTCGTTGAAGGCGAGGCCTGCCTTCTCCCGCTCGCCATAACCCAGCCAGCAGATCCGCGCCGGCAGCCCCTGGAAGGCGATCCGCTCCCGGGCGAGCTTCAGCCAGCGCTGGAGGCCTGCCTTCTCCGGGAAGAGCTTCGCCACCACCTCGTCGGTCTTGTAGATGTCCTCGGGATCGCCGGAGAGGGCCACCCAGCGGAAGGGTCCCATCCCCTCGCAGAAGAGCGGGCGGATGTAGGCGGGGACGAAGCCCGGGAAGTCGAAGGCGTCCTTCACGCCGACGTCGAGGGCGCCCTGCCGGAGGTTGTTGCCGTAATCGAAGACGTGGCTCCCCGCCCGCTGCATGGCGAGCATCGCCTCCACCTGCACGGCCATCGATCGCTTGGAGCGCTCGATCACCGCCTGGGGATCCGCCTCCCGCAGCCGCGCGAGCTCAGAGGCAGTGATATCGGTGGGGGCGTAGCCGTTGAGCGGATCGTGGGCGGAGGTCTGATCCGTGACCAGGTCGAAGTGGACCCCGCGGCGCACCAGCTCCGCGTAGACGTCGGCCGCGTTGCCGATCACCGCCACCGAGTAGCCGCGCCTCTCACGCTTCGCCTCGTCCACCAGCCGCAGCGCGTGGTCCAGGTCGTCGGCGATGGCGTCCAGGTAGCGGGTCTCGAGCCTGCGCTCGGCCCGGCCGCGGTCGATCTCGACGCCGAGGAAGGCCGCCCCCGCCATGGCCGCCGCCAGGGGTTGGGCGCCGCCCATGCCGCCGAGGCCGCCGGAGAGGATGGTGCGGCCAGCCAGATCTTCGCTGCCGTAGTGCTGACGTCCGGCGGCCAGGAAGGTCTCGTAGGTCCCCTGCACGATCCCCTGGGTGCCGATGTAGATCCAGGAGCCGGCGGTCATCTGGCCGTACATCATCAGGCCGGCGCGCTCGAGCTCGCGAAAGTGCTCCCACGTCGACCACTTGCCCACCAGGTTCGAGTTGGCCAGGAGCACCCGGGGGGCGTCGGCGTGGGTGCGGAGGACGCCCACCGGCTTGCCGCTCTGCACCAGCAGGGTCTCCTCGTCGCCAAGGCCGCGGAGGGTCTCCACGATCCTGTCGAAGGAGGGCCAATCCCTGGCGGCCTTGCCGGTGCCGCCGTAGACCACCAGATCTTCGGGGCGCTCCGCCACCTCGGGATCGAGGTTGTTCATCAACATCCGCAGGGCGGCCTCCTGCACCCAGCCCTTGCAGGAGATCGTGGCGCCGCGGGGCGACCGTATGACGCGATCCATCGTTGCTGCTCCTTTGGGAAAATGGAGCGCAGAATAGTGTACGAGCGCCTCGCAGTCGACGCCTATGCGCTCTCGCGAAGCGCGCGGACCAGCTCTTTGCCTCGGGCGCCGAAGCCCTCCAGCCTCGCCTCGCGGCTGCGGGGGCCCAGGTGGAGGAGCTCGATCCGCAGCCACTCCGCCGGGGCCGCCTCGGGGATGCGATCGATCCACTCCACCAGCATCGCCGCGTCGCCTCCCACGAGATCGAGGAAGCCGGTGGCGTAGAGCTCGTCGAAGCTGCCGATCCGGTAGAGGTCGGCGTGCTGCACCGGGAGGCGGCCGCCTTCGTAGGGATGGACGATGGCGAAGGTGGGCGAGGCGATGTCCTGTGGGGGGACGCCGAGGCCCTCGCAGATCGCGCGGCTGAGGAGGGTCTTGCCCGCCCCCAGCTCCCCCATCAGGCCGACGAAGTCACCGGGGCGCAGCAGCGCCGCCAGGCGGGCGCCGAGGGATCGGGTGGCAGCGGCGCTGGGGAGCCGCAGCTCCGCCAGGGTCATCGATCCCATGAGGCCCAGACCTCGCCGATGCCGCGGAGCAGATCCGAGGCGACCAGCCCTGCGCGCCCACGTCGCAGGATCTCCCGATCCCCCGCGAGGCCGTGGACGTAGACCGCTGCCCTCGCCGCCGCCGGCGCCGGGAGGCCCTGGGCGAGGAGGGCCGCCACCACCCCGCCCAGGACGTCACCTGCGCCCGCGGTGGCCATGCCCGCGTTCCCCGTCGGGCAGATCGCGGCCTCGCCGTCGGGATCGGCGACGACCGTCCCCGCCCCCTTGAGGATCACCACGCAGCGATGCGCCGCGGCGAAGCGCTTGGCCACGCCGATGCGATCGGCCTGGACCTCGGAGGTGGAGATCCCGGCGAGGCGTCCCATCTCCCCTGGGTGCGGGGTGATCACCACCGCGCGGGCGGCGGCGTCGAGGCAGGAGGTCTGGTCGGCGATGGCGTTGAGGGCGTCGGCGTCCAGGACCAGGGGGCAGCCGGCCTCCGCCAGCAGCCGCGCGATCAGCGCGCCGGTCTCCGATCCTCTGGGGATCCCGGGGCCGAGGAGGGCCGCATGCTTCCCCTCGAGGCCTTCGAGGAGCGCTGGGGCGTCGGCGAGGGAGAGCGGTCCTTGGCCCGAGAGCGCCATCGCCATCACCTCCATGGCGTGGGCGAGGATCGGCGGGATCACCTCGGCGCGGGTGGCCACCGTGGCCAGCCCCGCGCCCCCCACCAGGGCACCGCGGCTCGCCAGGGCGGCGGCGCCGCTCTTTCCTTCGGAGCCCGCGACGATCAGGCAATGGCCGAAGCTGCCCTTATGAGTGTCCGCCCCCCGCTCCGGGAGGAGGCCACGGATCGTCTCTTCTCGCAGCAGCCGCAGCCCGGGCTCGAGGGCATCGAGGGCATTGGGCGGCCAGCCGATGGCCGCCACCTCCACCTCACCTGCGAGCTCGGCGCCGGGGTATAGGACGAGGCCACGCTTCAGGGCACCTAAGGTCACGGTGCGCGACGCGCGGACCGAGGGCCCGGGACAACGCCCCGTGTCTGCCGAGAGCCCGCTGGGCAGATCCACCGCCACCACCGCGGCCCCTCGGACACCTGCCCCGTTCATGGCGTCGATCGCTGCGGCGAAGCTGCCCTCCGGCGGCCGGGAGAGGCCCGTCCCCAGGAGGGCGTCCACCACCACGTCGCCCGGGCCGAGGCCATCGAGGCAGGTCGGCGCGAAGGGTTCGATGCCGCCGCCGAAGCGGCTCCAGAGCGTCGCGTTGGTGGCGGCGTCCCCCCGCAGCTTCCCTGCCTCCACCAAGGCGACGAGGCGGACCTCGCATCCCTTCGAGAGGAGGAGACGCGCCGCCGCGTAGCCGTCGCCTGCGTTGTTCCCCGCTCCGGCGACGATGCAGATGCGCCCTCCGGCCCCGAGGCTGGCGGCGGCTGCGTCGGCCACCGCGCTAGCTGCGTGTTCCATCAGGATCGGCCCTGGCACGCCGAGCTCCTCGATGGTCGCCCGATCGATCGCGCGGGTCTCTTCTGCAGTAAGGATTCGCATGCCGCTCCCTCCTCTCCTCAGGGCCTTCACGCGCGCTGCGCGCTAGGCTCCTTCTCACCTCCGGCTCGCATATCAGCGTCGGGCGCGGGCGATCCGCTCCACCATGTCGCGGACGGCGCGCTCGAAGCCGACCAGCACCGCCCGCGCCACGATGGCGTGGCCGATGTTCAGCTCCTCCATCTCGGGGATGGCAGCGACCGCCTCGACGTTGGCGTAGTTGAGGCCGTGGCCCGCCACGACGCCGAGGCCGAGGCGGCTGGCCACGACCGAGGCCTCCACCACCCGCTCCAGCTCACGCTTCCGCACGCCGGCAGCCTTTGCGCTGCAGTAGGTGCCGGTGTGGATCTCGATCCGCTCCACCTCCAGCTCCCGGGCCGCCTCGATCTGCCGCGGATCGGGATCGACGAAGAGCGAGAGCTCGATCCCCGCCTCCCGCAGCTCCCGGATCACTGGGCGCAGGTGGGCGGCGCCGGCGACCACGTCGAGGCCGCCCTCGGTGGTCAGCTCCTCCCGACGCTCGGGGACCAGGGTCACGGTGTCGGGCCGGCTGGCCAATGCGATCGCCACCATCTCCCGGGTCGCGGCCATCTCGAGGTTCAGGGTGGAGAGGCAGGTCTCCCGGATCAGCCTCACGTCACGATCCGAGATGTGACGGCGATCCTCCCGGAGGTGGATCGTAATCTGATCGGCCCCGCCAAGCTCGGCCAGCGACGCCGCGATCACGGGATCCGGATAGTCGGCGAGGCGCGCCTGGCGGAGGGTGGCGACGTGATCGACGTTGACGCCGAGGCGGCAGCTAGGGAGGGGCATGAGGCGAAGATCCTTTCACGAGAGAGGCCGCGCGCGCACCGGGGCGGCAGACAGGGAGTCCTCGATGCGTTGACTCGAACGAGGCGTGGCTACGTCAGGTGTTAGTGCCCGATGGAGGGCTGCGGCAAGCGCTAATGCAGATTCTCGCCGCCCGGGCCCCGCCTCTTGCCCTTCGACCTGCGCCGCGGGGAATGCGGGGCGCCGCTGTCGCCGACCGGCGCGAGGAAGGGCTCGAGCGAGGCTTCGTCCCCGAAGCCCAGGCCGTTGCCGTAGCCGTTCCCATTGGAACGCGCCACCAGCTCGGGCGGGACGGTCCTCGGGATCCGCGGTCCGCGCCTGGCGAAGAAATCGACCAGATGCGCCGCTATCTCGGCGGGGCGCTCCTCCGGCGCGCAATGGCCGCAATCCTCGATCACGTGAAATTCGGCGTCGGGGAGCGAGCGATAGAGCTCCTCACCCAAGGGCAGCGGGCAGACGGGATCGAGCTTGCCCCAGAGCAGGAGCGCCGGCTGCTTCAGCACCCGGACCTCTCTGGCGAGATCGGCGGTGTCGCCCAGGTGCTGAATCATGGCGAACATCGCGCGCTGGTATCCGGCGTCGGCGTTGACCGCGTAGGTCTCCACCAACTCCTCGGTGACCGCGTCGGGGTTGGCGAAGATCCGCCGCAGGTACATCCGGGCGAAGAAGCGCCTGGGCGCCGCCGGGCTCAGCGCGGTGACCCGCGAGGCGAGGGTCCCGACGATCGGCGTCATCGGCGCGGCGGCCTGTAGGAGCCAGGGGGGCGAGATCACGCCCTGCCCGTCCACCACCGAGACCAGGTCCAGGCGCTCCGGGCTGCTGGCGGCCATCTCCAGGGCGATCGCCCCGCCCATCGAGTGGCCGACCACGGCACGGGCCCGGCGGATCCCGAGGTTGTCCATGAAGCCGAGGACCAGGGCGGCCAGAGCCTTGCGCGAGTAGTCGCCCGGCGGGCGGCCGGAGAGGCCGCAGCCCTTGAGATCCAGCGCCACCACGCGATAGCCCGCCTCCGCCAGATACGGCGCGAGTCGCCGCCACGCTGCCGCGGACGCACCCAGACCGTGGACCAAGACCACGGGGTTCCCCGCGCCGTAGGCCTCGTAGTGGATCCGCACGCCGCCGACGGAGGTGAATCCGTCTTCGCGGACTACGTCCACCTCGTGGTCGGGCATCACGTCTCGCGCTCCAATCTCGGCATCACCATAGGTTATACGGTCCGGACCCCTGCATCCGCAAACCCATACGGTAGGTGTCGACTGGCTCACGACCGGCCCCCCGATCGCTCCCCTTCCCCCCGCTCTCAAGAGCTCCCAAAGGTCCGTCAACGCAATGCGCGGACCAGGGCCTCTCCGATCTCCTTGGCGAAGCTCTCGTTGTTGCGAGCGTCCGGCCCCTCCACCAGCACCCGGGCCTTCGCCTCGGTGCCGGAGAAGCGGACCAGGACCCTGCCGTCCCGCCCCAGCTTCAGCTCGACGCCGCGGATGGTCTTGAGCACGGTAGGCAGCTCGTCCAGCTCCCGACGCTCCTTCACCGGCACGTTGAGCAGGGTCTGGGGTACCGGGGTGAAGAATTGCGCGAGCTCGGACAGCGCCTTGCCCGCCTCGATCATCATCGCCAGGAGCGAGAGCGCCGCCACCATGCCGTCCCCCGTGGTGGCGTGGTCCAGGAAGACCAGGTGACCGCTCTGCTCGCCGCCGAAGTTGTAGCCGCCGCGGCGCATCCGCTCCACCACGTGGCGGTCGCCGACCTGGGTGCGCACCACCTTGCCGCCGACACCGGCCATGGCGAGGTCCAGCCCCATATTGCTCATCACCGTGGCCACGACGGTCTTCTTCGCCAGCTCCTTCTTCCCGAGGAGGTGCCTGCCGCAGATGGCCATGATCGCGTCGCCGTCGATGACCTCGCCCTTTTCGTCGGCGACGATCACGCGATCCGCGTCGCCGTCCAGGGCGATGCCGAGCTGCGCGCGATGCTTTACCACCGCCTTGCACATCCGCTCCGGATAGAGCGCGCCCGTGCCCTGATTGATGTTCTTGCCGTCAGGGTTGACCCCGATCTGGATCACCTTGGCCCCCAGCTCCTCTAGGACCATGGGCGCCACCTTGTAGGCGGCGCCGTGACCGCAGTCGATCACGATGGTCATGCCCTCGAGGGTCAGCTCCCGCGGGAACATCGCCTTGAGGTGCACCACGTAGCGGGCGCCGGCGTCCTCGAAGCGGAAGGCCTTGCCGACCTTGGTGGCGATGGGGCGCAGGTGATCGATGCTGTTGTCGAAGATCAGCGACTCGAGCTGATGCTCGGTCTCGTCGGGGAGCTTGAAGCCGTCCCTGCCGAAGAACTTGATCCCGTTGTCCTGATACGGATTGTGAGACGCGCTGATCACGGCGCCGGCGTCGGCGCGGAACGACTCGACCAGGAAGGAGATCCCCGGCGTCGGGATCGGCCCCACCAGGATCGCGTCGACGCCCATGGAGCAGACGCCGGACATCAGCGCGCCCTCGAGCATATAGCCGGAGAGGCGCGTGTCCTTGCCGATCACGATCTTGTGGCGATGGCTGCCATTGCGGATCGCGTAGGCCAGCGCCCGCCCGAGCTGCAGCGCCATCTCCGCCGTCATAGGATGAATGTTCGCGATGCCGCGCACGCCATCGGTGCCAAAGAGCTTGCGCCCGGCGGCCGGGCTCCCCTTCGTTTCTGCCTTCATTCCTCTTCCCGTCCCCTCGTCCATGCAATGGACGAAGCGAAGCTAGAGACGCCGCGCCTCGCGCAGCAAGCTCGCGCGCCCGGCACCCGCCATCCGTTCGACATCCGACATGCGATCGATTGCTTGCTCTACCCCCGATCGTGCGCTCCGTCCAGAGCTGGTCGAAGCGAAGCGGGCGCCGGTTGACCGCCGGGCCGACGCGGCAGAAACTGGCGGTCTCGGATCGAGTCCATGCACGCCCGCCTTCGCGCGCAGCTTCCGGATCGAGTCGACGAGTACGGCGCCTCCTCGTGCCGATCTTCAGGTCCGGCTCGCTCTTGCGAGCCTGCAGCCCATGTCTTCGAGGTGGAAGATGAGCGACATCCAGTTCCGACCCTCCCCCGACCGCAAAGACCGCCCCGACGATCGCAGCCTCGTCTTCGGCAAGCACTTCACCGATCACATGCTGCTGGCCGACTACGATCCCCAGCGCGGTTGGCACGATCGGCGGATCGTCCCCTACGGCCCCTTGAGCCTCGATCCAGCGGCAGCGGTGCTCCACTACGGGCAGGAGCTCTTCGAGGGCATCAAGGCGTTCCGAGGCGAGGACGGCGCGGTGCGCCTCTTTCGCGCCGATCGAAACTGCGCGCGGATGGCGGCAGGCGCCGAGCGGATCTGCATCCCCCCCATGGATCCCGAGTGGATGCTGGAGGCGATCTCCGAGCTGGTGCGGGTCGAGCAGAGCTGGGTGCCCCATTCGCCAGGGACAGCGCTCTACATCCGCCCCACCCTCATCGCCACCGAGCCGTTCCTGGGGGTGCGCCCCGCCAGGACCTACGCCTTCTTCGTGCTGCTCTCACCGGTGGGCGCCTACTACGCGGAGGGCTTCGATCCGGTGAAGATCGCCGTGGAGGCCAAGTACGTCCGCGCGGCCCAGGGCGGCCTCGGCGCGGTGAAGGCCGGCGCGAACTACGTGGCCAGCCTGCTGGCGTCGGAGGAGGCCAAGGCCAAGGGCTTTGCCCAGGTCCTCTGGCTCGACGCCAAGGAGCATCGCTGGTTCGAGGAGGTCGGCACCATGAACCTCATGGTCCGAATCGGCGAGGAGGTGCTCACCCCTCCCTTGGGTGGGAGCATTTTGGATGGCGTCACCCGCGACACCGCCCTCACCTTGTTGCGCGAGTGGGGCGTCCCCGTGACGGAGCGGCCGATCTCCATCGACGAGGTGCGGGAGGCCCACGCCGCCGGCGATCTGCAGGAGGTCTTCGGCACCGGCACCGCGGCGGTGATCTCGCCGGTGAAGGAGCTCAGTTACCGGGGCGAGTCGTTTCGGGTGGGCGACGGCGGGGTCGGGACCATCGCCAGGCGGCTCCACGACGCCATCACCGACATCCAATACGGCAGGGTCCCCGACACCCGGGGCTGGCTCCGCGAGGTCGGCGCCGCGAGCTGATAGGGCATCAGGGAGGCCGAGCAGGGGTCGGCACCATGAGTGTAGGGAGGGGCTCCACCAGCTCCACACCCTCCGGAAGGTTCTCGATCCGCACCGGCAGCGGCCCGCGGGATCCCGCCTCGGCGGCCCGCTCGGTCCGGCCCCGCAGCCGCGACGCGTCCAGCGCCTCCATCACGAGCTTGGGCCCCCGCAACCTGGCGCTGGCGTGCCAGCCGCCCTCGCCTCCTCCCTCCACAGCGACCCGCACAGTCCGCTCCACCCGCTCCTCCACCACGTGGATCTGCACCTCGGCCTTTCGCGCCTCCACTGCGTGGGAGCGTGGGCCCGGCGCCTCGAGGCCCACCGTCGCCCGTAGATCCTCGTCGGTGGTTCCGAGATCGATCGGAGCCGTGTGGATCGCCCGCAGGTTGCGCAGCTCGCGCCTGGGGCCCTCGACCTCGACCTCCGATGGTTCGACCCGCACCGAGTCGACCGAGTAGCCGGTCGCCGTGCGTCCCAGCAGCGGCACCTGGACCGGGAGCGTCTTTCGGAGCCGGGGCTCCAGGCGCAGGTTCACGGCGGACGGCGAGATCGCCAGGACCTTCAGATCCGGGGGCAGGCCGAGCTGATCCTCCCGGATCCGGAGGAGGCTCAGGCCCTCGCCCAGGGAGGTGACGTCGATCTCGATCGGCGCCAGCGAATCGGGGCCCAGGGCGCGGATCCGGGCGGAGGTGCCAGTGACTCTCACCATCACCTCTGGTGGCAGGTCGAAGGTGTTGATCAACCCGTCGGGTTCCTGCAGGAGGAGGCGCATCGCCACCGTGGTGGTCACCTCCTTCTCGCTGCGCACCGCCAGGAAGATCACCATCCCCAGCACCAGGGAGAAGAGCTTCAGCCCCAGGTTCTCCGAGAGCAGGCCGCGGAGGCCGTCACGCTCCTGCCGCCCGGGCCGCGGTGTCTTTCGCCTCTCCACCATCAGGCCACTGCCTTCCGCGGCCGGGGCGGCAGCGAGCCTCTGCGCGGCGGCGCGTATAGCCGCAGGAGAAATTTGCGCAGGACCTCTCGATCCATGTCCCGATGGATCTTGCCGCCGACTGCCAACGAGATGGTGCCCCGCTCTTCGGAGACCACGATCACCGCGGCGTCCACCTCCTCGGTGAGGCCGATGGCGGAGCGGTGGCGAGTGCCGAGGTCGTGGCCGAGGATGGGGTTCGGCGAGAGGGGGAGCACGCATTTGGCCGCGGCGATCCGTCCCTTCGAGACGATCGACGCTCCGTCGTGGAGCGGCGTCCCCGGCATGAAGAGCGAGATCAGCAGCTCCTTCGAGATCTCCGCGTCCACCCGGATGCCGGCGTGGATCAGCTCATCCAGCTCGGCGTTGCGCTCCAGGACGATCAGCGCCCCGTGCCTGCGGCGCGCCAGCTCCACCGACGCCTGGACCAGCTCCTCGATCCGCGACGCCTCCTCGGCGCGGTCGTAGCCCAGGCTCCATCCCTGCCCCAACCTGGCCAGGCCACGGCGGATGTCGGCCTGAAAGAGGACGATGATCCCGAAGATGAAGGAGTAGGAGAGGAATTGGCTCACCAGCCAATGGAAGGTCTCGAGGCCCAGCCATTTGGAGGCGAAGAAGGCAACGGTGATCATCCCGAGGCCCACCAGCATGGGGACCGCGGTGGTGCCCTTGATCAGCAGGAGCACCCGATAGATCACGTAGGAGACGATCAGCACGTCGGCGATCGCGAAGACGATCTGCCCGCCGGTCCCCAGCGCGAAGAGATCGCTCAGGCCCATCACTCGTCCTCCTCCACGAAGTACGAGCCGCCGTCTTCGCCATGGGCCACGGCGTCCGCCACCTTCACGGCGTCGCGGCAGGCGGCGACGTCGTGGACCCGCACCACCGACGCTCCGTTGACGATGGCGGCCGCCACGCTGGCGGCGGTGGCGGGATCCCGCTCCTCCACCGATCGCCCGGTGACGCAGCCCAGGAAGCCCTTGCGGCTGGTGCCCACCACCAGGGGCCTGCCCACCGACGCGCGCAGGAGCGGGAGCTGCCGGAGGAGGAAGAGGCTCTGGCCGAAGGTCTTGCCGAAGCCCAGGCCCGGATCGAGGAGGAGGCGATGGGAGGGGACGCCGAGGGACTCCGCTCGATCCACCCGATCGACGAGCCCCGCCGCCACCTCGCCCACCACGTCCCCATAGTCTGCGTGGTCGGCCATGCTGTCGGGCTCCGCCGGCATATGCATCAGGCAGCAGGCCACCTCATGGCGGCGGACCACGTCGGCGAGGGCCGGATCGGCCAGCGCCCTCACGTCGTTGATCAGGACCGCGCCGGCGCCGATGGCGGCCTCCGCCACCTCGGCCTTGGAGGTGTCCACCGAGATCGCGACCCCCGGGAGCTCGCGCCCCAAGAGCGCGATCACGGGCTCGACGCGGCCGCGCTCTTCGACGGCAGAGAGCGGCCGGGCCCCCTCGCCATAGAGCCCCTTCGGCCGCGTGGACTCGCCGCCCACGTCCAGGATGTCCGCGCCGGCCTCCACCAGCTCCACTGCCCGCGCCAGGGCCGCCGCGGGATCGACGAAGCGCCCGCCGTCGGAGAAGGAGTCCGGGGTGGCGTTGAGGATCCCCATCACCAGGGTGCGACCGCCGCCTGCCTGGAGCGGGCCGATGGCCACGGGCTCGAAGCGGCCCGCGAAGAAGCAGGCCCGCAGGATCAGCCCGCCAGCGTGGGCTGCGCCGGGGACGTCGGCCCGGGCCTGGAGCCTGCCTCCCAGGAACTTGATCTCGGAGAGGCGGCCGGAGACGAGGATCGCTCCCGGGCGAATGCCCTCCAGGAGCCGCGGCATCCCCTGGACTTCGCGAGCGATCCCACGGACCAGCTCCGCCACCACAGGCTCGAGGCCCGACACCAGCAGATGCCCCTGGGGCAGAGAGCCGGCGAGGAGATCGACGGCGCCCCGGGGAAAGCCCAGGGCTCGCAGGGCGAGGCCCAGATCGGTGGTGCGATCGACGCTTAGGAAGCGTGCATGGATGGACATGGCCCGCCCGAGGTGAAGGTTGGGCCATACGATAACAACGGCGCGTACTCGACCGCCGCGCAAATCGTCGCCCACAATCGACGCGGGCATGCAGTCCAACCCGGCATCTCGCATGCGGGCGCTCCCGCTTCCAAACGAAGGCGGCCAACGAGAATCCCCGTTGGCCGCCTATCGCCCGCGTCGCGCGTGTGTGAGCTCGCGCCAGATCCGGTGAGGAGGCGCCCCGCTAGCGCAGAAGCCCTCTCCTCACGAAGGTCTATGCCTTGCCGACTTCGAGCTTGGGCACCGGCTCCAGCGCGGGGAGGAGGTTCTTCTTCTCCTTCTCCTTCCGCTCCGGCTCCCGGGCCGCCACCGGAGGAAGTGGCTTCTCCCGCGTGATCTTGCCGCCGCCGATGAGCAGGTCGAGATCCGCGGTGTCGAGGGTCTCGTACTCCATCAGCGCGTCGCCGATGGCGATCAACGTGTCGTAGTTCTCCTCGAGGACCTTGCGGGCGACGTCGTATTGCGCGGTGACGATGGCCCGGACCTCCTCGTCGATGTCCCGAGCGGTCTGCTGGGAGTAGTCGGGAGAGGTGCCCATCTCGCGGCCGAGGAAGACCTCGCCCTGCTTCTTTCCGAAGGCGAGGGGCCCCAGTTTATCGCTCATGCCCCACTCGCAGACCATGCTGCGGGCCATGTCGGTGGCGACCTCGATGTCGTTGCCGGCGCCGGTGGTCTTCTGGCCGTCGAAGGCCAGCTCCTCGGCGATGCGGCCGCCCATCAGGACCGCGATCCGGTTGAGAGCGAACTCCTTCGAGAGGCTGAGGCGATCCTCCACCGGGAGCTGCTGGGTGAGGCCCAGCGCCCTGCCCCGCGGGATGATCGTGACCTTGTGGACGGGATCCGAGCCAGGGAGCATCTTGGCCACCAGGGCGTGCCCGGCCTCATGCACCGCGGTGGAGCGCTTCTCCTTCTCGCTCATCACCAGCGAGCGGCGCTCCGTCCCCATGATCACCTTGTCCTTCGCCGTCTCGAAGTCGTCGAGTTCGATCCGCTCCTTATCCCGCCTGGCCGCGAGCAGCGCTGCCTCGTTCACCAGGTTCTCGAGATCGGCGCCGGAGAAGCCGGGGGTGCCGCGGGCGATGATGTCGAGATCGACATCGGGAGCGATCGGAGTCTTTCTGGTGTGGACCTTGAGGATCCCAGCGCGGCCCGTGACGTCCGGGCGCGGCACCACGATCCGGCGGTCGAAGCGACCGGGGCGCAGCAGCGCAGGGTCGAGGACGTCGGGGCGGTTGGTGGCGGCGATGAGGATCACGCCGTCGTTGGACTCGAAGCCGTCCATCTCGACCAGGAGCTGGTTGAGGGTCTGCTCCCGCTCGTCGTGTCCTCCGCCGAGGCCCGCGCCACGGTGGCGGCCGACGGCGTCGATCTCGTCGATGAAGATGATGCAGGGGGCGTTCTTCTTGCCCTGCTCGA
>JBEBXK010000036.1:0-35846 GCA_040391605.1 Vulgatibacter incomptus
ATGGTGGCTACGGGTGGATTCGAACCACCAACAACCGGCTTATGAGACCAGTGCTCTGCCCTTGAGCTACGTAGCCGAGAGGCGCTCTTCGGGGCTGCCCCGAAAACGGCGCGGAGAATAGGGAGCGGCACCTGGACTGTCAACCGCCGATCGCCTCTGCGCTTCCTGTGGGCCGCGAAAGCGCTCGCCCCTACCTGAAGTGGCGTGGACTGAGTCGAAGCCCGTGAAGGAATCACTCTCGTTCCACCTGGGGGCGACTTTCTCACGCGCGCTGCGCGCTACGGCCTTTCCTCGCGCTCGCTCGCCTCCGGCTCACGGCGGATCCTCCAGGGGCTCGCCGCGGAGGATCGCGGCGGGGTGGGCCCCGAGCATCCGCTGGGCCGTGGCGTCTCCCGCCAGCTTGCGCAGCTCCGCGATCGAATCGCCCACCCAGCGGGCGGCGTCGGTCGGCGAGTGGAGATCGGTGGCGGCCACGCTGTAGAGGCCGTCGTCGAGGAAGGCGCGGGCCAGCTTGCGGGGCCTGCGGCCGTAGCGTCCGATCAACGCGCCGATGTCGAGTTGGAGGTGGGCCCCCGCCCGCACGGCCTCGGCGGCGCGACCCGGCCGCTCGAACTCCTTGCAGCGCTCGGGGTGGGCGATCAGCGGCGTGACCCCCTTCACCCGCAGGCGGAAGATCAGCTCGGGGAGCTGGGGCAAGGAGGCGAAGTATGGCGCCTCCGCCAGGAGATAGGGACCGGCCCCGACGCTGCGCCTCCCCGCCTCGATGCGCTGGAGGAGATCGGGATCGAGGACGTTCTCGGCGTTGGGGTGGAGCCGGAGCGGTATGCCTTCGCGCTCCAACGCCCCCTGCGTCTCTGCGCGCCTCCGCTCGCAGAGATCGCGATCGTCGCTCGCGTACTCAGGCCTGGCGTGCGGGGAGCAGGCGACATCCGAGAAGCCCACAGAGACCAGCGCCCGCGCCATGGCGATGGAGTCCGCCTCTGTCTTGGCGCCGTCGTCGATCCCCCAGAGCAGATGACAGTGTAGATCTACGTAGTTCATCGGCCGAAGCTACCACACGCCCCCTAGGGCTCGTCGTCGTCCGACTGCTTCGCCAGCTCGTCGGCGAGCTGATCCACTTGCTCGTCGTCGAGCTCGTCCGGCCGCGCGGGCACGCGATAGGAGTCGCTGAACCACTTGCCGAGATCGACCATGCGGCAGCGCTCGGAGCAGAAGGGATCGTACGGGTTCTGCGGCTTGCTCTCCACGGGCTTGCCGCAGATGGGGCATCGGCGTTCGCTCATCCCTGCTGGCTATCACGAAGCTCACGCGGCCGCTTCTTCGACCTGCCCGCTGCGTCCTTGCGGCGGTGGTAGAGCATCAGGTTGTAGTGGCTCTTGCAGAGACCCTTCGCCGCCACGAAGCGCCCGCAGCCCTCGCTGGCGCAGATGGCCTTGGGTCGCGGGGACCGCGGCAGACGCCGAGGCGAAGGATCACCGCCGATGGCCTGCGCGAGCTTCTTGCCGATGTCGTCGCCGATGCTGGCGGCGAGCAGCTCGAAGGCGGCGTTGAGATCGGCGGGGCCGGAGTGGGCGGCCGTCTTTCGACTTCTTCGCATCGAATCCCTCCTTGCACCTGCTCCCCTCATCCTTCTCCCACGGCGGGTCCTCGTCAACGAGGGGGCTGTGAGAAGACTCGCCCAGCGCGCCGAGGGCCCTCCCGGCTCCCATGGCCAGGCCATCGATTGTCCTAATTCTATCGATCCAGCGATCGAGCATTGGTTGGCCAATGACCGGTAGTGAAGGTGTGCACTTGCGCTTTCGCGTTGGGTCGGTTAACTCACTGTGCCAACCCCCCAGTCGCTTGCGACCCTCAGTCAAGCGGAGTTGAACCCATGAATGCCAAGACCAAAGACCTCTCGAATCGAATCGCGAGCCGCGTTCGCAACCTGCGCCTCGAGCGCAGCTGGTCGCAGCCCGAGCTGGCGCGACGCTCCAACCTCTCCAACGCCATGGTGAGCATGGTGGAGCGCGGCGAGCGCACCCCCTCGCTGGAGGCCCTCGCCTCCCTCGCCAACGCGCTAGAGGTGGATCCTGCCATCCTCCTCACCGTCGATGAGTCGGCTGCCATGAAGGCCGACGCCCGTCGCCTCGCCACGGAGCTCTCGGATCTCAAGCTCCCCCGCGCCGACATCGAGGCCATCCGCCGCATCGCCAAGGCCCTCGCCGCCGAGATCGAGAAGGCGCGCCGCCGCCGCTAAGCCTCAGCGATGACCCTCCCCATTTGAGGGGCCGTCGCCTTGGCGCGAGCCGCCTGGCCCGGAGTGCCGCGCTCGACGCCTGCTCTTTCGCGAATGACCGGGTCACCCACTCCGGCGGGGGGACGGGTGACCGGATCAATCCCCCGCGGCCGAGACCGCCTTCAGCAAGCTCTCGAGCTCGATCGGCTTCTCCAGCACCCATCGGATCCCCGCCTCCCACGCCAGCGGCCACACCACGGCCAACGGCCGGCCCGTGGTCAGCACCACCGGCGTAGAGGCCAGCGGCCCGCGGCGAAGGCTCCGCACCAATTCGATGCCCTCCACAGGCCCGAGGAACGAGTCGATCAGGACGATCCCCGGGCGCTCCCTCTCCAGCTGAAGGCGAGCTCCTGCCGCGTCGTTCGCGATCGCGACCCGATGGCCCGCCGCGCGGAGCGCGTCCCCCACCACCTCTGCGCACGCGTGGTCGTCGTCCACCACGAGTACGGAGCGCAACGACATCCCCCGCCTCCCCTTCGGTGCAGTGAACCGGGCAGCTGCATCCACCAGCTTCCGCTCCCAGCGTCCCGGCTTCAAGACCTCGCCCGGGTCGGCGATGAAGGGCGGACACCTACCACCTGGCGTTCACGAACGCCCAGAGCCTGTGAAAAAACCGCCCTCACGCAAGGTGGGGGCGGTTTTTTCACGCGCGCTCCGCGCTACGGCTCCTTCTGTCGTTCGCTCGCCTTCGGCTCGCGGAGTTCGTGAATTCTTCACGAACTCCCTGCGTAGAGGATCCCGTCGATCTCCCAGAGCGGGATCGGCGTGAGCGAGGCGCCCTTGGCGCAGACACCCCCTGCGCAGGAGCCATCGAGCGGGTGGTAGAGGGCGCCGTGTGCACGGCATCGAAGGAGCGCGCCATCCGAGGTGAAGAAGGTGCCCTCCCCCAGGTCGAGCTCGAGGGCGCGATGGGTGCAGACGTTGACGAAAGCGCGCGGCTCCCCGTCCACCCGAATCGCGAACGCCGCCGCCTCCACGCCGAGCCGTTCGATGCGGAAGCGAATCGCGCCGCGCTCCTGGAGCTCTTCGCTCCGTCCTATGGGGATCCGTCTCATCTTTTGGGGCCGGCCGGAACCTATGCGAGGCGGGCTTCGCTGGCAACGCGTTCGACCGAGCCATCCCCGCGCTCCGCGGCAGCCGCTCGAGGCCTCGATCGTCCCGGTGGCGGCGCCTGTTGCGCGTTGGACCGCGGTGCGTAGCTTCCCAGGCAGCCGATGCCGGATCGGCTGGATGCACGGGGCGGAGGGGACAACGATGGCATCGATGAACCACACGGGATCGGGTGGATCGAGCGAAGAGGACGAGAGCTTCCTCGACTGGGACGGGAGGCAGACTCTCTTTGACGAGGAGAACGAGGAGGAGGAGGAAGACGAGGACGACGAGGATCGGGAGGAGGTCCCCAAGGCGGCCAAGCGCTCGACCCGTCGCCGGGTGGATCCCGACGAGATCCCGACCATCGACTCGGAGGTCGAAGTCGACGAGGACGACGAGGAGGAGGACGAAGCCGACGAAGACCTGGAGTCCGACGACACCGACGTCGGCTAGGAGGCCGTACCGCATAGCCTGCCTACTGCGGCGAACGATCCGGGGCTACCGACGGCGTGCTCACTCTTCGCTCCTGCGACGTGGCTACGGCCACGCCTCGTCGCTCATCCACGCCACAGGCGTGGCGCGCGCCGCCCTCGCTTCCGCCTCGCTCGCCTCGCTACGGCGCTATGCAGTACGGCCTCCTAGTCGCGGAAGCCGTTGGCGATGGGGTACCTCCAGCCCTCCCCGAAGGCACGGGGGCTGACCTTCAGCGCCGGCGCCGCCTGCCGGCGCTTGAACTCGGCGCCTCGAACGAGGGCGACGACGCGGCGGACCACCGCCTCGTCTTCTCCCGCGGCGACGATGGACGCCGCTGACGCGCGCTCTTCCACGAAGGCGTGGAGGATCCGGTCCAGGGTCTCGTACGGCGGGAGGCTGTCTTGATCGGTCTGCTCCAGGCGGAGCTCCGCCGACGGAGGCCTCACGATGGTCCGCTCCGGGATCAGCTCCCGCTCCCGATTGAGGTGACGGGCCAAGGCGTAGACCACCGTCTTCGGCACGTCTCCGATCGGCGCCAGCGCGCCGGCCATATCGCCATAAAGGGTGCAGTAGCCCACCGCGATCTCGCTCTTGTTGCCGGTGGTGAGCAGGAGCGCGCCCAGCTCGTTGGAGAGCGCCATGAGGATCACGCCGCGGGCGCGGGCCTGTAGATTCTCGTCGGTGAGGTTGGGTTTGCGCTCGCCGAAGAGCGGCTCGAGGATCTCCTGAAAGGCGCCGAAGGCCGGCTCCAACGAGACGGTCTCCAGGCGGATCCCCAGGGCCTCGGCGAGGCCGGCGGCGTCCTCGTTGGAGATCGGGAGGGTGTAACGCGACGGCATCGAGACGCCGAGGACGTTCTCGCTCCCCAACGCCCGGACCGCGATGGCCGCGACCAGCGCAGAGTCGATCCCCCCAGAGAGGCCGAGCACCACCCGCTCAAAGCCCGTCTTCCGCACGTAGTCGCGGACCCCCAGCACCAGCGCAGCGAGCAGATCATCGAGGTCCTCCGTGGAGAGAGCCTCTGCGGGGATCGCGGAGGTCGGCGCCACGGCCCCGGATACATCCGCCGCCCCGCCACTCGCATCTGCAGCCCCGCGGCTCGCGCCGATCGCCTCCGTCGCAGGCCTTCGCGTGCGCCCCCTCGCGGCGGGCTCCACGTCGACGATCAGCAGCTCCTCCTCGAAGGCTCGGCCTCTGGCCAGGACGCGGCCGTCGGCGCCCACCACGAGGCTTCGTCCATCGAAGATCAGCGAGTCCTGCCCGCCGACCTGGTTGCAATAGACGATGGGCAACCCATGCCGACGAGCGCTGGCGCCAAGGAGCTCCTCCCGAACCCGCGGCTTCCCCAGCCAGTAGGGAGACGCCGAGAGGTTGAGGACGAGCTGCGCCCCTGCGTCCGCCGCCTCAGCCATGGGATCGCGTCGATAGCGACGGCCGATATCGCCGCCACCCTCGCTCCAGATGTCTTCACATATCGTCAACGCGATGCGCACACCATCATGTTCGACGCAGCGCAGCTCCTCCCCCGGATCGAAGGTACGCGGCTCGTCGAAGACGTCGTAGTTCGGCAGGAGCACCTTATGCGCCACGGCGATCCGACTGCCGCGGGAGATGAAGGCGGCGGCGTTGTAGAGGCCGACGCCACCGCCCCCATGGGGCTCGGCGAAGCCCACGACCAGGGCCAGGTCGTCCCAGCTCGACGCCGCCACCAGGCCGTCCAGCGCCTCCATCCCCTTCGCCACGGAGTCGCGCCGCAGGAGCAGGTCCCTGGCGGGGTAGCCGATCAGGGCTTGCTCGGGGAGCAGCAGCAGCCGGGCGCCACCTGCCGCCGCATCAGTTGCGAAGGCGCCGATCCGCGCCGTGTTCCGCTCGAAGGCGCCCACGAGGGGATTGAACTGTCCTATCGCGATCCGCATCGCCCCGCTCCTTCCCCTCGCAAGGCTGCGCAGCCTGCCCGCTCCCACGTCGTCTAGCAAGCTCTCCGTCCCCCCGGGCTTCGCCTCCTCCCGGCCGCGAGCCGGCGGGGCCGAGGTGCTCCCGACCCCAATCCGACGTCGTGAACTCGCGTGCTTCCGGCGATTCGTTCGACGGCTTGTAGGAGGCCAGCCGCCGGGCATCGTCCAGGCTCGGACGATGAACCCGCCCACCCACTTGCACCAGGAATCGCTGCTGGTAGAGCTATGCCCTCGCGACAATCGAGGCGCATCCCGCGCCAGCTCGGCTTCGGGGAACGAACACCTGATTCTGGCGTGCGGGCGACCGCCGATCGGAGACTCTCGGATGACCAAGGTGCTCCTCATCGACGACGATCCCGAGCTCCTCGAGGTGCTGGGGGAGTGGTTGACCAGCCGCGGTCACCAGGTCCGGACCCTCCTCGACGTCAGGGGCGTCGAGCGGGTGATGGACGAGTTCACACCCGATCTGGTCGTCCTCGACGGGATGCTCCAGGGCACCACGGGTCAGGCGATCGCCGGCGATCTCGAGAGAGATGGCAGGCTCCGAGTGGTCTACCTCTCCGGGCTCCCCCGCTACGAGCTCCCCGCCGATCGTCTGGTGCTGCAGAAGCCGATCGACCTGGAGCTCCTCGAGCGCATCGTCCGCGAGGCGCCCTCGAACCTCGCGACCCTGGAGGGCTCGTGAGCCCACAAAAGGCTCGGTGAGCTGAGGCGAGCCAGCGGCACGCGCCCACTCGATTGGCGCGCGGCAGTAGAGATCGCGCCCGCTCATTCCCCAGGTCGATCCCTCAGCGAACGCTCTCCAAGATCCACTCCAGGTACGGGCGGTGCCCCGCCTCCACCCCGAGCTGCAGCACCTCGGGGCAGTCGTAGGGGTGCAGCTCCACCACCCGGGCCCGGAGCGCCTCGAAGCGATCGCAGCTGCTCTTGAGGAGGAGGAGCGACTCGGCGGCGTCCTCCACCGCGCCCTCCCATCGGTAGATCGAGCGGATCCGCGGCAGGAGGTTGCCGCAGGCGGCGAGGCGCTCCTCTACCAGCCTCCGCGCCAGCTCCGCCGCCACCTCCTCATTGGGGGCCGTCACGAGGACGACGATCGCCTCGGCCCCGGGGGCGCTGCGAGCCGGAGGCGAGCGATCGCTAGAGTGAGCCTGGCTCATAGGATGAACTTGGAGAGATCCTCGTTCTCGACGATGCCCTCGAGGCGCTGCGCCACATAGTTTGCGTCCACCGCGATCGGATGCCCCTCTGGCAGCTCCGAGGCCTCGAAGGAGACCTCGTCGAGGAGCCGCTCCATCACCGTGTGCAACCGTCGAGCACCTATGTTCTCCGTGCGCTCGTTCACCACCTGTGCGATCCGGGCGATCTCATCGATGGCGTCGTCGGTGAACGTGAGGAAGATCCCCTCGGTGGCCAGCAGCGCGGTGTACTGCTTGATCAACGAGTTCTGCGGCTCCTTCAGGATCCGCACGAAGTCCCCCTGCTTCAGCGGCTCGAGCTCGACTCGGATGGGAAAGCGCCCCTGCAGCTCGGGGATGAGATCAGAGGGCTTTGCCACGTGGAAGGCCCCCGCGGCGATGAAGAGCATATGATCCGTCCTCACCGTGCCATGCTTGGTGGCGACGGTGGATCCCTCCACGATCGGGAGGAGATCGCGCTGCACACCTTCCCGTGACACGTCCGGACCCTGCCCGCTCCCCTGCCGGCCCGCGACCTTGTCGATCTCGTCGATGAAGATGATCCCGCTCTCTTCGGCCCGGCTCAGCCCGTCGGCCTTCACCCGCTCCATGTCCACCATCCGCCCCGCCTCCTCCTGCTCCAGGAGCGCCCGGGCCTCCGGGACCCTCAGCTTCTTGCGCTTGGTCTTCTTGCCGAAGGGCCCCGGCAGGTTGCCGAGCATCTCCCCCAGGTTGATCCCCATCTCCTCCATGCCCTGGGGACCGAACATCTGCATCATCGGGAGCTGCGGTGCCTCCGACACCTCCATCTCCACGAAGCGATCGTCGAGCCTGCCCGCCCGCAGCTCTCGCTGCAGCTCCTCCCGGGCGGTCGTGACCACCGGCTGCACGCCCTGTCCACTGCCGGCGGCAGGCGCGAGGAAGCCCGAGGCCTCCGCCCGCTCCGCGGCGATGGTAGGCGCGAGGAGATCCAGCAGACGCTGCTCCGCCAGATCCGTGGCCCGAGCCTTGACCCGCTCCATCTCTTCGTCCCGGACCAGCTTGATCGAGATCTCCACCAGGTCGCGGATCATGGACTCCACGTCGCGGCCCACGTAGCCGACCTCGGTGTATTTGGAGGCCTCCACCTTCACGAAGGGGGCGTGGGCGAGCTTGGCCAGGCGCCTGGCGATCTCGGTCTTGCCGACCCCGGTGGGGCCGATCATCACGATGTTCTTCGGCGCGATCTCGTCGCGCAGCGCAGGATCCACCTTCTTGCGCCGCCAGCGGTTGCGCAAGGCGATGGCCACGGCCCGCTTGGCCTGCTTCTGGCCGACCACGTAGCTGTCGAGCTCGGCGACGATCTCCCTCGGGGTGAGCGACTTCATTCTCCCAGCTCCTCGAACACGATCCTGTCGTTGGTGTAGACGCAGATCTCGGCGGCGATGCGCATGGAGCGCTCGGCGATGGCCAGCAGCGGCAGCTCGGTCTCCTCCAGGAGCGCCCGGGCGGCGGCGAGGGCGTAATGCCCGCCGCTGCCGATGGCCGCCGCCCCATGCTCCGGCTCGATCACGTCGCCGGAGCCGGTGAGGATCAGGGTACGCTCCTTGTCCGCGACCAGCAGCAGCGCCTCCAGGCGCCGCAGGTATTTGTCGGTCCGCCACTCCTTGGCGAGCTCTACCGCGGCCCGAGTCAGGTTCTGGGCGTGTTCCTTGAGCTTGGCCTCGAACTTCTCGAAGAGGGTGAACGCGTCCGCCGTCCCGCCGGCGAAGCCCGCGATCACCCGCCCCTCGGCGAGCCGCCGCAGCTTGCGGGCGTTCCCTTTCATGATCGTCTTGTCCATGCTGACCTGGCCGTCGCCTGCGATGACCACGCGGCCCTCTCTGCGGACGGCAAGGATGGTGGTGCCGCGAAGGCCCTGGGTGTTTCTCATCGACGCTCCCGTCCCCCGGCGCGGGGGTTTCGCCAGCGAGTATAGGGGGCGTGGGAATCAAACGCCTCCGCTTCCACCGAGATCGAAGACCCCAGCGCCTGTCAGGCCCTGGGGTGCGCCTTGTCATAGACCGACATCAGGTGCTCGACCGTGACGTGGGTGTAGCGTTGGGTGGTGGAGACCGAGGCGTGACCCAGGAGCTCCTGGATTCCTCGGAGATCGGCCCCGTTGTCGAGCAGATGGGTGGCGAAGCTATGCCGCAAGGCGTGGGGATGCACCTTGCGCTGCAGGGCGCAGATCCTCGTATAGCGATCGATGGCCCGGGCCACCCAGCGGGTGGAGAGGCGGCCGCCGCGGTAGTTCACGAAGACGGCGTGGGGATCCTGCCCCCGCCTCGCCGTGGAGAAGAGCCGCGGCCGAACGCTCAGCCAATGCTCGATGGCCGCCCAGGCCTTGCGGCCTATCGGGATCACCCGCTCCTTATCGCCCTTGCCCACCACCCGGACCAGGCCGCCGCCCCTATCGAGGCTGGAGAGGTCCAGGCCGCAGAGTTCGGAGCAGCGCAGGCCGCCGCCGTAGAGGACCTCGAGGATCGCCCGATCCCGCGAGCCGAGGACGCTCTCCCTTCGGGGGGTCTCCAACAGCGCCGTGACCTCGTCGATGGGCACCACCTTGGGCAGCCCCTTGCGCTGCTTGGGCGTCGCCACCAGCGTGCCGGGGTTCGCCTCCACCAGCCCCCGCTTCTGCAGGAAGCGATAGAGCGATCGGATGGCGGCGAGCTTGCGCGCCACCGACGCCGGCGAGAGCTCGCCATGCATCCGAGAGAGGAAGCCGCGGAGGGCGAGGCTGTCCACCTGGAGCAGGTCGATCGACCGCTCCTCCAGGTACGCGCAGAGCTGACGCAGATCGCTCTCGTACTCCCCCAGTGTCCGAGACGAATACCTGCGTTCCACCTCCAGATAGCGGAGAAAGGCGGCGACAGGTGCGGGGAGGGTCTCGGCCTTCGGGAGCCGCTGCATCATCCGTCGGGAGGTCATCGGGCCTGAGCGTAATCACATCGACGCCAAGGTCCAGGTCGACGCCCGACCGGCCCTGTGGATCGAGCGGTCGATGCGGGATGCCACGCCCTCGCCTCACCGCCCCGGTGGAGGCCGGCGGGCAGACGCCCAGCAGGTCCGGCACGAGGACGGCGCAGGCCATCATCGGGTCCCTACGCCGTCGCCTCGCCGCCACCGGTGGGAACCTCGGCGAAGCGAACGCCAAGCGGAGCCAGCTCGAGGACGGCGCATGCGCTCCCCGGCTTTACTCCGTCGCCTCGCCGCCTCCGGTGGAGACGTCGGCGAGGTAGACGCCGAGCCTGCCCGGCTCGAGGACGGCGTAGGCGATCTTAGGATCCTTGTCGCGGAGGACTCGGGTGCCGGCGAGGACCCGCTGGTCGAGCATTCTGGGCTTCTGGGAGCCGTCGGCCGGCACCACCGCGAGATCGAGGGCGTCGGCGTCGGTCCTCGCGTAGGTGACGAGGAGGATCGACTCGTCCTCGTTCGCCGGCTCGTAGGTGTGGATCGCCCGGGCGATGGTGGTGGCGGAGTCCGCTGGCTTCTCCACGTCCACTGCGCGCAAGGTGCAGGCCCGGCCGTTCCTCGTGCACTCGGTGCGCATGAAGAGTCGGCGATCGTCCCCGCTGAAGCTGTAGCCGAACACCCCTTGTGCCACCTTCGTGACCGCCCCCTCCCCGCCTGCCTCGTCGTCGGCCGACGCCAGGAAGAGGTCGATGCTGAAGATCTCCTCGAGCTGCCGCTGCACGTACGCCAGGTGCCTGCCGTCGTGGGACCAGATGAAGCTCGGCACGTTGGGGCCGACCTCATGAGGCTCGTGCTTGCCCGAGGTGAACGCCCACGTCAGGGTGCCGCCCCGGCTCTGGGCGCTGTATCGATTCAACCAGCCGATCCGCGCGCCAGTGGGATCGAAGCCCATCTCGGTGACGCCCTCACCGAGCTTGGCGGCCTTCTCGCTCCCCTGCGCGAGAAGGAAGAGATCGCCGAATTGCTTCGTGTGCGAGATGTCACCGATGAAGGCGAGGTGCTTGCCGTCGCCCGAGAAGCGGAAGGTCGGCACCCCCTGCCCCACCTGCCGGGCTTTGCCATCCGGCGTGGTGACGAATAGATCGGTGGTGCTGCGGTCGTTGCGCGAAGTGAAGGCGATCCCGGAGCCATCCGGCGCCCATCGGTAGTCCGCCACCCGCTCGCCGATCACCCGGGGCTCTGCGCCTTCGGAGAGGGCGACATAGACGAGCTGCCCGCCCCCGAGAGCTCGTCGCCTGGCGATGAGGCTCTCGCCGTCCGGGGCAAACTCGAAGGTGGCGATCTCCTCGGCGACCTTCGACGGCGGCGCGCTGCCGTCTGCCGGCCCCACCATCAGGGAGTTCTCGTCCACGAAGCCGAGGAGGCCGCCGTCCGGGCTGAAGCCGAAGAAGGAGACCTGCTTCCCCACCTGCCGGGCGCTGCTGCGATCGACGTCGCCGATCACCAGCGCCCCCGTCTGCCTCTTGAACGACCACTCGGTGATGGCGCCGACCTGCGCGCCGCTGGGCGAAAAGAAGAAGGCGCCGGGCAAGGTGGTGACGCCGCGGCCCAGCGTCACCGGCGCGCCCATGGCCGAGAAGGTGGCGGTGCCGATGTAGAGATGGTCCGAGGCGTTGAAGCCCTTGTCGCGGGCGAGGTCTGGGGCTGCGAGCCAGCCCACCGCGCTGCCGTTCGGCGCGACGATCACCTCCCGGGCCGGGCCGGCGGCAACGACCTTCCCCTCTCCCTGGTACACGACTTTTCGCGAAGACTTGCAGCCGGCCAGGATCAAGGCGGCGAGGAAGGCCATCGCGAGGAGGGCGCCAGCGCCCCTTCCGCTTGGAGCGATTCGGATCGAGGAGGTCGGCATCGCGTTCTCTGCGCTCGCACCATCGGCCGGCGCACGCGTGGGGGAGTGGTGATTCAAGTGGGCTCCATCCGGACGCCGCTGGTGGCAGGATCGGTCGACGCAGCCTCCGTTGACGCAGAATTCTGAAGCGTGGTCATCTGCGGAGGCGTGGCCGCACCGGCATCCGACCGGCCGCCCCGCCGCGGCTTCGGGACGAAGAGCGAGCCGGAGGGCGCAGCAGAGAGAGGCAGCGAGAGTTCGGCAGCCCAATCGTCGAGGGCGACTCGGGCCCGCTCCACCATCCGGGGTCTGCGCTCGACCTTCCTCATCTTTCCTACGAGCGGAGTGAACAACCCCCAGCCGATGTTGGTGGGCTGGTAGTCATGCCCCGGCAGGTAGGCCTCGCCGCTGACGTGGCGCAGCAGGGCGCCGAAGGCGGTCTCTCCCGGAGGCGGGAGGAAGGGCGCGCCCCGCAGCCTGGCGTCCACCGCCATCGCCACCACGAAGCCCAGGGCCGTGGACTCCACGTAGCCCTCCACCCCCGTGATCTGCCCGGCGAAGTAGACCTCGGGACGCGTCCGCAGCGAGAGGTCAGGTCCCAAGAGCGCCGGACCGTCCAGGAAGGTATTGCGGTGGATCTGCCCGAGGCGCAGGAACTCCGCCTCCGCCAGCCCCGGCAGCGTCCGAAAGATCCGTCGCTGCTCCGGCCATGTCAGCCGGGTCTGGAAGCCGACGAGGTTGTAGGAGGTCCCCGCCACGTCCTCGCGGCGGAGCTGCACCACCGCGTACGGACGGTGTCCGGTGCGAGGGTCCATCAGCCCGATGGGCTTGAGGGGTCCGAAGGCCAGGGTCTCCGGCCCCCGCTCGGCCATCACCTCGATGGGCAGGCAGCCCTCGAAGTACCTGGGCTCCTCGAAGGCGTGGGGCTTCACCTTCTCCCCACCCCGCAACGCCTCGACGAAGGCGTGGTACTCCGCCTCGCTCAAGGGGAGGTTGAGGTAGTCGTCGCTGCCGCGGCCATGACGGCTCTGCGCGAAGGCGATGTTGCGGTCGATGGACTCAGAGGAGACGATCGGCGCGATCGCGTCGTAGAAGTAGAGGCGATCGGCGCTCCCCGTGGCCTCTGCGATCGATCGTGCCAGCGCGTCCGAGGTCAGCGGCCCCGTGGCGACCACCACCGGCTCGGGGCCGTCGGGGATCCCTTCCGCCTCCCGATGGACCCGCTCGATCCGCCCGTCGCCCTCGATCCGCGCGGTGATGCCCGAGGCGAAGTGGATCCGGTCCACCGCCAGGGCGTCGCCAGCGGGAACCCGCGCCGCGTCGGCCGCCTCCATGATCAGCGACCCCACCCGCCGCAGCTCCTCGTGGAGGAGGCCCACCGCGTTCACCGGGTTGTCGGAGCGAAAGGAGTTGGAGCAGACCAGCTCCGCCAGGAAGTCCGAGGTCTGGGCCGGCGTCCGCTTGGCCGGCTTCATCTCCACCAGGCGCACGCGGCGTCCACGGCGGGCGAGCTGAAACGCAGCCTCGCTCCCGGCCAACCCCCCGCCAATGATCGTCACCTCGGCGTCACGCATCGGCTCTCTTGCTAGCAGCGCCACACGATCGGAGCAAGGAGCGAGCGCTCGGGAAGGCGCATCCGGCCGCTCGCCTGCCCGTCTCTCGCCGCTGCTGCGGATCGTACCAACCTTCCGATGGATGGGGGCCAAGACCCTCGAAAGGAGGCTTCACATGGCTTACGACCAGGAGACCCTGGACCGGCTCCGTCAACGCCTGCTCTCGCGACGCTACGTAGTCGTCCAGAGCACCCTCGGCAACCAGCGGGAGATGACCGAGCTCAAGGGCCAGAGCCGATCGGCGGAGATGGAGGAGGACGCCCAGAAGGCCGTCGCCGAGTACGTCCTCATGCGGCTGGGCGAGAGCCAGCGCAAGGAGGTCGCCCAGATCGACGCGGCCCTGGCCCGGATCGACGCCGGCACCTACGGTGAATGTGTCGACTGCGGCAGCACCATCTCCCTCGAGCGCCTCGAGGTGGTGCCCTTCGCCCTCCGGGACTCCGAGTGCACGGCGCAGCTCGAGGCCCGGGAGGAGCCCGGCAGGGAGTACCCGACGCTCTGAAGATCTCAGGGGGCGGCCCTGTAGGCCCCGGGGCGCGATCGACGCCGCTCGGCTCGTTAGATCAGCCCGCGCGCGCGCTTGAGCTGATCCATGGTGCGGGCGTACTCGACGTCCCACTCCGCGGTGCCCTCCGAGAGGTTCTTCATCCGGGCGCGGGCCTCGCGATCGAGTTCCTCATCGAGGTCGAGGTGCTTCTTGAAGATCGTCAGGATTTTGCGGCGGAGGATGTTGTCCTCCGAGTAGACTTCCTCGACGTTCCGCGAGATCAGGAGGAACTCGATCATCTGGCCGATGACGTACTCGATCCCCTCGTCTCCGGTCTTGAAGCCCCGGACGTCGGCCATCTCACGCTTCACGTGGTTGAACTTGGAGTGGTCGTAGCCGCGACGCTCCAGCGCCTCCCGGGTGGCCTGGTTGACCCGCTCCTCGGAGGCCAGGTACTCCCGCATGATGGCCGACATATCCATCTCGGCGTCGGCGATCCGCAGGGTCTCGACCTCGATGTCGTTTTCCTTCATCAAGGTCTGAACGACCTCTCGGGCGATGACGGGGATCACTTTCGGGTAGAGTCGCATGCCTCGAAGCCCTCGCGTAGGCGGGTGTGCCGGGTGCCTGTCTGGAACCCGTGAACGCAGCCAAGTTAGGCAAAGGTGTAGACTACGCAAGCGGCAGGCGGCAAGCGCTATTCTCGGTTTTTTCCGTCTGTTCGACGTTTTTCATCGCGCGTGGACGCGCGATCGGCGGCGCAAGGCTCCACTACCGTCCGTGAAGGGGCGCCCCCATTTTTCTCGGGCGCCCCGACCCCTCCTGCAAGGGCCGACGCCGCCTCCAGCTGCTCGCTCCGCGCCTCCTCGTCGTCCTCGCAGGCCTCCTCCAGCTCCACCGCCTCGTCCATCGATTGGGCCGCTCCCTCCGGGAGCTCCGAGTCGCGATCCGGATCCTCCTCGGGGCGCCGCAGGAACTCCTCCACCCGCCGCGCGAGCTCGGCCGGGAAGCCTTCGACCCCGGCGATCTCCTCCGCCGTCGCGGCGCGGATCCTCTTCAACGAGCCGAAGTGACGGAGCAGCGATTTGCGGCGCTTCTCCCCCACCCCCGGGATCTCCTCGAGGACCGAGCGGAAGTTCCGGGCCCGGCGCAACTTCTGATGGAAGGTGATCGCGAAGCGATGCGCCTCGTCCCGAAGGCGCTGGAGCACGAAGAGCTCGGCGGAGTTGGTCCGGAGCACCAGCGGATCCTTGCGGCCCGGCAGGAAGACCCGATCCACGCTCTTGAGCGCGCCGCCGTCGCGGGTCTCCCCCTCCACCTTGCCCTCGGCCAGCGAGGCGAGATCCACCTGCCCCAGGAGGCCCGCGTCCTTCAGGGCGGCGCGGGCGGCGCCGAGCTGTCCCTTCCCCCCGTCGATGAGGAGGAGGTCGGGGAGGTCGCCGCGGGCCAGGCGCCGGGAGATCACCTCGTAGATCGACGCGAAGTCGTCCTGCCCCTGGAACGACTTGATCTTGTAGTGGCGATAGCGGGATTTGTCGGCAGCGCCGTCCTGGGCCGCCACCTGGCTGCCCACCACCATCGTCCCCTGGAAGTTGGAGATGTCGAAGCACTCGATCCGCCGGGGCAGCCGGCTCAGCTCCAGCCGGCTCTGGAGGCGCGCGAGGATCTCCTCCTCGGTCCGATGCTTCTTCTTGGCCTCGATGAAGCTCTGCTCGGCGTTCTTGGTGGCCATCTCCACCAGCCGCCGCTTGTCGCCACGCGAGGGGGTCGCCACCCGCACCTTCCGACCCTTGCGCTCCGAGAGCACCTCCGTCGTGAGCTCCGCGTTCTCCAGCGCCAGCGGCAGGAGCACCTCGTCAGGCAAGGTGGCCCCGCTGGCGTAGTATTGATCGACGAAGGAGGCGAGGAGCTCCTCGGTTGGAAACTCCTGCCCGGCGAAGGTGAAGCCTTGGGCGGAGACGAGCTTTCCGCTGCGAACGAAGAGCGCCTCGATCACCAACGTGGGCCCCTCGCGCCAGAAGCCGAAGACATCCTGATCGATCGCCTCGCTGAACACGGTCCGCTGCCGCTCCAGGCTCTTCTCGATGGCCTGAACCTGATCGCGGATCCGCCCCGCGTCCTCGAAGCGAAGCGCCTCCGACGCGTCGAACATGCGGCCGCGCAGCTCCTCCACCAGCTCGGGCTCCCTCCCCCCGAGGAAAAGCTCGGTCTCTCTCACGTTTCGTGCATACTCCTCCTGCGGAACGTCGAAGACGCAGGGCGCCGGGCAGCGCTTGATCTGGTAGAGTAGGCAGGGCCGCGTGCGGCGCTCGAGGACCTGATCGGTACAGGTCCGGAGCTGGAAGTGCCGATTGATCGTCCGCAGGGTCTCGCGGATCGCCGTGGCGCTCGAGTAGGGGCCGAAGTAGCGGGCGCCGTCCTGCTTCATCCGCCGCACCACCTCCAGCCGCGGATAGGGATGGCGCTTGTCCAGGCGCAGGCAGATGAAGGCCTTGTCGTCCCGAAGCATCACGTTGAAGCGCGGCTTATGCCGCTTGATCAACGTGCTCTCGAGGATCAGCGCCTCCTTCTCGTTGTGGACGAGGATCACCTCCAGATCCCCGAGGATCTCCTCCAGGAAGGGCACGAAGGCCCGGGTGTCGGAGGTGGAGGGCTGGAAGTAGGAGCGGACCCGCGAGCGCAGGTTCACCGCCTTGCCGACGTAGACCACGACGCCGTCGCGGTCCTTCATCAGATATACGCCTGGCGAGATCGGCAGGTCTTCGAGCTTCTGGCGGAGGGCGTCGTTCATCGAGCAGGAGTGTCCGGAAAGGACAACCCTCGCGCAAGGCCGGCGATTCGGGGCGTCGTCCGAGCTCCCAGGCGCGCTACAGGTTCCAGCGCATGTACCACACGCCGATCACCCGGGCGCTCCCGGGATCGTCACAGCTGCCCTCCCGCGCCCCGGAGGCATTTCGAATCGACCAGACCGTTCCCTTGTCCGTCTTACCGAGCTCGTCGTTCGACCAGCCGGACTTCGCGCGGGTCGAGGCGCTGCCGAGGGTGCCGTCGAACGCCACCGCGTAGGTCGCGCAGGCATCCTCCGAGAGGCTGCACTGCAGGACGGGCTCGAGCTTCGGGCCATCGTCGGGGATCGCCTCGAGCGCGCCTCCCAGACCGCGGCTCGTCGACACGTGGAGCGCGTAGGTGAAGCTCGGCGACTTGATGGTGATCCAATCCTTCGTCCGCCGGACGCGGACCAGGGACTCGTCGGGATCGTTCGCGTAGATCTGGAAGACCGAGAACCCCCTCTCGGGGATCCTGATGATCAGCCCACCCTCAACGTCCGACCAGAGCTCGATCGTCGTCACCGTCCCGGACAGCGGCGCCGGCACGGCCGTCGCGTTGTAGGTGTGAACGTGGGCTTCGGCGTCGTAACCGACCTCGAGCGGCACCTCGATCCCGTCGACGAACCGGCTCGCGCCGGCGAACGCCGCGAGCGCGAAGGGATCGACCTTCTCGGCGAAGAAGAGATCCAGGTCGTCGCAGATGTCCACTTCGCCGCTGATCCCCCCCGCTCCTCCGCCTCCAGAGCCGGCCTCGCCGCCCCCCGTTCCTCCTCCTCCAGAGCCGGCCTCGCCACCCCCCGTTCCTCCGCCGCCGGAGCCGGCCTCGCCACCCCCCGTTCCTCCGCCGCCGGAGCCGGCCTCGCCACCCCCCGTTCCTCCGCCGCCGGCGCCGGCCTCGCCGCCTCCCGATCCTGCGCTACCGGAGGAAGGATCCTCCTCGGTCCCGCAGGCACCCAAGGCGACCAAGATACAAGCGACGAGCATCATTCGAGCGAACTTCACGTATGACTCCATTCTCCGGGGGCGGCTCTGCTGGAGATGCTACCCCCCTTCGGGGCGATCCGCGCACCCAAAAGTCCGCACTCTCCGCGTCACGCCTCGGGCTCCCTGCGAGGCTCCCCCATCCAGCATGGCGAATCCGAGGCGCCCGCGACCGCCTCAGGGAGCGCGCTGGGTGCGGATCCAGCCGAGGACCACGTCGGCGATCTCGGCCATCACCGCGGGATCGAGCTTGTCCAGCGTATCGGCGTGGGTGTGCCAGTTGGGATCGTCGAGATCGATGAGATCCACCGTGGGGATGTCGCGCTCCAGGAAGGCGATGTGATCGTCGAGGATCTGCGGCCCCGGCGCGTCGACGAAGGAGCGCGCGCCACGTGCCTTGGCGACGGCGAAGATCTCGTCCATCAGCGCCCCCGCCCGCTGCTGGGAGATCCCCTCCCGCCGGATGCGCGTACCCTTGCGCCCCACCATGTCGACGATCACGCCCTTCTTCGGCGCCGAGACCTCCGTGGTGAACCAACGCGCCGCGAGCTCCCTGGAGCCCAGGAAGTGGTAGGTCAGGTCCCCCTTGGGCCCCTCCTCGCCGTCGAAGAAGACGAGGTCCACGCCCACCCCGGGCGGCGGTGGATTCTCCCCCAACGCCCGCGCCAGCTCCAGCAGCACCGCCACCCCGGAGACCCCGTCGTTGGCCCCTTCGAAGGGCAGCCCCCGGCGCGCGGGATCGGGATCCTCGTCAGCCCAGGGGCGGATGTCCCAATGCGCCCCGATCATCAGCCGATGCTTCGCCTCCTTGCGAAACGAAGCGACGATGTTGACCAGATCCCAGCGCTCGCCCTTCGGCATCTCCGCCGAGAAGGGCAGCCCCCGCACCCAAGCGCCGCTCGACTCCAGCCTCTCGACGATCAGCGCCTCCACCTTCGCCTTCGACGGCATCCCCTGGGTGGCAGGCCCCACGGCCACGATCGTCCGGGCCGTCTCCATCAGCCTCTCGGCGGACGCCGGATCCGCCGTCGCCGCCCCCTCCTTCGGAGCCTTCTGTATCGCGCCGACCGCCCCCGCGAGCAGGATCGCGCCCGCCGCCACGCTGATCATCAGGGTACGTCTCGCCAACTCACGCCTCACTCTCATCCCCCGAAAGCCCGAAAGCCCGAAAGCCCGAAAGCCTATCAGCTCCCTGCGCCCCACGCCGCCGCCCGAGGCTCCGACGCCAGCCATCCGGCAGCCCCTTGCTCGCATCCTCGCCGATCCAGCGCTCGCAGCGGCGCCGCAGCAGAGCCCCCGACCTCGCGCCCAACACCTCATCGAGCCCCCGACGCCAGACGGCCATCAGCGCCCTGCTCGCATCGTCACCGGGCTTAGCGCTTGCCCCGGCGACGTGGTGGCGGCCCGCCCTTGCGCCCCTTGCCCTTTGGTGAGCCGCCGATGCCGGAGGAGCGCTCGGGCGCCGGGCCGATCCCCAGGTCGGCGTCGGCCAGCGCGTGGATCCGGTCGCGGAGCTTCGCCGCCTCCTCGAAGTCCAGCTCCGCTGCGGCGGCCCGCATCTCCTTGGTCAGCCGCGCGATCTCGGCGTGGACTTGGGCCGGCGTCAGGTAGAGGCTGCGATCCTCCGCGGCCAACGGCACGGTGCTGTAATCCCCCTCCACCGCCGGCCCCATCTCGAGGATCGTCTTCTTCACCGTCTGCGGAGTGATGCCGTGCTCTACGTTATACGCCTCCTGGATCGCGCGCCGGCGCTCGGTCTCCCCGATCGCCGTGCGCATCGAGTTCGTGATCCTGTCGGCGTACATCACCACCCGCCCGTTCACGTTGCGCGCCGCCCGGCCGATCGTCTGGATCAGTGAGACCGACGAGCGCAAGAACCCCTCCTTGTCCGCGTCGAGGATCGCCACCAACGAGACCTCGGGGAGATCGAGCCCCTCTCGCAGCAGGTTGATCCCCACCAGGACGTCGTGCTCGCCCTGGCGCAGCTCCCGGATGATCTGGATCCGCTCAAGGGTGTCGATGTCCGAGTGGAGGTAGCGGACCCGCACCCCGACGTCGGTGTAGTACTCGGTGAGATCCTCGGCCATCCGCTTGGTGAGGGTCGTGACCAGGACCCTCTCGCCCTTCTCAGCCACCGCGCGGATCTCCCCGAGGAGATCGTCCACCTGGCTGGCCACCGGCCGCACCTCCACCACCGGATCGATCAGCCCCGTCGGGCGGATGATCTGCTCGACCACCACCCCCTGGGCCTTCTCGAGCTCGTAGTTCGCTGGGGTGGCGGAGACGTAGACCACCTGATTCACCAGCTCCTCCCACTCGGCGAACTTCAGTGGCCGGTTGTCCAGCGCCGAGGCCATGCGGAAGCCGTGCTCGACCAGGGTCTCCTTCCGCGATCGATCGCCTTTGTACATGGCGCCGATCTGCGGGACCGTCTGATGGCTCTCGTCGATGATCAGCAGGAAGTCGTCGGGGAAGTAGTCGATGAGGCAGGGGGGCGGATCGCCGGCCTTTCGGCCGGAGAGGTGCCGCGAGTAGTTCTCGATGCCGCTGCAGAAGCCCATCTGCTCGATCATCTCCAGGTCGAACATCGTGCGCTGCTCCAGCCGCTGCCGCTCCAGCAGCTTGCCCTGCGCGTCGAAGGCCTGAAGGCTCGAGCGCAGCTCGTCCTGGATCGAGACGATGGCCTCCCGGCGCCGCTCCGGGGCCGTGACGTAGTGGGAGTTGGGGAAGATCGAGACCTTGTCAAGCTGCCGCAGGACCAGCCCACGCAGGGGATCCACCTCCGAGATCGCTTCGACGGTGTCGCCGAAGAACTCGATTCGGATCGCCTTCTCCTCCTCGTAGGCGGGGAAGACCTCCAGGGTGTCGCCGCGGACCCGGAAGGTGCCTCGATGAAAGTCGATGTCGTTGCGCTGGTATTGGATGTCCACCAGGGCCCGCAGGAGCCTGTCGCGGATGAACTCCTTCCCCACCTCGAGGGATTGGAGCATGCCGTAGTAGGACTCCGACGAGCCGATGCCGAAGATGCAGGAGACCGAGGCCACGATCACCACGTCGTTGCGGGTGAGCAGCGAGTGGGTCGCCGCGTGCCGCATCCGATCGATCTCCTCGTTGATGGCCGAGTCCTTCTCTATGAAGGTGTCAGACGAGGGGACGTACGCCTCGGGCTGGTAGTAGTCGTAATAGGAGACGAAGTACTCCACCGCGTTGTGTGGGAAGACCTCGCGCAGCTCGCCGTAGAGCTGCGCCGCCAGCGTCTTGTTATGGGCCATCACCAGCGTGGGCTTGCCGCAGGCCGCCACCACGTTGGCCATGGTGAAGGTCTTGCCCGTGCCCGTGGCACCCAACAGGACCTGATGCTTGTCCCCGCGCTGGATCGCTTCGACCAGCTCCCGGATGGCCCTGGGCTGATCACCCCGGGGTTCGTATTCGCAGACGAGTTGGAACGTAGACATCTCTGAGCAGGACCTCGTAGAGCCAATGAATATTCGCCCCGCGGCGCCCACGATCCCACCATGGGCGCTCGCAGCTCGCCTGGCTTGCAGAGGCATCACGACGACGTCGGAGGCGGGACGAATTGGACTCCCACCGCCTCCAACCGCCGGGAGCGTCGGGATCCTCCGCGATCCGGCGCCTCGAACCTGCCGCGAAGCCGTTCAGGGCTTCGCGACGATCTTCACCTGGGCGAGCTCATCCACCTCATCCCGCTCGAAGAGGAAGTGGAAGGAGCGGTTCTCGATCCATGCCTCCACCAGGTCGCCGTAGTGGAGGCCGTCCCGGTGGAGGTCCTGCCCGCCCGGGAGCTGCATCCAGGTGACGATCCCCCCTGCCGACGCCTCGCTCACCATTCGCAGCGATGCGCCGCTCCCGTGGGTGAAGGACTTGCCGCCGAAGCCGGGGTTCGCGACGTTCACGGTGAACTGGCCGCCAGGCGTCGCGTAGGGCCCCAGGTCGAGGTTGGGCGCGAGCATGGAGAGCTCGGTCTTGAACGTCACCGTATGCTTGCGCCCCCACCGCCAGCCATTGGGATCCGCGCCGAGGGGCGCCACGATCTCGGTGGCCGCCCGGGTCAATCCCCGCAGCAGCACCTCGTCCTGGGTGCGGGCCGCCCCGCCGTAGACGTTCCAGAGCGCGTCGCCGCTGCGACGATCCTCGGGGCGGGTCAGCGCGATCACCAAGGGACGGATCAGAAGGTTCGCGTCGGTGGACTCCACCTTGAGGTTCACGGATCCATCGGCGCTGATCGCGGCGAGCTCGTCGCCGTACGCCTCCTCCAGGATCCGCGGCAGCGTGTAGTGGAAGGCCATGCAGCCGATGGAGGCCGCCGCCTCCGCGGGCACGTCAGAGTAGGCCGACTTCGGATCGTGGCCGACCAGCCCCGTCGGGCAGGTGCGATCCCAAGCCACCATGGAAGCGAGCAGCGCCTGGGCGGTCGCCGAGAGCTCGGCGCCTTCCGCGGCCGCGGCGATCTTCGGGACGATCAGCTCCCCCAGATAGGAGAAGGTGTCACCCTGGAAGTCTCCCATCATCTCCGGCGTCATCGAGTCGCCGGCCGCCTCCAGGAGATCGACCACCCGCGCCATGCGGAAACCCGGCGCCACCAGGCCTTGCAACATCGGGTGGCCGTCGTTGGTGGGATCCCCGTCCTCGGTGGCGCCCAGCAGATCCTGGTTGGCCGTGACGATGAAGCCTCTGGGCGGATCGACGAGTTGCGGGAGCTGCTCTGCGGCGACGTAGGGGCCCCACTCCGCCCTGCCGTCGCCGGGGAGGGGCATCCAGGGAGGCAGCGATCCCTCGCTGAAGGGATCGGCCTGATCGTAGGAGGCCCAGGGTCGGGTGGGGACGTTGGCGTGCGGATACCAGCCGATCGTACCATCGGTGTCGATCATCACGAAGTTCTGGGCGCCCACCTCGAAGTGGCGCAGCGCCGCCTTGGCCTCGTCGAGGTTCTTGGCGCGCCCCATGCCCAGGAAGGCGCGCAGCTCGTTGGTCGGCTCATGTCCCGTCCAGCGAACCGAGACCGCCAGCCGGCTCGCGACGTCCTTGGCGATCACCGGACCGTGATGCGGCACCCACTCGAGCACGTCCGTCTTCGAAGGTTGCCCGGCGATCTCGAAGGTATGGCTGCGGCTGACGAGCTTGACCTCCTCGCCGTTGAAGATCACCGCATCACCCGCGGCGTTGAGCTCCTCGACGTAGACGTCGGTCACGTCGTAGTAGGCCACCGTGGCGCCCCAGGCGACGTTCTCGTTGAAGCCGATCGGGATCCCCGGCACGCCGGGGAACGACGCCCCGGCCATATGCAGGGTCCCGGTGCCGCGGGTCTTGGAGTCGATCTCCGCGAAATACCAGACCGACGGATTGCTCAAGCCCAGGTGCGGATCGTTGGCGAGGAGCGCCTTCCCCGCCGCGGTCTTCCCCGGCGCCACCACCCAGTTGTTCGAGCCCGCGGGCTCGTTCTTGGGTGCGAGGAGCTCGATGTCCGGCGTCGCCTGCAGCGCCTGGGCGAGGACGCCGGAGGCCTTGTCGAGACGACCCTGCAGTCCGCGGATCGCCTCCAGGTCCATCGGCGCCTTCATGAAGGCGCGGCCCTCCGCCTCCGGGACGGTGTAGGACTTCATCCCCGGGCGGAGGGTGAAGAGATCCACCGCGAGGTCCGCCGGCAGCTTCGGGAAGGCGAGGCCCAGGGTCTGCTCCTTGTCCATGGAATCCGAGAGGGTCCAGACCATCAGCCTGGCGAAGGCGACGCTGTCCAGCGGCTCCCAATCCGGGATGGTCTCGGGGGTCGCGATCACCAGCGCCAGCCCGTACTCCTCGGAGAGCGTCGCGCCATTGCGGCCCGCCCGCAGATCCTCGAGCCAGGCGTTCACGCCCGACGCGTACGCCTCGAGGATCGACTTGGTATCCTCGTCCAGGATCTTCCAGATCGCCTCCTCGATCGGCTCTCCCTCAGTCGTCGACATGTAATGACGCATGAAGCGGTCGGTGTTGTATTGGATCGGGATCAGGGTCGCCAGCCGCCCCCGGGCCGCCCGACGCTGGAGATCCATCTGGAAGAAGCGATTCTGGGCGTGGAAGTAGCCGAGGACCGCCATGCAGTCGGCGTCGCTCTGGCAGGAGGCGTGGAGGATCCCCTGCTGGTCGAGGGCCACCTCCACCTCGGCACCGAGGCCGGGGATCTGAAGACCTTCTTCCGAGCCGCCCACTCCCCCACCGCCGTCTTCACCGCCTGCACCACCATCACCGCCGCCTCCGCCTTCGCCCCTGGCGCCGCCTTCGCCCCCGACGCCGCCGCCCCCTTCGACGCCGGGGAGCTGCTTCGTCTCACCGCAGCCGGGGAGGCAAAGCCCTGCCGCCATCCACATCCATCCCAGAACGATCGGAAGCTTTCTCATGCGAGCACTCTCCAGGTTGTACCGCCGGGGGAATCGAGGATCTCCACGCCGCGCTCCAGGAGCTCGTCCCGGACAGCGTCTGCCGCAGCATAGTCCTTCGCGCGCCTGGCGTCGGCCCGCGCGGCGAGCTTCTCCTCCACCCAGGCTGGATCGATCCCCTTCTGCTCCGCGAGGCGGGATCGATGCTGCGCCAACCACGCGGCGGGCGGCTCCTCGAAGATGCCGAGCACCGGGGCGATCCGGCCGATCTCCGCGAGGATCCGCTCCAGAGTCCGGGCGACCAGCGCGCGATCCTTCACCGGCGGCTTCTCCACCAGCTCGTTGATCCAGGGGAAGAGCTCGCTCACCGCGCCGAGGGCGGCGGCGGTGTTGAAGTCGTCCTTCATCGCCTCCACGAAGCCTGCCCAGGTCGACTCGATCCGCTCGGGGTGGAGGATCGGACCGTCCCCTGGCGGCGTGCCCTGCTGCGCCAGCCGTTCCTGTGCACGGGCCAGTGACTCGTAGACATAGGCCACCCGGGCTTGCGCGCCGGTGATCGCCTCGAGCGAGAAGTCCAGCGGAGAGCGGTAGTGGGTCCCCAGCACCACGTAGCGGATCGCCTCGCCGTCGACCTGCCCCAGCAGATCCCGGATGGTGAAGAAGTTGCCGAGGCTCTTGCCCATCTTCTCCGCGTGGATGGTCAGGAAACCGTTGTGCATCCAATAGCGCGCGAAGGTGACCCCATGGGCCGCCTCCGATTGGGCGATCTCGTTCTCATGGTGCGGGAAGACCAGATCCTTTCCCCCGCCGTGGATGTCGAAGCTCGGCCCCAGATACTTCGCGCTCATGGCGGAGCACTCGATGTGCCAGCCCGGCCGGCCCTGGCCCCAGGGGCTCTCCCAGAACGGCTCGCCGGGCTTGGCCGTCTTCCAGAGCGCGAAGTCCAGCGGGTCCCTCTTCTGCTCCGACGGCTCCACCCGGGCGCCTGCCAGGAGATCGTCGAGGTTGCGATGGGAGAGCTTGCCGTAGGATTCGAAGGAGCGCACCGCGAAGTAGACGTCACCCTTCGACTCGTAGGCGAAGCCCTTCTCCACCAGCCTCTCGATCAACGCGATGATCTCCGGCATATGCTCGGTGACCTTCGGCTCGATGTCCGCGGGCTTTACGTTCAGCGCGCGCATATCCGTCTGGAACTCGCGAATGAAGCGCTCGGAGAGCTCGTTGGGCGGCTCCTTCAGCTCGTTGGCGCGCTTGATGATCTTGTCGTCGACGTCGGTGTAGTTTCGGACGACCGTGAGCTCGTAGCCGCTGGCGCGGAGCCAGCGCGCCACCGTATCCCAGACGATGTAGCAGCGGGCGTGGCCGGCGTGGCTGAAGTCGTAGACCGTCGGCCCGCAGACGTACATGCCGAGCTTGCGATCCTCGATGGGGACCAGGTCTTCCTTCTGATTCGAGAGGGTGTTGAACAGCCGCTGCTGCATCGTCGTACCTGCTCCGTCCTTCACTATGTTTGTTCGTTCGTCGTTGGCGGCCCTTTGAAGAGCGCCAGTCTACTTCAGCTTACGCCTTGGCGAGGAGCGCTACGGCCTGGGCCGCCACCCCTTCGCTCCGCCCCACGAACCCCAAGCCTTCTGTGGTCGTGGCCTTCACATTCACACGGGCGGGATCCAATCCGATCAGCCCGGCGATCCGCGCGCGCATCTCCTCCCGCCTCGGCCCGATCCGAGGCCTGGCGGCGGCGAGGGTGAGATCCACGTTCAGCACCCGGAAGCCCGCCTCCGCCACCCGCCGCACCACCTCTTCGAGGAGCCGCGCCGAAGACGCGCCGCGATGGCGCTCGTCCGTGTCCGGAAAGTGCAGACCGATGTCACCCAGCCCCGCCCCGCCCAGGAGCGCGTCCATGATCGCGTGCAACGCGGCGTCCGCGTCCGAGTGTCCGGCCAGGCCCACCTCCCCTTCGAATTCGAGCCCACCCAGCACGCAGCGGCGTCCTGCTTCGAAGGCGTGGACGTCGAAGCCGAAACCCACCGCCGCCGGCGTCTCCACCAGCGACCTCGCCCGACGAAGATCCTCCGAATCCGTCACCTTGAAGTTCTCCTTCTCGCCGGGGACGAGCTCCACCGCATGGCCCAGGGCCTCGACCAACGCCGCCTCGTCGGTTGCCGCCGAGCCGTCCCTCCCCGCTTTCTCCCACGCCGCCCGCAGCAGGTCGATCCGAAAGATCTGTGGCGTCTGCGCCAACCAGAGCCGCCGCCTGTCCAGCGTCGCCACCGAGAACTGAGACGCAGCGTCCTCCGTCTGCTTCACCGTATCCGTACAGGGGATCGCCGCCAGGGCCGCGCCGCTCCTGCGCGCCGCCTCCAACACCCGAGCAAAGAGCGCCGGCGTCGCGAAGGGCCGGGCCGCATCATGGATCGCCGCGTAGCCGACACCCGGAGGCGCTGCATCCAACGCCGAACGCACCGAGTCCGCCCGCTCCGCGCCACCTGCCACCACCGCGTGGAGCTTCTCCGCCGCCCCATGTCGCCGCAAGAGCTCCCGCACCCACTCCTCGTCACCAGGCGGCGACGCGATCACCACCGCCGCCACGCCGGGGCATGCCGTCGCCCGCCGGACTGCCCACACCAAGAGCGGAACACCTCCCAACTCCAGGTACTGTTTGGTCTCCCCCAGCCGCGTCCCCTTCCCCGCCGCCGGCAAGATCGCGACCGTATCCGCGCTCTTCATCTCCGCTGACCTCACTCCACCCACACCCACATCGCCCAATTGGGGTCCAGCCGCACGACTCGAATCCGTTCGGCTGGTGCGCGAACGTCGAACGCAAAAACGCCCTCGTTTCGGAGGGCGTTCGCATCTTCGCGGATCGGCGGCGGAGCGGAAAGCATCGCGCGATGCCGAGGCCTCCCGCCCCCGCGCCTAGCGGTTGAAGATCGTCCGGAAGTCCGTCTCGATCTGCTCTTCGTCGCAGCCCTTCGCCAGGGAGAGCTCCTTGATCAGGAGCGACCGCGCCGTGTCGAGCATCTTCCGCTCACCGAAGGAGAGATCCTTGTCGGACTTGAGCAGGTAGAGATCCCGGAGCACCTCCGCGATCTCGAAGACCGAGCCCGTCTTGATCTTCTCCATGTACTCCCGGTAGCGCCGATTCCAGGTGGTGGCGTCGACGGAGACATCCTTCTGCTTCAGGATGACGTAGACCTTCTTCACCGTCGCGTCGTCGATGATCTCGCGAAGGCCCACCGATCCCACCTTGTTGATCGGGATCATGATCTTCATCGAATTCTCGAGAATCCGCAGCACGTAGAAGGACTGGCGCTGCCCTGCCACCTCCTTATGCTCGATGCCGAGTACCTCTCCTACCCCCTGCCCCGGGTAGACAGCCTTGTCACCGACCTTGAAGGTCGTCTGCATCCAGTCATCCTCCTTTGCGATTCACTGCCCCTAGGCCGTAAATCAAGCCGACGGACCGTAGCACAACGAATCATCCAACGTCAATCGGCACCGGAGGCCCTTCGGTGGCATGGGGGCCGCAACGCTCGCGCCTCCACTCGCTTGGATGGAGGCAGCGTTGGGCCGGCCCTGGTTCGGCATTGGGCCCCCGGGGCCGCTCCCTTTGCTGGCGGTCGCCTTCACCGCGGGGCTCGCCATTTCCGAGGCCGAAGCAACCTGGGCCTTGGCGGCGATCTTCCCCTGCTGCGGCCTGGCCCTCGCTGCCGCTCGATTCGGCAGGGAGCGCCTCGCCCTGACCGCCCTCCTCCTCGCCTTCGGCCTCGCCGGCGTCGCCCGAGGTGGCATGTCCGGCGGCCCCGGCAGCGTCGACGGCCCCTGCGCCGCCGCCCTGGCAGGCGCCGACCTCCCCATCCCCACCGAGGCTGCCCCCGCCCTCCTCGAGTTCGAAGGCCGCGTCGTCGGAGCCCCCGTCCTCGGCTTCGAGACCACCCGGGCCATGGTCGACCTCCTCCGAGCGCGGCCCGCCCGCGAGCGGCCGACCGACGCTCCCCCCGCCTGGCAGGACGCCCGCGGGATCCGCGTCCAGCTCGGGATGGCCCAGGGCCTCCGCCCGCTCCCCAGCGATCGGATCCGAGCCCAGGCTAGCCTCGACGAGGTAGAGACCGGGCTCCCCGGAGGCCTCCAGGCACGCCGGCGCCTCGACCGCGCCGGCGTCGCCTGCCGGGCCCGGGTCAAGGGCGAGCTCCTCGCCGTGATGGAGGAAGGCCGAGGCCCTCTCGTCGAGGTAGAGGCCCTGCGCCGATCCCTCTCGACCCAGGTCCAGGCCTCCGTCGGAACCAGCCCGGAGGCCGCGCTCCTCGCCGCCCTCACCGTCGGCGATCGCTCCCTCGTCTCCCCCGAGCAGGCCGAGCGCTTCGCAGCCAGCGGCCTCGCCCATCTCCTCTCCGTCTCCGGCCTCCACCTCGGCCTCACCGTCCTCGGCCTCTACCGCATCCTCCACTGGCTCCTGTGCCGCTGGTCCCGCGCCGACCCGGCGACCTCCCGGCTGACCACCCTCCTCTCGGCCCTTCGTCCCCGACGGATGACAGCTCGCCCCACTCTTCCCGCCGAGGCGACGCCTTCCAGACTGGTCTCCATCCTCGCCGCCCTCGGTCTCCAGCGTATGGCAGCCCGCCGACGCGGTCATCATGCCGCGGCGGCGCCCTCCCGGCAGGCTTCGATCGTTGCCGCGCTATGTCTCGAGCGGATGGCGGCGGAACACCGCGCTCCTCACTCCGAGCCGGTGCCCACTTGGCTCGCGACCAAGATCGCCAACCTCGATCCCCAGCGGGTGGCGGCGCTCCTCACGCTCCCCGCCGCGCCCGCCTACGCCCTCCTCACCGGCGCCCAGCCACCGGTCGTGCGAGCCGCCGTGGGCGCCGGCCTCTTCCTCGTCGCGCGAGCCGCCATGCGCACACCCGAGCCGTGGACCTCCCTCTCCGTCGCCGCTCTCGCGATCCTCGCTTGGGATCCAGGCTCCCTCCACGAGGCCTCCTTCCAGCTCTCCTTCGCCGCCTGCATCGGCCTCCTCGCCCTCTCCTCCGGATTGCGAGACCTCGTCCCGCTCCCGCGGCCGGGCCCCGACGCCCCCCGCCTGCGCCGATGGGTCGAGGCCCCCATCGTCGCCCTCACCACCTCCGCCGCCGCCACCCTCGCCACCCTCCCCCTCACCGCCCACCACTTCCAGCGCGTCTCCATCGCCGCGCTGCCCGCCAATGTCGTCGCCGTCCCCGTCGGCCTGGTCACCACCGCCCTCTGCGCCATCGCCACCGGCGCAGGCCTGGTGAGCCGCGCCGCCATGGAGCCGCTCCTCCTGGTCGCCGCGCCACCGGCCCGCCTCCTCGACGTCCTCGCCGCCTGGTTCGCCTCATGGCCCGGCTCCCGGATCGCCATGGCGCCTCCGACCCTGGCCGAGACCCTCGCCACGCTGGTCGCTTCCCTCGCCCTCGCCTTCCTCCGCAGGGCCCCCCGGCGATCCATCGCCACCCTCACCGCCGCCGCCGCCGTCGTCTGGCTCCCACCCCTCATGGAGCGCAGCGAGCCCCGCCTCCTGATCGACTTCCTCGCCGTGGGCCAGGGTGACTCCACCCTCCTCCGTCTCCCCGACGGCTCCCGCCTCCTCGTGGACACCGGCGGCGACCTTCGAGGCGAGCGCGACGTCGCCCAGCGCGTCCTCCTCCCCCAGCTCGCCGCCCTGGACGTCTCCTCCCTCGACGCGTTGATCCTCAGCCACCTCCACCCCGATCACGTCGGCTCCGTCCCTGCCCTCCTCGAGCTCCTCCCAGTCCGCGAGGTCTGGATCACCGGCCGCCCCCTCGAAGGCCGCTTCGGCAAGCCCATCGCCGAGGCCCTCGACGCCCACGGGATCCCCCGACGACGCCTCTCGCGCGATGCGCCCGACATTCAATGGGGCGGCGTCCGCATCGAGGTCCTCGGCCCCCCCAATCGAGACGGCTTCCTCGACGATCCGCTGATGGGCGCCAACGACGGCTCCCTCGTCCTCCGCATCGTCCACGGCGATGTCGCCATCCTCCTCCCCGGCGACATCGAGGCCGAGGGAGAGGCCGCCATCCTGGCCTCAGGCGCCGACGCCCGGGCAGACCTCCTCAAGGCCCCCCACCACGGCTCGAGTACCAGCTCCTCTCCTGCCTTCCTCGATAAGGTCCAACCCCACCACGTCGTCTTCTGTGTAGGACGCCGCAACCAATTCGGTTTTCCGCGATCGGACGTTCTCGAGCGCTACGAAAAGCGAGGCTGTCAACTCCACCGCACCGACCGCGGCCCCGTCCGCTTCGCCAGCGACGGCAAGAGCCTCACGCTACTGGACGAATGACTACTTCTGCTCGCCGAGGCTCTCATGCAGCGCGTACGCGATCTGAGTGCGCATCGAGCGCGCTGCGCCCTGACTGTGGGGTCGGGCGCGGCGCTGCTGGACGTGGCAGAGGCCGGTGCCTAAGGCGCCGGGGCCGCGCGCATTACGGAACGACACCCGCTCCCTCCGCTGCATCCCCGAAACGCAGCAGCAGATCGAGGCTCGCCTTGGTCTGCGTCTTTGCGAAGCGTAGCGACTTAAGCTTCTCGATCGCGCAGGCGGCGGTGCGGTTGTCCATGTTGGTGCGCCGCAGGGTGATCTTGAGGACAGAACCGTCGACAGCCAGCCCAAGGGAGAATTGCATTTCACCGTAGCGTTCGTAGTCGGTCGCGGGCGCATGGCACTGCAGCAGGGCTCGCCGCATCTTCTCCAAGCGGTTGCGGGCGCTGTCGACGTCGTGCCCGGCGGAGAGCGATCGGACCTCAATCACCAGGTTGGACGGGCGAGGCTTCGAAACGACCTGCTCTTCGCGGTTCCCGGACAGAGCCAAGCGAATGCCCCTCTCTAGGGACGTCCCACCCCGCGTGCCCAGGCCACCGAGACCGAGGCCACTTCCCCCGCCGCTGCGGCCGGTGCCGCGCGAACCGAGGCCTTCGCCCTGGTGCCCATCTCCCAGCGGTCCCAATAGGCCCGACACCGCGACCTTTCGCCTCTCCCCACCGAAGATGGTTCCCGCGGGAGCCAGCGCCGGCTGCGCGACCTTGAGCGGCTCCTCCCCCGTACGCGTGCTCTCCTCCACCGCAACGAGGGAGGTGTAGCTGGTGACGAGTTGGTGGGTGAGGGCGAGCTGGACGATCTCCTCCACGTGCTCCGTGGTGTCCCGGAGCATTCCCAGCCGGGAGAGCTCGCCAATCCGAGCCCGTGCCCACGCCATCGCAAGTGCCTGACGTCGGGGCTCGTGCGCCGGCAGATCGATCTCCATTTCCTGCACCCAGGGCACGCCGCCGATGTCGCCCGTGACGACGAAGCGCCGCTGCCCCGGCTTTTCGTACCGCCCCCACACCTGGATCGGCTGCCCATCGTAGAGATCCGGCAGACGGCGGGGGTGGAGATCGGCGATCCCCGGCGCCTGCAGCGAGATGTCGGTAAGGACCGGCCGCTCGATGCGATGGCGGAAGCGGGCGACCAACTCGATCGTATCCTCGTCGGGGCGGACGTAGTCGACGGCGCCACGTCCCACGAGAGCGAGCTCGTCGAGAAGAAAGCGATTCACCGATGTGCCGAATCCCAATGAGAAGATCCGTGCGCCGCCCAGCGACTGCTGCACCTCGGCGAGGACGCTGTTCTCGTTGCCGATGTATCCGTCTGTAAGCAGCAGCACCGTGCGCAGCCGCCCCCGATCGACGTGCGCTCGCAAAGCCGCGCGCACGCCCGCCATCATGTCGGTTCCGCCGCCGGAGGAGAGACTCTCCAAATGCTTCCGGCCGCGCTCGATGTTCTCCCTGGTGGCGGGGAGCGGGTCGTCGGCGAGCGATCGGGTGGTGTCGGAGAAGTCGAGGATGCGGAAGGTGTCGTGGGGAAGGAGGTTCTCCAATACCTCGCTACCCACCGCCTTCGCGGTCTGGAGCGGATAACCCTCCATCGAGCCCGACGTGTCGAGGAGCATCACCACCTCCCGCGGGATCGACACCTGTCCCCCCGTCACCGGGGGAAGGATCTGCAGGAGGAAGGTCCCCTTACCATCGACCGCGTGGGCGACGATCGAAGCCTCCGGATCGATCGTTTCGGCGTTCCACCGGAGGACGAAATCCTGGTTGGGCAGCGCATCTGTCACGGCCACCTCGAAGGCCGTCTCCCCTTCCCGGCTGACGTCGATGTCGTGTGACGGCGACTCGATCTGTCCCACCCGGGCGCCAGCCTCCACGTAGACCCGAAAGCCGACCCGGCTCCGCTCCTTCATGCTCGGGGTGGCAACCAGCGGCGGCTGCTCGAGCCTCTCCTTCGAATCCCGGCCCAGGTAGCGCTGCCCAACAACCGTCGGCAGCGCCAGCTCCCAGCTCCCCTCGACCCACTTCACCGGCGTCGTGAAACGCAGCTGCACGTCGATAGTTTCGCCCGGGAGGATGTTGGCGATCCGCTGCGAGAAGACGTTCGCGCGCTGCTGCTCCACGAGACCTGCGAACACGCCACGATCCCGTGCCGCCCCGTAGAGCGCCGTAGCCTCCTCCCGTCGCAGCACCTTTCCTTCGATGACCCGCTCCCCGAGCCGAACCTCGAGGGCGTGGACCGCCGCCTGTGCCGGCATCGGCAGGACGTAGAGCAGCTCGATCGGCTTCTCGTGGAGATTGTCGAAGCGCTGCGTCACCACCACGTCGGCATGGGGTCCTGTCACCTCGACTTCAAATTGGGTGTGGCGGAGGGGAAGGTGCGCCGAATCCGGAAGAACCCAGGCCTCCTGCTCCTCCGCAAATGCGAGGAAAGGAACGATGAACACGACCAGCAGCAGCAGGGTGGAGCGCATGGCACCTCCTTGGGGTTGCTGGCTTCGATTCTACGCTATCGGAGCATCCAACTGGAAGTCTCGTATCTGGATACATCGCAACTGCAACCACAGAGCGGGTACAGATAGAGAGCTACTTGCCAAGACAAGCATGGGCTTCGAGCGCCACCGCTTCGGATCGAGACCTCCGCAGGGACGAACTACGCTCCGTCGCCGATGCGGTCACGCAGCGCAGAGAGCAGCTCGCGGTGGTTGCGCCAGAGCGACGTGAACACCACCGGCCCTCGGGTGGTCGACACGAGGTAGATCGTCAGCCCGGGCATGAACGGGCGGATCTCTACCCGCCGGACGTTGTCCCACTGGCATTGGAGCCGACGAAAGAAAGTGCGCGCCGCTATCCCGTCCGCCTTCGCCTGGATCTCGGCCGAGAGGTGCCCCACCAGGAGCACCGTGAAGAGCGCCGTCATTGCCATGGCCGAGAAGAAGGTGCCCCATCCAATGCCCGGCGTCCCGCTCACAAGGAGCAGGGCCGCCATCCACACCACCAGGCCGAAGATCGACGATCCCCGCAGGAGTGCCCCTGGACGGGCAGTTAGGGTCCTTCCAGCGTCCATTCCCCCATGATGGCAACGAATGCTCGTTCCTCCAAATGCCATTTGCGTCGATCACAGCGCGCCCATCGCCCACCTTATCCCGGCCAGGCACGCAGCCCGCGCCATCCACCGTCCAAGCCCAGCCCTGCTCGCAGGCAGGACCCTCGACCGTCGAATCCGAGCCGATCGCCAAGCCAAACAGGACAATTGACTCCGATCGGTCCCAGGCACGCGAACAGCATCAGCCACCTATCTGGATTCGAGGTCTCTGCCGTGAGAGCCTCTGTCGCGATGGTTCGCGCCGCACCAGCATTGCTCTTCTTGTCGCTCCTGCTCCCCTTGACCGCCCGCGCCGAGACCATGGTCCGCATCGCGGTCGCCGAGGGGCTCCCCTCAGTGGAGGTCCGCGCGGAGGGCATGCGGGCTCGCCCTCTCGGAGTGGACGCGGACTACCAACCCGTCGACGGCCCCGTCGCGCGGCTCCGCCACCTCGCCGATCGCGTCTCCCTCGAGGGGCGCAACGAGATCGCCAAGGCCATCAAGGTGCGGGCCGACGGTCCCATCTCGGTGAGCGGGAAGACCGTTCGCGGCTCGGTCGAGATCCTCTGGGCTGAGAAGGGGCTCCTGGTGATCAACGAGATCCCCATGGAGGCCTACCTCGCCGCGGTCTTGGGGAGCGAGATGCCGCCCTCGTTTCCTCCCGAGGCCCTGAAGGCCCAGGCCGTCGCCGCTCGCACCTATGCCATCGGCAAGAAGATCGCGGCCGAGGGGCAGCCCTTCCACCTGGGGGCCTCCGTCCTCTCCCAGGTCTACGGCGGCGTCCATCGCGAAGATCCCCGCACCCACGCCGCCGTCAAGGCCACCCAAGGTCAGGTCCTCGTCCACGAGCACGCCCCCATCGAGGCCTACTTCTTCTCCTCCTGCGGCGGGCAGACCGAGTCCGGCGCCGAAGCCCTCAGCAGGGCCCTCCCTTATCTGGTCCCCCACGCCTGCCCGGAGCGCCCCGACACCCCAGGCGCCCATTGGAGCCTCCAACTCTCCTCCGCCGAGCTCGGCCGCCGCCTGGGCCTCCCTCCCATCACCTCGATCGAGATCACCTCCAAGACGGCCACCGGCCGCGCTCGGTCCGTGGCGCTGCGTTCAGCCAAGGGCCGCCATCCCCTCGACGCCGTCACCCTGCGTCGCAGACTCGGCTACAGCGATCTGAAGAGCCTCGCCTTCACCGTCCAACCCGCCGCCGGCGGCTTCCGCTTCCAGGGCAAGGGCAGCGGCCATGGCGCCGGAATGTGCCAATGGGGCGCCTCCGCCGCCGCCGCCAACGGCCTGGATTTCGCCAAGATCCTGGAGCTCTACTACCCGGGCACCGAGCTCCGTCACATGTACTGATCGAGCGTCCCGCCCGTCTGACACCCAGCCGGCGCCGAGTGACCAGCCCATCGCCCAGCTGTAGTCGCGACAGGCGGTGGCGGCTCGCTCAGGCCGCCAGTGCAGCGGGCGGATCGGAGTTCTTCTTTCGCCGCGGCCGGTCGTGATCGAGCCTGGGCGGCGGCCCCTCGTAGCGCTGCACCAATACGTCGATGCAGAGGCCGAGGTCCCAATCCTCGGGCCAGCAGCCATGAGGCTTTGGCACGACGAAATCCGAAGCGTCCGCCTGCGACTCCATCCAAGAGAGAAAGCCCGCAAAGCGATCGAGGCCGACGGGATCGAGGTAGGTGGGCACGTAGGGGCTGTTGTCGATCAGCCTTCCCCGAAGGTCGAAGAAGACCGGGCGCTTCCCCTGCATCTCGACCCGATAACCATCCTCGTGGACCATACGGTGGTGATGCCGGCAGAGGAGCACCAGGTTGTCGAGCTTGGTCTCCCCGCCCTTCGCCCAATGCTGCACGTGATGCCCGTCCACGAAGTGAGTGTGGGGGCAACCCGGGAAGCGGCAGCCCCCGTCCCGCACCTGCAGCGCTCGCCGAATCGCCGGCGGAATCGATCGAGTCCGACGCCCGACATCCAGAGGATTGCCCTCCGAGTCGATCACGATCGGGATGATCGGTCCATCGCAGCTCAGCCGCAGCGCCGTCTCTACCGGCAGTCCCGCACCGTTCTCGAGCTTCGCCAACTTCTCTGTCCTCCCTGCGAGCGACTCCGCGTCCACGTGGACGACCACCTCGTAGCGCGGTGCCCCAGGCGGCCGGATCGCAGCCGGCGCCTGCAACACGCTCTTCGCCAACGCCACCAGGGCATCCGCCCGATCGAAACTCTGCTGGCCCGAGGTCCGATGCGGCGCCCTCTTCCTCGCCGCGTCCTGCACTGGCGCACCGCCTGCCTCCGCGGAAACGCCTGCCTCCGCGGAAACGCCTGCCTCCGCGGAAACGCCTCCCTCCG
>JBEBXK010000037.1:0-35660 GCA_040391605.1 Vulgatibacter incomptus
CCGCGGCGAAGCTCGGCTTCTGGATCTTCCTCTGCACCGAGACGCTGATGTTCGGCGGTCTCTTCGTGGGTTACACCTATCTCCGCTCGCTGCATCCGGAGATGTTCGCCGCGGCACACGAGACGCTCTCGATCCCTCTGGGGACCCTGAACACAGTGGTGCTGATCGGGAGCTCCTTCACCATGGCCATGGCCATCCGCGCGGCCATGGTGAACAACCAGAAGCTGATGATGGCCTGCCTCTGGATCACCCTGCTGGCGGCAGCCGCCTTCATGGTGATCAAGCTCGGCTTCGAGTGGCCTCATAAGTTCCACGAAGGGACCCTCCCGTCGAAGTGGTACACCTACGAAGGGCTGCGGGAGTTCACCGATCCCCACCTCTTCTACGGCCTCTACTTCGTGATGACCGGCCTCCACGGCGTCCACGTGTTGATCGGCATGGGCCTGATCATCTGGCTGATCGTCCTGGGCAAGAGGGGCCGCTTCTACCGCGGCTACTACACGCCCCTCGAGATCACCGGCCTCTACTGGCACTTCGTCGATCTCGTCTGGATCTTCCTCTTCCCCCTCTTCTACCTCGTAGGTTGAAAAGAGCCATGGCGCACGACTCCAACGTCAACATCGACGAGCTCGATCACGATCCGCTCCCCGTGAAGACCTATCTGGCGGTCTTCGGTGGGCTGCTCTTCCTCACCTTCATCACCGTCTTCATTGCTCAGTTCCACTTCGGCGAGTGGAACCTGGTGGTGGCCATGGCCGTCGCCATCGCGAAGGCCAGCCTGGTGGTCCTCTATTTCATGGGCCTCAAGCACGACGGCGACAAATTCAACGCGGTGGTCTTCCTCACCGGACTCTTCTTCCTGGGCGTCTTCGTCGGCCCGACCATGTGGGATCACTACACCCGCGACAAGGTCGATGCGGATCGGGGCACCTACGTGAAGGTGACGCGCGACGGCTACCCTCCGGGCGTCTCCGTGCCGCTCGCCCCCACCGAGGGCGCTGCAGCCAAATAGCGCTCCGGCCACAGCAGCTCCCCCGCGATCCGAACGCCGTCGCCGAGCAGGTTTCGACGACGGCGTTCTCATGGGAGCGGTGGTAGAAAAGGGCTCCGTCCTCCTGGAGCGTTCCGATGTGGCGAGGCCGCGAGTGACGTCAGTCTCTTGGGGCCAAGGGGAGCAGGGCGCGGAAGGTCGAGCCGACCCCCGCCTCGCTCTCCACCTCGATCCGGCCGCCCTGGGATTCCACCAGCCGCTTCGCCACCGAGAGCCCCAGACCCACCCCTGGGATCTTGTCGTGGCGCAGGCGGAGAAAGGGCTCGAAGATCTTCGCCTGGGATTCCTCGGGGATCCCGACGCCGTGATCTTCCACCTCGATCACCGCTTCGTCTCCTTCGCTCCGCAAGGAGACCTTCACCTCACCACCCTGTGGCGAGTACTTGATCGCGTTGCTCACGAAGTTGTTGAGCACCTGGCCGATGCGGGTCTCGTCGCAGCAGACCAGCACCGGCCGCGCCGGCACCTCCACTACGATCGGATGGAGATCCGAGGCGTCCTCGAAGAGGCTCGCCGTCTCGCGGCAGGTCTCGACCAGATCGTGGACCGCCAGCTCCAGGCTGAAGTGGCCTCCCTCGATCTTGCCGATCTCCACCAGGTCGCCCACCATCCGGTTGAGCCGCTCCACCTGGGTGCGCAGCCGCCGCTGCTCCTTGCGGAGCTGCTCCTCTGTCGGGGGCCCCACCTTCGCCCTGCGCTCCGCCAGGTCCACCGTCGCCTTCAGCGCCGAGAGCGGATTGCGCAGGTCGTGGGCCACGGAGAGGAAGAAGTCGCTGCGACTCTGCCGCTGCTGATCGAGGGTGTCGGCCAGGCGGTTGAACGAGCGGCCCATCTCCTCGAGCTCGATGGGGCCGGACTCGGGCGCCCTGACGTCGAGATCCCCCGACGCGTAGGCCGACAGCGCCTCCCGCTGCCGCTGGAAGGGGAGGAAGATCCCGTGGCGGGCCGCGATCAATAGCAGCAGGATCGTCAGGGGGAGCACGGCGATCACGATGACGGAGATATGCGTGATCGCGAGGGAGGAGTCGACGATATGCCGTCGCTTCACCTCCGCCGAAGCCTCGCTCTCGTCGAGGAAGGCATCGGCAGCTTCCAGCGCAGCGTCGAAGGCCATCGACGCGAGGGCGACCCGCGCGGCAGGGGAGAGGCCTGGCGGTGCCGGTGCTTTCGTCTCCGCGAAGTAGTCGTCGACCAGGTCCTGGGCGTCGGCGAAGAGCACCTGACTCTCGACGCCGTCCAGGTTGTTGCCCGCCACCGAGAGCCAATGTCGGGTCCCCTCCTCCGCCTCTCGCAGCGCGTCCGCGTGATGGGGCAGGCCGGTCTCCATGAGGAGGAGCCTCTCGCGGCTGTACCTGTAGAGGTGGACCCTGACCTCCCCCATCGCCCGGATGCTCTCTACCTCCGCCCGTACGCTGAGCATGATGCGATCGACTCGGCTGTTGAGGATCACCTGGGCGATCGAGGCGCCAACGGTGATGATCCCCAACGAGAGCATCGTGATCAGCACGATCCCTCGGATGCTCACCCTGCTGGTAGTCCTGCTCGCGCCGAACGGCGCTTCCGATGCCGTCGCCATGGGTGGGCCGATGATGACACAACTCGTGCCGCTACGACGCGCGAAGCGATGCAAGCCCCCATCGGCAGGTCCCTTCCGGGCCTGATGGAGACGATCACCCTCCGTGATTCCCGAACCTTCGAAGGACCTCCAGAAATCTACTGCGCACCCCGCCTGCTTCGTTGGACCTGCGCTCCGATGCTCACGCACTGAAGTGCGCTGCGCTTCGGTGCTCGCTCCGCCTCTCATCCGGAGCGCTCGCTACGATTTCTGGAGGTCCTTCAGCGGACTGCTTGCACGGTGCCTCTGAGATCCAGCGGCGAGGTCATCAGGAAGCTGACCTTGGGGTTCTCCCGCTCCGCCACCCCCAGCTCCCAATCGTTGCGGAGCAGCACCACCGGATGCTCGTCGACGTCGAGGACGTGGGTGCCGACGATGGCCCGGGCCGCCTTGGCCGCGTCCTCGATCCCGTCGAGCCAGCGTGCGTGGCTAAAGCCCAGCCGCTCCACCTGCACCTTCACCGAGTACTCCGCCTCGAGGCGGGCCTGGAGCACCTCGAGTTGGAGCACGCCGACCACGCCCACGATCGGATCGAGGGCGCCCTGGCCGCGGCGGAAGAAGATCTGCACGGCGCCCTCCTCCGCGAGCTGGCCCATCCCCTCCACGAGCTGCTTGCGCCGCAGCGGATCCTTCAGGTGGAGGGTCGCGAAGATCTCTGGCGCGAAGCGCGGCACTCCGACGAAGGCGGGGCCGCGATCCGAGGTGAGGGTGTCGCCGATCCGCAGCACATGCTGCGTGTCCACCAGGCCGATGATGTCGCCGGCGAAGGCCTCCTCCACCGCGACCCGATCCCGGCCCAGCACCGTATGCGCCGCCGCCAGCTTGAGCTCCTTGCCCAGCCTGGTGTGCTGGACCTTCATCCCCTTCTCGTATCGCCCCGAGCAGACCCGTACGAAGCAGAGGCGGTCGCGGTGGGAGGGATCCATATTCGCCTGGATCTTGAACACGAAGGCGGAGAAGGCCGGATCGGCCGCCTGCCTGTCCTCGCCATCCTGGGTCTCCCGAGGGCCGGGCGCCGGCGCCAACGAGAGGAAGCGATCGAGGAACGGACCGATGCCGAAGTTGGTGGCCGCCGAGCCGAAGAAGACGGGCGTCTGCTCCCCCGCGAGGAAGCGCTCCTTCGAGAAGGGCTCCGCCGCCGCGTCCAGCAGCTCCAGATCGTCGAGGAGCCTGGCGTGGAGCGAGTCTCCGAGCACGTCAGGGAGCGTCGGATCGTCCAGCTCCAACACCTCCTCGGCGACGATCTCCTGGCCGTGCTTCCCCGGCGAGAAGACGTGGACCTTGCGGTCGAGCCGATCGAAGACGCCGACGAAGCTCTTGCCCGAGCCGATGGGCCAGTCCAGCGGGACCGTGTCGATGCCGAGCACCTGCTCCACCTCCGACATCAAATCCAGCGGATCCTTGCCCTCCCGATCGCATTTGTTGATCAGGGTCACCACCGGCGTCTTGCGCAGCCGCGCCACGTGGAAGAGCTTCTTGGTCTGGGGCTCCACGCCCTTGGCGTTGTCCAGCAGCATGATCGCCGAGTCCGCGGCGACCAGGGTGCGGTAGGTGTCCTCGCCGAAGTCCTGATGCCCCGGCGTATCCAGCAGGTTGCATTGCAGGCCCAGATGCTCGAATTGCAGCACCGAAGACGACACCGAGATCCCGCGCTCCTTCTCGATCGACATCCAGTCCGAGGTGGCGTGGCGGCTGGTCCTGCGGCCCTTCACGCTCCCCGCCAGGTGGATCGCCCCCGAGTAGAGCAGCAGCTTCTCGGTGAGGGTGGTCTTGCCCGCGTCGGGATGCGAGATGATCGCGAAGGTGCGGCGTCTGGCCGCTTCGGCTGCAGTCGTTTGCTGGGACATGATCTCGGCTTTCTAACCGAGATCCAACGCCCGGAGCGAGCGATCCTTTCCGACGCATCACCTGCGGCGCGCGACAGGGTCTCCAGAAATCGTAGCGAGCGCCCCGGATGAGAGGCGTCTCGCCGACGGCGAGCAACGGCAGAGGGAGCCCTCTCGCGCAGAGCGCGAGATGAAGGGATCGCGCCCGCATCGCGGGGGCGATCCCTTCACTGGCTCAGAGCACCGAAGCGCAGCGCACTTCAGTGCCTTTGAGAGAATCGCCTGCGCGCGGGGCGCAGGAGATTCTCTCACGCGCGCTGCGCGCGAAGGGCCCTGCCAGCGTGGGGGGGGGGGGGGGGGGGGCGGGGGGGGGGGGGCGGGGGGGGGGGGCCACCCACCCCGCGGGGGGGGGGGGGGGGTGTTGGGTGGAGAAAAGGTGCGCAGGAGATGTCTGGTGCCCCTATCAGGGGTGGAGGGGATGGTCGCCCGTGGGCTCGGTCATCTCCTTGCCGATGTCGCCGCGGTGGTGGATGTCTTGGCGGCCCACGCCGATCCGGCCGTCGGCCTCGGCGAAGTAGCGCAGGGCCTCGTCGGCGCTCTGGTACTCGCGGTCCGGCATGAACCTGAGGAAGTTGATGGTGTCCGCTGGCGCGTCGGAGTCCTCGGCGGCGAGGACGAAATCCTGCCGGGTGGCGGGGTAGTCGACCATTTGCAGGATCGCAGCCGGGCTCCGCTCCGGCCGCTCGTCGGTACCAAAGGCCATCGTCGTTGCCTCCCGGATGAGTGGTTGGGTTCACCCGGAAGATGCGCATCGAGGGAGCCGAACCGAAGCGGGGGCGCGGCGGGTTCGTCTGATCGCGCGCCGACGCCGCGGGCAGCCGGGCGCTCGCGTCGGCTGCGAAGAGAAACGCCCCCGCGCCAGGCGGAGGCGTTGGGCTTATGCGCGCTCCGTGCGGAGAGCCTCATCTGCGTCTGCGCTCGGTCGTGAATCTCCTCATCAACGAACGAGCGCCGGCCACCGGCTCCGATCAGATCTGGACGACCTCGACGACCTCGGGGAGCTCCTCGCGGAGGCGGGTCTCGATCCCCATCTTCAGGGTCGCGGTGGAGCTGGGGCATGAGGAGCAGGCGCCCATCATGTAGACGTAGACCACGCCCTCGTGGAAGCGTTCGAACGTGATGTCGCCGCCGTCCATGGCCACCGCCGGGCGGACCTCCTCCTCGATGATCTCCCGGATCCGGGCCGCGGTGGGGCTGTCGTCGCTGTTGACCGCCGCGTTGGCCGCCAGGGCGGAGGGATCGACGGGATGCTCGCCGGAGTCGAGGTGGGCGTGGAGGGCGGTGTGCACGCTGTCGTTCAGCGCGGCGGCGTCGGCCTGCTCGCCCATGGTCACCGTCACGAAGTTGGGTCCGACCATCACGGCCGTGACCCCTTCCACGTCGAAGAGCCGGTGGGGGAGCGGGGAGCTCTCGGCCGTCGCGCGGTCGAGGAAGTTGGCGGTGCCTCGGGGGAGGAGCTGCTTGCCGACCACATACTTCAGCGTGCTGGGGTTGGGAGTGAACTCCATCCGAATTGGATCCTGATTCATGATCATCCTCTCGCAATCGACCTCGCCTGCGCGCGAGGGAAAGTTCAACGCCTCGATCTATAACGCCTCGGAGGCCTTCGCGCCTTCCGTTCCGTATCGTAACTCAATGGGCGGGAGGCGCCTGCACGCCTCCCGAGCTGCCGATCGAATCGCCCCTCGACCCAGAGCCACGCGTGCTGCGCGCTACGGCCCCTTCTAGCGCTCTCAGTCGGCGGCGGGATCGATGAGCGGCACGATCGAGGCGGACTTCACGTAGTCCATCATGGGAAAGTCCTTGCGAAGGTAGTCGTTGCCGCCGGTCTGGAGCTTCGCCTGATTCGGCCCCTTGCCCCGGGGCGCGCCCTCGCCATAGCCCTTGTAGAGGGAGTCCACCACCTCCATGCCCTCGACGACCACGCCGAAGGGCGCGAAGCCCATCTGGTCGAGGGAGCGGTTGTCCGAGTAGTTGATGAAGATCTGCGTGGTGCGGGAGTTTGGGCCGGAGGTCGCGAAGGAGACGCGCCCGCGGGTGTTCGGCTGGCCCACCGGATCGTCGGGGATCACCGCGTCGCGCCAGACCTCGGCGACCTTCGGATTGCCGCTGATCCCGAACTGCACCATGAAGCCGTCGATGGCCCGGAAGAACGCTACGTCGTCGAAGAAGCCGGCCCGCACCAGGTTGAAGATGCGCTCGGCGCCGTGGGGGGCCCAAGACCTGCGGACCTCGATCTTGAATGGGCCCTTGGTGGTCTCGAACTGCACCACGAAGCGGGCGGGGGCCTTGTCCGTAGCCAGGCTTGGATTCAGAAGGACGGCGTTCACCGCCCCGGCGACGGGCGCGGTCTTCGCTGGCGTCGCCTCCTTCGTCTGGCTGGCCTCGGCGGGGGCGGCTTCCTTCGCTGGGGCGGGGGCGCTCTCCGATTTGCAGCCGGCGAGGGCGGCGACGGCGAGGACCGTGAGGAGCAGGGTGGTGGTCTTCATCGAGGACTCCATGCGAGAGGGCGAAGGATGGGTGGCAGCACGCGAGCCGGGCCCGCGGCGCTGCCGTACATCCTTCGCAAACGAGGAGCCGACCATAGATCATCCGGGGCCTGCTTTGGATCGGCCAATCGCAGGATGACTGCAGTTCGAGGGATCGGCCGGGCGAGCCAAGCGCGGCAGGCGAGCGGACGATGGGAGCCAGCTTCGGCGGCGCGCGAACGGCGCTTGGAGTAGGCTGCGGGGACGATGAGCGAACTCAGCCTGCAGGAGCGATACGCTCCCAACAGCATCTGCTTCGGCTGCGGCCCGGCCAACGCCAAGGGCCTGCAGATCCACAGTGTCCCCAGAGGCGAGGAGGTCGTCGCCGACTGGCAGCCGGAGCCTCATCACGAGGCCTTCCCCGGCATGCTCAGCGGGGGCATCACCGGCACCCTCCTCGACTGCCACAGCAATTGGACCGCGGCGTGGCATCTGATGCGCGAGGCAGGCGACGACGCGCCCCCCTGCACCGTCACCGCTGAATACGCGGTGCAGCTGCGCCGGCCCATCCCCTCCGGCGAGACGGTCCACCTCGTCTCCCGCGTGGTCGAGTCCAGCGAAGATCGCGTGGTGGTCGAGGCGACCCTCGAGGCCGGCGGCAAGGTCTGCGCCACATCCCGTGGGACCTTCGTCGCGGTGAAGCCCGGACACCCCGCCTACCACCGATGGGGATGAGCCCGAGCGCCTCCGGTCCAAGGCCGACGAAGCAGGTGGGGTCGGCCCGCCCGTCGACCACCACTATCGATGTCGCCTCGTCACGGTTGGGGCGGATCGCCGGGACGTCTCACCGACCGATGACGTCGAGAGCCGCTCCCGCCTCGCCGCGCTCGGGGGAACGCCGGTGATCGAGTGGTTTCGCCGCTGGGCGCTGATCGGCATCGGGCTGGGCGCGCTGCTCTACCTCGGGCTCTCGCTCTGGGCCGGGATCCCCGCCCTCGCCGGCGAGCTCGCCCGCTTCCGGCTGGCCCTCCTCGCGCCGATCATCGGCCTCTCCCTCTTCAACTACGTCCTGCGCTTCATCAAGTGGAAGTACCTTCTGGGTAGACTCGGCGTGAAGGTCCCCGTGCGGGAGAACGCGTCGATCTTCGCCGCCGGCCTCGCCATGACCATCACGCCGGGCAAGGCCGGCGAGCTCCTCAAGCCCTACCTGGTCCGGCAGGCCACCGGCGCGCCGCTGACCCGCACCGTCCCGGCGCTGATCGCAGAGCGGGCCACCGACGCTCTGGCGGTGCTGGGCCTGGCGGCGTTGGGAGTGACCACCTATTTCGCTCAGGGTGCGACGGCCCTCCTCACCCTCGCCGTCGGCTTCTTCGGCGGCCTCCTCCTCCTCTCATCCAAGCGCCTCTCCCTCGCGTCGATCCGCTGGCTCGGGCGGCTGCCCATCGTCTCGAGGCTGGAGGATCGGCTGGAGCAGGCCTACCTCGCCATGCGCACCTGCTTGGCGCCGACGCCGCTGGCCTTCACCCTGGTCCTCTCGGCCCTGGCCTGGGGCGCGGAGGCCGTGGGCTATTGGCTGATCCTCGAGGGCTTCGGAGTCGCCTCCGCCAACCTCTCGGTGGCCACCTTCCTCTACTCCTTTTCCTCGATCGCCGGCGCGCCCTCCCCGGGTGGGCTTGGCGTCGCCGACGCAGCGCTGCAGGAGGGTGCGATCCAGCTCATCGCGGGGATCACCCGACCCCAGGCGTTGGGCGCAGCGCTCCTCTGCCGCCTCGCCACGCTGTGGCTCGGCGTGGCCATCGGGGCCGTCGCCCTCTTGCGCTACGGATCCCGGCTCCGAACCCTCGAAGCGGATCCTGCCGCCGCCAAGGGTTCGTGAAGAACTTCGCGACGTCGAGCGAACGCCAAGTGAAGGATGAGCGAGGGGATCGCTCCAGCCCTTCGCTGAAGATGATTTTCTTATGGGTTCAGCTGCCTCGGATCGCCACGGCGGCGAAGAGGGCCCACGCCACCAGGAGGGCGAGGCCGCCGATCGGCGTGATGGCGCCGAAGCCGCGGATCCCCGAGAGCGCCAGGACGTAGAGGCTGCCGGAGAAGACCACGATCCCGCCGAGCATCGTCCAGCCTGCGGCGACGCCGAGGCCGGAGGTCCCCCCGCGGGCCCAGAGCCCCAAGGCCAGCAGTCCAAGGGCGTGGTACATCTGGTAGCGGGCGCCGGTCTCGAAGACCGCCAGCAGCTCCGGGCTGAGGCGGCTGCGCAGGCCATGTGCGCCGAACGCGCCTGCAGCGACGGAGATCAGCGCGTTGATCGCGCCGAGAGCGAGCCAAAGTCGATCCATGGAGCTAGCTTCCTCGTGATTTTGGCCACCGCCCCGATTCACGGTGGTTGACAGCCGGCGGCAAAGATAACAATGACGCAGCTTCAGTCGGGCCGATCGGTCGGCGCCGCTTGTGGGATATGCGAGATATGACGAACGAACGCGACGCAAAGAACTCCGGACAGGGACCAATGGGTGGTGGCGCAGGCAGCGGGCGAGGAGCCGGTGGGCCCGGCGGCCGCGGTGGCCCCGGAGGAGCCGGTGGCTTCGGCGGGCGTGGCCCCGGCGGTCCAGGTGGCTTCGGCGGAGGCGGCCCTGGCGGCTTCGGCGGCCGCGGTCCCGGAGGCCCAGGCGGCTTCGGCGGACGTGGCCCCGGCGGTCCCGGTGGAGGACGCGGTCGCGGACGAGACGATCGCGGCCCTGTGGGCTTCGAGGCTTCCGCCCTCGAGGCGGCCCGCGGCGTCGACAAGCCGATCCTCGCCGGCGACTTCGAGGCGCAGCTGCCGCCGTTGGAGAAGCTCGCCCTCGCGGCCCGCAAGGGCGGCAAGGCCCATCGCCTTGACGACCTCTCCACCGACACCCGGGGCAAGCTCTTCACGGCGCTCCTGCGGGTGATGCGCCAGGGCCCCATCGAAGGCGACGAGGAGAAGGACGCCAAGCGCCGCCAGGTCCACGCCACCCTCGCCGAGATCTGGCGGCTGCTCGGAGACGAGCGCCGGGCCGAGCTCGCCAAGGAGGAGGCCGGCGACGCCAAGGTCGCGCCCTGGCTCCTCGCCCACACCGGCGAGTGGGATAAGGTCGCGGCCCTCCACGAGAAGGAGGGGAGGTTCGGCGACGCCGCCAAGCTCTTCGAGGAGCACGATCAGCCGAAGGAGGCCGCGCGCCTCTACGGCCTCGCCGGCAACGGCGCCAAGACCGTGGAGCTGCTGGCGAAGCTGGGCGACCGCGACGCGATGATGGAGGCGGTCAAGCAGCTCCCCCCCAAGCAGCAGGAGGAGGCGCTCCTCGCCGCCGGCCTCGGCGACGTGCTGATGGAGATCCTGGTGCAGGGCGAGCGTTGGGAGGACGTCGGCGCCCTCTACGAGAGGGCCGAGCAATGGCTCGACGCCGCCAGCGCCTACGAGAAGGCGGGCAAGAGCCATAAGGCCGCCCGCGCCTTCGACAAGGGTGGCAAGACCGAGGAGGCCGATCGGCTCATCGACCTCGAGGTCAAGCCGCTGGAGGAGAGCGATCCCGCGGCCGCCGCCAAGCTCTGGGCGCGCTTCGGCAGGCCGCTGCAGGCCGCGCGCCTCGCCAAAGATCCCCTCGAGAAGTTCCGCTTGCTGCGGGAAGGCGGCGATCAGGAGCAGGCCGTCGAGGTCGCCAAGGCCGAGGTCGCCAGCCTCAAGGAGGCCGGGCGGACGCCGCTGATCCTCGCCCCCTGGATCGCCCGCAGCGGTGATACGGCAGCCGCCCTCAAGATCTACGACGAGCATCGCCTGCCCGAGGACGCCGGCCAGCTCTTCGAGGAGCTGAACGAGCCCGAGCTCGCCGCGCGCTGCTTCGAGGTGGCCGGCAAGACCCGCAAGGCCGCCGACCTCTACGAGCGCGCCGGCAACACCGAGGCCGCCGCCAGGCTCCGGGCCCTCGAGCCGCCCCCCGCGCCCAAGGCGACGCCCCGCGGCCCCAGGCCCGGCGGACCCCGAGATGGCAGGGGTGGCCCCCGCCCGGGCGGCGATCGCTCGCGTCCCCGAGGTGGTAGGCCCGCCCCGAAGAAGTGAAGTAGGTCGGTCGCCGCGCCGGGGGGCGCATCTTCGCGTCTTGCGCCGCCGCTCCATCGCGTCGGACGATCGGGGAGGCGGCCGTCCTGGTAGAGTGCCGTCATCTTGGAGTTCGATGAGTTCAGATCGCCCCTCCTCGTGGTGGGCTGCGGCGGGATCGGCGGCGTCATCGCCGCGAGCCTCGCCGAGCGCGGTCATCGGCTCACGGTGGTGACGCGGCGCCCCGCGATCTCCGAGGCGATCCGCCTGCGCGGCTTCGATCTCCACGACGAGCTGGGGCATCGCCAGGTGCGGGGCGAAGTGGAGCTGGTGGAGGAGGTCCCCGCCTGCGGACGCTACCGCTTCATCCTGCTGGCAGTGCCGCCGGCGGGCCTGGCCGACGCCGCGAAGGCCGCGGCGCCGCTGCTGTCGGAGGGGGGCGCCTTCGTCTGCTTCCAGAACGGCCTGTCCGAAGAGCGCCTCGGCAGGATCGTCGGCGCGGAGCGGGTCATCGGCGCGGTCGTGGCGTGGGGGGCGTCTTCACCGGAGCCGGGCGTCTTCGAGCGCACCTCCGCCGGCGGCTTCACGCTGGGCCGACTCGATCGCTCCACCGACGCCACGCTCCACGAGCTGGCCCGGATCCTGGAAGCGGTGGGGCCGGTGGAGCTCTCGACCAACCTCTCCGGGGCGCGCTGGAGCAAGCTCGCCTTGAACTGCGCTGTCTCCTCCCTGGGCACCATCGGGGGCGATCGCCTCGGAGCGCTGATGCGCCATGGCTTCGTGCGACGCCTCGCCCTGGAGGTGATGACCGAGGCGGTGGAGGTGGCCCGCGCCGAGGGGATCGAGCTCGAGAAGGTCGCAGGTACCCTGGACCTGCAGTGGATCGCGCTGACCTCCGCCGAGCGCAGCGGCGCCAGCGCGCCGTCCATGATGGCCAAGCACGCGCTCCTCCTGGCGGTGGGCGCACGCTATCGGCGGCTGCGCTCCTCGATGCTCGCCGCCATCGAGAGGGGCCGTGAGCCCGGCGTCGACTATCTCAATGGCGAGGTGGTGCAGCGGGCGCGGCAGCACGGCATCGAGGCGCCGCTCAACGCGAGGGTCCAGGCCGTGGTCCACGCCATCGCCAACCGCTCCGCGCGCAGCGAGCTCTCCACCTTGCGCAAGCTCTATGACGAGACCCGCGAGAGGAGCCCGCTCGCGTCGATCGTCGAGAGCCCGTGAGCTCCTTCGCCCGCGCTACGCTACGGCTCATTCCAGCGCAGGATCGACGCCGCTCGCAGACTTCGTGACATGCGTCAGGAACTCGGAGCCTGAGCGATCGCCCTCGCTCGAGGAGGGGGGACCTCTTCGCCCGCGCTCCTCCGCCCGCAGCGTTCGTTCAATTCTTCGACGAGATCGGAGCCTGGGCTCGGCGAATCGATCAGCCGCCGGAGAGCGCCGCCCAGAAGATGCTGCCGCCGCTATGGCCCGGTGGCAGCCGGCCCCCGGAGTGAAAGGCGTGGATCTCGGCGAAGACCGCCTCGTAGTCGGCGAGTGAGCCGAAGCCCGTCGGATCGTCGACGTCGTAGATCAGGACACCGGGGCCTCGGATATGCCAGGCCTCCTGCACCAGGAGCGCCTCCCTCTCGCCAGGGGGCTCACGGAGGTGATCGATCCGATGGGCTGCGCGGACGGCACTCAGCCTGCCGCGGCCCACCTGACCCAGCGTCTCATCCACCGCGGCGATCTCCACCTGGGGCTCCTCCTCCGGCCCTGCGAGATCCCAGCCGATCCCCACGTTCCAGGGGAGGCGGCGGAGATCGGCGGGATCGAGGCGATCCACGTCGAGGACCAGGCGCGCGCCCGCCTCCTCGACCAGGAGCATCAGCTCCTCCAGATCCATCGAGCTGCCATCACGGGGCAGCGAGTGAAGGGCCGCGGTGACCACCTGGATCTGAAGCTCCGCCAGCGCGTCCACGAAGCGGCCGTGCAGCCTCTGATCCGCCAGGCGGTCGATGAGGAGATGGCTCATCCGGAGCCACGGGGCCCGCGTCTCGGTGGAGTCGAGGAGCTGGAGGACGCTCGAGGCCTCTCCTCCGCGGAGCAGATCCAGATGCCCTGGGTTCGCGTAGAGCTCCAGCGATGGGAAGCCTCCCTTTCGTGCGAAGAGGAGCGTCCGGAGGTCGAGGGGCGTGGCAGCAAAGAGTCGGGTGGAGAGGAGCGCACGCATCTCCACAAAGTAGGGAGCTGGCGCGCGATCCGGAAGCGACGGCGCCGCGGCTACCTTGGATGGCTCTCCAATGTCGTCCCCCGGGCCGGCTCGCAGCCGAAGACCAACGCCCGCTCGAACTCTTCGAGGTCGAAGGGCTTGGCGATCACCTGCTCGATCCCTTGCGTGCGCCCCATCCGGGCGAGCTCCGGCGCGGCGATGGCGCTCATCAAGGCGATCGACGCGCTCCCGCTCTTGGTCCGCAGCGCGCCGACCACCTCGTCGCGGCTCACGTCGGGGAGGGTGAGGTCTGCGATGATCGCGCAGACCGGCGCCCGATCCAGGATGGCCAGGGCCTGGGCCATCGTCGCGGCGCTCTCCACCTGGTGGGAGAGATCTCCGAGGATCTCCACCAGAAGTTCGGCGAGCTCGGGCTCGTCTTCCAGGACCAGGATCCGATGTCGATGTGCCACGCCGCTTCCCCCTGCTGCAGGTAACTTGAGCTCTTAGGTCGTCGCGTTTCTCCGCAGCGTCCCGATCGCATCGCCATAATTCGACGCACCAAAGACCGCGCTCCCCGCCACGAAGACGTTGGCCCCGGCCTCCGCGATCTCGCCGATGTTCTGCGGGCCGACGCCGCCGTCCACCTGGATCCAGAGATCTCTCCTGCCCCTGGCGTCCGCAAGTTCCCGGAGCTCGCGGATCTTGCGCAGCACGGAGGGGATGAACGATTGGCCGCCGAAGCCGGGGTTCACGCTCATCACCAACACCATCTCCAGATCGTCGAGCACGAACTCCACCGCGGAGATCGGTGTCGAGGGATTCAGCGCCACGGCCGGCTTCGCCCCTGCCACGCGGATCTGCTGGATCGTGCGATGCAGGTGGGGGCAGGCCTCGGCGTGGACGCTGACGATGGCCGCGCCCGCGTGGACGAAGGCGTCGATGTACTTCTCCGGCTCCACGATCATCAGATGGACATCGAGAGGCTTCTTCGCCCGCCTGGCCACGGCCTCCACCACCAGCGGTCCGATCGTGAGGTTGGGGACGTAGCGACCGTCCATCACATCCACGTGGACGAGATCGCAGCCGGCCTCCTCGATCGCCGCGACCTCTTCGGCGAGGCGCCCGAAGTCGGCGGAGAGGATGGAGGGTGCGATCAGGGGAGAGAGGGCCAAGGTTTTCGCTCCGTTTGCGGGTTCGACCCCTGCCTACCAGATCTTCAGCATCCTCGGTATCGTGCTGCCCGTCCAACGATCCGAGCGCTCGAATGTTCTGCGCATGGCACTCGACGTGAGATGACGCAGCTTTGTCGGCTTTCGATCAAGGTCGCTGATCGCATCTGCCCTTCGGGATTCACCCCTGCCGGATCATCCGGGCGGCGAAGAAGCCGTCCATCTCGTGAAGGTGGGGCCACGTCTCCAGGGTCCAGCCGTCCGGGCTCCAGGCGGGGGAGGGCTCCAGCGGCGCCGGCGCGTACTGGCCAGGGTGGCGCGCCAGGAAGGACTCCACCTGCTCCCTGCCCTCCTCGGGGAGGAGCGAGCAAACCGCGTAGACCAGGGTCCCGCCCACCCGCAGCTCCTTCGCCACGTTGTCCAGGATGCGGGCCTGGCCGGCGACCATCCGCTCCACGTCCTCGGGGCTGCGGCGGTAGCGGATCTCGGGGTGGCGCTGGAGGGTCCCCAGGCCGGAGCAGGGCGCGTCCACCAGCACCAGATCGAAGGGACCCTTGGCCCCGGGAGGGAGGGGCGCTCCGGCGTCCGCCGCCATCGGCTCGATGACCGATAGACCGAGGCGCGCGGCCTCTTCTCCGATCCGTCGGGCCTTGCGCTCATTCTTGTCCAGGGAGACCACTTGGGCCGCGCCCAGCTCCGCCAGATGGCAGCTCTTGCCACCCGGTGCGGCGCAGGCATCCAGCACCCTCGCGCCAGGGGGAGGCGCCGCCAGCTCCGACACAAGTTGGGCCGCCTCGTCCTGCTGCGAGAAGAGGCCCTCGCGATAGGAGGGGAGCCGCGAGAGCGAGCCGGCGCCCTCCAGCCGGAGGGCGTCGGAGGCGAAGCGGCCCGGCGCCAGCGAGGCCCCCGGGGCCTCCGCCTCGAGGCGGGCCACCAGGCCGTCACGATCGATCCGAGAGCGATTGATCCGGAGGGTCGGCGCCGCCGGCCGATCGATCGCCGCAGCGAAGTCGAAGGCCGCCTCGGGGCCCAGGATCGCGAGGAGCCGCCGGGCGAGCCATGGCGGCAGCGATCCCTCTACCTCGAGCGTCTCCAGTGGCGCCTCCGATCGCGGCGGCAACGGCGGCGCGCCCTCGCGGGACAGCCGCCGCAGCACCGCGTTCACCAACGGGGCGGCGCGCTCCATCCCGCTCCTCTTGGCCGTGGCCACCGTCTCGCCCACGGCAGCGTGGGGCGGGATCCGGGTGCAGAGGAGCTGGTAGGCGCCGAGGCGCAGCAGCTCGAGGACGACGGGCTCCAGCTTCTCGAGGCTCTGCTTCACCACCGGACGCAGCGCTCGATCGAGGAGCTGCTGCCTCCGGAGGACGCCATAGGCCAACTCGGTAGCCAGCGCCGCGTCCCGTGGCTCGACGCCGCCTGCGGCGGAGAGCTCGGCGTCCAACGCGAGGTTGGCGAAGGCCGCGTCCCGCGCCACTCGGCGCAGCACCCTGAGGGCGATCGCCCGGGAGTCCGACATCTAGCTCGCTCCGTTTTCGCTCGCGCTTCGGCGGTTGGCGGCGACGCTCGTGAGGATCGTCACGATGAGGATCCCGACGATCACCGTGAGTGAGAGCAGGGTGGGGATCTTGTACCAGCCGCTGATCAGCATCTTCACGCCGACGTAGGTGAGGATCAGCGAGAGGCCGATCTCCAGATGGACGAAGCGCTCGATCACGTTGGCGAGGAGGAAATAGAGCGAGCGCAGGCCGAGGATCGCGAAGATGTTCGAGGTGAAGACGATGTAGGGATCGGTGGTGACCGCGAAGATCGCAGGGATCGAGTCCACCGCGAAGACCACGTCCATCGCCTCGATGGCCACCAACGCCACCATCAGCGGTGTCGCCGCCGTCTTGCCGTTGGGCAGCTTGGTCAGGAAGTGCTTGCCGTCGATCTCGTCGGTGGTGGGGACGAAGCGCTTGAAGATCCGCAGCGCCAGGTTCTTGCGGGGATCGACCTCCTTGCCTCGGTTCAGGATCATCCGGATGCCGGTGTAGACCAGGAAGGCGCCGAAGACGTAGATCACCGCGTGGAAGCGGTTGATGAGCTGCGCGCCCAGCAGGATCATCGCCCCGCGGGTCACCAGCGCGCCCAGGATCCCCCAGAAGAGGATCCGATGCTGGTAGATCTTCGGCACCCCGAAGGCCGTGAACACCAGCACCATCACGAAGAGGTTGTCGACCGAGAGGCTCTTCTCGATCACGTAGCCGGTGATGAACTCGATCCCCTTGGCGCGGCCCAGGTCCAGCCAGACGAAGACGCTGAAGAGGCCGGCGAGGGCGATCCAGACCGTGGTCCAGGTCGCCGCCTCTCGGTTGGTGATCGCGTGGGGGTTCCGGTTGAAGACCCCGAGATCCAGGGCCAGCATGATCACGACCAACACCAGGAAGCCGGCCCAGAGGATCGGGGGGGTGTCGCCGAAGATGGAGGTGGTCAGCGCGAGTGGCACGTTGGATCCGGATGCAGTCGGTGGGGAGCTCTGGCTGCGACACTTCGGACGAGGGGGGCTCGCCGAGCGGCGCTTAGGTTAATCGACGCCCGTTGTTTGACCAGTGACAATGTCGATCTAGCTGTAGAAGAGGATGTTCGGGCGCTTCGAGGCGGCGCTTGGCGTCGAAGCAGGGTGGGCGCTGGCGACGCCTTCGCGCCCGTGATCGATCGACCCCAGGAGCGAGCGTGGCGAGCGCGGCGCGCCTCATCCCTGGCTGGCGGGCGGGGAGCCTGCCGCCGCGATCCGATCCAGCGCCTCCAGGTAGGAGCCGACGCCTCTCCCCATGATCTGCGCCACGCAGACCTCGGCGATCACGCTGATCTGTCGCCACGGCTCCCGCCGGCGCAGGTCGGAGAGGTGGACCTCGTAGGCCCGTTTGTCCACGGCGGCGATGGCGTCGCGCAGCGCGTAGGAGGTGTGGGTGTAGGCGCCGGCGTTGATCACCAGGGCGTCCATCCAGCGACGGCTCTCGTGCATCGCGTCGATCAGCGCCCCCTCGTGGTTGCTCTGGAAGATCCGCAGGTCCATGCCGAGCTGCTCCGCCCTGGCGCGGAGCGCGTCGTCCAACTCCGCCAGCGTGAGCTCGCCGTAGATCGCGGGCTCTCTCTCGCCGAGGAGGTTCAGGTTGGGTCCATGGAGCACGAGTATGCGCACGTCAGGTCTCCAGGGCGAGGTCGATCGCCGCATCGAGGATCGGGGTGGGGACGCCGCCGATGATCCGGGCGCGGCCCAGGCCCTCGAGGACCACGAAGCGGAGCGCTCCGCCCTCCGCCTTCTTGTCGCGGCCCATCGCCGCCAGGATCTCGTCGCGCGATGGGCGGGGGAAGGGCGGCGGCTCAGGGAAGCGCGCGAGCAGCCTCGAGGCGCGCTCCGCCTCCGCCTGGCCGAGCAGCTCCAGCCGCCGCGAGATCGACACGGCGGCCTTCATCCCCTGCACCACCGCCTCGCCGTGGGTGATCGTGCCGAAGCCTGCGCCGAGCTCCAGCGCGTGGCCGACGGTGTGGCCGAAGTTGAGGATCCGGCGCAGGCCGAGATCCCGCTCGTCCTCTCCGACCACCGCCGCCTTGATCTCCACCGCCCGGGCGATCACCTCCGCCAGCCGGTCGGGGCCGGCCTCGTCCTCTGCCAGCGGCTCCAGCTCGCCCTCCAGCCTGGCGAGGAAGGCCTCGTCCGCGATCAACGCGGCCTTCACCACCTCCGCCAGCCCCGACCAGCGCTGCCGTGGGGGCAGGGTGGTCAGGCTCGCCGTATCCGCCAGCACCAGCCGCGGCTGGTGGAACGCGCCGATCAGGTTCTTGCCCAGGGGGTGATCCACCGCGACCTTGCCGCCCACCGAAGCGTCCACCTGGGCGAGGAGGGTAGTGGGGAGCTGCACGTAGGCGATCCCGCGGTGGTAGGTGGCCGCTACGAAGCCGGCCAGATCGCCGACCACGCCGCCGCCCAACGAGACGATGGTGTCGCCCCTGCCCATCCCTGCCTCGATCAGCCTGCCGTAGATCGCGCTGGCTCCCTCGAAGCTCTTGCTCGCCTCGCCGGGCGCGACTTCGATCACCACCGAGAAGAGCCCCGCCTCCCGCAACGATCGCGAGACGGGCTCGCCCCAGCGCCCAAGGGCTTCGGCGTCCGCGATCAGCGCCACCTTCCCAACCAACGCCAGCTCCAGCAGCGCCGGCCCCAGCGTCTGCAGCAGCCCCGCGCCGATGCGGATGGGGTAGCGCGCCGTCCCTGCGCGGATCACCACCTCGATCACTGGGCGCCTCCGAGCCGGCGTACGACCGAGCGTCGGCGCGCGAGGGCCGACAGGTCGCGTGCCTGATCCTTCGTCTTCACGTCGATGAGGATCACGGCGTGCCTTCGGAGGGGCCGTTGATCGAGTGGAGATGCGCGGGGACCACCGGCTCGCGCGCACCTTCCTTCGTCTTCACGCCAACGAGGATCATGGCGCGCCTCCGAAGGGGCCTTCGACCGATCGGAGGAGTCCGAAGACGGTGGCCGCCACGTCCTCCGGCGACGAGCCCGTGGTCTCCACCCGCAGGTCGGCCTTGGCGTACCAGCGGCGCCGGTCGGCGGCGAGCTCCCGGAGCCGCGCCTCGGGATCGCCTTCGCCGATCAGGGGCCGGGCGTGGACGCTCCGCTCGCTGGCGATGATCCTGCGGGCCAGCTCGTCCGGCTCCGCGTGGAGGTGCACGGCGATCCCCGCCTTGCGGATCTTGCGCCACGCGCTCTCCCGGGTCGCGGCGCCGCCGCCGAGGGCCACCACCGCGGCGGGATGCTGCGACGCCTCGGCCAGCGCCGCCTCCTCCATCTCGCGGAAGGCCTCCTCACCGGCGGTGCGGAAGATCTCCGCCACCGACGCCCCGGTCCGGGCCTCGATCGTCGCGTCCAGATCGACGAAGACCCGGCCCATCCGCCGCGCCAGGATCAGCCCCGTCCTCGTCTTGCCCGAGCCCATCGGCCCCAGCAGGAAGACGTGGCCGGCCTCCGCCCGTGGCGCGAGGCGCAGCCTGGCGAAGGGGAGGCGCAGCGCAGCCAGGGTGTCGCCACCAAGTACTTCCAGTAGCGCGTCCGCCAGGGCGAGCGCCACCATCGCCTCCGCCACCACCCCCGCCGCCGGCACCGCGCAGGTGTCGCTGCGCTCCACGTGGGCCTTGCGCTCCTCCAGCCGCCGCAGATCCACCGAGGCAAGCGCCGCCGGCACCGTCGCGATCGGCTTCATCGAGGCGCGGACCACCAGGGGCTCGCCGTTGGTGATCCCGCCCTCGAGGCCGCCGGCGCGGTTGCGCGTCCGCTCCAGCCTGCCGTAGGAGAGCTGGATCGGATCGTGGACCTCGCTGCCGTGAAGGGTCGCGGCCTCGAAGCCGTCCCCCACCTCCACCGCCTTGATCGCGGGGATCGACATCAGCGCCTGGGCCAGCCTGCCGTCGAGCTTGCGGTCCCATTGGACATGAGAGCCGAGGCCGATGGGCAGGCCGGTCACCACGACCTCGACCACCCCGCCCAATGTGTCCCTACGCTTGCGCGCCTCGTCGATCGCCTGGACGAAGCGATCCGACGACGCCCGATCCAGGGCCCGGGTCTCGAAGCGGTCGGCGAGGAGCGCCAGGGCCTCAGCGTCGTCGCGAGCGAGAGCCGCCGCCACCTCGTCGGCGCCGCTCCCCACCGCTCCGCCGATCGATCGCACATAGGAGCCGACGCCGATCCCCAGTTCCCTGAGCAGCGCCTTGGCGGCGCCGCCGAGCGCCACCCGCATCGCGGTCTCCCGGGCCGACGCGCGCTCCAGCACGTTGCGCAGATCAGAAGTGTGTCCGTATTTGATACCACCTGCGAGATCGGCGTGGCCCGGCCGCGGCACGGTCACGGGCTTCTCGTCCGGGCCACCCGGCGCGATCTGCATCCGCTCCTCCCAATGGGCGAAGTCGCGGTTGCGCACCAGCAGCGCCAGCGGCGAGCCGAGGGTCTCGCCGAAGCGAACCCCCCCCACGATCTCCACCGCGTCCCTCTCGATCTTCATCCTGCCGCCGCGGCCGTAGCCCTGCTGCCGTCGGGCCAGGTCGCGATCGAGGTCCGCCGCCTCCAACGGGATCCCGGCGGGGAGCCCCTCGAGGATCCCGCTCAATGCGGGGCCATGGCTCTCGCCGGCGGTGAGGAAACGGAGGCGCTTCATGCGAATTCCAATGCGAGCTGCCCGTGCAGCTCCGAGAGAAGGGAGGGGGGCGCCATCCGGCCCGTCCAGAGCCGGAGCTGTTCGTTCGCCTGGTGCAGCAGCATCCAGAGCCCGTCGATCACCTTGGCGCCGCCCGCCCGCGCTCGCCGCAGCAGCGCGGTCTGCGTCGGGCGATAGACCATGTCCAGCACCGAGAGTCGGGGGCCGAGGACGCATCCCGCCGGGAGCGGATCGGCCGTGGGATCGCCGAGGCCCACCGACGTCGCATTCACCAGGATGTCGGCGTGGAGCAGGGCCTGCGCGATCGACTCCTCCTCCAGCGGCGCCGACGCCACGAAGCACTTCCCCGAGGGGCCGCCCAGGGCGCGATCCGGCGAATGTCCCGGCGCCACGCGCTCGCCTCCCTCCCAGCGGCGGAGGAGCTCGCCCTCCGGCCATGCGCGGCCCGAGGCCACCAGATCCAGCCCCAGCACCTGCGCCCGCTCCCGATCCCGATTCACGATCGACAAGCCCTTCGCGCCGCCGGCCACCGTGGCGAAGGCCGCCGCGCGCGCCGCGCCACCCGCCCCCAGCAGCACGACCCGCGCCGCTGCCAGGCGGATCTGGGCTCCCTCGAGGCTCAGGCGGAAGCCCGCTGCGTCTGTGTTGAATCCTTGCACATGTCCGGAGGGGGTGCGCCACACGCAGTTCACCGCGCCGATCCGCGCCGCCGCGGGATGGATCGCGTCCACCAGCTCCACCGCAGCCTCCTTATGCGGGATCGTCAGCGAGAGGCCCGAGAGCGCGCCGCGTCGCACCCGCTCGATCGCTTGGGGGAGCTCGTCCGGCAGCGTCCGCATCGCGGTGTAATGCGCGTCGATCCCCAACTCGGCGAAGAAGCGGGAGAAGATCCGAGGGGAGAGCGAGTGCTCCACCGGATCGCCAATCACCGCATAGGATCTGCGAGTCGTCGCCACGCCGCGCAACTTAGCACGCGTGCGAAGCGCTGCGTGGAGCGGTGGCGCCATGATCGCCGGCGTCGTGTGCTCATCGCCCGTGCGGTGGCTGAGCGATTTCCGCTCGAGCCGCCCCGCTGGCGGGAGCAGCGCGAGCGCCGCACTCGGTTGGCCAGCTCCTGTGCTCATTTGCCCGTTCGGTGGCCGGGGCGCTCCCGCGTCAAAACGCGGGTGGCCCGTCGCCGCAGAGTCGCGCCAGCAGCGTGAAGAATCCCGGGAAGGAGACGTCGGCCCATTCGGCGCCCTCCAGGGTGGTCTCGCCGTCCGCGATCAGGGCGGCCACCGCCAGGCTCATCGCGATCCGATGATCGCCAGCGGCGCGGACCAGGCCGCCGCGCAGGGGCGTCGGGCCGTCGACGATCAGGCCATCCGGGCGCTCTTCGATCGCGGCGCCCAGGCGGCGCAGCCCTTCGGCAGTGGTCGCGAGGCGATCCGATTCCTTCACGCGCAGCTCGCCGGCACCGCGGATCGTCGTCTGGCCGTGGGCCTGGGTCGCCAGCACCGCCAGCAGCGGGATCTCGTCCACCAGCGACGGGATCTCCTCGGCTTCGATCTCGGTGGCGATCAGCGCGCCCTTGTTCCCGGCCCGGATCCGCCCCACCGGATCGCCTGCCGCCTCGTGGGTGTGGAGCACCTGCACGTCGGCCCCCATCCGCTCGAGGACCGCCAGCCATCCGATCCGGGTGGGGTTCAGATCCACCTCCGCGAGCTCGATCGAGCCGCCGGGGATCAGCAGCGCCGCGGCGACGAGGAAGGCCGCCGAGGATGGATCCCCAGGCACACGCAGCGAGCTCGGCATCCGCAGCGTCGATCCCTCCACGGCGATCGATCCGTCCGCCATCCGCCGCAGCTCCGCGCCCGCCGCCGCCAGCATCCGCTCGCTATGATCCCGTGAGCGCTGTGGTTCCGAGACCCGCGTGATCCCTTTTGCCCAGAGGCCCGCCAGCAGGATCGCCGTCTTCACCTGGGCGCTCGCCACCTGCAGCCGATGATCCCTGCCGGCCAGCGGCGTCTCCCGCGCCGCAAACCGCAGCGGCGCGAAGACCTCGCCCGCCGGGATCGTTCTGCCTTCGATCACCGCGCCCATCGCTCGCAGCGGCTCGAGGATCCGGCGCATCGGCCGGCGGCGCAGGCTCTCGTCTCCATCCAGGATCCCTGGTAGCCCGGCCCCGGCGAGGACCCCCGCCAGCAGGCGCATGGTGGTGCCGCTGTTGCCGCAGTCGAGCGGCGCCGTCGGCGGCGAGAGCCCCCGAAGTCCCACTCCATCCACCACGGCAATCGAGCCGTCCAACTCCAGCGGGACCCCCAAGGCCGCCAGGGATCGGGCGGTGGCGCGGACGTCGTCGCCGGTCGAGAGGTTCTCGATGCGGCAGCGTCCCTCGCCGAGCGCCGCGAGGATCAGCGCCCGATGCGAGATCGACTTGTCGCCAGGCAAGGCCGCCGATCCCGCGAAGCCAAGCGCCGGTTGGATCCGCAAGAGCTCGCTCATCGCCGGGCGCTCCCGGCTGCGACGCAAGAATGGGAGTCGCTCATTCCGGCCAGGAGGGATCGAGGCGCTGGCCCAGTCGAATCCTGCGCCCCGCCACCAGCTCCGCAGCCGTCATCCTGCGCCTGCCCTCGGGCTGTACCTCAACCAGCTCCAGCGCCGCACCATCGGCGGTCGCCACCAGCAGAGGCCGCAGCGAGACCACCGTCCCCGGCTGTGTCGGCTCCTCGCCAGGAGGCCGCACGCCCGTCGCAGCGCGGATCACCTTGAGCAGCTCCTTCTCGTCCGCCGCCAGATAGGTGAAGGCCCCGGGCCAAGGCGAGAAGCCCCGCACCCGGCACTCCAGCTCCGGCGCCGGCAGCCGGAAGTCCAGCCGCCCCTGACCCTTCGAGAGGATCGGCGCCAGCGTCGCCCGCGCATGATCCTGCGGCACGGCCTCGATCAGCCCCGCCGCGTAACGCGGCAGCTCGTCGCGGACGATCGCGCCACCCAGCTCCGCCAGCTTGTCGTGCATCGATCCGCCGGTGTCCTCCGGCCCGATCGGCAGCTCGAGGATCGCGAGGATGTCTCCTGTGTCGAGGCCCTCGTCCATCTTCATCAGGGTCACCCCGGTCCGGGCCTCGCAGCGCGCCACCGCCCATTGGATGGGCGCCGCGCCGCGGTACTTCGGCAGGATCGATCCGTGTACGTTCAGGCAGCCCAGCCGCGGCAGCTCCAGCAGATCCTTCGGCAAGATCCTGCCGTACGCCGCCACCACCGCCACGTCCGGCCGCAGCTCGCGCAGCGACGCCGCCAGCAATCCGTCACGAAGCTTCGTCGGCTGGAAGACCGGCAGCGAGCGCGCCCGGGCCCAGCGCTTCATCGGCGGCGCCGTCAGCTCCTGCCCGCGGCCCTTCGGCCGGTCAGGCTGCGTCACCACCGCCACCAGCTCGCTGCAGGCCGCCGTCGCCTCCGCGATCGGCACGGCGAAGTCGGGGGTGCCAAAGAAGACGCTGCGGATCCGCTCTGTCATGGGCGCGCATTCAACCAGCCGCGCCCGCCCTTGTCAGCGACGATTCGAAAAGGACGACTCTCAGCCCAGCGCGAGGAGATGGAGATCCGCCAGGTTGGTCTCGCTGTCGTAGGCGGGGATCGAGGCGCCGATCGCCTCGCAGGCCGCGGCGCTGGCGGCGAGGTTCAGGGCGTCCGAGACGTCGAAGCCCATCGCCCGGGCGCTCGCCGCCGATCGGTTGTCCACCACCGCCCCCGCGTTGTCGCTGGCGCCGTCGCGGCCGTCGCTGCCCGCCGCAAGGAAGGCCGCCTCCCGCGTCGGATCCTGATCCAGCTCCGTCGCCATCAGCAGCGCGAGATGCTGCGAACGCCCGCCTCGCCCCGGATGTGGCGGCAGCACCACCGTCGGCTCGGCGGCGGCGACCAGCAGCACCTTCTTGCCCAGCGCCTGCTGCAGCCAGCCAGCGTAGGCCGCCGCGATCTCGGTGACCTCGCCCTTCACGAAGCCCGGCCAGGCCACCGCCGTATAGCCCCGCTGCACCCCAGCGGCGATCGCCGCCTCGGCGAGCTGCGCAGGGCCGGCGAGAATCGTCGTCTCCACCCGGTCGAAGAGGGGATCCCCGGGCTTCGGGCTCTCATCGCTCGATTGGAGCAGGTGGTTCAACACCTCCTCCGGGACCCGGTCGCGGATCTTTCGATCGTCCAGGATCCGTAGCGCATCTCGGAACGTCGAGGCGTCCGGCGCAAAGGGGCCGCTTGCGATCACCGCCGGATCGTCCCCCTCCACATCGGAGATCGTGAAGACCACCACCCGCCCCGCGCCGCACGCCGCCGCCAGCCTGCCGCCCTTCGTTCGTGAGAGGTGCTTTCGCAGCACGTTGATCTCCTCGATCGGCGCCCCCGCCCCCAGCAGGAGCTTCGTCGTCCTCGAGAGATCGACCAGCGAGAGGTCCGACGGGAGCGCCTCGGCCAGCGCCGAGCCACCGCCCGAGAGGAGGATCAGCGCCGTCTGGTTGCGGTTGAGCGATCGCACGAAGGAGAGGAGGCGGATCCCCGCGCGGATCGATCGCGGCCCGGGCACCGGATGGTCGCCGAGGACGATCTCGAAGCCGCCTGGGGCGTCCATCCCCTGGGGGCCCACCGCCAGCCCCGCCAACGGCCCGAGCGCCGCCACCGCGCCACGGGCCATCCCGCCGGCTGCCTTGCCCAGCGCGATCGGCACGATCAGCCGCGGATCGTCAGGCAGCATCGAGGGATCGGCGTCGAGCGCCGCGGCGACCAGGCGGTCGCCGGCCAGCGACGTGACCGCCTCTTCATAGATTTCGACGAGGTCGTTGCGAAGAGACATGCTTGCGGTGGCTCAGCCTCCTCGGAAGTTGGGGCTGCGTTTCTCCAGAAAGGCCGCGATCCCCTCCATCGCGTCGTCGCTCCCCGCGCCGACCGCCGCGAGCTCGACCACCTGGGAGAGCTCGTCCCCGAAGGTCTCGCTCGCCTTGAGCCGGGCCTTCGCCGCCGCCACCGCAAGCGGCGCGTTCGCCCCCATCCGGGTGGCGAGCTCCAGCGCCGTCGCCTGCACCGCCCCTGCGTCCGCCAGCCGATTCGCCAGCCCGATCTCGTAGGCGCGCGCGCCGTCGAAGGGCTCGCCCAGCAGCACCAGCTCCAAGGCGCGGCCCAGGCCGATCATCCGCGGCAGGTAATGCCCCGTGCCGCCGTCCGGCACCAGGCCGCGGCGGGTGAACGTGTACGAGAGCTTCGCGTCCTTCGCCATCACCCGCAGGTCACAGGCGCACGCGAGGTCCAGGCCGAAGCCCGCGGCAGCGCCCTCTACCGCCGCCACCGTCGGCTTCGGAAACTCCCAGAGCGCGCGGATCGTCGGATGCAGACGGCCCGCCAGTACCGAGCGCGAGAGCGCGCGGCGGTTGATCGGCGTGGGATCTCCCGACAGCAGCCCCATCAGCCCCGAGAGATCGATCCCCGAGCAGAAGCTCCCGCCCCGTCCGGTGAGCACCAGCGCCCGCACCGATTCGTCGCCCCGCGCTTCGTCCAGCGCCAGCCCCAGGGCGTCCGCCAGCTCTGGCGTCAGCGCGTTGCGCGTCTCCGGCCGGTTGAACGCCAGCACCAGAACGTCTCCCGCGCGCTGCGACTGCAAGATCTCGTCGGACATCGCTCGCTCTCCTTCTCACGCACCGAGACCGGCGCCGCGGCTTAGACGTTCGGGCCGGGAAATGGCTTCAACAAGGTAGGAGATTGTTCACAATTCACCACCTGCGCCCGAAGGGTAGTCCCCTGCCCGCGAGGTGAAAAGCAAACAAATTCTAGGCGATGCAGGTGGCGAGGCGGGGCAGCCTGGCGGGATCCCAGCGGGTGATCAGCTCCGCCGGTGTCAGGCGCGCGCCCCATTCGGCGAGCCCCGAGAGGGACGCCAGATGGCCGCAGATCGCGCGGGGATCTTCGCCCGCCGCCCGAAGCTCCGGCAGCGAGCGCGCGCCGTTGCGCTTCGCCAGCCGCGCGCCGCCCTCGCCCAGCAGCAGCGGCACGTGGAAGAACGACGGCGCCTCCAGGCCCAGCGCGCGGTAGAGCAGGAGCTGTCGCGGCGTGGACGAGAGGAGATCGTCGCCTCGCAGCACCTCCGTGATCCCCATCGCCGCGTCGTCCACCGTCACCGCGAGCTGGTACGCCGCCACCCCGTCCGCACGGCGGATCACGAAGTCACCCACCTCTGCCTGCACGTCGAGGCGCTGTGGCCCGCGGTGGAGATCGTCGAAGCCTTCCAGACCGGGTGGCACGATCAGGCGGATCGAGGGGGCCCTCCGGCCAAGCTGCTTGGGCGCGGCGTCGGGAGCCGGCCGGCAGGTGCCGGGGTAGCGGGGACCGTCCTCGCCGAGGTGCGGCGCCGAGCTCGCCGCCGCCACCTCCGCCCGCGAGCAGATGCAGGAGAACGCCGCGCCCTTCGCCAGCAGGCGCTCGATGGCGTCGTCGTAGTGGTGGCCGCGTTCGCTCTGTACATAAGGGCCATGGGGGCCGCCGACGTCAGGCCCCTCGTCCCAATCCAACCCCAACCAGCGCAGCGACTCCAGGATCCGCTGCGCCGCCCCGGGCTTCTCTCGCGGCTTGTCGAGATCTTCCATGCGCAGCACGAAGGCGCCTCCCGCCGCGCGGACCGAGAGCCAGGCCAACAGCGCCGTCCGGCAGTTGCCCAGGTGGAGATCCCCGGAGGGAGTCGGCGCGTAGCGCCCGCGCTTCTTTCCGTCGCCCATCGTCTTCGAGGTTAAACCAACTCGAGCCCCCCTCGCTCCGATATGTCGCAGGCGGGCGATCGCTCTGCCGGCCGCTCGGAAGGATGATCGCCCCTCGCGTGAGGTGGCGGGCGATCGTATCAACCGCGCCGCGCAGGGGCGGCTCTCACGGTCTTCGGTCTCCCGGCCGCTCGGAAGACGATCGCCCCTTGCGTGAGGCGGCGGGCGATCGTATCAAGCGCGCCGCGCAGGGGCGGCCCTCACCGGGGTTCGCTCTCCCGGCCGCTCGGAAGACGATCGCCCCTCGCGTGAGGCGGCGGGCGATCGTATCAAGTGCGCCGCGCAGGGGCGGCTCTCACGGGGTTCGCTCTCCCGGCCGCTCGGCAGGCGATCGCCCGTCGCGGGAAGTGGCGGGCGATCGTATCAAGCGCGCCGCGCAGGGGCGGTTCTCATGGTGTTCGCCCTCCCGATCGCTTGTAGGTCGGGTGGGCGATCCCCGCGAGGGGCGGAGGCGCTTGTCTCATTCGCGTTCCGTAGGGACGGTTCTCGCGGCGTTCGCTCGGCTGTGGCTTAGCGGCGTCTCGCCGGGGATCGAGGCGTCAGGGCATTTAATTCAGGGCCGCGGACGTTCCCTCTTTCGTCGATGGCCAACCCCCTCCGGCCGGGCGGGCGTGCAACCGGTGGACGGATGCCCGCTCCATCTCCAGCTTATTCGATAGAAGGGGCAGCAGCCGGAAGGGCGGTGTCGCGCGTTGCGGATTCTCCACATCTCCGATGTCCATGTGCAGGTCGATTACGATGAGAGGCCGTGGAGGAAGATCGGCTGGCGCCGCATCGCCGCCCAACTCGAGCTCAAGCTCGCCAGACGCGCCAGACGCTACGCCCAGGCGCCCCAGACCCTCGTTCGCCTCCTCGCCGACGCTATGAGCCACGGCGTCGACCACGTCGTCCTCTCCGGCGATCTCACCGCCCTCGCCCTCGATGACGAGTTCGAGGGCGTGCGCCGCTCGCTGGGCGATCTGGCCGACCGCGCCGACCTGCTCACGGTCATCCCGGGCAACCACGACGTCTTCACCCCAGGCAGCCTCAAGAAGAAGCGCTTCGACAGGTGGTTCGGCCACCTCCTCGACTCCGACCTCCCCGGGCTGCGCAGCGAGGGCCCCTGGCCCCACGTGCGCCTGGTGGGGGAGGGCGCCGCCATCGTCGGCCTCTGCTCCGCCCGGGTGCCGCCCATCCCCGGTATCGCCGCCGGCGACGTCGGCGCCGATCAGCTCGAGGCCTTGGTGAAGATCTGCGCCCACCCCAAGGTGCGCGGCCGCACCATCCACGTCGTCGTCCACCACGCCCCCCTGCGGCCCGACGGCAAGGTCGACCGACGCGATCACGGCCTCGTCGACAGCCTGCGCCTCCTCCAGGCGTGCAAGCTCGGCAACGTCAACACCATCCTCTGCGGCCACATCCACAACCGCTTCCTCTACGCCGTCGACGGCGGCCCCACCATCGTCGGCGGCGGCAGCTCCACCTGGCTCGGCCACGAGGGCTATTGGCTCATCGACGGCGAGGGCGGAGAGCTCAGCGGCCTCCACGAGCGCAAGCTCGAGGCAGCGCCCGCCGCGGCCAATCTGGTCGCCCCCAACGTCGCGACCCAGCCCAGCGTTGGACCGGCGCCCGAGAAGGCGACGGCTTCGCCCCTCATCGTGCCCGCGCGTCCCCTCGCCGCGGCGGGGTAGCTCCCGTTACTGCCGCGATGTCGGCGTCTGCTTCGCTGCGACGGCCGCGTCCTACGACGGCCTGGCGTTGCTGAGCGGGGCGTGCTGATGCGGTGGGCGGCGTTCGGTGTCGCTGCGATGAGCGCGCTCCTGCGACGGGCGCGCTGATGCGGTCAACGGCGTCCCTGCGATCAGGCCTTCGTCTTCTGATGACGGGCCGTCACCACCGTGCGGATCCCGCCCCGGACGAAGAAGTCGCCCTCCACCTCCACCGAGAGCGGATCGATCGCCGCGATGATGTCGTCGCAGATCTGATTCGTCACCGCCTCGTGGAACGCGCCCTCGTCGCGGTAGCTCCAGAAGTAGAGCTTCAGGCTCTTGAGCTCGATGCAGCTCTCGTCCGGCACGTAGCGGATCTTGATGTGCGCGAAGTCCGGCTGCCCCGTCAGCGGGCAGAGGCAGGTGAACTCCGGCGCGTCGAAGAAGATCTCGTACGGGCGCCCGGGCTTCGGGTTCGGAAATGTCTCCAACTTCTTCTGCGGCTTCGTCGACATGGCGGTTCTCACTTCGCAGGCCGTCCCCGGCCTGTGGGGGCGCTCGCGCGTGCCTCGCGCGTCGCTCGCTTCATCCTTCGTAATGGGCGGTGCCTCGAGCGGCGGGCTCGCTCAGGTCTCCGGCACCGCGGAGACCTTCGAACCATCGCCGCCGCTCTCCGCTTCCGAGGCTGCGGCACCCTGCGTGTCCGCCGGGCGCGGGCCAGCGGCGTCGGCGCTCGGCTCGTCTGCCGCGACGCCCTCGACCTTCGAGACCGCAGCGTCGGCGCTCGATTCGCCCGCCGTGACGCCCTCGACCTTCGAGGCTGCGACGTCGGCACTCGGCTCATCTGCCGCGACGCCGTCGGCTTTCGAGGCTGCGGCGTCGGCGCTCGATTCGCCTGCCGTGACGCCCTCGACCTTCGGAGCTGTGGCATCGGCGCTCGGCTCATCAGCTGGGAGTCCCGACTCTTCCGCTGCCGGCGCCTCATACACCGGAGGCGGCTCCGCCTTGAAGCCGAAGGTCTGGCCGAAGCCACGGTTGTAGAAGCGGACCGCCTTCGAATCCAGCGCCAGCGCCCGCTCCGCCCCCTCGCGACTCACCAGCGCGAACGAGAGCTCCCCCGGCAGGGGCTTGTCGATGATCGCCAGATCCCCCGCCTCCAGCCGCTCGAGCTGTTCCGCCGTCAGATAGATCCGCTGCACCTTCTTCTTCCGCGTCGTGAAGTGGAACGCCTCCTCTCCGCGCTCCTCCACCTCATGCTTCTCAGCCGCCTGGCGCAGCCCCTCCAAACGCTTGCGATCCTCGGCGGCGCGCTTGCGGTTCTCGTCGCGCTCGCGGTTCAGCATCCGCTCCCGCTCGCGAAACGCAGCCTCCTCCTCCCGCGCCAGCTTCTCCTCCGGCGTCAGCGCCTTGCCGCCGCCTCCGGCCTTCGCCTCCCGCGGCCGACCCTGCCCCCCCCGTCGATCCTTCGGCTTCGCCGACGCAGCCTCCTTCCCGGGGCCGGGCCCAGGGCGTTGCTGCGTCTCCGCCGTCTTCGCCTGATCTTCCGTGACCAGGCCAGCCTGGAGGAGCTTGTCGCGGAGGCTCTGCAATCCCATGTCGTTCGTCTTCTCACCGAGTACGAGTGGATCCAAGGAGAGGCCAAGCCTCCCCCGAAGGCGCGCTAAAATGGCCCAGGACCGTCCGTGGCGCAACCGTCACTTCTTCGGCGGGGCCCAACGTCCGATCTCCACCGCGAGCACGCCCGGAAGGCAGGCCAGCAGCCCCTAGCCGCCCCCGACCGCAGCGAGCGATCCTCCCGAGCTTCCCTCCTCAACCTGGGCTCATCCCGCTCGACACCACGGCCTACTCCGCCTTTTCCGCCGCCGCCCGATCCATCACCTCGATCATCGTCTCCACCGGCTGGGCCCCCGAGAGCGCGAACTTCCCCTCCACGATGAAGAACGGCACCCCCGTCACCCCCGCCTGCCGCGCCTCCACGAGCCCGTACCGCACCGCCTCCTCGCCATCTCCCGCTCGCAGCCGCTCCCTTACCTTCGCACCATCCATCCCCGCCTCCGCCGCAACCTCCGCCAGCAGCTCGTGGCTGTTCAGATCCCCGCCCGCCGTGAAGTACGCCGCGAAGAGCCCTTCCACCACCGCGTCCTGCAGCCCCGCCTGCCCCGCCATCCAGATCAGCCGATGCGCGTCCCGCGTGTTGGCCGCCCGCTCGATCTTCTCGAAGGCAAAGTCGATCCCCGCCCGCTGCCCCACCTCCCTGAGCCGACCATGCATCTGCACCATCCGGTCCATCGAGCCGAAGCGCTCCTCCACGTACTCCTTCCAATCCCTGCCGCCGACCGGCGTCTCCGGGCTGAGCTGGAAGGGATGCCACTCGACCTCCACCTCGTACCGCTCCGCCACCTTCGCCATCGCCTCGTCCAGGTGCCGCTTGCCGACGTAGCACCAGGGGCAGACGCAGTCCGAGATCACGTCCACCTTCAGCTTCTTCTTCTGCGCGGTCATCGCGTCCTCCGATCGGTCCATCGATGCTCGGGACAAGTCGTTCGTTGCGCAACGGCCGAGCGGCCGGCTATCGGCTCCCTCCGCCCACCGGCAGCCGCCGCGTTCTTCCCCCTCGCTCGCGACCGCCGCCGAGCGCGCAGGCTAGCGCCCCCTCCTTAGCACCCGTCGAAATCCCACGATCAGCCGCTTGACAGGCCCCGAGCCTCCCAGTAGATACGGCGGTCGCTTCGCCACGCCTCCCGGCCAGCGCAGCGCCAATCGAATATTCCGCGGTAGCTCAGTCGGTAGAGCGGGTGACTGTTAATCACCATGTCCGAGGTTCAAGTCCTCGCCGCGGAGCCAGTCAGGGCGTAGTTTCGAACCGTCGTGTTCGAGGCTGCGCAGGTCAAAGAGTTCCAGGGTGATGGGCTTGTCTCTCCCCTGGAACTCTATTTTTTTGAGCAGCAGATGCAGTAGCTCCCTCTTCTCTGCCGGCGTCGCCAGGTGGAAGAGCAGGTAGAAGCTCCGCAGCACCGTCGCCGCTCTCTCAGGATCCACCAGCTTCGTCGTGACCCGCGCGATCTCCTCACGCAGGAGAGCAAGTTCCGCCTCCACGTGTGCGCGCTCCTTTTCGCCTTGGGCGATCGCCTCCCGGAAGGAGGCGAAGGCAGACGAGCCTTGGGAGGCGACGATATCGACCAGATTCTTGAGCTTGGCCTTGATCTCCCGATGGCGGTCAACGAGACCCCGCTCCTTCTCCCGGAGCGGCGTGCCCTGTTCGGCGCTCGATGCGTTCGCGGAGGCGACCGCCTTCGAGACGAGTTCGGGTGATGCGCTCAGCTCCTTGAGCATCGTCTCCACTTCCCGCTCGATCCAATCCGCGTTCACCTGCTTGAGTGGGCAGGAGTTCCATCCCATCTTGAACGTGCGCGTGCATCGGTAATAGGGCACCTCGGTGCCGTTCTTTTTGCGGACGTAGGAGAGGGTCATGCCGCTTCCGCAGGCGCTGCAACGGAGGAGTCCAATTAGCGGATAGGGCCGATTCGTTTTGGTGACGAGGCGCCGCTTGGTCGGCGTGATGCCCTGTACCCCCTCGAAGAGAACCGGATCCACGATTCCCTCGTGCCGACCTTTGAACCGCTCGCCGTTCTCTTGGATCTCCCCGACGTACAGCCGGTTCTTGATCACGCTCTCCAACATGGACATCGAGAGTGGTTCGCCCGATCGGCTCTTGAGACCCTGCGCCTCCAGCCGGTGCCGGACAGCCGCGAGCGAGGAGTGCTCCAGGTAGAGCGCGAAGATCTGTTGGACGATCGGGGCTTCCTCCGGGTGGGGAACGAGCATCTTGTCGACGCTCTTGTATCCGAAGGGCACTTTGCCGCCGCGCCAACGGCCTTCCTTGGCCATCAGCAGCCGCTTGATCTTCACCTTCTTGGAGATCGTGTCCGAGTAGAACTGGGCAAATCCCGCGATCTGCAGCTCCATCAGCTTGCCTTCGGGATCGTCCCCAAATCGCTGGGTGGCCGAGATGAACTCGACCCCGGCCTCCTTGGAGATCTGCTTCACCGCGAAGTGGACCTGGACGTTCCGGGCCCACCTATCGAGGTCGTAGGCCACGGCGACCTGGAACTTGCCGGCCTGGGCGTCGGCGAGAAGCTCCATCAAACCGCCTCGGGCCTCGAACTTCGTGCCGGACTCGGTGTCGCTGTAGACCTGGAAGACCTCGCCGCCCTGTTGCGCGACGAAGCCCCGGAGGTAGTCCTCCTAAGAGGCAAGAGAGTCGTACGCCTTGCCTTCGAGCTGCTTCGTCGTGCTCTCGCGGACGTAGAGGGCGTACAGGCGTTTCGCCGCGGGCGTGCTCTTCTTCATGGCTCGCTCCCTTCGGTTCTTTGCGAGCGCTGCGTCATCTCGTACCAGCCATCGGTGTCCCGCGTAGCCAGCCAGATATCGAGGCCCAGTGCCTCACCCGGCGCGAGCGGTTCGCTGCGTAGCGAGCGGGCAAGGACGTCGAGCCAGTGGGGTGACCACCGGGTCGATCGACTGGCGAGAGTTCCCATCAAGGCCGCGAGCTGCTGCTCGTTCGTCAGAACGCCAGACCTGCCCTTCTGGAGAGTTGGACAGCGAGTGTTTTTCGACCTCATTTTTCCTCACGTGAGAGCGCCGTGTCGTAGGGGACAGGCAGCGGCCCCCTTGCCGGCCCATAAGGAGGGCCCTCGCTGCCACCGAGAGCCTGGTTCCATCCGTGGGCTGGGGGTAGGACTGGGGACCGCTGACCTAGAGCTTTCCGGGCAACGAAGAGTGGCGCGCTGCGGAGTGGCTCAGGGGTGCTGCTCGAGGACCCTCAGGATCTCCCTGCGCTGCCGTAGTTCCTCGTCCCTCGCGATTGAACGAAGCCACTCGTAGGTCCGAACGAAGGTGCTGGCGGACGGCAAGCAATCTTCGGAGCCATGTTGAAACTCCATGACAAAACCGAACATCTTGTTGGGACGGTCCTGGAATTCGAAGGTGACGGCCGGCCGTAGCTCCGTTCGATGGACCCTCAGGCCGTCGAATTCGACGCCGTGGCAGAAGAGGTAGGCGGCGAGCCAGAGGGAGGTCGTCTCGAACACCTCAACTCGGTCATTGAGACGACCACTATCCTTGTTCGATCCACCCATGGTTTGGTCCTCGGTGGAGCCTGTGGTCACGAGATCGTGTTGCGGCGCGTGCGAGCCAGACATGGCGGCGCGGCAAGAAGGGTGGGCCGGGTCGCGGGCCAGTGGGGGAGGGGTGGGTGGAGTAGGCATCAGGGCTCCTAGGTCTTCGGCGGCTCTATGCCGCGGCCTCCTCTAGTGACGGACGTTCTCAATCGATGACTGAACTTCTCCATCTACTTCGATGGGACTTGGCTCCTCTTGAAGGAACGATGCCTTGGTACCTGGGAGAGCGGCGCTGTCAGGGCGGCGTACGCTTTCCAGGGTCGAATCACGGCTCTCCCCACGGTTCACCCCTCCGTCCGTTCGAACCTTTCCGCCTATGCGCTGGGCCAGCGAGGGCTGCCTCTCCTCTTGCGTTCCGGAGTACGGACAATCTCTGAGTCCTCCGAGGACTCGGTCCGATGCCGGAGCGAAGCTCCGCCATCGGCGCGCTCGCGTAGCGAGCGCGGGTTGACTGGTCGTCGCGAGAGAAGGGTGCGAACTCATCAGCACCTATTTCCCTAGCGAAGGCTTTAGTTCTATCGGCTCACTTCTACGGGTTACTTCTCCAAAATTGGAAAGGTCGTTCCTGGTGGTGCTTCGGCCTGGTTCCTACGGGCTCCGGGGAAGCGATCGCCTACCTGGGGCCGGTATCCACCGCAGTTCTCCGTCAGTAGTCAGCGGTTTCCTCGGTCGGTCACTAGAGCTTCCCGCACGGCACGTGCATGGGTGCCCCGTCGGGCGCTCGAAAGGAAGCCAAGTGGCCAAGAAAAAGTACAGGTTGCCGGTCTGTGATTGGATGCGAACGTGCTTTGGGCAGGACAACGAGGAGGCCCGCGCAGGGTGCCCATGCCCTCCGTCCTGCAAGGCGATTTGCCGCTCGACCACGTTCACGCCGGAGCTGTCCCCACGGGTCGTCAGCAAGTGGAGGGGTAAGCGTCCCTACACGAACATCCTCAACGCGATCGCTCGCGATTGGGGTTGTAAGGTGCCCGATCCGGTCAAGCTCACCTACATCTTCCTGGTCACCTGGACGCGCGCCGACACGCGGTGGGTCTTCCGGGCTTGGGATGACCTTGCCCGCAATCGGGGTATCACCAAGCGTCAGTTCGAGAAGCACTGCACGCGGCTGGAAGACCTGGGAATGATCAAGAAGGTCCCGCACAGGGAAATCGCTTCCACTTTCCGCTCGCCCAACCAGACGATCCTTCTGCTGGACCTCCCCAGCTGGTTTCCGGACTGGGAGGCCATGAAGAGGGAGGGGGAGCCGGAGGATTTCGAGGAGGCGGACACCGAGTGGACAGTCGATACCGCGGACACGCTTGAAGTTGGTCCGGATCTCGACGAGGTCGGGGACCGCGAGGATCACGGGGACGAAGGGGACGAAGGGGACGAAGGGGACGAAGGGGACGAAGGGGACGAAG
>JBEBXK010000038.1:0-34807 GCA_040391605.1 Vulgatibacter incomptus
CCGCGACATTCGAACGTATGGCTTGCTATTCGGTTTTCAGAGACCGACCGACTGCTCCCCGCTGTGGCGGGGTGGATTTCCACCGCGTCGCAGCGAGAGGGGGCTTCTACTGTGACGCCCGGATGGCGTCAAGGAGAATGTTGGGAGGCCGTCGTTTCTGGCCTGGCGCTCCCGGAGGAGGGCGCGATCACGCTGCGCCCTCGATGATGGGCCGGTGGAAGCCGGACCATCGAGCAATCGGATTCTTCTGGAAAAGAGCTGCCCCGATCGACCCCTGCCCCCTTAGGGGGAGTGGGAGCCGCGCGAAGGGATGGGTTCTAACGATCCCGTTCGGGATTGTCAAATCGGGGTGGCGGCAGGATGGCGGAGAGCTACCGCCACGCATCGAGAGCGGCGCAGCGGGCCATGCCGCCGTCCCCCAGGCGCAGCTCGGCGGCCCGCCGCTCCTGGGTCGGGGCGGCCTCTCGCCGGCGGTGACGGATGATCGCCTCGAGGTCGGTGTAGGCCGCGTCGAGGTCGTCGTTGACCAACACGTAGTCGTAGCTCTCCATGCAGGCCGCGATCTCGGCCCGGGCCACGTCGAGGCGCCGCCGGACGACCTCCTCGGCGTCGGTCGCCCGGGAGCGGAGCCTTCGCTCGAGTTCCTGCGGCGAAGGCGGGAGGATCAGGATGGTGGCTGCCTCCGGATGGCGCGCCTTGATCTGGATCCCCCCCTGGACGTCGATGTCGAAGACCACGAGGCGTCCGTGGAGGAGCGCGTCCTCGGCGAAGCGGCTGGGGGTCCCGTAGGTGGCGCCGTGGACCTCTGCCCATTCCAGCAGCTCGCCGCGCCCCCGCATCTCGTCAAAATGTGCCTGGTCGATGAACGTATAGTCGACGCCCTGGCGCTCGCCCCCGCGGGGCGTCCGGGTGGTCACAGAGATCGAGAAGACCGCCTCCGGATGGTGGTCGAGGATCCGTCGCGCCAAGGTGGTCTTACCTGCGCCGGAGGGTGCGGAGAGCACCAGCATCAATCCCTTGGACTTCGTCACCACACACCTACTCGACGTTCTGGATCTGCTCGCGGATCCGCTCGATCTCCGCCTTCAGCTCCACGGTGATCGCGGCGGAGCCGGACCAATTCGACTTGGAGGCGACGGTGTTCGCCTCGCGGTTCAGCTCCTGGACCAGGAAGTCCAGTCGACGCCCCACCGGCTCGTCTGCGCCGAGCAGCTCGCGGAGCTGGGCCACGTGGCTGTCGAGACGGGTCAGCTCCTCGGCGATGTCCGATCGCTCGGCGAGGAGCGCCACCTCCTGTGCGATGCGCTGCGGATCGAGGTCGATGCCCCCGGTGAGCTCGGCGATCCGCTGGAGGATCCGCTCCTGCTGCTGACGGACAGCGAGGGGCGCCTCCTGCGAGAGCCTGGCGGCGAAGGACTCCACCGCGTCGATGCGCTGGGAGAGATCCACGCGCAGCGCCTCCCCTTCCCGCTCGCGCATGGCGATCAGCACGCCGAGGGCCTCGTCGAGGGCTGCCTTCAACGCGGCGCTCGCGTGGTCGAGATCGATCTCCCGCTCCTCGAGGGTGACGACGCCCTGCACGGCGATGAGATCGCCGATGCTGACCTCCCCGGCCAGCCCCAGCCGCTGCTGCAGGGCCCGGAAGCTCTCGGCGATCCGGGCGGCGAGCTCCTCGTCGATCCGCGGCGCGAGGGTCGGGCCGGCGGCGGTCCCCCGCCGAAGGCTGACGTCGATCGCGCCCCGGGCCAGTCGGCCCTTCACGATCCGCACCGCGTCGGACTCCAGGGCCTGCAGCTCCCGTGGCGTGCGGACCTTGACCTCGCAGAACTTGCTGTTGACGGAGCGGATCTCGACGGCGATCTCTTCGCTCTCGATCCGGGATCGCGCCGAGCCGAAGCCCGTCATGGAACGTAACATGGCGCGGAAGCTATCCGCGGCTGTTCGTGAGATCAACAGGAGCCGCCGGCGGACGCGACGATTGGGGCGCGGAGCAGGCGCCCCGCCGCTCGATCGATGGCCTCCAGCTCCGCTTCGATCCCCCGCTGCGGCGACGTGGCGTCGATCGGCACGGCGGCGAAGGTGGGCAGCTCGTGGCCCCAGCGCTCGTGATCGCCCGCCAGGAAGATCGCCAGGGTGGGCGCCCCCGCGGCGACCGCCAGGTGCATCGGCCCTGTGTCGTTGGTGAGCACGAGGGCGGCCCTGGCGAAGAGGGCGGCGAGCTCGGCGAGATCGGTAGGGGGCGCGAGCCTGGCTTCGCCTCCCGCGGCGGAGACGACGGCGCGGGCCAGCGCCTCTTCGCCGGGGCCCCAGATCACCAGGGGGATCAGCTCATGGGTCGAGGCGATCCTGGCTGCGGCCATGGCGTAGCGCTCCGACGGCCAGCGCCGATCGAGCTTCCTCGCCCCTGGGTTCACCACGAGGAGCCTCGCTCCACCGAGCCCCACCGCTTCGAGGGACGCGTCGATCGAGCGCCGCGCAGCCTCGTCGTGGGCGAGGGGCGTCTCGAGCTGCCGACCGGCCTCCGGGAGGCCCAGGGGTTCTAAGAGCCGGAGCTTGGCCGCGACGTCCTGAACGACGCCGGGAGGCAGAGATACGGCGTGGTCGAAGAAGTGGGGCGCGGGGCCGCGGTCGTGCCCGATCACTGCGCGAGCGCCGACGGCGCGGCTGAGCAAGGCCGCCGTCAGGCTGAAGGCGTGGTAGTGGCCGGCCTCGATGGCGACGTCGAAGCCTTCGCGGCGCAGGCGCCAGAGCTGCGCCGCCATCCTCCAGGGGCGCCGGAAGAAGAGCTTCTTCTCGAAGGGCTCGAGGCGATCGACGTAGGCGAGGCCCCGGACCAACGACGCCTTCGACCTCGCATGGAGGAAGACGATCTCAGCGTCGGGGAGGCCGAGGCGCAGGGCTCGCAGCAGGGGGATCGTGAGGAGGACGTTGCCCACCCGCTCGTCGGTGCGGATCACGATCAGCTTGCGGATCTCGCCGAGCGGTCCGCGGCGCGGTGCGCCGAAGACCAGCCGCGCCAGCGCGATCACCACCGCGCGGCCGAGGCGCCGAAGCGCCCCCGACACGCCGCTCCTCCCATCGGTCTGGGGCGCATCTGTCGAAGCCTCGAGCCGGGCGTTCATTTCGAAGCGGGGAGCGGCTTCGCCTCGTCGACCAGCATCACCGGCAGCTCGTCCCGGATGGGAAAGACGAGGCGGCAGCTCGGGCAGACGATCTCATCGTCTTTCACGCGGAAGTCGAGATCGCCCTTGCATTGGGGGCAGGCGAGGATCGCCTCGAGATCGGGGGGCAGCTTTGCCACGCGGGACTCCTTTTCGTTCCTAGAACTGATGCGACGCGCGGAGGCTCGGCGCCGCCCAGGCCCGATCGATGACCGCGCTGACGTCGGCGACCCTGCGGGCGGGAGTATATACGTCGAGGACCCTGCGCCGACCCGCTTCTCCGAGGCGCGCGGCGCGGCCTCGATCGGAGAGGAGCCAACCGAGGGCCTCGCTGGTGGTGGAGGGAACGTCGGGATCGCAGAGCCTGCCGCTGACGCCGTCCTCCACCGCCTCCCGGACGGCGCCGAAGCGTCCGCCGAGCACCGCGCAGCCCGATGCCATCGCCTCGAGGACCGCGCGGCAGGTCCCGTCGTTCCCCGACGCCAGCCAGGCCTTCACGTCCATGGCGCGATAAGCGTCCGCCAGATCGTCGCCCGTGCGGTAGCCGGCGAAGCGGGTGCGCGCCTCCACCCCGGCGCGCGCCACTGCCTCCTTCACCTGGGGGATCCCCTCACCTCTGCCGACGACGACCAGCCACGCCTCCGGGACCTCGCGCAGGGCGGCGGCGAAGGCAGCGACGAGCTCCGGATGACGGCGATCGGCCTTGATCCGGGAGACGATCCCCACCACCGGCGCCGACGCCGGGATCCCCAGCTCGGCGCGGAGCCGCGAGGGCCCCGGCCGGAAGCGATCGGCGTCCACCCTCCCCCGCAGGATCTCGATCCGATCGGCGGCGATCCCGTGATCGCGGATCAGCGCCGCGGCGTGCTCGCCCGAAGGCACCAGGAGGCGGTCGCTTCGCGCGAAGGCGATGCCGCGGCTCCAGCCGGGGGCGACGTTCTCGAGGAGCTCGCAGGAGCGCAGGAGGCGGAGCCGCTGGCGCGCCAGGCCCGTCATGGCGAGGATCGCGACATGGTGATCGTGTGAGAAGCGGGTGATCACCGTGTTGTAGCGCCCGGCGCGGAGGCTCGCCCGCAGGCGCAGCACGTCCCGGACGATGGGGACGGGCCTGCCGATCCGGCAGAGATCCAGGCCCTCGTCGATGGGGAGGCCGGCGGCCTCGACGTGGGCGCGCATGCTGCCTGCACGCCGGGTGTCGAAGCCGACGGTGACCTCGTGCCCTCCGCGGCGCAGGCCGGCGGCGTCCTCGAGCATCAGCTCGGCGGGCCCCGTATACTCGGGGGTCGCACAGAGCGAGAGGATCCGCATCAGCCGTTCCGATCGAGGATCCGGATCAGCTCCGTGGTGGAATGATCCTTGGGATCGCCGGCCACCGCCACCCTGCCCCCGTAGGCCTCGACCTCGGCGCGCTCGGGGATGGACTCCGGCGTGTAGTCGGTGCCCTTCACCTGGAGATTCGGGCGCAGGGCGCGGATCACCGGGACCACCGTGCGATCGTCGAAGAGGACCACGTGATCCACACAGGCCAGGGCGGCCACCAGCTCCGCGCGCTCCGCCTCGGGGATCACCGGGCGTCCCTCGCCCTTGTTGGCTCGGGTCGAGGCGTCGCTGTTCACCGCTACGACGAGGACGTCGGCCAGCGCCCTGGCCCCCTCGAGGTAGCGCACGTGGCCGACGTGGAGGAGGTCGAAGACCCCGTTGGCCAGGGCGACCGTGCGCCCTTCCCGACGATGCCCCTCCACCCTCCCGGCCAAGGCTTCGAGGGAGGCGATCTTGGTGATGGTGGGATTCACTTCATGAGTCTCGCATCACGGATGGCGCGACGCCTGGCGCGATGACGGCGGTCGGCAAAAGGGGCGGCCGGCGATGATGGGACTGCAGCGACCGCGGCGGGGCCATCGGCGCGGCGACGATCGGCAGCGCGGGGTGTTCCACGCGGGAGGATCATTTGAACTCCGCCAGCAGCTCGGCGGGGCTGACGGTGGCGGTCCCGAGCTTGCGCACCACCAGCGCGCCGGCCACGTTGGCGATCCGGGCGGCGGCGAGGAGGCTCGCGCCGGCGGCCACCGCCAGGGCGAAGGTCGCGATCACGGTGTCGCCTGCGCCGGTGACGTCTACGGCCTCGTCGTTGCCGTGGACCGGGAGCAGCTCGGGATCGCGCCCCTCCTCGATGAGGCTCATGCCGCTGCGGCCGCGGGTGGCGAGGACCGCCCGGCAGCCCAGCGCTCGCTGCAGCGCCAACCCGGCCTCGACGCTGGCGGCGGCGGTCCCCACCGGGAGGCCCGTCGCCGCCCCAAGCTCGGGCTCGTTCGGCTTGGCCACCAGCACGCCCCGATAGGCCATGAGGTTGTAACGGCTGTCGACACAGATCTTCACGCCATCCGCGGCGAGCCTCTGAACCTCTTCGATGGCCTCTTCGCCGAGGACGCCGCCGCCGTAGTCGGAGACGATGACGACGTCGGCCTCCGCTGCCGCCTCGCGAAGCCTGGTCACGAGATCCGCCGCTGTAACCACAGGGAGCGGCGCGTTGCGGCTGCGATCGAGGCGGAGCATCTGCTGCCGGGTGGTGTTGATCCCGCCGGCGAGGATCCGGGTCTTGGTCTCGGTGGGGCCACCGGCGTCGACGCTGAAGCGGGCGTCGACGCCGGCCTCCAGGCAGAGGGCCCCGAGGGCCCGTCCCGACTCGTCGTCTCCGATGGCGCCCAACGCGATGGCGTGGCCTCCGAGGCTGGCCACGTTCGCCGCCGCGTTGGCCGCGCCCCCGAGGAATCGCTGGGTCGACTCATGCCGCACGATCAGGACCGGCGCCTCCCGCGAGATCCGATCGGTCTGGCCGTAGAGGTACTCGTCCACCACGACGTCGCCGATGACGGCCACCCTCTTGCGGGCGAAGCGCTCGACGATCTCGCGCAGCTCGTATCCCTCGGCCTGGAGTCGCATCGGGCGCCTTATCGCAGCTGAACTCGGGCCAAGTCAATCGATCGGCCGGGACGCCGCGTGCTTCTCCCTGCTGCTATCGTGGTGCTCATCGCGAAGCCTCGCCGACGGCTCGCTCGGCCGCTGGCCCGGCGGCCTCGTCGGGTGGGCGGGTCTTCCATCGGCGGTGGACCCAATACCAATGCTCGGGTTCGGCGCGGACGTGGCGCTCGAGCTCGGCGTTGAGGCGCGCAGTGAAGGCGAGGAGGTCGGCGGCGCGATCGCCGGTGCGCTCGAAGGGGATGGGGCCTTCGACGCTGACGCGGTGGCGGCCGCCGGGGAGGCGGTGCATCAGAGCCAGCAGGACGGGGGCCTCGGTGCGCTCGGCGAAGACGGCGGGGCCCGGGGTGGTGGCGGCGTCGACGCCGAAGAAGGGGGCGAAGATGGCGCGGCGGGGGATCATGTTCTGATCGATCATGATCGCGAGGATCTCGCCGGCCCGCAGCACCTTGAGGATGTCGCGGATCGAGCCAGAGTCGGGGAGCTCCCGCAGGCCGGCGCGCCGCCGCTGGTCGAGCCAGAAGCCGTTGAGCACGTTGCGGGAGAGGCGCTTGGTGATGGCGGTGAGGGGGAGGCCGCGCCTGGCGAAGAACGAGCCGAGGAGCTCGAAGTTTCCGAAGTGGGCGGTGGCGATGATGGCGCCCTTGCCCTGGGCGAAGGCGGCCTCGAAGCGCTCGTAGCCCTCGACCTCCACCAGCGCCTCCGCCGCCTCCGGGCGCAGGTAGGGGGCGCGGAGGAACTCCATCACCAGGGTGCCGAGGTTGCGGTAGACCCCGCGCAGGATCTGCTCTCGCTCGGCGGGCGCCTTCTCGGGGAAGGCGCGGGCGAGGTTGTCGCGGACCACCTGACGGCGGATCCCCAGGTGTCGGATCAGCGCGCCGAAGGCCGCGCCGGTTCGCAGGAGGATGGGCAGCGGGAGGCGAGCCGCGGCCCAGCAGAGGGCGCGCCCCTGGCTGAGGGCGACGATGATGAGCAGCAGGACGCAGAGGGCGGCGGCGCCCCATCCCCAGGTGGCGAGCGAGCTCAGGGTCTACCTCCCGAGGTGGAGGACGAGGCGGCGCGGCTGACGAAGGGATGCCTTCGTACGTGCCAGCGTGGCCAGGCCAGCCCCGTGGCGCATCTCGCGAAGGCCGCGCGACCCGGCGTAAGGTTGCGCGCCGCGACCGTCTGCGCGTTCGGCCATCTCGCATCCGCGGATCTCATCTCGTCCGCTCCGCGGCGGTCTTCACGCGGATGGCGGCAGCGTCGAGGGCGGCGTCGAGGGCTCGCTCGAGGCGGTCGGCTCCCTCGACGATCTCGGTCTCGACCCGCACGATCTTGATCCGCTCGTGGCGGCGGAGGGCAGCGGGGATCCGCACGGCGTCCTTCTCGGTGGTGCAGATCAGCTCGGCGCCGACGGCCCTGGCCCTGGAGAGGGCGGCCTCGAGCTCCTTGGTGGTGAAGGGGTGGTGATCGGGGAAGAGCGACTCGCCGACGACCTTGGCGCCGAGGCGGCCGAGGGTGCGCCGAAAGGAGTCGGGGCGCGCGAGGCCCGCCAGGAGGAGGACCTGCCGCCCCCGGAGGACGCTCGCTGGCTCTTCGCGACGGAGGTCGCCGTCGAGGATGGAGCTGACGCGGTAGCGCGAGCGGATCGGCTCGCTGCCTGTGAGCTCCCGCGCCGTCGCGGCAGCGGCGTCCACCTCCTTGGGATCGCCCTCGTCCACCTTGGCGATCCAGCAGAGATCGGCGCGGCGCAGGGCGTCGGGGCGCTCGCGCAAAGGGCCCCGTGGGAGGAGGTGGCCGTTGCCGAAAGGCGAGGCGCCATCGAGGACCACGATGTCCAGATCCCGGGCGAGACCCAGATGCTGGAAGCCGTCGTCCAGGATGGCGACGTCGGCGCGGAGGTGACGGGCGGCGATCCCCGCGAGCTCGGCGCGGCTCGGCCCCACCAGGACCTGGACGCCGGGGCAGCGCTCGGCGACGAGCACCGGCTCGTCGCCGGCCTCCTTGGCGTCGAAGAGGAGTCCCTCGCCGCGGGAGACCACCCGCGCGCCCTTGCCCTTTCCCCGATAGCCGGCGGCGAGGACGGCGACCTTCAGCCCCCGGCCCTGGAAGCGTGTAGCGAGATCCATCACGATGGGTGTCTTGCCTGCACCGCCCACGGCGAGGTTGCCCACCGAGATCACCGGGATCGGGGCCACCTGCTGTTGGAGCACGCCGGTCTCGTAGAGGCGCAGCCGGGTGGTGGCGGCCGCGCCGAAGAGCCTAGACGGCGGCGCGAGGGGCGCGAGGAGCAGCCGCTGCCAGAGCGGCTCTTCCCGTCGATGGAGCATGGTGATCTTCAACGGAGCTCCTGATCGCGGCGAACGCCGTCTCTTCCGGCGCTCATCGTCGCACCACCCGCCTCGATCGGGCCACCTGGATGGCGAGATCGAGGCGCTCGTGACTCCAGGCCTGCCGCGCCCTGGCGCTGCCACCCAAGCGATCGTCGCGGAGGGCGGCGAGGGCAGCGATGATCACGGGAGCGGCCCCGAGATCCTTCATACAGGCGTGGTGGCCCAGCGGGCAGGGGCGGCGCCCGAAGTTGGAGCAGGGGGCGCAGGCGATGGGGAGCGCCACCGCGACGCCGGCCCCCGGGAGGGGGCCCCACCGCCGCTGGGAGGTGGGGCCGAAGACGGTGACCACGGGGGTCCCTACCGCCTGGGCCAGGTGGTTGGGGGCCGAGTCGCAGGTGACGAGGATCCGCGCCCGGGACAGCCCGGCGGCCAGGGCGGGGATGCTCCACTCGGTGGTCTCCGCCAGCGCCTTGGCGGCGAGGGCATGGCGGACCGCCTCGATCTCCCGGCGATCACCGGGGCCACCCACGAGGAGGACTCTCGCGCCGGCTTCGGCGAGGGCATCGCCGACCTCCGCGAAGCGCAGCGGATCCCATCGCTTCGGCGCCCAGCGTCCACCTGGGGCGATGCCCACGATGGGCGCGCCCTCCACCTCCACGAGCTGGGCGTCCACCCATGCGAGGGCGTCGGGATCGATCCGAACCGCCGGGCGGAGGTCGAGACCGGTGGCGGGATCGCGGAGCGGCGGGAATGATCGATCGTCCGAGGATCGGGGCGCGGGAAAAACCCCCAGGGGTGCGAGGACATCGAGGTAGAGCGCGGCGTTGGGGCGCTCGTCGAGGATCGGCCCCTCGCCGAAGAGGGATGCGAGGACGGCCTTCATCCCCTTGCGCTTTACCAGACGCAGCTTGCGCTTGGGGCGGAGCGCCGCCACGAGGAGGAAGGTCGCCGCCGAGTTCTGCAGATCGACCGCGAGGTCGAAGGAGCCGCTGCGCCGCAGCTCCGCGGCCATGGCGCGGGGGCCGACGCCTGCCCGTTGGCCCGGATCCCAGGGCCAGACCCGGCGGAGGAAGGGGAGGCCGTCGAAGAGCGGCGCGAAGGCAGGCCTGGTGACGAAGTGGATCTCCGAGTCCGGGAAGTGATCGGCCAGCGCCCGGAGCAGCGGGGTCGCCAGGATCGCGTCTCCCAGGGCGTTGGTGCGCACGACCAGGATGCGCATCAGCCCGCCTCCTTCCGAAGCGTCGCGGCATCGTCCGGTCCGCCCGGCGCGAGGCCGAGGAGCTTCGCCATCTGCTCGACGTTGCGGGAGGAGGCGCCTCGGACGGAGTGGACCGCGGCCCGAGCCAGCTCCCCGAGCTCGGCGATGGACTCGGGCCGGGCCAGGAGCTCGCTGGCGACGCGGTAGAGCTTCTCGGGATCGGCGACCTGGATCCCGCCGCGGCCCACGAGGACCTGCACGCTGTCGTGGAAGTTCTCCATGTTCGGGCCGAAGAGGACGGGCTTTCCGTGGGCCGCTGGCTCGAGGATGTTCTGGCCGCCACGGTTTGTGAACGATCCGCCGACGAAGACGAGGGTCGCCAGGCAGTAGGCGGCGGAGAGCTCGCCGATGGTGTCGAGGATCGCCACGTCGGACTCCGCCGCGCCCTGGGAGCGCAGCCCCACGCTGAAGCCTGCGCCCTGGGCCAGCGCGAGGATCCTGCCAGCCCTCTCGATGTAGCGAGGCGCGATCACCAGGCGCAGCGCCGGATGTGCCTGGCGGAGCCGGCGAAAGACCGGGAGGAGCAGCGCCTCCTCGCCTTCGTGGGTGGAGCCCGCGATGAGGAGGGGGCGATCGGCGCTGGCGCCAAGGGCGGCGGCGAGGGCCTCTGCGCCGGCGTCGGTGGAGGCGGCCACGAGGTTGTCGAATTTGGTGTTGCCAGTGACCCGCACCCGCTCCGGCGCCGCGCCCAACCCGAGGATCCGCTCCGCCTCGTCGTCCTCTCGCATCAGGAAGAGATCGATCTTCGCCAGGGGGTTGCCCACCAGGCCGAAGAAGAGGCGGTAGCTGGCGATCTTGTCGGCGGCGAAGCGGCCGTTGGTCAAGGCGATCTTCACGCCTCGTTTATGAGCCGCCCGCACCAGGTTGGGCCAGATCTCGGTGTACTCGAGGACCAGCAGATCAGGCCGGATCGCCTCCATCGCCCTGCCGGCGGCGCCGGGGAGATCCCAGGGGACGTAGGTGACGAAGTCCACCTCCTGGAGCCGCTCCTCGGCCATGAGGTAGCCGGAGTTGGTGAGGGTGCTCATCACCACCGTGCAGCCGGGGATCTTCGCCTTCAGCGCTGCCACCATGGGCTTGAGGGCGAGGAGGTCGCCCGCCGACGCGCCGTGGAGCCAGATGCGAGGATGCGGCGCGTCCTTCATCCAGCCCGCGGGGTAGAAGCCGAGCCGCCGTCCGTGGCCGCGCCGCGTCTTGCGGTGGACCAGGAGAAAGGGCCAGGCGATCAGGAAAGCCAGGTAGCTGGCGGTGGCATAGAGGATCGGCACGGAGCGCTTCTCTTACGCTCCCACTCGGGGGAGGGTCAATCAATCCCCCGGGGTGCTGACTCGCCTCGATCCGCTCGCGCGGGGGCGTCAATTGGCTGCCGCGGCGCCGCCGGGCCATCGAGGACGCGGGTCGCGGAGGAGGCGATCCAGAGGCGCTCCTCGCCGTAGGGGAAGCCGGCGTCGACGTGGACCTCGGCGCGCCACAGGCCGGGCAGCGCCGGCACGGCGATCCGCGGCCCCTTGCCCCTGGCGGCCTCGACCCCGTCGCGGAAGAGGATCAAGGTCGAATCAGGCCTCTCGACGGAGGCGGCCACCTCCTCATCGGTGGCCTGGAGGGAGAAGGCGCCCGCGTCGCCGAGGGCGGGGACCGAGCAGAAGGTGCGGCCGGCGCGAAGGGCCGAGACGAGGGCGGCGGCGTCTGCGTCGGCGTCGCGTCCCCAGCGCGCCAGGGGGCCGGCGCCGGGCTCGACGTGGAGGGCCAGGGCGGCGAAGGAGGTGACGTAGGGAGGCAGGCCGTGGGCATCGACGCCGCAGAGCATCGCCAAAGGTGCCTGGCGCCTCGCGATCTCGTCGTAGCGTTCCAGGGCGCCGGCGGGCCTCTCCATGAGGATGGCGCCGGCCTTGCGCCTGTCGCCGATCAGCGCGACGCCGGCGAGGGCCAGCCGATGCCAGCCGTTGGCGACGGCCTCGCGGAAGGCGGAGTCGAGGGAGATCGCCTCGAAGCCGATGAAGCCCTCCGGCGACGGATCGCTCCAGGGCCGGCGGAGGTTGACGGGGTGGGCGAGGATGGCCTCGCCGCCTGATCGGCGGATGGCCTGCAGGACCCCGGGGCCGCGCTCCTCGGGATCCCGATCGAGGCCTACGGCGATCACGTGGCCGTGGGCCGACGAGATCTCGATGCCGGGGACCACGAGGACGCCGTCCTGGTAGCGAGGGCGCTCGGGTCGAAGCGCGTTGTGTTCGGTGAGGACGACGAAGCGGCCGCCCAGGGATCGCGCGACGCCCACGGCCTGATCCAGGGTGCCGTAGCCGTCGTGGGAGGCCTCGGCGTGGATGTGGAAGAAGCCCCTGACGTTCGTCCCCTCTGGCGCCGCGCCGAGGGTCGGGAACGGCACGACGGCGATGGCGGTCGCCAGCAGGGCCACGCCGATCGCCACGAGGACGAAGGCGAAGGCGGCGAAGCGCAGGGCGCGGCGCGCTCGATTCCAGGCGAGGCTCATCCTTCGCTCCTTGCTGGGGCGATGGCGCCCTCCCCTGCCGACTCCAGATGCTGGATCGCGTGGAGCCGCCGGTAGGCACCGTCGCTGGCGAGGAGTTCGTCATGTCGCCCCTCCTCCACGACGCGGCCGCCGTCCATCACGCAGATCCGATCGGCGCCGCGGATGGTGGAGAGGCGGTGGGCGATGACCAGCGCGGTGCGGCCTGCCATCAAGCGATCGAGGGCCTCCTGGACCTCCCGCTCGCTCTCGCTGTCCAGGGCGCTGGTGGCCTCGTCGAGGATCAGGATCGGCGCGTCGAGGAGGAGCGCCCTGGCGATGGCGAGGCGTTGGCGCTGTCCCCCGGAGAGGACGGAGCCTCGCTCCCCGAGGATCGTGTCGAGGCCCTGGGGCAGCGCGTCGACGAAGTCGATGGCCTTGGCGGCGGCGAGGGCCTCGCGGATCGTCTCGTCGCCGACCTCGATGCCGTAGGCGACGTTGGCACGGACGGTGTCGTCGAAGAGGTGGACGTCCTGGGGCACCAGGGCGATCTTCCGCCGAAGGGATCGCAGCGAGAGCTGGCGCAGATCGTGGCCGTCGATGGTGATCCTCCCGGCGGCGGGATCGACCGCGCGGCAGAGGAGGCCGGCGATGGTGCTCTTGCCGCCGCCGGAGGCTCCCACCAGGGCCACCACCTCGCCCCGGCGGACCTCGAGATCGATGCCGTCGATCACCAATCGCTCACCGTAGCGGAAGCTGACACTCTCGAAGCGGATCCGATCCTCGAAGCCGTCGAGTGGGTGTGGGTTGGATGCCTCGACGATGGAGGACTCGAGATCGATGATCTCGAAGATCCGCTCGGCGGAGGCCAGGCCCATGAGGAAGAAGCCGCCGACCTTCCCCAGGTTCTTGGCGGGCTGTAGCAGGAGGGCCAGCGCTGCCAGGAAGGAGAGGAGTTGCTCGCTGAGGAGCGCGCCATCCCGCATGGCGGAGACGGCGAAGGCGAGGACGGCGGCGACGCCCACCACGGAGAGGAGCTCCATGGCGGGGCTGGCCAGGCCGCGGGCCCGGAGGCTGGTGCGCTGCAGCCGCAGCCATCGCTCGCTCTCCTCGTCGAAGCGAGCGGCGAGGTGGGCCTCCATACCGTAGGCCTGGACCACCCGGATCCCCGCGATGGTGTCGTGGGCGAGACCGGCCAGGGCGCCGACGCTGCGCTGCCCCTGCCCCGCGACCTTCTTCAGCCGCTTGCCCATCCGGGTCAGCGGGAAGACCGCCAGGGGCACGGCGCAGAAGGCGATGAGGGAGAGGCGCCAGTCGAGGATGAAGCAGAGGACCAGGAGGGCCGCCACCTGGAGGCTATCGCGGAGGTAGGTGGGGACAGCGATGTGGAGGGAGGTCTCCACCGCCTGGAGATCGGCGCCGAAGCGCGAGAGGAGATCGCCGCTGCGCTGCCGGAGCAGATCCTGGGGCGCGAGGCGGAGGATCCTGGCGAGGAGCCGCTGCCGCAGATCGATCACCACCCGCTGGGCCACCATCCCCATCCAATAGAAGTGACCGAAGTAGGCGGCGCCCTTGCCGAGGCCGAGGGCCACCATGAGCAGCGGGACGACGAGGAGCGCCTGGCCCTTGTCGAGGGAGGCGGGATCGAGGCCGGGGAGCAGAGCGGCGATCCCTTGGATCCCTTCGGTCTCTCCGCTGGTGAGGAGGTGGAGGAGAGGCCCGACCAACCAGGCGTAACCTGCGGTAGTGACCGCGAGCACAACCATGCAGGCGAAGCCGGCGGCCATCGTGAGTCGATAGGGCCATAGGGCGCCGAGAAGGCGCCGGAGGGTCGACGCCCGGCTCGCCGGGCTCTCGTGGCGGGACGCGCTCGCAGCCGGAGACGGGATCGCCTCGGTAGGTTCGAGGATGAACCGATCCGCTGTCGCTCCCCGAACGACGGCCTCGCCTGGTCTGCTCTGGTCCGAAGCGCTCACGGATCCATCCACGCGGCCGGCGGCGGCCGATCGTGATCGGGGGCGCCAGGCGGGAAGATGGACTCGGCGATGCCAGGGAAGGCCTCGGCCAGGCCGTCGACGACGAATTGCACGGCGATGGCGGCCAGGATCAGGCCCATCACCCGCTCGAGGATGGAGCGACCGCCCTTGCCCAGCACCTTCGCCACTACGGCAGAGGCGCCCAGGATCCAATAGGAGGCCACGCCGGTGAAGGCCACGGCGAAGAGGACGACGGCGATCTCACCGACGTGGGATGCGCGGGAGGTGAGGACCATCACGGTGGCGATGGCGCCGGGGCCGGCGAGGAGCGGCATCGCCAGGGGGACGACGGCGACGTCGTGCTTCTGCGCCGCCTCGTCGAGCTCCTCGTCGGAGGTGCGCTCCATCGGCTCCATGCCCCGCAGCATGTCGAGGGCGGTGAGCAAGAGCAGGCCGCCGCCGGCGATCTTGAAGGCCGCGAGGCTGACGCCGAGCACCCGGAAGATCACGCCCCCCGCGATGGCGAAGAAGCTCACCACCACCACGAAGATCAGCGTGGCCTTGCGGGCGGTGGCCTGGCGCTTCTGCTTCGAATACCCGCCGGTCAGCGCCACGAAGATCGGGACCAGGCCGATCGGATCGACCACGAAGAAGAGGGCGGAGACGGCGAGGAGCGCGGAGATGAGGAGGTCGTGGAGCACGATGGGCGTCTACACCGCCCGGGCGGTTGGCAGCAAGCCGCCCGACGGCGCGGAGGCGGCGTCGAGGATCTCGTCGGCGGCCCTCTCGCTGGCGACGAAGGTGCCCAGGATCCCGGCGAGGGCGTCGAGTTCTCCGACCATCCGCGAGCGCTCGGCGGAGGGAGCCAGGAGCGGCGCGAGCTCGCGGACCAGGGCCTCGGCGTGGAGGTCCCCCTGCAGGAGCTCCGGGACGATGCGCCTGCCGGCCAGGATGTTGACGATGGAGACGTAATCGAGGTCGACGAGCAGCGCGGCGATCCGGAAGGAGACGGGGTGGGCGCGGTAGACCACGACCATGGGCCGCGAGAGGAGCGCGGCCTCCAGGGTGGCGGTGCCTGAGCAGAGGGCCACGGCGTCGGCGGCGCCCATGGCCTCGAGGGCGCGGCCCTCCACCAGGTGGGGGCGGCACGCGCGGCCAGCGGTGTGGGCCTCGACGAGGCCGCGCTCGAGGGTGGGAGCCAGCGGGATCACCACCTGCAGCTCCGGCCGATCGGCCGTCAGTCGATCGGCGGCGTCGAGGAGGGTGGGCAGGAGCCCCTCGATCTCCGCCCGACGGGAGCCCGGGAGGATGGCGAGGGTGGGTCGATCGGCGGCGAGGCCGAGCGCCTCGCGGCAGGCCTGGGGGTCGGCGGCCTCCCGGAGGCGGGGCTCCTCCAGGAGTGGATTGCCCACGAAGGTGGCGGGGACGCCCCTGGCGCGAAACCACGGCTCTTCGAAGGGGTAGATGCACAAGACCCTGGCGAGATCCCGCAGCGCGCGGGTGCGCGAGGGCCGCCAGGCCCAAGCCATGGGGGCGACGTAGACGATGGTGGGGATCCCCACGAAGCGTAGCCGCCGCGCCACGCGGAGGTTGAAGTCGGCGGAGTCGATGAGGATGGCCGCCGCGGGCCGATGCGCCTCGGCCCAGGCGGCGAGGCTCGCGATCATCCGGAGGATCGTCACGAGCTTGGGCAGGACCTCGACGAAGCCCATCACCGCCATCTCTTCGGCGTTGAAGAGGGCCTCGAGGCCGGCCGCCCTCATCCTCGGCCCGCCGACGCCCACGAAGCGGAGGCCGGGGCGCTTGCGCCGCAGGACCTCCATCAGCTTGGCGCCGTGGAGATCGGCGGAGTCCTCGGTGGCGACGATGAGGAAGGTTTTCGCCAAGCGGGATCCCATCTGGCTGGCTGAAGGTCTAGACGTATTTCTTGCGGAGGACGCCACCCGTCGCCTGGTCGCCGACGAAGGGGTTGTCGATGCGCTCTTTACCAAGGGTGGATGGTGGCCCGTGGCCCGGGTAGAAGGTGACGTCGTCCCCCAGGGGGAAGAGCTTGCCGCGGATCGAGTCGAGGATCTGCTCGTGGGATCCGCCGGGGAAGTCGGTGCGCCCGATGCTGCCGGCGAAGAGGGTGTCTCCCGTGATCAGGATCCGATCGTCTTCGATCCAGAGGCAGCAGCCTCCCGGCGTATGTCCGGGGGTGTGGATCACCCGGATCCGCTTGGAGCCCAGCTCGAAGACGTCGCCGTCGGCGATCCACCGATCGACCTTGGGGATGGCCGAGGTGGGGACGCCGAACATCCGCCCCTGCAGCGGGAGTGACTCGAGCCACTCCTGATCGCCAGGGTGCAGATAGAAGGGGAGCCCCAGCTTGCGCTGGAGGTGATCGACCGCGCCCACGTGATCGATGTGGGCGTGCGTGTTGAGGATATAGCGGGCCTCGAGTCCCTCCCGCTTCAGGAGGGCCTCGATGGCTTCGGGCTCGTCGCCCGGATCGACCAGCACCGCCTCCCGGCTGACGGGATCGCCCAGGACGTAGGAGTTCTCCCGGAAGGGGCCCACGGTGGCCCAGACCACGATCAGCTTGGACAACTGGTAGCCCCTTGGATGAATCAGGCGGAGAAGGAGGTGCCGCAGCCGCAGGTCGCCTTGGCCTTGGGGTTGTTGAATTTGAAGCCGGCCCCCTGCAGCGTCTCCACGAAGTCCACCACGGTGCCGTCCAGGAAGGGGGCGCTGGACTGATCGATGGCGACGGTGACGCCCGCCAGATCGTAGGTGAGATCGTTGGGCTTGGTGTCCTTGACGATGTCGAGGTCGTAGTTGAACCCCGAGCAGCCGCCGCCGACCACGGCGATCCGGAGGAGGTGGCCGTCGAGCTTCTGCTGGATCATCGCCTCCTTCACCTTCTCGACGGCGGCGGCGGTGAGGGCCACGGGCCGGCCGGGCTCGAACTCGAAGCCGGCGATGGGGGCGGGCATCTGGGTCTCGGTCTTGGTTTCCATGATCTGCTCCTCCTGCGACCGGCCCTTGGGAGGCAGGTCGGTGATGGCTCGTGGGTATAACCGCCCTCGCCGTCAATATCTACCCGACTCGCCGCCGGATCGAGGGGGCGCGGCGGGCGGGCCTGCGAGCCTTTGGCCAGCAAACGCCGGGAAGAGCCCTTCCCGCGGCGGGTGAACCCCCGTTGGCGCTGGCGATAGGCGCTGGGGCGCTTGCGCGGTGGCCGCGGCGTTGGTACGCGGAGGAAGATCTTCGTCCAGGAGAAGCGACATGGCGCTTGGCATCGGTGAGAAGGCTCCTTCCTTTCGGCTTCCGTCTACGACGGGCGAGACGGTCTCGCTGGCGTCCCTTCGGGGACGCAAGGTCGTCCTCTTCTTCTATCCACGGGACATGACCCCAGGCTGCACCCAGGAGGCTTCGGACTTTCGCGATCTCCACGGGGAGTTTCAGGCGGCTGGCGCGGAGATCTTCGGTGTCTCGAAGGATTCGCTCACCTCCCACGAGAAGTTCCGGGCGAAGCAGGCGCTCCCCTACCCGCTCCTCACCGACGAAGACAACGCGGTGGCCACGGCCTATGGCGCCTACGGGACGAAGATGATGTACGGCAAGCAGGTGCAGGGCACGATCCGCTCGACCTTCCTCATCGACGAGAAGGGCAGGATCGCCGAGGTATGGTCTCCCGTTCGAGTGGCTGGACACGCGGAGAAGGTGCTCGCCTCGCTGACCGGCGCCGCACCGAAGGAGGCCGCGGCGCCCAAGAAGGCCGCGGCGCCCAAGAAGACCGCGGCGCCCAAGAAATAAGGAGCCGACAATGCATCGGGCGGCGAGCCTGGATGGCTGCCGCCCGATGAGCTGAATCCGATCGGTCGAGAAGCGCCGATCAGATCGTCTTCTGACCCGGCTTCCACTCGGCGGGGCAGCGCTCGCCGGTCTGGCAACCCTGGAGCACGCGCAGGGTCTCACTCACCGAGCGGCCGACGTTCGGGTTGTGGAAGTTGGCGTACTGGAGCACGCCCTCGGGGTCGATGATGTAGGTCGCGCGGGTGGCGAAGCCCTCATCCTCGAGGAGCGCGCCGTACTTCCTGGCGATCTCCTTGTTGAAGTCCGCGATCAGGGGGTAGGCCAGCTCGCCCAGGCCGCCATTGATCCAGGCCTTGTGGGAGTGCTCGGAGTCCACCGACGCGCCGAGGACCACGGCGTTCAGCTTCTTGAACTCGTCGTGGCGCTTGGAGAACTCCTGGATCTCCGTCGGGCAGACGAAGGTGAAGTCGAGGGGGTAGAAGAAGAGCACGACCCACTTGCCGCGGTGATCCGAGAGCGAGACGTTGGTGAAGTCGCCCTTGCCGACGACCGCCTTTGCCGTGAAATCCGGGGCCTTCTTCATCATCTGAATCATGGATTATTCCTCCGTGGTGGTTGTGAACTGGAAGTCGATGCCTCAGCTCCGAGGCCTCGTGCGCCTTCGATGCACGAAAGAGGCCTGCGTTTCTCGGGGCATCGAAAAAAACCGCACCTTCCGAGGGTTCCCGGCTAGGTTCGCGCGAGCCGAGGGACGGCAAGGAAGGTGGTCTAGTTAATGGCGCCCAATCGGCGAGTCAAGACCGGTCGAAAGACCGGCGCGGGGGCCGGCAGCGGTTCCGCCCAAAAGTGGACATCGCCAAGGCAGCGCACCGGTGCCGAGGGGCGGGAGCGCCGCACGAAGGCCGCGGATGAGGCAGGCTCCACGCCGCGGCCGATCCGGGAGGATCTGGTCCGCGCCCTGAGCCTGGAGGCCTACGGCGCGATCCGGGACGAGGGGCGGGTCGCCGATAGGACCCTGGACTTCCTCCTGCGCCGAGAGACCCGCCTCTATGCCAGCGAGCGCCGCGCCGTGGCCGAGGCCGTCTACGGCCTCCTTCGATCCGAGCTCCGCCTCGAGGCGCTCCTCGAGGACGCCCTCGGCCCCGCCCTGCGGGAGCTCGCCCCATCCGCCCGCCGCGCGCTCTTCTACGAGGCCCTCCGGGTACAGGACCGGAAGATCGCGCCGGCCCGGGCCCTCGCCGACGGCGGCTTCTCGACGTCTCTGCTCCAGGGCCTCCAGGCCTGTGCGGATCCTACGCCTCTCCTCGAGCGACTGGCCGACGATCCCGCGCGCCGGCTCGCCGTCGCCGAAGGGCTGCCGCTCTGGATGGCCGAGCTCTTTCTCCGGGAGCTGGGCCCAATGGAGGGCCCCGCCCTGGCTGAGGCGATGAATCGCAGGGCGCCGCTCACCATCCGGGCCAACGCGCTGCGCACCGATCGGGAGGCCCTGCGCAGGCGCCTGGCAGCGGAGGGGGTGAATGCGAGCCCGACCCGCCTCTCTCCCGACGCCCTACAAGTGGATGGGAGGCTGAACCTCTTTCACCTCCCCAGCTTTCGCGACGGCCTCTTCGAGATCCAGGACGAAGGATCGCAGCTCCTCGCCCGCCTCCTGGCCCCCAAGCCCGGCTGGCTCGTGGTGGACGCCTGTGCGGGCGCGGGAGGAAAGACCCTCGCCCTCGCCGCGATGATGGAGAACAAGGGCCGGCTCATCGCGTTGGATTCCGACGAGCGTCGCCTCGCCTCCCTGGCGCCACGGGCCAACCGTGCCGGCGTCCACAATTGGGAGTCTCATGCGATCCCGGCGGACCGGATCCCCAAGCGGCTGGCGGGCCGCCTGGTCGGGAAGGCCGACGCGGTGCTGATCGACGCACCGTGCACCGGCCTCGGCGTGCTGCGCCGCAATCCGGACGCGCGCTTTCGTCTCGACGAAGGTTCGGTGGCCCAGTTCGCGGCGCTGCAGCGGGAGATCCTGATCCGCTACGCCGCGCTGGCCAAGCCCGGCGGCAGGATCGTCTACGCCACCTGCAGCATCAGCCGGGAGGAGAATGAAGAGGTGGTGGAGGCGATCCTCGCCGACCATCCCGAGTTCGAGATCGTCGCTCCCGAGGAGACCCTGGGAGCGGAGCTGGCCCGAGGGGTCGGCGGCGGACGGTATCTTCGGCTGATGCCCCACGTGCACGGCACCGACGGCTTCTTCGCGGCGCTCCTGCGACGCCGATCGTAGCGCCCGCTCCATTGAGCGCCAGCGATCGGCTCTTCGCTTCCGCATCGAGCGAGCGCCTCGCCGCGTGCCGCTCCGATGCTTCGCCCGCGGCGGCGCCGCTCTCCTTAGAGCCGGTAGCGGTAGAGCCTCGCCCCCGCCTGATCGACGATCCAGAGGGTGTCGCTCTCGTCGATGGCGATGCCGCCGGGCAGATAATCGAGGCGGATCTGCATCATCAAGGCGCCCTGGCTGGTGAAGCGCTGGAGCCTGCCGCCCAGGGCCTCGTCGATGACGTAGAAGACGCCGCTCTTATCGACCGCCACCCCCCGCGGCCAGGTGAACTCACCGGGCCCGGTCCCCGGCTCGCCCTGCGGAAGGACCGAGCCGAACTTGTCGACCCCCTTGCCGATGGCGCCGCGCGAGGCGGGGTTGGTGGCGTCGATCCCCGCCACCTTCTGGACCCGATGGTTGCCGGGCTCCACGATGTAGCTGACCTTGTTCACGGTATCCACCGCCATGGCGGGGATGCCGCCATCGACCGTGCCGAAGCCGAATTGGTTGATGCCCAGGCCAGGACCGCCGTAGGGCTTGGGCTCCTTGGAGCCGTCCGCCTGGAGACGGTGGATCTTCTCGTCGCTGGTGGCGACGAAGATCTCGCCACCGAGGAAGCCGAGGACGACCGGATCCGTCCAATGATCTTCCGGCTTCACCGCGCCGTCGCCCCGGACGAACTCGGAGAAGACGCCGCTGGCGGTATACTTGACCACCCGATCGTTCCCGGTGTCCCCTACGTAGATATCACCGCTGATCGGATCGTACCCCACCGCGCCCCGGGGGGCCATCAGCGCCTCCGCCGCTGTCGGCACGCCGCTGGGGCAACCTGCCGCGCTGCCAGCCCCGCTGATCAGCCCGCTCCTGCTGCCGTCGTGGCCGTAGAAGCCCGTGAAGCTCGGCGTCGCACCATCGGTGGAGACCGCCTGCACCTGGTTGCCGCTCTCCTCGGTGACGAAGAGCTTCCTGGCTGCCACCGTCAGCCCGGCAGGGCCGGAGAGGGTCTTCGCGTCGCAGCCCTGGGTGCCGAAGGAGCCATCGGCGATCGGCGCGGAGTTGAAGGCGCGGAACGTGGCGGAGGTCGGTGCCCGGAGAACGCCGCCCTCGGTGGACGTGATCGAGCCGATCACCGCCACCGTATAGCTGGTGTCGGGGACCTGGTTCGTCCGGGTGGTGATCAGCACCGCCGAAGGATCCTTTCCATCCATATCCACCTTCGAAACGGCGAGGGTGGGCGAGATGCGGTAGCTCCTCTCGGGGTTGCGGGAAGGAGCGGCGCTGCCGCGGCTCACCGGTCGGTCGAAGGTGAGGCGGACGACGTTGGACGCGACCGCCTCCGCCCTGACCACGGAGACGGGGCGAACCACCGTGAACTCGACGACGTCGGACTCGCCGCCCCCCGGCGGATCGTTGATCACCTGCACCCGATACGCGCCGACCTGCGCCATCCGATCGGCAGGGACCTTGATCTTCAGGGAGGTGGAGGTGCCGAGGGTCGAGGCGATGGGCTCACCGTCCCAGAGCACGCGGGAGCTGGTGACGAAGCCGCTGCCGCTCAAGCCGATGTCGAGATCGCCGCTCCCCTGGGTGATGGAGCTGGGTGAGATCGACGAGAGCTTGGGTACAGGCTTCTCGTCGGTGACCGTGAACTCGGGCCCCTCCACCGACAGGAAGCCGTCCCCGAGGTCGATCGCCAGGGAGAGCCTGCCGCTGACAGCGCCCGCGGGGACCTGGGCCTTGAGGCTCGTCGAGGTCGATTCGCTGACAGGCGTGACGATGGTGCCGAAGCGAACCTGATTCTTGGCGTTGATCTCGGAGAAGTTCACCCCGTGAATCACGAAGACGGAGCCAACCGGGCCTCGGTTGGGCTCGATGGAGCAAGCCTTAGGCATCCCTTCGCGATCCGGGACGCAGCTCGGGACGTCGGAGCCTCCGCTGCCGCCGGTGCCTCCTCCGGTTCCGCCTCCACCGGTGCCGGGGGTACCGCCGCCGTCGCCCCCCCCACAGGCAGCGACCAGCGCCACCGCGGCCGCCAATGCGAGGAGCTTGCACGAACGAATCTCAGGCATGTTTCACCGTCTCGCTCCGAGGAGCGGTAGCAATGGGTGGCCGCAATCGGCCTCGTTTCTACGATCCCGCTGCCAAGGGGTCAACTCCGCGACGCGCTCCCGGCGGAGCGATCACCAGCTCCCGTCGGCGCCTACGCCCACCACCGCCAGCTTCGCGGCGTCGGCCATCGCGACGATCGCCTCGCGATCGAGGATCACCGCCCGCTCCGCCTCGAAGACCAGGGCACTCGCGCCGATCTCTACGCAGGTCTGTACCGTGCCGGGGCCGATGCAGGGTGCGTCGAAGCGCATATCCTGCCGCGGGTTGGCGATCTTCACGACGACGACCCCCTTGCCCACCACCTCCCCGGCCCGGCGGATGCAGCGATCGGTGCCCTCCATCGCCTCCACCGCCACCACGTTGCCGCCCTTGAGGCAGATGGTCTGCCCGACCTCGGCGCGGCTCAGGGCCTCGGAGACCCGCAGCCCCAGCCGGATGTCCTGCTCCGCGCGGGCGTCGGGACGGCGCTTGCCGTAGATCCCCTTTCTCGCGATCAGATCCGGGCAATAGGGCGCTGGGTCGACGATGCGGATCCCCTCCCCCTCGAAGACGCCGGCGATGGCGCGCAGGAGAGTGTCGTTGTCGAAGCTCTTGATCCGGGGCGCGAGCTTGAGGGCCATGAGATCGGGGCGCAGCCCTCCAAAGAGCCGCGTCTTGGCGACCCCGCCAGCCATCGCCGCCTCCTGGACCCCGGCGGCCTTGAAGGCCTTCACGATCTTCCCGAGCTGCCCCAGATGGACCCAGCTCACCTCGTCGCAGAGCGCTTCGATCGCTCGATCCGCCTCGCCCACGTGGGCCACCGCTACCACCCGATGGCCCGAGCGCCTGGCGCTCTCGGCGAAGCGCAGCGGGAAGACGCCGGATCCCGCGATGAGGCCTATCGTCGTGGACGCGGCCCTACCGTCTGCAGGAGAGGCATTCATCGATGACCTACCGGGTGACGCCGCGCTGGGAGCCTTCGATGAAGCGCAGCATATGTTCGACGTTTGGATCGCCGGGGAGCTCGGCCCGCACCCGGCTAAGGGCCTCGCGCAGGCCCAGCTTCATGCGAAAGAGGATGCGGTACGCCTTCTTGATGTTGGCGATCTCCTCCTCGCTGAACCGATGGCGGGTCAGCCCGACCGTGTTGAGGCCCGCCAGCTCCGCGCGATAGCCGCTGGCGGTGCAATAGGGGGGCACGTCCATCCCCACCATCGAACCGCCGCCGATGAAGGCGTTGCGCCCGATCCGCGTGAATTGGTGAATGCCCGTCATGCCCCCGAAGATCACGTGATCCTCCACCACCACGTGCCCCGCGAGCATGGAGCTGTTGCCCAGGACGACGCCATCGCCGAGCTGCACGTCGTGGGCGACGTGGGAGTAGGCCATCAGCAGACAGCCCTTCCCCACGCTGGTGATCCCGCCTCCCTCCTCGGTCCCCAGGTGCAGGGTGGCGAACTCGCGGATCACCGTACCGTCGCCGACGATCAACCGGGTCGGCTGGCCGCGGTACTTCAGATCCTGTGGCACCTCTCCCACCGAGCTGAACTGGAAGATCCGGACGCCCCGCCCCACCTCCGTGTTGCCAGCCAGCACCACATGTGAGCCGACGATCGCGCCCTCGCCGAGCTTCACGCCGGGACCGATGGTCGTGTACGGGCCGATCGTCACCGAGGGATGAAGCTCCGCGGCGGGATCGATGATCGCGGATGGATGGATGTTGCTCATGCGCCCTATCTGTCTGCCACGGTCGCGATCAGCTCCGCTTCCGCCGCCTTCTGACCGTCCACCGATGCGAGGCCGCCCAGCTTCCAGACAGGACCCTTCCGCTTGACCACCGTCAGCTCCAGATCCAGCCGATCGCCCGGACGCACCGGACGCCGGAACCGCACCCCGTCGACCCCCGCCAGATAGATCACCTTCTTGCTCATGTCGAGGGGTTCGGTGATGAAGGCCAGGAGGGCGCCCGCCTGGGCCAGGGCCTCGAGGATCAGGACCCCGGGCATCACGGGGTTCTCCGGGAAGTGTCCGTTGAAGAAGGGCTCGTTGAAGCTGACGTTCTTATGCCCGCTGAGCCGCTCTCCCTTCACGATCGCGGTGACGCGATCGACCAGGAGGAAGGGGTATCGGTGCGGGAGGATCTCGAGGATCTCCTTGTAGCTCAGACTATCCATCAGCTCTCTTCTTCTTCCAGCGCCTCCAGGCGCTTGCGGAGCTCCCGGATCTCCTTGATCAGGTCGGGGAGCTGTTGGAGTGATGCCTGCTGGCGGAGCCAGCGCTGCTGCTCGATGGCGGGCCTGCCCCCGTAGACGCCCCCCGCCGGCACGTCGTGGAAGACCGCCGAGCCCGCCGCGACCTTCACGCCGTCGCCGAGCTCCAGGTGGCCGATGACGCCGGCCTGCCCCCCGAGGACCACGCCGGTCCCCATCTTGGTGGATCCTGCCACGGCGGAGCAGCCTGCCAGGAGGCATAAGGGGCCGACCTCCACCCCATGGGCCACCTGGACGAGGTTGTCGATCTTGGTGCCGGCGCCCACCAGCGTGTCACCGAGGGTCCCGCGATCCACACAGGTGTTGGCGCCGATCTCCACGTCGGAGGCCACCTGCACCGTGCCCACCTGCGGCACCTTGAAGTGCCGCAGCTTCGCGGGTTCGAAGGCAAAGCCGAAGCCGTCGCCGCCGATCACGGCGCCTGGTTGGATGATGGTGCGGGCGCCGATCGAGCAGGCTTCACGGATCACCACCCCCGGGTAGAGCAGGCAGTCGTCGCCGATGGTGGCGCCGTCCAGGATCGCGCAGTGGGCATGGATCACGGTGCGCGCCCCCACCTTCACGCCACGGCCGACGTAGGCGAAGGGCAGGATCGTCGCCGTGGGGTCGATCTCGGCGCCGGGCTCCACCGCGGCCCTGGGGTCCACGCCCGCCTCGTAGCTCTGCGTCGGATGAAAGTGGGTTAGCGCCTTGGCGAAGCAGAGGTAGGGGTCGTTCACCACCAGCAGGCTGATGCCATCCGGCGTCTGCCCCTCGGCGTCCTTCTGCGAGATGATCACCGCCCCGGCCTTCGTCTCCAGGAACAGGCCGCGATACTTCCGATTCGAGAAGAAGCTGATGTGGTGTGCGGTCGCCCGATCGAGGGTCGCCACGCCCTCGATCGGGATGGCGCCGTCTCCGACCACCTCGCCTTCCAACACGGCGGCGAGCTCCGAGAGCAGGATCGCCATCTCTACTTCTTCGCCGTCGCCTTGTGGGTGGCGTTGTAGGTCCGCACCAGCTCGTTGGTCAGATCGAAGGACGGCGGGCCGTAGAGCAGACCGGACTCGTTGAGCTCCAGCACGAAGGTGAAGCCCTGCTTCTCCGCCAGGTCGGCGATCAGCGCCCGCATCTTGGTGAAGATCGTCGAGGTCGCCTCCCGCTCCTCCTCCGAGAGCTCCTTCTGGAGCTTGGAGTAGAGCCCCGACACCCGCATGAACTCCTTGTCCAACTCCTCGGACTTCTGGCGCAAAGTCGCCTCGTCCATCACGAGGCGCTTCTTGTCGAGCTCCTCCTTCCGAACCTTGAGCGCGTTCTGCTCCTTGTCGAGCTGGACCTGGCTCTGGTCGAACTTCGCCTTGAGCCTCGCCTTCGCGCTCTGCCCCTCCTCTACCTCGTTGAGAGCCCGCTGCAGGTCCACGTAGCCGATCTTCACCTCGGCGAAGGCCACGGCGGGAAGCAGGAGGGCGGAGACCACCAGAATCGGAAGAAGACGTCGCATCATGTACCTCAAACCTCGTGGAAGGCGGCGTACCGTAGCATCGCCGGCGAGACGGTCAAGCCGGCGGGATCGCCGCTTGCCGGCTCGCCCTCCCGGCGCATGCCGGAATGAACCGTCGAGGACCTAAAAGCTGTTCCCGATGGTGAACTCGAAGAGGAGCCGCTGGTCCTCCGGACGGGGGGTGAGCGGAATGCCCCACTCGAAGCGCAGGGGGCCGATGGGGGAGAACCAGCGGAAGCCGAAGCCCACCGAGTGGAACATTCCCAGGAAGAGCTCGTGCTGCTTGTCGTTGAAGAAGTTCTCGCTCTCCGCGAAGGCGTTGCCCAGGTCGTAGAAGAGGACGCCGCGGATCCCGACCTTCTCGAAGATCGGGAACTCCAGCTCGTTGTTGAAGATCAGCTGCTTGTTGCCGCCGATCAGATAGGGGAAGGTCGCCGACTGGGGATCGTTGCCGTTGAGGCCCACCGGGATCGTCGGAGAGACGGTGCGGAGCTGGTAGCCGCGCACCGAGTTGATCCCGCCCACGAAGTAGAGCTCGGAGATCGGGACGTTGGGCCCTGTGATGTAGCCGATGGTCCCCTGCGTCTTGAAGACCATGCGCCAGGGGAGCTGAAAGTACCACCGTGACACACCGGTGTACCGGGTGTAGAGGAAGTCCGAGCCGAGCCACGACGGCGCCTCCTCCACCGAGGCCGTCTGGTAGAAGCCCTTGGAGGGGAAGAGGCGGTTGTTGCGGGCGTCCCAGGCCAGCGTGAGGCGGGCCGATGAGGTGAGGCCGTTCTTGAACCTGCCGAAGAGCCGCACGCCGCCGATCTGGGAGCCCCCTGTGCTCACCGAGACGTCCTCGAGGGTGTAGGTGAGGAAGAGGCGGATCTCGTCCGTCTTCACGAAGGGGATCGGGTGGCCGAAGGTGAGGTCGCCGCCGGTGGCCTTTCGGATGAAGCCGCCGTAGTCGATGTCGGTCCGGTAGAGGTCGAAGGCCGCGGTCCAGTTGGTGTCGTAGAAGTAGGGCTCGACGAATTGTAGCTGGTAGAGCTGGCGCAGGCTCGAGACCTGCGCCGACAGCGAGGCAGATTGGCCCCAGCCGAAGAAGTTGCTCTGGGAGATCTGGGCCGTGGCGATGAAGCTCTCCGCCGACGAGAAACCGGCGCCGACCTGGAAGGTGCCGGTGGGCTTCTCCTTCACCTCCACCACCCCCACGATCAGCTCGTCGGTGGATCCCTTGCGGGTGCTGATCTCCACCATGCCGGTGCGCGGATCGGGCTCGAAGAAGCCCAAGGCCGTCACCCTCCCCTTGGAGCGGTTGAGATCCGTGCCGTTGAAGTACTCGCCCTCGTAGATCCGCAGCTCCCGGCGGATCACCTTATCGCGGGTCTTCTCGTTGCCGACGATCTCGATCCGCTCCCAGCGGACCTTCTTGCCCTGCTCGATCTCGAAGACGAGATCGACGATCCGCTCCTCCGGATGCACCGTGGTCAGCGGCATCACGTTCACGTAGGCGTAGGCGTGATCCTGGTAGAAGTTCGTGAAAGCCTGGATGTCGCCCTGGAGCTTGGTGCGGGAGAAGAGCTCGCCCGTCTCCACCCGCATCAGCTTCGCGAGCTCCTCCTTGGATGTGAGGAGGTCGCCCTCGAAGTCGATGGTGCCGATCGTGAACTGCTCACCCTCCTCTACCGGGATGGTGATGTAGATCGAGCGCTTGTCGGGGGTGAGGGCCACCACCGGCTTGCCGAACTTCACGTTGATGAAGCCGTTGTCGTAGTAGACGCCCTGGGCCACCTGCACGTCACGTTGGAAGAGCTCTTCGCGGTAGGTGCCGGCGCCGGTGAGGAAGGAGAGGAAGTCGCCCTCCTTCGTGATCATCTCCTCCTTGAGCTGCTCGGAGGAGATCTTCTCGTTGCCGAGGAAGGCGATCTCCTTGACCACGACCTTCGAGTTCTCGTTCACCTCGAAGACCACGTCGACCTGGTTGTCGGGCTGCTCCACGAGCCTGTAGCTCACCGACGCGAGGTAGAATCCCTTCTCGACGTATTGCTCGTTCAGCTTCGCGGCGTTGCGCTTCACGGCGGCGCGGTCGAGGACCTGGAAGGGCCGGATGTCCAGCTTCTCCCGGAGATCGTCTGAGGAGATCTCGTCGTTCCCCTCGATCTGCACCTCGCGGATCGCAGGGCGCTCTTCGACCAGCACGGTCAGGACGATCCCGGAGGCGGTGGGCTCTGCCTCGATCCGCACGTCCGAGAAGAAGCCCAGCGCGAAGATCCGCCGGATGTCCTCCCGGAGCTGGCGTCGGTCCAGCGGCTCGCCGACCTTGGTGATCATCGCCGCGCGGATCGCCGCCGGCTCGGCCCGCCGGGCCCCCTCGACCCGGATCTCCGCCACCCGGGCGGCGCCGTCCTCGCGGCCCTCGCCCACCCCGGCCCGCGGCGCCTCCGGGGCATCGGACGGTCCCTGGCCCTGGGCCGTCGACGAGGCCGCGAGCAGAAGGGCACAGAGCCCAAGAGCGAGTGCGCGTGGGTGCATGAGAGGGCACGAAAAACCGGCGGACCATAGGCCGTAGGTGGGCTATCAGACAAGGGAATAGATGGAGTTTTCCACCGACTTTTCCGACGCGCGCGGGCTGCGCCCTCCCACTCTGCGCAGCCGGCTCTCGTCGCGGTCGATCCCTCTCCGACTCAGAGCTCCCCGCGCGCGTCTCTGCCACCTCGCTCGCTCTCGGCTCGCGGAGTCGATGGTCTCTTCACCGCCTCTGTCCAGCGTTCGTCCCTCCCGCTGGCTCTTCACGAGCTCTCACCCTCAGCGCGCTCGCATCCGGCTTGCGCCTTCCTCCCCCGCGCCTACGCTGCTATCTCCTTCCGCTCTCCTCATGCCCTCCGGATCGACCGGAGGCGATCCTCTTCCCTTTCTCGATGAGCCATGGCCGTCCTCGACTTCCTCCTCCGCCGCCGCTCCTCTCCCAAGGCCCCGGACGCCGAGCCGCTGCTGCACCGTCTCACCGCCCGCGTCCCGCGGGATGGAGCGCCGGGCCTGCTCCCCTCGGGCGATCCCGCGGTGGACGAGGAGGAGCGGCAGCTCGCCCAGCGCAATGCCGCCGAGCTCCACCTCCTCCGCCGAGGCTCGAGCCTCTGGCTCGGCCAATCCCGCCGCCTGGCGGCCATCGCCAGCAGCGCCAGGAGACGAGATCCCGACGAGCTCCGCGAGGCGGTGGCGGGGGTCGAGCCGTGGGAGCTCCCCTCCCTGCTGGAGGCCCTCGCCCAGCGCCGCGACCTGCCGCCGTCTCGCCTCGCGGAGGTGGCCCGGATCGCCGCCAGCCGCGCCGCCGACTTCCGCGGTCTCGCCGCCGCCCTCGCCCTCATCACGCCTGGTGTAAGCGCTGAAGACTTGCCTCTCCTCCTGGTGGCAGGTCGCTCCTCCGTCCTCAGCGGCGTCTGCGCCCTGGCCATCGAGGGGCTGCCCTCGGAGGCGATCGATCCCGCCCTCCTCTCCCTGGCGAGGATCACCCAGGGGCTGGGCGCCGCCCTCACCCTCGAGAGGCTCGCCATCCGCCACGTGGAAGAGCCGACGCTCCTGGCGCCTCTCCTCCCCGATGCCCTCTCGCTGGCGGCGGCGATCCCGGATCCCCTGGATCGCGCCTACGCCGCCGTCCCCCTCCTCGAGGTCGCAGGGCCCGACCTCCTCGACGACCACCCTGCCCTCGCCACCTCGGTGGCAGCCTGCCTCGACGCCACCTCCCGCGGCGGCTGGAATGGCGGCCCCGGGCCCGGCCTCGGCAGGCTCCCCAACGCGAGCCACCTCGCCCACGCGCTGCTCATCCGCCCCGATCTCCCCGAGGAGGCGAGGCGGGCGGTAGCGCACGCCGTCCTCGACGCGAGGCCCATCCCCACCGGGCCCATCCGTCTCGCCGCAGAGGATCTCCTCCGGGCGGCGCCGTGATCCGCGAGCACTGAGCCTCCGTCCTGCGGCTCCCTCCCATCCTTGCCTGCAACCCTCGTCTCGCCGTGTTTGCGTTCAGGACATAGCAAATGTCGGACCCTCTGAAGAAATCGCGCCCGACAAGGATCCTGAGCGATCGCCTTCAGCCCACGCGCCGGGCGTGACGGCAGTTGGATCGAATATTCGTACCCTCGGATTGAAACCTGGCCGTAGTCGGAGAAGCCCCAGCATCAGAGTCATCGCACCTGCCTTCCTGATCGCCTTGCTCGTCGCCGCTTGCTCGCCCGATCCCGACGAGGAGTCCGGCGTGGTCGAGATCGTCCGCTTCGAGGCGAGCCCTCCGGTGATCGCCCCGGGGGAGAGCACGATTCTGAGCTGGTCGCTGCGCCACGCCGACTCCGCTCAGCTCTTCGGCGCAGAGGATCAGCTGCTGGCCGGGAGCGCCCACACGGAAGACAGTGTCACCGACCTCATCGACGACGGTGAGGGCCGACGCGTGGTGATCCAATGGGATCACGCCTATAGCTGGTGGGCCGACGTGGCGGACCTGAACTTCCAGGTGGTCCTCTGGGCCAACGGCGCCTTCGATCTCCGCTACGGCTCAATGACCGCCAATTACGACGTCGCCGACGGCGAGTTCGTGACCATCGGCTTCCAGGACACCAGCCTCACGCACGCGCATATGCTCAACGCCCCCTCCTCGCTGGTCTCGGGTGGACTCCGAAACCGCTCGTGGCGCTACTTCGAGCGGCCGCAGGCCAGCGCCGGATCCGAGACCTTCACCCTCGACGAGACCACGATCTTCACCCTCTGCGTCACCCTCCCCACGGAGCACGTCTGCGAGCAGAAGACCGTCCAGGTGAACTGACGGGGACGTGGCGTCCCGCTCCGCTGCCGTGGTGCTACCCTATCGAATCGTCCGCGTTTTGGTCGCATCCGTCTCTCGAGTCTATCCCTCCGTCCGCCGTGTTCAGCTCGTCGGGCCATCGGCCAGGAGGCTTGAGCTGGCGAGGAGCGGATCCAGGGAGGGAGCGCGTCCGCGGAATGCGCGGAAGAGCAGCGCAGGGTCGGCGCTGCCGCCCTTGGCGAGGATCTCGTCACGGAAGGCGCGGCCGACGGCGGGGTTGAAGAGACCCTCTTCCCGGAAGCGGCTGAAGGCGTCGGCGTCCAATACCTCGGCCCATTTGTAGGAGTAATAGCCTGCGGCGTAGTGCCCTCCGTCGCCAAAGATGTGGGCGAAAGAGGCGATGCGTGCGCTCATCGCCGGCAGGGGCGCCGGCGTGTACCGTTGGAGGATGTGCCGGGCGTAGGTCGTCGCGTCGCCGTCCTTCGCGGCGTCGTAGTCGGTGTGGAGCGCCAGATCGACCTCGGACAGGCCGAGCTGCTCCATCATGGTGGTGGCGGCTCGGAAGGTCCGGGCGCCGATCATCTTCTGGAAGAGGGGCTCCGGGATCGGCGCACCGCTCTCCCAATGCCCTGCGAAGAGATCCAGAGCCTCCCGCTCCCAGCACCAATTCTCCATGATCTGCGAAGGGAGCTCCACGAAGTCCCGCGCCACCCGGGTGCCGCCGAGGCTTCGCACCTCAGGCCGCGAGAGCGCGAGGTGGAGCAGGTGGCCGAACTCATGGAAGAGCATCGAGACCTCGGCATGTCGCAGGAGCGCGGGCCTCCCCGCCGAGGGAGGGCGCAGGTTCGCGCAGATCAGACCAAGATGCGGCGCCCTCCTGTCTGCACTGTGCTCGCCGACGATGAAGCCGTCCATCCAGGCTCCACCCGCCTTGCCATCGCGCAAGTGCAGGTCGGTGTAGAAGTGGCATAGCAGCGAACCGTTCCCGTCTCGGATCGAGTGGCCCCGAACGCTCGGATGCCAGCTCCGCACGCCAGAGCGCTCTTCGATTCGAATGCCATAGAGCCTGTGAGCCAGCTCGAAGAGCCCCGCCAGCACGCGATCGAGGGGGAAGTAGGCTCGAAGCTCCTCCTCGTCGAGGCCAAACAGAGCGCGCCGCTGCTTCTCGGCGAAGTACGCCAGATCCCAGGGCTGAATAGCGGGAGCGCCCTCCCCCTCCAATCTCTCTCGGAATGATTGGAGGGAGTGGACCTCGTTGGAGAAGAAGGGGGCGGTCCGCTCACACAGCGCCTGGACGAAGGCCCGCGCCGCCGCGCCGCTCCCGGCCATCCGCTCCTCAAGGACCAGATCCGCAAAGCTCCCGAACCCCAGGAGCCTCGCCTTCTCGCGTCTCAGCTCGAGGATCCGCGGGATGAGGACGCGGTTGTCGGCGCCGTCTGCGGTCCCCCGGGCATGGTTGGAGCGCCAGAGCGTCTCCCGGAGCCGCGGGTCGTCCAGATAGGTGATCGCCGGCAGATAGCTCGACGCGTGGAGCGAGAGGCGGTAGCCGTCCACGCCTCTCGCGATGGCATCGTCCCGGGCGGCCGCGAGCTCGGACTCCGGCAGCCCCCCGAGCAACTCACGGTCACGGACGACCAACTCAAACGTGGCCCGGGCCTCGACGAGGTTCCTTGAGTAGCGGCTCATGAGCTTGGCCAACTCACCGTCGATCGCCACCAGCCGGCGTCTGCCCGGGCCGTCGAGCTCCGCGCCTCTGCGCCGGAAATCTCCCATCGTCTTCTGAAGGAATCGTCGCCTCGCCCCGCTCAGAGCGTGTGAGGGGCCCTCTTGGCGCTCGCTCGCCTCCGGCTCGCAGCGTGCGCCGGCCCTGTCTGTCGCCGCGAAGGCCTGCAGCGCTCGCCACAGGCCCTCATGGAGAGGGATGCCAGCCAGAAAGGCGCTCACCTCTGGTTGGACGGCTTCATGGGCGGCGCGAAGTTCCGGCGTACTCGCCACCCGCCCGAGGTGCTCCACGACCGCCATCGCGGTCTCCAGCGGCTCGATGGCCGACTCCAGGGCACCCAGCGTGTCCTCGTAGCAGCGCTCGCCCGCGCCCCGTTCACCGATCGCGATCCCATCGATTTCCCCCCGCGCTCGAGCCAGGAGCGCGCGAAACGCCGGCTCTATATGCTCAGGTCGAATCGAGTCGAAGCGGAGATCGATCGTGATTCGAAGCATCGGATTCTCTTCCAACTCGCGCCTTGCCTTTCGACTCGCCGCTCCGCTCCTGCGAGGCCTGGGCCGCGAGCGCCCTCTTGATTCCAAACGTCCCTGTGGAGGACCGCTCTCGTCGCCCGTTTGTCCCTGGACCCGGCGCGCCTTCTTCCGGTACCCATCGTATATGGAACGCTTCCTCTGGGTCTGTCTCGGCAGCGCGATCGGCGGCGGCGCGCGCTACCTGGCTTCGGTAGCGGCCCTGCGGCTCCTGGGCCCCGCCTTCCCCTTCGGCACCCTGGCCGTCAATGTCGCGGGGTCGTTCCTGATCGGATTCATCATGCAGGCCGGCGTCGGCGCATCCCCCGAATCCGCCACGCTCCGGATCTTCCTCACGGTCGGCGTACTCGGCGGCTTCACCACCTTCTCGACCTTCAGCTACGAGACGCTGAACTTGCTACGAACCGGGGCCCTGGGCACGGCGTTCCTCTACCTCGCCCTATCGATCGTCGCGAGCCTCGCCGCCTGCCTCCTCGGCGTCTACCTGCTCCGCTCCATTCAGGCCTGAGCACAACGTCTCTCAGGCACGCTTTAAATAAACAAAGTCAATTTCAGACGATGTGGCCGTCTCGCATCTCGAGGCAGCGGGGGAGCTGGCGGGCGAGGGTCTCGTTGTGGGTGACGACGAGGGAGCTGATGCCGAGCTCGCGGTTGAGCTCGAGGAGGAGCTCGTGGATGGCGGCGCCCGTGTTGGCGTCGAGGTTGCCGGTGGGCTCGTCGGCGAGGAGGAGGCGCGGGTGGGTGACGAGGGCGCGAGCCAGGGCGACCCGCTGCTGTTCGCCGCCGGAGAGCTCACCGGGCTTGTGATCGAGGCGGTGGGCCAGGCCAACGCGGACGAGGATCCGGTGGGCGGCGTCGGCGGCCTGCTCGCGGGATGCGCGGCGGACGAGGAGGGGCATCATCGCGTTCTCGAGGGCGGAGAACTCGGGGAGGAGGTAATGCGATTGGAAGACGAAGCCGACGGTGTGGTTGCGGAAGTCGGCGAGGCCGAGCTCATCGCGGGCGAAGAGATCCTCCCCCTCGAAGTGGACGGTGCCGGAGGTGGGATCGTCGAGGGTGCCGAGGACGTGGAGCAAGGTGCTCTTGCCGGCCCCGGACTTGCCGACGAGGGCGACGACCTCGCCGGCCTCCATACGGAAGTCGACGCCGCGCAGCACCTGCACGAGGCCCTTGCTCTCGTGCCAGTAGTCCTTGGTGATGCCCCTGGCCTCGATGAGGGGGCGCCGTGGCTCAATCATTGCGCAGCCCCTCCACGGGCGAGAGGCGCGAGGCGTAGAGCGCCGGAAAGATGGTGGCGAGGTAGGCGAGGACGACGGCGGCGACGCCGACCAGGGCGAATTGCACGCCGTCGATCCGCACCGGGAGCCGCGGGATGTAATAGACCTCGGGATCCAGCGGGATGGGGAAGATGGAGATGGCGCCACAGAGGAGCAGCCCCAGGGCGAGGCCAAGGACGGTGCCGATGCCGCCGATGGCCAGGCCCTCCGCGACGAAGATCTTCATCACCGAGGCGTCGCGGGCTCCCATGGATTTGAGGATGGAGATCTCCTTTCCCTTCTCGAGGACGAGCATCACCAGGGTGGAGAGGATGTTGAAGCAGGCGACCAGGACGATGAAGGCGAGGATCACCGCCATGACGATCTTCTCGAGCTTGAGGGCGGAGAAGAGGTTCTTGTTCATCTCGCCCCAATCCTTGAC
>JBEBXK010000039.1:0-34718 GCA_040391605.1 Vulgatibacter incomptus
GAAGGGGACGAAGGGGACGAAGGGGACGAAGGGGACGAAGGGGACGAAGGGGACGAAGGGGACGGCGCTCCCGACGATGACGATGACGATGACCCGGCAACCGCACATGATGCTCGGGTCGCGGCCGTTCGGGCGAAGCTCGCGGCGTCCAAAGTCCCGTCCGGGCGCAAGCCCTCCCACCACCCTGTGAAGAAGACCAAGGCCTTGGTGAAATGACCTGATCCTCCCCAATCTCGGAATAGCGCCCCAAATGCCCGATCCATTTCGGTGATCGGGCGTTTGCCTGTCGCGAGGGGGGAAATGCCAGTAGGATGGGCGCAAACAGCGACGTTTGGGCCGCTTTTTACGAAAACTACGCCCCACTTGTGAGCCTCCGGACCGCCTCCACCTTCCGCTCGAACGTCGTGTGGAGGTAGGCCTGGGTGGACGAGAGCGACGCGTGCCCCAGTAGATCCGCTACGGTCTTGAGGTCGGCTCCAACCCGGAGGAGCCCCGACGCGAAGCCGTGGCGGAAGCTGTGGGGTGTGATTCGTTTCTTGATCCCCGCCCTCCGAAGGGCTTGCCGCAGGTTGTAGTCGATCGCCTTCGCGGTCATGGGGCCGATCTGAAAGGGGTAGTGCTTGCCCATCGTCCGGAAGAGTGGTGCATCGGGACTTGGCGCCGGGCCGTGCTCCTGCCGGACATACTTCGCGAGGAGGTCGAGATCTTCGGGAGCGGTGATGGGAACAAGCCGCTTCGCCACCTTCCCGTTCCGCTGCTTCAGGGTGGTGGAGTGGAGGCACCACTGCCCCTCGATTTGCCTGAGGTCCCCGACCCGTAGCCGGCAGACCTCGCCCTTGCGCAGGCCATGGGCCAAGACGACTAGCAAGGCGAGGACGCGGACGTGATCGCGGCGCCGCCGGTCGAGTGATCGCTTGAGTGTCTCAACGTCCTTGCGCTCAACTGGCTCTGTAGGTCGGAGCCCGCTCATTGGAGAACCTCCCGAGGGTGGGACTGGTTCTCGACGGTGAACGGGCTGATCGCAAAACGGCGCTTATTGCACGCGAGGCAAATAGGGTTTGCTGTGTGGTTCATGGTTGTTGTCGTGACCCGTGGGTGAAGGGGCCGTTTTCGGTCGGACAGGAGACGGGTCTGCGATGGGATCGAACGAGGTTTCGGCCCTTAGCTGGTGGGCGGTGGCCGGCCGGACTCAAGAGGCGTGGGCTTGGGCACGAGTTTGGCCCCGCCTGTAACTGCTGCTACCGCAGTGCTCGGCGCTTCGACCAAGGTCCTCTTGGAACCGCTCGGTTTCTGGCGACAAGTTTGGTGGAAAACCCTCCCGGGCTTTGTACCGTGGGCGTCGCGGCTGCCGTCTCCTCCAAACTGACGACCGCCGGCAAGTCGGGCTCAGAGCTGCCGAAAAGATCGGCGAAAGGGGACCGGCCGAATGAGAGCAGAGCTGGCACACTTTTGCCCGATAGGCGCTGAGTTCCCGAACCTTTCCATGGGCCTGGTGGAGTTGGAGTCGAAGCCGCGGGGGCCTGCAGAAGGCTCAGTCTTTGACCCAGATCATCGAACCGCCCAAGACTCGGGACCCTCCGACCTCGTTGCCCATCAGGTCAACCAGCTTCAATCGTGTGTGATCGGGCTTGACCGGGTAGTTGATCTGGGACCAGACCTTCCAGAGCGCTTGTGCGTCCTGTAGGCGAATTTGGTGGGGCCTGCCGTGCCATGCGTTCGACACCGTGATCTTCGCCGTATTGGTATCGCGGGCGTCTTGCTCCACTCTCACGATCAAGGCCCGCCCTGCCCCGATGGAGCCCAGTTCCTTCGCCAGCTTCGCGAAGCGCTCCGCCTTCCGGTCGGCTTCCGCCTTTGCGGCCCTCGCGGCAATCCGCTCTCGGTCCGCATGGAGCGCGGCGATCTTGTCGTCGGTGTCGCGTCCGACTTGACCGGTCCCATCAACCTTGGCCGCCTCCTTGGCGCATTGCTTGGCGTTCTCGATCTCCTTCGCTAGATCCGTCGCGAGCGTTTCAAGGTCACGTGCGGCCTTCGCGAGGTCAGCCGGCTTGGCAGCGATCCGATCCGCCTTCCGGGCAAACTCCTTTGCCTGTCGGATTGCGTCATCGACGCAGGCCTCTTGGAGGGCCAGGTGCTCCTTGGCCCGCTCCTCTGCACGAGCCTTGGCGGCAGTTGATACGCGGGTCAGCGCGGCCTCTATCGCCGGGTCATCCGGGATCTTGCTCTTGGCCCTTCGGAGGATCGATGCAGCTTCGTCCAGCTTCTCCTCGCTCTCCTGGGCCCCCGCGAGGGAAACGAGCGCCTTCCCGAAGCGGATCACGTCCTCGGGTGGCAAGATGCCGAGGCGCTCCGCTTTCGTGTACTCCTGAACGGCACCGATCGCGTCCTGGCCGTCGCTGAGCTCACGGGCCCGAGCTAGAGCCGTCTCGAAAGCGCGCGTTTGCTCAGCCTCTCGCTGGACCTCTGCTGCACGCTCCTGAGCCGCCCTCTCCACAGCGGCGAAAGAGCCGAGCATTCCGGACCCAGAGAGGAGCAGGATCGTCAAGGCGGCTACGATCGGTGCCTTCAGAGGAACGGGCCGGCCAATGACGCCCCAGAGGCGTGTTCGAGCGTTCGGGAACAGCAAGGCAACGCCAAAGGCACCGAGGAGCACGTTCACGGCGATTCCGCCGAATCCCAAGAGCCCTGAAGTGTGGGCCCAAGCTCCGACCACTAAGAACGCCAATAGGACAACCAGTAGCTTGCGATTCGATATCTGGACGGCCATCTCGATCTCCCCCTGTCGCCTGCGTCAAGCCGGCGACATTTCGACGGATTACGGAGATAGACCCTAATGGACTAGGCAAATTACGTCTATATAAAGTTCCCAAGCCAGGCACCTGAGTCCTGGATAGGACTGGTGAACCTTGGTCGGCTCCTTGCCTTTTCGGAGCCGTACATGGCGAGCGATGTCGAGAGGCGCCTGGGCCGTCAGGTGGCCAGCTACAGAAAGGCCGCCGGGCTGACCCAGGAGGCCGTGGCGGAGCGCGCCAAGGTCGCCCCCGAGACCATCAGCCGGCTGGAGCGGGGGAGCACCGTTCCCTCTCTAAAGACCCTGGAGCGGGTCGCGGAAGCGATGGGGGTAGCCTTGAAGGACCTGTTCGAGCTCGGCACAGGTCGGACCAGAAAGGCCGCCGCTCTAGACGCCCTTGTGCGTCAGCTCTCAAACGCTAGCCCTGGCGACGTCGACCTGGTGCGTGAACTCGCCAAGGTGATCGTGGCATTCAGAGAAAAAGGCGAAGGTTGAACACCTCGTGCTCGGGTGTTACCTAGCAAACTCCGAAAGCCGTCCCGCGGCAGGGATGGGGACCTCGAAGTATCGCCGAACCGAATCGCCGGGGGGCCGGATGAACAGGTGGATCGACGACCTGAGTACGCTCGCACTTCGGTGCGAGTGTTCTGCCAACAAGCTTGAGAAGGCCACGAAGGGCCCACTTAGGAGGGTCACCAACGCGCCGATGAATCCGGACGTTCCTGGACGGGCTCCAGGCTGGATATCAAGCATTCATCTCCTAGGGAGAATTCGAAACTCCACTGTTGAGGGCGCGCGAGCTGAGCTTCGTAAACATTAAGCGCCTTGTCCCGATCGAGAAGCGCCGAAGGAGTAGCGTGAATGGACTCAAAAGGGTTCAGTAAAAAAATCGCAGACCTGAGGGGAATGATAGACGGTACGTACGTGCCGCCTCCGCGACCGAGCTTTGATCATCGGAACTCTGCGCTGTACGGTGGCCTAGCTCGTGCTTCCCTGCATTGTCAGGCGGTCGAGCTATTGCCGGGGCTTGAGCTTCGACGGTCCTACGCGTATGTTTTTGCGCCTGCAATGGTAGCATTCGCGCCACCGCCGGCACCTCGATCGGCGCACCCTGCTCCGTGGCACGCTGCCGATGGAGGTGGCATTGCCGAAACGGTCGAAGTTGAAGTTTTTCTGGCCGCCGATGCACGACCATTTGCTCTAGATCGACTGGATACCGTTCGCTGTGTTGCCTCTTTGATAAGATTGCTTGGCGGGGCGCCGGTGTGCATGCCGATCCTTTCGAGTCAGCCATTCAATGCAGTGCCCAATAGCAAACTTGATACGACCATTCTGAGCCTTGAGACTGTCCCGAATTGGTCTGGCCGAAGCGTCTCTATCACGCCGGATTTCGTTGAAAGGCTTAGGCATTTTCTGGGCTCAGCAAGCGTCCTGTTGCAGGATGACGACGTGTTCCGGGCGTTCAGCCTGGCGGACGGTATGTGGTGGCTTCCGAGCTGGACGGCCCAAATGCTGGCACTTTGGACCGCGGCGGAAACGCTGATGCGACCGGGCCGAACCAGCGTTGGTGCCAAACTTGCCGACAGCATTCGCTCGTATCTCGGGCTCAATCGAAGCGATGGCGATCGACTGTATAACGAGGTGACGAGACTGTATTTCTCTCGAGGGAGTGCTGCGCACGCGGGGCGGACTCCCGTGGCGGCCGACATGGATGCGTCGTACCGAATTGTTCGTGGAATCCTTCTGCGCTGTTTTGCTGATGGCCAGCGTCCCCCAGAGCGCACCGATATCGTGCCATTATGGAAGTAAAAACGTTCAAGGGACATAGTATGGGCGAATTTACATGTTTCTACTGCGGTTCTCTCAAGGATGCTTCTGAATCCTCCGACGAGCACATCGTTCCATCCTGTATTGGTGGAAGTCGAAATGTGACTCTAACTGATCGGGTCTGCAAGAAATGCAATTCGTTCATGGGAGACAATGTAGGCTTGCCGTTCTGTCGTGACTGGTTTATCGAGTCGGCGCGGATGCTGGCAGGTGTTGCTCATCGCGGCAAGCGACCAACGACGTTCATGGGCGAGCTTATCTGGGATCGCCCCGAAAAGACCGGCGTCTTCCTGTTGGAGGGCGGCGCCTATATTTTTGTAATCGACGGCCGCGACGGGGTGCGACGACTTGCCGTTGGCCTAGACCACACCAAGCCCGAAATGATGGATCTCGTGCGACGCGTAATCAGGCGCAAGTTCCCGGGCTTGCCGATAATCAATGATGCTTCGCTCCATTCTGCGTACGAGCTTGAGCTCGCAAATGCGGTGATCGCGGAGGGAGCTTCTCTTCGTATCAAGAACCAGATTAGTGTGGTTGCATGGCATCGAGAGATTGCCAAGATGGCGCTCGGATTGGCGTGTCTTACGCTCGACGCAACCTACGTCTCGTCGCCCGGTGCAGCTCTCCTTCGGGAGTTTCTCCACGAGAACGATTCGAGGAAACGCGAGCGAAGTCTGTTGCGTGGACAGGCTGGCGTCGGCCAAGAAGATTCGGCATCGCCGTTGACTCAGCTCGTGCGCCCGGGCGGAGACGAGCACCTCTTGGCGCTGATCTCTGTGGGGGATAAGGTCGCATTTTCCGCGCTTTTGTTTGGAAGATACGAGAATACTGTGGAGGTCGACGCGACCGGAATATTCCATCATCTCTTGCCTGGCACTGCCATTAAGGGCGTTTGCTGGATTGTCGACCCCGAGGCGAAGACAACGAACGGGCCACTTCCGATCGAAGAGAGGATTGTCCGGAGACCTGCGCCAGCCTAACGCGGGAGCAGCGGTTCGTGTCGCGCCTAGCGAGAGGGCCCATGATAGGGCGAGGCTTGCCCGGGCACAGTGCTTTCTCTGAGCGGGCGAGAAAAGGGCGCGTTGGTTTGCGAACTTGGTTGAGGGATTGTGATCGGAGGGGCAGTCGGGGGCTCTTGCCGTTTCGGACGCGAGCCTAGCTCGACCGGGGACCTTTGATCGTAACTGGGGCTGGAGGCGCGCCGATGGGAAGGCGGAGCGCCTGGGTCACAGCTGCCCGCGAGACGCCACATCGGCGGGCAAGGTCTGCCCTTGAGATGCCGGGATTGGCGGGCCATGACGGCGAGGTACCGGTCTGCCGCGCGCTGGCGACGAAGGGGGCGGTTCTCAACGGCTCGAAGATCCGCAAAACTATCGAGATATTTGGCGAATCTCCAGGTTCGAGGAATCCGGCCTTCGCGGAGCCAATCAGGGCGTAGTTTCGAACCGTCGTGTTCGAGGCTGCGCAGGTCAAAGAGTTCCAGGGTGATGGGCTTGTCTCTCCCCTGGAACTCTATTTTTTTGAGCAGCAGATGCAGCAGCTCCCTCTTCTCTGCCGGCGTCGCCAAGTGGAAGAGCAGGTAGAAGCTGCGCAGCACCGTCGCCGCCCGCTCCGGATCCACCAGCTTCGTCGTGAGCCGGGCGATTTCTTCGCGGAGGAGGGCAAGCTCTGCCCCCACATGCGCTCGCTCCTTCTCGCCCTGGGCGATTGACTCCCGGAAGGAGTCGAAGGCGGAAGGGCCTTGGGAGGCGACGATCTCGACCAGGTTCTTGAGCTTGAGCTTGACCTCCCGCAGGCGCTCTTGCAGCGCACGCTCCTTCTCTCGAAGGGGCGCCGCCTGCTCGGCACTCGATGCGTTGGCAGCAGAGACGGCCTTCTCCACAAGATCGGGTGAAGCGCTCAGTTCCTTGAGCATCGTCTCCACTCTCCGCTCGATCCAATCCGCATTCACCTGCTTCAGCGGGCAGGCGTTCCAGCCTAGCTTGTAGGTCCGGGTGCAGCGGTAGTACGGAACTTCGGTGCCGCTCTTCGCCAGCTTGCGGTCGGCGAGGATCCGCTCCTCGCGGACCTTCATGCCGCGGACGCGGCCGGTGAGCCCCGAGGGACAGGTGATGACGTGGGGCATGCGCGCCTCCGATGCGACGGGTCGTCGGAGGACGGCGCTCGACGGCGCGGCCTCCATCGGAGTAGAGCTTCGATCGTAGTCGGCTGGGACGTTAGCGAGCCCCAGCGTCCCGAAGCCCCGAAGGACGTCAGATGTTCAGAAGGTTCCCCTGGTTCCCGCTACCCGGTGCAGAGACCGTCTGGCTTGACCGTGTCGTCTTGGATCTTTCTGGCCTGCATGACGCTGGAGCCATCGACTCGGAGTACCTCCGTCAAGCGTGGACGTACCTGCATTTGGTGGCGCTTGTCCAAGAGGCAGACCTTCCAGAAACGCTGAAGGGGGAGATCGCGGAACAGCTGGTCGGGCGCTCTCGTCGCATCGACGGCGAATCCGCGGTCACACGCGTAGAGGCCGAGGACCTGCGCCGTGAGATGGGGGACGCTGCGGAGGGAAGCGCGAGCGCCAGTGACGAGGAGGGCATCCTCCATCTCATACCTGCATTCTCGATCGCCCGTCGCCGTTGGGACTTCAAGAAGACGGATGCCGACTCGAATCGCCCGGCACCGCACGGCCATGACCAAGAGGATCACAGCGTCGTTCTCGACCCGTACACGGGCGAGATCACCGATGGGACGGGGAAACTGCTCACAACGGCGAAGCCGAAGGAGCTCGACAAGCTCTGGCGGGATCCAAAGTTTCGCAACTTCGCCACAGAAGCTCGTGCGTGGATGAAGGAGTCTCAGCCTTGGCGGACTGACGCTATCCCGGAGCTTCCGCTTGCTGCGAGATCCGACCCGCAGCAGTAGGGTCACTGCACCAGCTCGACGAAGTCGTAGGTCAGGGTCACCGACTCGATGACGTTCTCGTCGCTCTCGTTGTCCCAGTCGCCGGCGACGAACTTTACGGGCCACGCGCGCGAGAGCGACCAGCGTCGCAGCGTGGTGCCGTCGCGGTCCTGCTGCACGATGTCGAGGTTGCGCTTGGTGAGGTCGAGGCCGCTCGAGGTGATCGCCACGTCCTGGAACCAGTCGAAGAGGTCGCGGTCCTGGGTGGCGCCGCGCTCGAGCGTGACGTCGGCGAAGGTCAGGCGGCCGGGGCTCTTGTTCGGGATGAGCGAGCCGCCCTCGAAGTACTGGACGTTCGCGACCTCGACCGAGAGCTCGCTGCACTTCTGGAAGCCCGCGTGGCCGACGTCGTCGATCTCGACGATGAACTTGAACTTCTTGTGGAAGCTGCGGGGGTTGCCGATGACGGTCATGGGTCGTCCTCCTTACGCGCCCGCAGCCGCCAGCTCGGCCTCGAGGGCCCGCGTGTCTTCGCTGATGCGGAGGATGATGAACTCGGCGGGCTTGTTCGTGGCGAGCCCCACCCGCGCGATGAGCTTGCCGGCGAAGATCACCGTCGGCGTGTTGAGCGTGTCCGAGACGTCGACGAAGAACGCCTTGTCGGGCTCGCGGCTGCGGAAGGCGCCGTTGTTCATCTGCGTGAGCAGGAACGCGGTGATGGTCCGGCGCACCTGGGCGCGCAGGCCCTCGGTGTTGTTCTTGTGCCGCGCGAACTGCAGGCCCTGCTTGAGCGAGCGCTCGATGAAGCTCACGCCGCGGCGCTCGGCGACGTAGGGGAAGTTGCCGTCGCCCTTGAGCGTGCGCGAGCCGTCGATGTCGCGCGGCAGGCCGGGGCCGGTGGTCAGCGGGTTGATGCGCTTCGGGTAGACGAGGTCCCGCTTGCGCTCCTCGAGCACCTCGTCGGTCTCGAAGCCGAGCACGCCGAACATCCGGCCCTTGTCGATGCCCGCCGGCGGGTCGTACACGCCGCCCGGACGCCCGCCGTCGGTGCGCGAGAAGACGCCGGCGATGATGCCCGAGGGCGCCACGACGAGCTGGTCGCTCGAGCCGAACACGCTGCGCGAGGGGTTGAGCACCTCACGTGCGGCCAGTAGATCGCGGCGTGCTCGCTGAGGTTCCCGAGCGCGGCGGTGTTCAGCACGTAGTCGACGATGCCCGCCGCGCCGAGCCCGGCCGGCGCGTCGAGGATGGCGAACACCAGGCCCTCTCGTGGGCCGTCGCAGTAGGCGACCATCGCGTTGTGCACCGCCGCGGTGGCGCGCCCGGGAACCAGCAGGAGGCTCAGGTCCTGGATGGTGTCGAGCGCGGGGAGGCCGGTCTTGCCGACCTCTGAGCCGATGAAGTCGGTGTCGGTCAGGCCCGTGAGGCCGCCGTCGCCCGAGGCGAGCCCGGCCGTCTGCACGCCGAGCGCGGGCGCGCCGGGCAGCGCGAGGTCGGTCACGCGCACGAGCGCCGAGCCGCCCCGCGGCGCGTTGATCACCGCCTCGACGTGGCGGGCGGCGCCGGGCGTCATCGTCAGGTCCGCGAAGACCTCGCGGTAGACGCCGTCCTCGACGACCGCGACGTCGAAGGTTTCCGCCTCCCCGCTCGTCGGCGGGCGCACCTCGACCTCCAGGCGGTTCGCGTAGGCGCCCGGGTCCTTGCCCTCGACCAGGAGCGCCGCCGCGGCGCCGCCGTCGCTGCCGGTGCGCACGAGGTTGTCGAGGCCGAGCCGCTCATCGAGCGTGGACTCGGGCTGCACCTGCAGCGAGGCGAGCCCGCCGGTGCTCACGGTGCGGAGCGGGACGCGCCCGCGACGACGTCCACGACGAGCCCGGGGATCGCGGCCGCCACGATGCCCGCGAGCGCGTCGGGCGTGGCCTCGGCGGACATCGCGACGTTGCCGCCGCCGAGCACCTCGCCCGAACGCCAGGACCACGTTCGCGTCGCCGCCCGCGACCTCGAGCCCGACGTCGGTGCCGCCCAGGTCGGTGCGGATCCGCAGCTGCCCCGCGTCCACGCTGACGCTGACGAGGGAGAGCTGCGCGTTCATGCGCGCGGCCACCTCCTCGACGCTCTGGTCGGCGGCGTCGAAGGTGACGGTCTGGTCCATGCCCATCACGCGCAGCTCGAGCACCTCACCGCCGGCGAACCCGGTCGGGAACACGCCCGCGCTCGCGAGCTCGGCGCGCGTCGCAAGGACGGTGGCCGTCACCGGCGCCCCGCCATCGACGGAAACGACGAGGGTGTCGCCGTCCTGGACGAACACGCGGCCCACCGGCGCGCCGAGTAGCTCCGCCGGGGTCGGGACCGCGGTGTCGGCCAGCAGCGTCGCCGAGCCGCGCAGGGCGGTCTGGCTGAGCGGGTCCTGCACGTCGCCGTAGTGGACGGTGCGAACGACCCAGAGCTGGGTGCCGCCGTTCTCGAAGAAGCCCATCGCCGCGAGCGCGAGGTCGGCGTCCGGCGTGAAGCCGCCGAACGTCGCCTCGAACTCCTCGAGCGACGAGCAGAGCACGGGGACGCCGATCGGGCCGCGCTCAGTGATGCCGACGGCGCCGGCGACGGAGGTGGGCACCGAGGGGATCCCGCGGACGCGGGGCTCCTCCTCGACGACGACGACCTTGGACGAAAGCAGCTGGGCGCTCATCGGGACCGTCCTCGCTTGCGGCGAGCTCGCTTGGACGCCGGGGCGCCGGGCTAGCGCGGCTCGTTCGAGCTGGGCTTGGTGGGGGCGTGGCGCACCTCGAGGTCGCCGCTGCGCGCGAGGGCACGCACCGCGGCGGCGCCGAGCAGCGCGTCGGGCAGGTCGGTGAGGGCCTGGCCCGCGGGGAGCGTGATCGAGCCGGCGACGCGACGCGGGGGGCGGCCGGGGAGCGTCACGCAGAAGCCGCGCGCCTCCGTGCACACCTCGGCGTGCGGCAGGTTCAGCGCTAGGCAGCGGCCGCTGCGATTGATCAGGGTGAGGCTCACACGGCACCTCCGTGGGCGACGGTGGAGAGCTCCGCGCCGCCCTCGGCGACCGCCTTACCGAGGTCCATGGGCAGGCCCTCGTCGAGGTCGAAGCCGCGGACGACGAAGCCGCAGGTGAAGACGCGCACGTCGCCCTGGCCGTGGAGGTTCGTGCGGAAGTCGCCCTCCGGGTCCATCTCCCAGCGCATGCGCCCGAGCTCGGGCCGCGCCGGGTCGCGCGGCAGCACGAGCCAGCGGTTGCGGTTCAGGAACGACGCGACCGAGGCCATGAGGTTGAGCAGCTCGGCCGTGCGGTCCGACGCGGCGGTCAGCGCGAAGGCGAGGTCGACGGTGAACGCCGGGCGGCGGCGCCGGAGCTCGGGGCCGAGGACGCCGGCCACCACGTCCTCGTGCGGGACGTTCGTCGCGTAGAAGCGGCTGTCGCGGACGGGCGGGCCCGACAGCACGAGCGCGGGCAGCTTCGCCAGCGGCACCACGCGCAGCTGGTCGTCAGGCGTGTCGTCGTAGTCGAGCGCCACAGTCATCGTGGCTTTCTCGGCGACCTGCGCCTTGAGCATCCGCAGCAGCGCGCGGACCAGCCGCGTGACGGTCGCCTCCGCGACGAGCGGGCCGCGGACGAAGCGGTAGGCGCTCGGCAACGTGGCGAGCTCACCGGGCACCGGGACGCCGGCCGCGTCGAAGCGCACCGCGAGCTGCGGCGCGAAGTCGAGGCCGACGAGCCGGACGAGGTCTCCGCCGCTGGTCGGGCCGCTGGCGGGCGTGACGCTGCTCAGGGTCGGCGCCGCCATCACACCCCTCCCATGCCGCTGTGCGCGGCCACGCGGGCCAGGAAGCGCCGCTGCGCGCCCGGCTTGAAGCGCTCGAAGGCCGGCCGCAGGAAGGGCCGCGCCGGCACCTGCACCACGACCACGCCCTTGCCGCCGCCGACGGGCTCGCCGGCCTCGCGGAGTACGGCGAAGACGAAGCGCCGCATGGCGTCGGTCATCGGGCTCACGATCGGCGCCGAGCCGAACTCCTGGATCTCGGCGACGTTGGCGAGGCTCTGGCCGTCCTTGCCGCGGGCGGTGCGGGGTACGCCCACGAAGGCCTCGTCTCCGCGGACGATGGTGGCGATGCCGTTGCGCAGGTCGGCCCGCATGATGAGCGACTTGCTCCCGCCGAAGCCCTTGAGGCGGCGCGCCGCGAGCGTGGTCTCCTTCGGCGGCGCCAGCGGGGAGCCGCCCAGTGCCTGGCGGGTGAGCCCCTGGACGATCTCGCGGCGTAGGGCCTCGGCCTCCTGCTGCAGCGCCAGGCCGATCGCGGCCTTCAGCCGGAGCGGCCCCGCGGCGAGCAGCGCCCGGGCCCGGCGCCAGTCGCCGGTCTTGGTCACCGCCGTCACGCCACACCTCGGTGCTCGAGCTCGGGCGCGTGCTCGCGCAGCCAGGCGATCGCGAACTTGGCGGCCGGCGTGATGATGCCGCCGGCCTTCACCGTGCGCGCGGCGGCGATGAGCGTGGTCTCGGCGACGTCGATGTCGGCGTCGCGCACCCCGTAGCTGCGCAGGCGCTCGGCCAGCTCACGCGGGCTCGGGAGCTGGCCCGTGTGCCAGTGGTGCAGCTCGAGGTTGCAGCGGTAGGCGTCGGCCTCGTAGGCGGCGCGCGCCGCCGGGCTCGCGAGGTAGCGCAGCGAGAAGGCCACGGCCCCGTCGCGCACGAGCTGCTCGACGTGCTGGTGCTCGTGCACGCAGATCACGAGCTGGCTCCAGAGGCTGTGCCGCGGGGTCGGCGTTCCCGGCGTAAAGGGCACGTAGATGCGGCGCCCGATGGTGGTCGTGAAGCGCTCGAGGAACGTGGCCTGGTCGAGCACGCCGATGCGCTCGAGGAACCAGCCGACGAGCTTCATCTCGGCGGCGCTTGACTTGTCGACGATGCGAGTGCCGTAGCGGGCGCGCATGGCGTCCCAGAGCGCGGTGACCTGTGCGGGGGTGGGCTGGGTGGCCATGGTCACTCCCCCTCCGCCGGGCAGGCGTCGGCCGCCGGCAGGCAGGCGTGGCCCGCCGGGCCGAGCTCGTCGGCGGGCACGGGGCAGCACATCCAGAGCGGCTCCTCGTCGCCGGAGACCGCGGCGCAGTCCTCCGCGAGGTCCCACTGGCCGTCCGCGTCGCAGACCTCCACCGGCGTGCCGGTGCAGCGGGTCTCGTTCGGCGTGCAGACGGCGAAGGGGCCGCAGGCGGTGAGCGTGGCGGCGAAGGTGATGGTGGCGAGCAGGTGCTTCATTCGACCCTCGTGGGCGCGAGCTGCCGCGCCTCGAAGGTCACGAGCAGCAGGTTGCGGTGGGGTTGGCCTCGGCCCAGCCCGAACCCGCGCGGTTGCGCCTGGGTCACGAAGAGCCCGGGCGGCGTGCGGATGGCCTGGACGAGTAGTCCTCCAAGGTCGTAGAGCCCGGCGAGCCAATCGTTGGGACGGATGAGCGCGTCGCCGGTCGCCGCGTCCACGAGGTCGAGGCGCTCGAGGTCACGGAAGTGGAACACGAGGCTCAGGTCCGAGCGGGGTGAGTCGCCGCTCGCGAGCAGGCGCAGGTCCTCGAAGACCCTGGGCTCGACCTGGCACGGCACGCGGATCGGCGGCAGCTCGATACGCTCGCGCTCGGCGACGCCGTCGCCGTCGCGGTCGCGGTCGACGAGCACCGGCTCCTTGAAGTCGAGGTCGAAGCCGGAGACGAGCGGGCCCGCGCCGTCCGGATCACCTGCGGCCATCGCCGCCGTGTCCAGGCGGCGGAGCTCGGCCAGGAACGGGAAGATGAGCCGGCCGCGCATCAGGCCGCCCCCAGCGGCGCCGGGCGCCGGTAGCGGAGCAGGATGGCGTCGAGCTCCGGGTCGCCGAAGGGGCCCGTCGAGGTCCCGGGCGCCGCGAGCTTGTAGCTCTGGTCGCGGGTGCGCTCCTCGACGACGCGCCAGCGGTTGCGGGCGTCGAAGGCCGCGTCGTCGGCGAGCGGCGCGAGCCAGCGCAGCGCGAGCAGCGCGCAGGTCCGGCGGATCGGCGCGGGGACGCGGCCCTCGGGCGTCCCGTCCGGCTCGGTGTAGCCGAAGCGGCCGGCGGCGACGACGTTGCCGCGCCCGCGAGGGAAGAACCCGAAGCGCCGGGTCAGGCGCGGCCCGTCGAAGCCGGCCTGGATCGGCGCGCCGACGATGACGAGGTCGGCCGGATCGAGCGACGCCGGCGAGCCGCCCACGAGGAGCTCGTCGAGCCGGATGGGCGGGACGGGCAGCTCCAGCGTGGGCGCGCCACGGCCGTCGAGGACGAGCCGGGCGTCGCGGGGCTCGAAGTACCAGCCCGTGACGCGGTCGATCTCGGCGGTGGCGGCGTCGATGAGCGCGGCGAGGCGCGCGTCGTCGGCCTGCGCGACTGTCACGCCCTCGGCGCGCAGCTCGGCGACGGTCGCGTACACGGACGCGCCTACTTCGAGCGGGCGCCGCGGCGGCCCCCGCCGGCGGGCGCAACCCCGAGTACCTGCTGCAGAGCCTGCTCCACTGCGGCCTGTGCGGGCAGCCGATGACGACCACGGCGGGCAAGGGCCGCAGCGGCGAGGTCTACCGCTACTACGCCTGCCGCAACCGCGCGCGGAAGACCGAGGACCGCTGCGAGCACCCGCGCCTCTCGGCCCCCGAGGTCGAGGAGCTGGTCATCTCCCGCGTGCGCCACGTCTGCGCCGATCGGTCGATGCGCGCGCAGATCGCCGAGCGCATGCGCGTCGCCGAGCCCGGCATGGCCGCGCGCATCCAGGAGCAGCGCGCCGAGGCCGAGGCCACGCGCCTGGCCCTGCGCGCCGAGGCCGACAAGCTGATGCGCAGCTTGGGCCACGAGGCGAGCGGCCGCGCGAGCCACCTCCTCGCCGAGCGCATCGGCGCCATCGAGGCCGAGCTCGAGCCCGTGCACGCCCGCATCGCCCAGCTCGACGCCCAGATGCAGGCGCTCCAGCGCGCGGCGGAGCAGGTCACGCAGACCATCCGCATCCTCGAGGTCTTCGACGAGGCGTGGGCCGCCTTCAACGCCGCCGAGCGCCAGGAGCTGGTGCTCATCCTCGTCGAAAAGGTCGTGGTCAACGAGCCCGCCGGCAAGCTCGACATCGTCTTCCACGACCTCGGCGGCCCCTTCGACGCCGCCGGCGACGCCGCGCCCGAGGTCGCCGCGACCGAGGAGACGCCGGCATGAGCGGCACCACCGAGACCCTGACCTTCCGCCCGAAGCGCCAGCAGCGGACCGAGACCCTCGCGCTGCGCCGCGCTCACGACGAGCGCATGGACCGCGCCGCGCGGCGCCGCCAGCAGCTCGCCCAGCGCCACCCGGCCACCGTCGCCCGCCACCTCGCGCTCGCCCACCGGATCGCCGAGGAGATCGACGCCGGCCGCTACGCCGATCAGGCCGACGTCGCCCGCCACCACGGCCTGACCCGCGCCCGGCTCACCCAGCTGATGAACCTGCTCCTCCTCGCCCCCGACATCGAGGAGGAGGTCCTCGCCCTCGAGTACCCCGCCGGCCGCGAGCCGATCACCGAGCGGACCCTACGGCGCCTGCTCGAGAGCCTGGTCTGGGACGACCAGCGGGCGCTGTGGGCGGAGCTGCGGGGCGGTGGCGGGGTAGGTTCGAGCGCCAACCTAGGCCGACCAGCCGACGCTCACCGAGCGTCGCCGATCTTCGTCGCGCTTGAGCGCTCCCCGTAGAGCGTGATAGGGTGGCGCCGCGTCCGCAGTGGGCGCGAGCGAGAGTCTGCGTCTTTCGCCCTGCTGGAGCCGGTCAATGCACGAGCAAGAGCCCTGGGTGTCGGTGGATGAGGTCGCCAAGCACCTCGGCATCGCCAAGGACACGGTCTACCGCTGGATCGAGTCGAAGTGCCTGCCGGCACACCGCGTCGGGCGCCTGTGGAAGTTCAAACTATCGCAGGTCGACGCGTGGATTGAGGCCGGCGGCGCCGCAGAGGGTCTGAACGACGAGGGAGGCGAGCGATGAGCAGCGGAGGCAGCGGTCCGGCGCTCGACATCTTCGCACTGCGCGACTCGGTCATCGACGAGTACAAGCGCTTCGCGACCTCGTTCACGACGATCCACGCGCCCGACATTCGGTCACAGGTCGAGGCGATCTACGCGGAGGAGCGGTACTGGCCCGAGCCGCTCATCCAGATCAACCCAAGCTACAAGCGCTCGACCGACATCCAGAGTCTCGTGGACGGCGGCGCGCTCGATCCTATCTGCGCGGACATCTTTCAGGTCAAGGGCACGCCGCTCACGCTGTACAAGCACCAGGAGCAGGCCATCGCGCTAGCCGAGGCGGGCGAGAGCTACATCGTCACCACCGGCACGGGCTCGGGCAAGTCGCTGTGCTTCTTCATCCCGATCGTTCACCGCGTGCTCGCCGAGAAGCGCAAGAGCGGCCAAGCCCGCACACGCGCGATCATCATCTACCCGATGAATGCACTGGCGAACTCTCAGCTCGAAGAGCTGTGGAAGTTCGTCGGCAACGTGGCGGGCGCGCCGCCCATCACGTTTGCACGCTACACGGGTCAGGAGGATGCAGAAGAACGTAAGCGCATCGCCGACAACCCGCCCGACATCCTGCTGACCAACTTCATGATGCTCGAGCTGCTCATGACGCGGCAGGAAGAGGTCGATCGGCGGGTCATTGACAACTGTGTTGGCCTGCGCTTCCTCGTCCTCGACGAGCTGCACACGTACCGTGGCCGCCAGGGAGCAGACGTGGCGCTGCTCGTGCGGCGTGTTCGCGAGCGCCTTCGGCCTCAGAAGCTGCAGTGCATCGGCACGTCCGCAACGATGGCGAGCGAAGGTTCCATCGAGGACAAGAGCCGGGTCGTTGCACGGGTGGCCTCAAAGCTGTTCTCGGTTCCGATCCCCGAGAGCAACGTCATCGTCGAGACGCTCGAGAGGATCACAGACCCAACGGCGAGCTCCACCTCGGTGACCTCTGCGCTCGGCGCAGCCATCGATGCCGGGATCTCGCCGACGATCACCAACACGGACCTTGCCACGCACCCCTTGGCGGTCTGGGTCGAGACGCGGCTCGGCGTCACATTCTCAGATGTCGATCAGCGGTGGGTTCGAGCGCGACCGATGACGGTCACTGAGGCGGTCACGGCGCTGGCAGTCGACGCTGGCCGCCCGCAGGCCGCGTGCCGCGCTGCGCTTCGCGACCTGCTCCTCATCTCGAGCGTACCGGAGCAGGACCGCGCCTCGGTCGAGGGGGCGAGCCCGCGCAGCTTCTTCGCTTTCAAACTCCACCAGTTCATCTCCGGAGCGGGGCATGCTTACGCCACGCTCGAGCCTGCCGGGCAACGGACGGTCACGGTGGACGGGCAGCAGTTCCTGCCGAGCCACCCCGAGAAGCGACTGTATCCGGTCCACTTCTGCCGCGAGTGCGGTCACGAGTACCACCCGGTTCGGCTGGTCGACGAGAGCGGTCAGCGCCTTGTTCTTGCTCGTAGCATCGACGATGCGCCCCCCGCCGCCGACGCTGATGATCCCTCTGAAGGGGCTGGCGACGAGCGCGAGCAGTTCGGCTTCGTCACGCTGCATCCTCTCGGGGACGCCGACTTCTCGTTCGATGACCGCGACGAGGACTACCCCGAGACGTGGATCGAGTACGACGCGGGGGGCAATCCGCGGCTGAAGCCCTATTACCGCGGAGCTCGTCTGACGAAGCTCCACGTCGCTCCCGATGGCCGGTTGGGCGCGGGCGCACGGGCCTGGTTCATTCCCGGCAAGTTCCGCTTCTGCCTCCGCTGCGGACACACGCAAGGCGGCGCAGCCCGCGATCGTACACGGCTCGCGTCGCTGTCGGCCGAAGGTCGAAGCTCGGCAACGACCGTGCTCGTCGCGAGCGCGCTTCGCTGGATGCATGGTGACCAGTCGGGGCTCGAGCAGTTCACCCGCAAGCTCCTCGGCTTCACCGACAACCGTCAGGATGCGGCCCTCCAGGCGGGGCACTTCAACGACTTCTTGTTCGTGAGCCTGGTGCGAGCTGGCTTCCTGGGGGCGCTGCAGGCCGCCGGTGAACGCGGCCTACGCAGCGATGAAATCGGTGCCGCGCAGAAGAAGGCCCTCGGATTCGACCGTGTAGCCATCGAGGTCCGTGCCGAGTGGCTGCAGGAGCCCAACCTCAAGGGCTTCAACCTGCAGGAGGCCGAGTCCACACTCCGACAGATCCTCGCGTACCGCGTGTGGTACGACCAGCGCCGCGGGTGGCGGTATACGAACCCCAACCTGGAGCAGCTGGGCCTCGTCCAAGTCGAGTACCAGGGCATCGAGGCGCTCGCTGCCGATCAAGAGGAGCTCGAGAACGCTCACCCTCTGCTGAAGCACGCCACACCTGAAGTTCGCGTCAATCTCTACCGCGAGCTGTTGGACCATCTCCGCAAGTGGATGGCCATCAAGAGTCAGGTTCTCGACTCGATGGTCCTCGAGCAGATCGTGGCGCGGTCCCACAGTCGCATCCGCACCCCCTGGGGCTTCGGGAGCGATGAGAAGCCGAGGGGATCGCGCTGGATGATGGTGACGGCGCCGAGGCGCAAAGAGAGCTCGCTGCGCGACATGGACCTCATCGTTAGCGGCGGCTCGCGCAGCGCGCTCGGCAAGACCCTGCGCGAGAGTCGGCTGTGGAACGGCGACGGCGCCATCCGGAACGTGAAGTCCAAGGAGTTCGATGCGCTGATCGGAGACCTCCTTCGGGCAGCCGCCGCGCATGGTCTGGTGTCCGAGGAGAACACCCCCTTCGACCAGCCGGGGTGGCGGCTCAACGATGCGGCCGTGCTCTTCCGACTCGGCGAGCCTGAGCCGGGAGTGCGCTCCTCGACGGAGAATGCCTTCTTCCGCGACCTCTACACGAACCTCGCGGCGATGCTGGATGCCCAGGTCCATCCGCTCTTCGGATTCGAGGCGCGGGAGCACACGGCGCAGGTCGACGGCGAGCGCCGCGCGGTCCGTGAGAAGCGGTTCCGCTACGGAGAGAAGGAGCGCGAGGAACTCACGGCAGAAGACAAGCGCTTGCGCGAAATCGGCGAGGCGAACCGGTTCCTCCCTGTCCTGTTCTGCTCTCCGACCATGGAGCTGGGCGTCGACATCTCCGCGCTGAACGTCGTGCACATGCGCAACGTGCCGCCGACGCCGGCCAACTACGCTCAGCGTAGTGGTCGCGCCGGCCGTAGCGGCCAAGCCGCCCTGGTCCTGACCTACTCGTCGTCGCAGAGCCCGCACGACCAGTACTTCTTCCGCGACCCCCGCGCGATGGTGCACGGCGAGGTCAAGGCCCCGCTGCTCGACCTAGCCAACCGCGACCTGGTGGACAGCCATCTCCAGGCCGTGTGGCTCTCCTGTGTGGAGGAACCGCTCGACGCCAGCATCGCTGAACTCCTGGTCCTCACGGATCCCGGTCGCCCCCTCATCGAAAGCCTCGTCGCCGCCATGCGCGAAGAGCGCGTCGCTCGCTCCGCAGTCGAGCGTATCCGCCGGGTGCTCGACCTCGTTGCCGAGGACCTCACGCTCGAGATGGCGCCCTGGTACACGGGCCGGGACACCTACGCCGACTCTATCGCTGCGACGGCGCTCGATCGCTTCAGCAAGGCGTTCGACCGGTGGCGCGACCTCTTCGCAGCCGCGGAGGAGCAGCGCGACGCGGCGCGACGCACCATGGACGACTACGCGGCGCCCTATCAGGAGAAGCGCGCTGCACAGGTTCGCCACGCCCAGGCCATTGACCAGCTCAACCTTCTGCAGCGCGGCACGAGCAGCCTGTCCAGCGATTTCTACACCTACCGCTACCTGGCGGCCGAGGGCTTCTTGCCCGGATACAACTTCCCGCGCCTGCCGTTGATGGCCTACGTTCCGGCGACGATGGATGGGCGCGGCAGGCAGACCTACCTGCAGCGGCCGCGCTTCCTCGCGCTCTCCGAGTTCGGGCCTCGCAGCCTCGTCTACCACGAGGGGCGCGCCTACCGGGTCATACGGGCGCTGCTCTCGCTGGGGCAACGGGATGCCGCCACCCCCGACGTTCAGCTGCCGACCAAATCGGTGCGGATCTGCACTGAGTGCGGCGCCGGTCACTTCGATGACCAGGCCTCCATGTGCCACGCCTGCGGCGCTTCGCTCGGAACTGCGGAGATCGTCAACCACGTCTACCGGATCGAGAACGTCGGCACCCAGCCGGCCGAGCGAATCACGGCCAACGATGAGGAGCGCCAGCGGCAGGGGTTCGAGCTGCAGACGACCTTCGAGTGGGCCGTCCGTGACCACGACATCGACGTCCGAAACGCCACCGCGTCGGACAAGGACGGTGAGATCGTTCGCCTCGCCTATGGCCCGGGCGCGACGATCACGCGCCTGAACAAAGGCCTTCGTCGACGCGCCGACAAGAAGACGCTCGGTTTCAAGATTGACCCGGTCTCCGGGTATTGGGCCAAGAACGAGGACGAGGACGACAACCAGGACCCGACCGCGTCACCCCGGCAGTGGATTGTGCCGAGCGTCCAGGATCGCAAGAACGCGCTGCTCTTCACGCCGCTCGACGACTCACTGACCGAGACCGGCATTGCTACGCTCCAGCACGCGCTGCTGCGTGGCATCGAGGCCGTGTTCCAGCTCGAGGAGGGCGAAATCCTCGCCGAGCCGATGCCCACCCGCACCGAGCGGAACGGCTTCCTCTGCTACGAGGCGACCGAGGGTGGTGCCGGTGTGCTGATCCGTCTCGTCGCCGAGCCTGACAGCCTGGCCGCCGTCGCCCGCAAGGCGCTGCAGGTCATGCACTTCGACATCAGCGACGACGGGCCGCTTCCCAAAGGCGCGACGCACTTCGTCGACCAGCCGGGAACTGCCTGCGTCGCCGCCTGCTACCGCTGCCTGATGTCGTACTACAACCAGCCCGACCACGAGCTGATCGACCGGCGTGACGAGGGCGCCCGCTGGGTGCTGCTCCGCCTTGCCTCCGGCCGCGCGCGAGGCCCCCTGACGAGCCCACCGCCCGCGCCGGATCCGGACGCGTCGGAGGCAGCGCTGGACTGGACTGGGGAGGCGTCACGCCGGGCCTTGCCGCCGAGCGACGCCGAGCCGCTCACTGTCGGTTCGGCATCGGTCCCGCTGGTCTGGCGACGGCACTACGTCGCGGTGCTCGTTGCTGAGGCGGATGCCGACATCGTGGCTCGGCTCGACGACCTGGGCTTCGAGGTCATCCGCTTCGGAGAGCGTTCGACGTGGAACTCAACCTTCGACCGCCTCGCGGCCGTTCTCGGGAGGCAGGCATGACCGACGCGGCATTCAGTCCAGGCACCCTGGTCTCGGCTCGCGGGCGCGAGTGGATGGTGCTCGCCGGCAGCTCCACCGACACGTTACGTGTCCGTCCGATCTCCGGTTCGGAGGAAGACCAGACCCTCATCTACCTTCCGCTCGAGCTCGAGCCCGAGCCCGTGCGAGAGGCGCGCTTCCCCGCGCCAAACCCGAATCACCTCGGCGGGCACGATGCGGCGCTCTTGCTTCGCGATGCGCTTCTTCTCTCGATGCGCCGCGGCGCCGGGCCATTCCGCAGCTTCGGTCAAATCGCCGTCGAGCCTCGCGCCTACCAGCTCGTGCCGCTCGTCATGGCGCTCAAGCTCGACCCCGTGCGCCTACTCATCGCCGACGACGTCGGCGTCGGCAAGACCATCGAGGGCGCGCTCATCCTGCGTGAGATGCTCGACCGCGGTGACATCGAGCGCAGCGTCGTGCTCTGCCCACCGCACCTCGTCGAGCAGTGGGTGACGGAGCTTGAAGCCCGGTTCAACCTGCAGGCGGTCGCGGTGACGGCCTCGAGCGCGAAACGACTGGAGCGGGCGATCCCGCCCGGCGTGAGCCTTTTCCAGGTCCACCACCACACCGTCGTCAGCCTCGACTACATCAAGAGCCAAGACCGCCGCGCCCACTTCCTCCACCACTGCCCGGACTTCGTGATCGTCGACGAGGCCCACGCCTGCGTGGGCAACGGCCAGGGCCGTCATCAGCGCTACGAGCTGCTTCGCGGCCTCGCCGACACCCCGGACCGGCACATGGTCCTGCTCACGGCCACTCCGCACAGCGGCGACGACGCGGCGTTCTACCGCCTGCTCGGGCTCCTCGACCGCTCATTCGAGGGCATCCAGGACGCGATCGGCGCAGAGCGAGATCGCCTGCGTACCCGCCTCGGCAACCACTTCGTCCAGCGGCGCCGACCGGACATCGCGGAGTGGCAGGAGTCCGACCTCTTCCCGAAGCGCGAGACGAAGGAGCTCACCTACCGCCTCAGCGGCGAGTGGGACGGGTTCTTCAACGCGGTGCTCGACTACTGCGCCGAGATCGTTGCCGACGGTGAAGGCGACGCTGAAAAGCAGCGCCTCAACTTCTGGGGCACCCTCGCGCTCCTCCGCTGTGCGGCCTCGAGCCCGATGGCCGCCGTGCTCGCGCTGCGCACCCGTGCGGGCGAGGAACTGTCGCCCGAGGAGCGCGGCGAACTCCTAGACCGGCTCTTCGACGGCGACGTCGACAGCCTCATCGAAGACGACGTCGAGCCGCCCGCCGCCACCGAGGACCCAGCGCTCGCCGCGCTCGTCGCGAAGGCCGAGAAGCTGGCGGGACAGGCGGGCGATCCGAAGCTCAAGGTGGTGTCCGACCATGTGGTCGAGCTGCTGAACGGCTCGGACCACAGCTTTCACCCCGTCGTCTTCTGCCGCTACATCGCCACCGCGCACTACCTCGGCAAGCACCTCGCCAAGCGGCTGCCGAATGCCACGGTCGAGGTCATCACCGGCGAGCTGCCGCCCGAGGTGCGAGAGGAGCGCGTCGCGAGGCTCGGCGAGATCGAGGGGCAGCGCGTCCTGGTCGCCACAGATTGTCTCTCCGAAGGCATCAACCTTCAGGAGTACTTCGACGCGGTGGTCCACTACGACCTCTCGTGGAACCCGACACGCCACGAGCAGCGCGAAGGCCGTGTGGACCGCTTCGGCCAGACCAGCCCCATCGTCCGTGCGACGCTGATGTACGGCATCAACAACCCGGTCGACGGCGCCGTGCTCGAAGTGATCCTTCGAAAGGCCGAGCGCATCCGGAAGGAGCTCGGCGTGCCCGTCCCGGTGCCCGACGAGGGCCACTCGCTCACCCAAGCGCTGCTGAAAGCGGTGCTCCTTCGCCGCAGGGGCGCGCCGGCTCATTCCGAGCGCAAGCAGCTCGCGCTCTTCGAGGAAGGCTGGAAGAACGCCGAAGAGAAGGCCAAGGCCAACCGCACCATCTTCGCGCAGCGGCGCCTCAAGCCCGAGGACGTGCTGCCCGAGTGGCACAAGAGCCTCGCCGCCATCGGCGGTCGCGACGACGTCAAACGCTTCACCGATCGTGCCCTGACCCGACTCGGCGCCGGGCTCGAGCCCATGCGCCGTGGGTTCAAGGCGCCCACCGCTTCGCTGCCTGAAGAGGTGCGCGAGCGGCTCGAAGCCGAGGGTCTCACCGGCACCTTGCGTATCGACTTCCGCTACCCAACGCCGCCCCCGTGCCGCGCCGTGCAGCGCAGCCACCCCCTCGTGGCAGTGCTCGCCGAGACGCTGCTTGAGCGGAGCCTCAACGGCGACGGTGACACGACCTCGCCGTCGGTGCTGGGGCGCGTGGGCTGCTGGGTGTCGGACGCCGTACGCGCCCGAACCACGCTGGTGCTGCTGCGGCTTCGCCACCAGCTGGTCATCCGCCGAGGGCGCCGGGAGAACACGCTCCTGGTCGAGGAGGCCACCGGCCTGGCCTGGGCGGGGCAATCGGGCGAGGTCGTGGACAGCACCGAGGCCCTTGCGCTGCTCAGCGGCCAGCCCCTCGCAGACGTGCCGGTGCACGTGCGCGAGCGCGAGGCCGCGAAGGCGCTCACCTTGCTCGAGGAGCGCTCCGCGGAGCTGGAGCACTTCGCCAAGCAGCGCGCCGAGGCGCTGCTCGATGACCATCTGCGCGTGCGCGCCGCCGCCTACCGCGACGAGAAGGCCGAGACCCGCGAGCGGAGCGCGCGCGTCGAGGCGCTGCCGCGGCCGGACGTGATCGGTGTGTTCGTCCTGCTTCCGAAGGTGGGCTGACCATGGCGCGACGAACCCAACGCACCGCCCGAGCGGCCGAGCTGGCCTTCGACGCCATCACTATCGAGGGCGGCCTCCTTGCCGCTGACTGGCTGGCGCGCGCCGCTCAGCTCAAGGCGCCCCAGCAGGATACCGCCGACTACGGTGTACCCAAGGGCCTCGAGCTGCGCGACGAGATCGGGCGCTATTGGCGGATTGCCCAGGCCCAGTGGGCCGAGTTCGAGGCGGGGCGAAAGGCGAAGGCCGAGCCGAACGCGCTTGCGCGGCGCTTCGTCGTCTCACTCCTTCGCGACGCCTTCGGCTTCAATGACCTCGTCGAGAGGCCGCGGGTTCGCACGGAGTCCCTTCTCGCGGGCGAGTCCGATGACGACCGGCGACAGCCGGTCGAGCTCGAAGGCCGCACGTGGCCTCTGACCGCCATCGACGCCGCGGGGCGTGTACCGCTGGTATGCGCGCCGGCGGCTGCTGGCCTCGATAGCCCTCATCGCCACCTGGGCGACGAGCACCGCAAACGGAGCGCCTTCGGCCTCGCGCAGGAGTTCCTGAACGTCTCGGACGATGCTCTGTGGGGCCTCTGCTCGGACGGGCTGACCCTCCGCCTTGTTCGCGACAACGCGAGCCTTACGCGACCCGCGTGGGTCGAGGTCGACCTCGCCCGCATCTTCAACGAGGAGCTCTACCCCGACTTCGCGGCGGCGTGGCTCGTGCTTCACCGTTCGCGATTGGGACGGGCGGAGCAGGCCGCTGGGAGTTGCCCGCTCGAGACGTGGCGCTCCTCAGCACGTGAGGAAGGGACGCGAGCACGCGAGCGGCTGAGGGCAGGATTCGAGGACGCGCTTCTGGTGCTCGGCCAGGGATTCCTGGCCCACCCCTCGAACCAAGCGCTGAGAAAGTCGCTTCACGACGGCACGCTCAAGAAGAAGGCGTACTTCGGCGAGCTCTTGCGTTTGGTCTACCGGCTGATCTTCCTCCTCACCATCGAGGAGCGGGGTCTCTTGCACCCGAAAGGAACGCCCAAGGACGTGCAAGACCGCTATGCCGCCGGCTACGGACTACGGCGGTTGCGAGAGCGCTCGGCCCGTCGCGCCGCCCATGATCGCCACGGTGACCTGTGGGAAGGCGTGAAGATCGTGTTCCGCGGGCTGGCGACCGGCGAAGACGCGCTCGGCTTGCCCGCGCTCGCCGGGTTGTTTGCATCGAGCCATTGCCCACACCTCGATGCCGCGCGGCTCGACAATCGTGCGCTTCTGGGCGCCGTCTTCCGGCTCTGCTGGCTCCGGGAACCTGCGGGCCTCGCAAGGGTGAACTGGCGCGACATGGGGCCGGATGAGCTCGGCTACGTGTACGAGGGGCTACTCGAGCTCGTTCCGCAGATCACGCAGGACGGCCGCACGTTCACCTTCGCGGGTCGGGATGAGAGCCGTGGCAACGCTCGCAAGACGTCGGGCAGCTATTACACCCCCGACAGTCTTGTTGAGCTACTCCTCGAGTCCGCTCTCGACCCAGTCATCGAAAATACCATCGCTCGAAACCCTGGCCGTCCTGCCAAGGCCCTGCTCGAACTCTCCGTGGTCGATCCCGCATGCGGCTCCGGGCACTTTCTCTTGGCAGCAGCCCGGCGGGTGGCGGAGCGCGTGGCGCGCCTGCAGAGCCATGGAACGCCAACGCCGGAGGAGTACCGCCACGCTCTCCGTCAAGTTGTCGGTCGCTGCATCTACGGCGTCGACCTGAACCCGCTCGCTGTCGAGCTCTGCAAGGTGGCGCTGTGGATGGAGGCGGTCGACCCGGGGCTCCCGCTCACGTTCCTCGATGCACACATCCGGCAGGGCAACGCGCTGCTCGGCACGACCCGCGCGATCATGGGCGACGAGGTGCCCGATGACGCTTGGAAGCCGCTCGAAGGCGATGACCGCAAGGTAGTCGCCTCTCTCAAGAAGCGGAACAAGGAGGAACGAGCGGGCCAGGGCCTGCTGCCTCTCGGCACGCCGACCGACCTCCGCGACGTTCGAGACGCGGTCGAAGCCTTGGAGGCTGCACCGGACTCGACAGCGGCGGCCCTCGCAGAGAAGGAGCGTCGTTGGACTGAGCTTCTCGCGTCCGAGCCCTGGAAGCACGCGAACCTCGTCCACGACACCTGGTGCGCCGCGTTCGTGTGGCCCAAACAGGACGCAGGTCCTCTGACCGAGGTGGCGCCGACGACTGCCGTCTGGCGCTCACTTCGAGATGGCAAGACGGCGCCGACAAGGCTCCTCGCCGAGACCACCGAGAAGCTCGCGAGCGACTATGCGCTCTTCCATTGGGAGCTGGCGTTTCCCACGGTGTTCGACCGCGGCGGATTCGACGTGGTGCTCGGTAATCCCCCGTGGGAACGGGTGAAGCTGCAGGAGCAGGAGTTCTTCGCCTCCCGTGACGACAGCATCGCGAGTGCCTTGAACGCCTCGGAGCGCAAGAAGCTCATCGCGGAGCTGCCAGTCCAGGACCCGGAGCTCTGGGACGAGTGGAGCCGCGAGAGCCGCGTCGCGCAAGGCACGAGCCATTTCGTTCGGAGCTCCGGCCGGTACCCGCTTTGTGGCAAGGGTGACGTGAACACCTATGCGTTGTTCGCCGAGCACAACTGGCGGGTGCTCGGACCCTCAGGCCGTGCGGGGTTCATCGTGCCGAGTGGCATCGCAACTGACGACACGACCAAGGACTACTTCCAGGCGATCATGCGCGACCGAGCGCTGCGGGCCATGTGGGAGTTCGAGAACGAAGGGTTCTTCACGGCGGGCAAGGGGCACATGCTCCGCTTTGCTCTCACCACGCTAGCCGGCGCCGACGAGCCGGCCGAAGCGGCGGATTTCATGTTCCAGGGTCAGTCGGTGGCCGACCTCGATGACCCGCAGCGCCACTTTGCGCTCACTGCTGAGGACATCGAGACTATCAACCCGAACACGGGCACCTGCCCCATCTTCCGCACCCAGCGCGACGCTCGGCTGGCTTTGGCACTGTACCGGCGCGCCGGGGTGCTGTGGCGGGAAGGCGATCCGGACGGGAATCCGTGGGGCCTTCGGTTCATGGCCATGCTGCACATGGCGAACGACTCTGGTCTGTTTCGCACACGCGGCGAACTGGCGCAGGCCGGGTGGACGCTACAGGGCAACCGCTATGTAAAGGACAGTCAGGTCATGCTGCCGTTGTACGAGGCGAAGATGACCCACATCTATACGCACCGCAGCGGTAGCTTCGAGGCCGCAGCGCCGGGGGAGCGTCCGCACCGCCTGCCGACCCCGTCGGACGAGCGGCTCTGCGACCCGAGCTACGCGCCGCTGCCGTTCTACTGGGTGGCCGAGGCGGACGTCGATGCAAAGCTCGACGGGGTGTGGGACCGGGCGTGGTTGCTGGGGTGGCGGGACGTCACGGACGCGCGGGCGAGCGTGCGGACGGTGGTTTCAGCGGTGATCCCGCGCGTGGCTGTGAACGACAAGTTCCTGCTGATGATGCCGTTCGCTCCGGCGCGCTTGAGCGCCTGTCTTTACGCGAACCTAGTGTCGTTCGTGTTCGACTACTGCGCACGACAGAAGGTCGGCGGGCTGAGCTTGAAATATTACACGATGCGTCAGCTGCCGGCGCTGCTCGCGCTCGACTTCAAGAGCCCTGCGCCATGGGCACACGGAGACTCCGTCCTGGCCTGGATGCTCCCCCGTATCCTCGAGCTCACCTACACTGCCTGGGACCTTGAGCCATTCGCCCGCGACTGTGGCGACGAGGGCCCCCCGTACATCTGGGATTCCCAGCGCCGCTTTGTGCTCCAGAGCGAGCTCGACGCCGCCTTCTTCCACCTCTACGGCGTGTCCCGCGACGACGCGGAGTACATCCTCGGCACGTTCGATGTTCTCGAGCGCGCTGACCTCCGCCAGCACGGAGAGTTCCGCACGAGGCGTGTCGTGCTCGAGCGCTACGACGCGCTCGCGGCCGCCGCGGCGAGTGGTCAGCCGTACGTCTCACCGCTCGGGCCCCCAAGGAGGGCGACATGACCTTCCGATTCCAGAAGCTTACCCTCGAGCAGTTTCGATGCTTCGAGCAGCTCGAGCTCGAGCTGGAACCCGACCTTACCTTGCTCTTCGCCGAGAACGGCGGCGGCAAGAGCGCCGTCCTCCACGCACTTGCGGTCGGAATAACGGCCTTTCAGACGGGGACTCCGCGTGCGCTCAAGCTCGATGCCCAGCGAGACGCGCGCAAGGTCACGCTGGACGACCGCGGTCGTCGAGAGGCTGCCGGCAGCTGCAAGCTCACCTGGGCGGCCGAGATCGGCGCTGCGCCAACCGTGCCGTGGTGGAGCTCCGCCAACCCGGCGTCGAATCGCAAGTCGTCCGACCACGCGGCGGTTTCGGCCGCAATCGAGAAGGTTCGAGTAACCGGCGCTCGCTGGCCCCTGTTCGCGTTCTACGGCGTCGATCGCATGGGCCGCGGGAAGGCATCCACCAAGCCGGCCCCGGCGCGCCCCGACCGCTGGGAGGGCTACGCTGCGTCCCTGAACCCCGCGCAAGATGACTCGGCGCTGCTGACCTGGCTGCTCGAGGAGATCCTTGCCGACACAGTGCGACGTCAGGAAGGCGAACCTGAGCGGTTCCTCGCGACCGCGGTGATGGACACCGTCGCCAAGGCGACGCCGGGTGTGACTCGTGCCTGGTACGACCCGCGTGAGCGCAGCCCCGTGGTGCGCTTCGAGAGCGGACAAGTCGCCACGTGGCACGAACTGTCGGAGGGATTCCACGTCTACCTGTCGCTCGTCGCGGACATCGCCCGGCGAGCTGTGATCTTGAACGAGCAGGACGGCGGTGAAGCCCTTTCAATCACCGAGGGCGTCGTTCTCATCGACGAGATCGACCTCCATCTCCACCCCCGCTGGCAACGTATCGTGCTCGACGGGCTCCGCGAGACGTTCCCGAGACTCCAGTTCGTGATCACGACGCACTCGCCGCAGGTCTTGAGCAGCGCACTCAACCGGCAGGTCCGGCTGATTCGCAACGGGACGTTGTGGCCCGGAATCCTCCACGTCGAGGGGCGAGACAGCAACTCGATCATGCGGGAGTACTTCGGAACGGACGATCGCGACGAGGAGGGCGCGAAGAGGCTTGCTTCGCTCGACGATGCTATCGATGCCGGCAGTGCCGACGAGGCACGAAGGCAATTCTCCGAGTTGCTCACGCTGTGGGGCACGCTCGACCCCGACCTCATTCGCCGCAAGGCGCGCGTCGACAGGATGTAGGAATGCGTGGCTTGGTGAAGGGGCCTGCGCCCGCCAATGTATCGCCACCAGGGCAGGAGTCTTGCTCTCTGGCTGCAGCGGACGCGGCGTATCAAGCGAGTGTGGCGTCGTCATCAGACCCCGCGAAGCACGCGCGCTCTGAGTTCGACAGCATGCACAAGCGGTATCTACGCGACCTGCTGTTTGTCGAGCAGCGGTTCCTCTGTGTCTACTGCGAGCGCCCGATCGACGAGGTGCATCCTCCACCCCCCATCGACCACTGGAATCCGCTGAGCCTGTTCCTCCAGCAGGTCTTCGATTGGAACAACCTCCACCTCTCCTGTCGAACCGTCGACACCTGCGACGATCAGAAGAAGAGCGAGGCGCTCAACCTGCCGTGGCCGGCGCACTTCCAGTACGAGAACGTAGTCGGTTTCACCAGCGGCGGGCGAATGTACGTCCGAACTGATGTAACGATTGCCCCCCAGGTTCGACAAGCACTCGCCGTCGCCCTCGATGATCAACCGGGACCTCCCAGCATCCGAAGCACGCTGAACCTGAACCAGCCCGCGCTGCGCGAGGCCCGTGCTGCCGCCATTGAAGCGGAGGAGGTGGTCGTAGAAGGCCAGCCGCCCATGCCCGCAGCCCAGCGGCAACAGCGTGCGCTCGCGCTGCTCTCGCAGCAGCGTCGCGACGACTTTGTCAGCGCACGAGTGGCGTACCTGCAAGGGCAGCTTGGAGTGGGCCGATGACGCTGACCACTCTCACCTGGACGCGGCTCGAGAAGGCGGCCTACGACAACGGCTTCGATGTCGAGGGTCCACGGGTCGGCGACTGGCGGACGTTCACGAGCAGTCAGACGAGCCTCCGGATCTGGCTCAGCGGCATCGGCGACGCCCTCTTCATCGTCGCGGTGTCCCGTTGGGAGGTCTTCGAGGCGCTCGATGGCCTGGGCATCACGTGGAAGAACCCGCTGCCGCCCGGCGCACCGGCAGCCCGAAGCACGGGCGACCTCTCCGCCCTGCATCGACTGCTGCGTCGGGCCTTCCAACTCTCTCGCGCGCTGCCCGACGAACCGCTGCAGGTGTTCTTGCAGAGGACCGCGACCATGCCCACCACGACCGAGGCCGAGCGCCTGGTCGTCCAGAGGGTTGGCCAGGACGTGTTCCGCAACGGGCTCATCGACTACTGGGAGGGTCGCTGCGCGATCACGGGTCTCTCCGTCGTCGACTTACTCCGCGCGAGCCACATCAAGCCCTGGGCGGACTGCGACACCGACGCCGAGCGCCTCGACGTGTTCAACGGCCTGCTACTTGCGCCCCACCTCGACGCCGCGTTCGATCGCGGGTTCATGACCCTCGACGACGAGGGCCGTGTCGTAGTGGCGCACGCCCTCGACGCGCCCGCCCGGGCCGCGCTGGGCCTGGAGGGGCAGCTGCAAGCCGCCAACCTGACCGATGCCCACCGCAAGTATTTGAGCTGGCATCGAGCGCGCGTGTTCCGCGGGCCGGGAGGTGCATCATGAGCACGTCTAAGGCGACGACGCAGCCGCTCAAGGAGCCCACCCCGGTCACGGTGGCGCCGACGCCCGCTGGCAGCGCGATCGTGCCCGCGATCGATCTCCTACGCGTATTCTCCCCAGGCCAGTGGGAGGACTTCGCTCTGGAGTGGGCCCACAGCCTGAAGAGTCGATACCAACGGGTCGAGCGCTGCGGCGGGGCGGGCGACCTCGGGCGCGACATTGTCGCATTCGTGTCGGACGACGAGTGGCACAACTACCAGTGCAAGCACTACAAGGACCCGCTGCAGCCGAACCAGGTCGTCCTCGAGCTCGGGAAGCTCTGCTACTACGTTCACGAGAAGGCGTTTTCGCCCCCATCCGAGTACTACTTCGTGGCCCCCCAAGGGGCAGGGAACAGCCTGTCGCTGCTCTTTAAGAAGCCCGAGGATCTCCGCGCTCGGCTGATCAAGGACTGGGCGACGAAGTGCGAAGAGCACATCACGTCCACGAAGAAGGTCCCCCTGGCCGGTACGCTCCTGGACTTCGTCAAGAGCTTCGATTTCAGTATCGTCAGCTACGTGCCACCCATGGACCTCATCGAGCAGCACGCGCGCACGCGCTGGCACGCCGCTCGATTTCCAGGAGGCCTACCGCCGCGGCCGCCGGCCGTGGTCCCGCACATCGATGAGGAGAAGTTCGAGAGCCCTTACATCGGTCGACTCCTCGAGGCGTACTCCGACCATGCGGGCGTGGCTCTGACGGTCGCCGACTTGGCCATGCACGAGCCGCTCCACCGACACTTGCTGCGGAGTCGCGAGCGGTTCTTTCACGCCGAATCGCTCCGCAACTTCTCCCGCGACACTCTTCCACCAGGACAGTTCGAAGATCTCCAGGAGGAGTTCTTCGATGCGGTCATCGATACGGTGGAGGACACCTGCCACGCCGATGGCTTCCAGCGAGTGAAGGCCGCGACGGGAGTTGCTCAACAGCTCGACCCGACGAACAACGCTCTGCGGCAGGTGCTCGGGGTCAAGGACAAGGCTGGCATCTGCCACCAGCTCGCCGATAATGCTCGACTCAAGTGGGTACCGTGATGGGCACGCCAGACGCCACGACATCCTGGGTGTTCAACTCGCCAGTCGAGCTTGGGCTCCGCTCGCTGTGCATCCTCGTAGAGCTCGATCCTCACCGCCACGACCTTCAGCGGCTCGTCCTGCTCGACTACCTGCTGGTCCACTCGGCCGACGTGGACGGTGGCCCGGAGAGTCTCCATCCTGCGGTGCCAGAACGCGGTGCCGAAGTGCTCGTCCGACGTGCCGTGCTGGAGCCTGGCCTTGCGCTGTACGCCAGGCGCGGTCTGGTCTCCGTGACGATGGACGCGAGTGGTTTCAGCTACGGTGCGACCGATCGAGGCGGCTGCTTCCTGGACACGCTACGCAGCAGGTATGTCGAAGCCCTTCGGAGCCGTGCGAGCTGGATCGCGGCGAGCTTCGGAGAGTTGGAGACCAGCGAGATCAGCCGATACGTCAATACAGAGCTCGACCGCTGGGGCGGGCAGTTCGCCGAGTACCGTGGGGCGGGGAGGACGCCATGACCGACGCAAGCCCTCGGCGCGGGTTCGAGCTTCGGGAGCTTCGTCTCTGCGGCCCTGGTCAGGTTCCGGGAAGTCTCGTCTTCGCGTCGGGGCTCAACGTCATCGAGGGGGCGTCGGACACGGGGAAGTCGTACGCCCTGAGTTGCATCGACTTCGTGATGGGCGCCGGCACTCCTCCCGAGGAGATCCCGCAGGCGCGACCGTACGACGTCGCCTATCTCTGCATCGAAGCGGCCGACGGCCAGTCCTACACCCTGAAGCGTGCCCTCGTTGGCGGGAAGATCGGACTCTTTCGCGGGCCGATCGATGATGCACTCGCAGCCGACGTTGAGTGGGAGGTTCTGGGCGAGACCACCAACGCAAAGGAGTCGGTCTCCGGCTTCTTGCTTGGCCTGTGCGGCCTTGAGGGAAGGCGAGTCCGCAAGAACGACAGCGGGACGACTCAGGAGGCCAGCTTCAGGGTCCTGTCCAAGGCCATGATCGTCGATGAAGAGCGAATCATCGCGAAGCGCTCACCGCTCTACGGTTCCCAGAATACCGGTAACACCGCCGCGGCGAGCACGATTCGGATGTTGCTCACCGGTGTCGATGATTCCGCTATCGTCCAGCCAGAGGATGCGAAAACGTCCGCAGGCCGGCTGGCAGGGCGGAAGGAGGCGATCGAGGGTCTGCTTGAGCGTGACCAGGCCGTGCTCGATGAGCTCCTCCAGAGCATGGACATTACGCCGGAGCTGGCGTCCGAACTCGAAGCTAAGCTGCGTGAGCTGGGCGAGCTGTCGAGCACGGCCCTAAGCGATCTTCGCGCCGCGGAGTCCGAACGAGGCAAGCTCCTGAACCAGCAACGCGAGAATCGAGGGCGGTTGGAGGAACTCGATGGGATGCTCGCACGCGCGTCCCTACTCGACGCGCACTACGAGTCGGACCTTCTTCGGCTTGAGGCCATGGGAGAGTCTGCCTATCTCCTACAGATGTACGGCGACAAGTCGTGCGACTACTGTGGAGCCGAACCCGAACATCAGCGGCATGCGGAAGTGCGCGCGCCCGAGTCCACGCTCGAGGCCGCTCAGGCAGAAGGGGCCAAGGTTCAGCGCTTGCGGGCCGAACTTCGCGTCGCAGCTGAGCAGATGTCCACGGAGCAGCTCGCCTTGGGTGCAAGCCTGAAGGAGATGGACGCTGCGATCCAGACGATCTCCGCAGAGATCGATGCAGCCCTCGTCCCGAAGGTCCGAGCCACGGCGAGCGAGCTCCGAGCGATCCAGGGTAGCTACGGGACGTACGTCAGGGTCGAGCAACTGCGCGCCCAGATCGATTCGCTGAAGAACCAGCTGCTCGAGTTGGATGCCACGCCCGAGAAGGGGGAGAAGCTGGAGTTCATCAAGCTCACGGCGAACACCATGTCCGACGTGTGCTCGCGGATCCGAAACGTGTTCATTGCATGGAGGGTCGCGGACGACATCACCGTGGCATTCGACGAGAAGACCGCAGATCTCGTTGTGAATGGCAGGAAGCGAACGAGTCATGGCAAGGGCGTTCGTGCCGTCATGTGCGCCGGCTACGTAATCGGACTGATGCAGGAGGCACTCGCGGCGAAGAGTGGCCACCCTGGCTTCGTCGTGCTGGATACCCCGTTGAACCCGTACAAGGAGGCCGACGCGGACGACGACGGCGAGGTCGCGACGTCAGTCAAGGACGCTATCTATCGGAACCTCTGCGGGTCGAGCGCGCTCGGGCAGGTGGTTGTTTTCGAAAACGTCGCTCCTCCTGCCGACGTGCAAGCCGCCTGCAACCACGTCCACTTCTCAAAGAGCTCGGCTGGGCGGTACGGCTTCTTGCCTGTTCCCGCGGTGTCGTAGTGCTCGCGCTCCCCCAGCCCCCCAGGTGCTTCCGGAGCCGCCGCCTCGTCGCAGCGTCTCCCCTCTATGTCAATGTCGGTGAGACAGTCCTGGCAGGGTAGTTTGGTCTAGAGGGCGACCAAGGTCTGAGCGATGAATCCGGTAGTGAAAGTGCCTTCGGTCAGGGAGACCGAGGTCTTGGCAAAGGCAACGCGGCGTAGGTTCACGGCCGAGTACAAGCAGCGCATCCTCAACGAGGTCGACGAGGCAAGCGCTGCTGGACGAGCGGGCGAGGTGGGCGCGATCCTACGCCGAGAGGGGCTGTACTCGTCCCACCTGGCGGCTTGGCGCCGGCAGCGTGAAGCGGGGGGACTACCTGCCCTTGCGCCCAAGAGGCGCGGTCCCAAGCCGAAGGTCATCGACGCCCGGGACCTCGAGATTGCCCAACTCCGCAAGGAGAAGGCGATGGTCGAGGTGCGCCTCAAGCGCGCGGAGGCGTTGCTGGAGGTCCAAAAAAAGTCTCGGAGTTGTTCGGGATCGAGCTGCCGACGCCGCCGGACGACGGGACGCACTCGTGAGCATCGTGACGGCCGAGGCGGCCTCACTTGGCATCCAACCCCTCTGCGCAGCGCTCGGTTTGTCCAGGGCGACGTTCTACCGGCAGAGGGCGCCGGTGCATGGTCCCGCCAAGCCGCGCCGACATCCCCGTGGGCTGAGCCAGCAGGAGAAGGCCCGTGTACTTGCGATCCTTCACGAGGAACGGTTCGCGGACCTCGCCCCCGCCGAGATCTACGCCACCCTTCTCGACGAGAAGGAATATCTCTGCTTGGTGCGCACGATGTACCGGCCGCTGGCGGAGAACGCCGAGGTCCGCGAGCGGCGCAATCAGTTGCGGCATCCCAAGTGACCTGCCCCCCGGAAACTGGTCCATGGGAAGCGTGAGCCCAACCGTGTAGGAT
>JBEBXK010000040.1:0-34704 GCA_040391605.1 Vulgatibacter incomptus
CCAAGGCCGGCGCCGCCAAGGCCGGCGCCGCCAAGGCCGGCGCCGCCAAGGCCGGTGCTGCCAAGGCCGGCGCTGCCAAAGCCGGTCGCCGCTGATCTCGCGTGCCCTGCTCGGCAACGGCGGCTGAGGCAGCGCCGCCCGGCGGCGTTCCCACCTTCTCCAACCGTGGTAGAAGAGCCGGGCCATGAACGAGACCCAGGTAGAGGCCATCTGCGCCGCGAGCGCCGGGAAGTTCGAGAAGCTCCGAACGATCGTGCGCGCGCAGCCCAGCGCGATCGTCGCGTTCTCCGGCGGCGTCGACTCCGCGCTGGTGCTCAAGGTCGCGCTGGAGGAGCTGGGGCCCAAGGCCATCGCCCTCACTGCGATCTCCCCCTCCATCGCCCCACGTGAGCGGGCCGCCGCCGAGCGGATCGCCGCCGAGCTCGGAGCCACCCACGTGTTGGTCTCCTCCTCCGAGATCGACGATCCCAACTACGCCCACAACCCGGTGAACCGCTGCTATTTCTGCAAGAGCGAGCTCTACGGTCTCTGCCGCAAGGCCGCGGACGAGCGGGGCATCGCCGCCGTCTTCGACGGCTTCAACGCCGACGATACGGGGGACCACCGCCCGGGGCGGATCGCCGGAAACGAGCACGGCGTGATCTCTCCGCTGCTGGAGGCGGGTCTCGGCAAGGACGAGATCCGCGCCTACTCCCACCGCCTCAGCCTCCCGACCTGGGACAAGCCGCAGCTCGCCTGCCTCGCGTCGAGGATCCCCTACGGCACCCATGTCACCGAGCAGCGCCTCAGCCAGGTGGGGCGGGCAGAAGAAGCGCTCCAGGATCTCGGCTTCCGGATCTTCCGGGTGCGCTACCACGGCGAGGTCGCGAGGCTGGAGATCGGCGAGGCCGAGCTGCCGCGCCTCCTCCAGGACGAGGTTCTACGCACGGAGGCGCTCGAGCGGGTCAAGGCCGCCGGCTTCCAATTCGTCGCCCTCGACCTCGAGCCCTTCCGCACGGGGCGCCTGCACCAAGGCATGGTCCAGGGCAGGGCCGCGGCGCTACCCATCCTCTCATGACGGCTCAGCGTGGCAGCCGACGCCGTCCGATCTGATGCGATCCGGGATGCTTCCCATCGAGAGAGCCTCCATTGAAACCACGTCTCCCCTGCCATGCCGGATGCGCAGACTCCCCCTTTAATGAGAGAGCCACTGCCGTGAAGCCGCGTCTCACCCATCCATCCGCCCGCTTCGCTGCAGGAGTGGCGGCCCTGGCCTGCCTCCTGGCACCGGAGTTTGCCTCCGCCTTCGAGCGCCTCGACCACCGCGATCAGCCGTCGATCTCGGTGACGCCGGGCTACGAGCATCTGATCCTCGCCGCCCGCGGGGACAAGGACACCCGCTCCGAGCCCGGAGCCTTCGCCGAGCTGGCCTTTGGCCTCCCCGGCGGCGAGGAGGGTGGCGAAGGGATCTTCGGCCTCCGCCTGGGGGTCGGCCCGGACGAGGGGAACCGTCTGGTGGCGCCCTACGTCGCTTACCGCAACTTCGCGGGTGACGAGGAGTGGAAGACCTTCTTCGACATCGGCGCCTTCTCCCGGATCCTGCCGGTCTGGGGCCTGGGGGTCCGGGTGGGTGCGGGTGTCCAGTACGACTTCACTCAGAGCGTCGGCGCTTTCCTGGCGACCGGCGGCTCGGTGGCCTACGGCGAAGGGCTGCAGGTGGCCTATGACGTCGGCGTCGGCCTCCAACTCCGCTTCGGCAGCCCGGGGGGCGGCTGAGAGCGTGGCGAGGCAGGCCTCTATTCCCCCTAGGTGGCTGGTGTTGAACGGTCCCGTAGCGAGACGAGCGAGGCGGGAAGCGAGGGCGGCGCGCGCAACGATGAGCGACGAGGCGTGCCCGCAGGCACGTCGCAGGAGCGAAGGCTCTGCGAGCCGAGGGCGAGCAAACGCAAGAGAGCCTTTCGCGCGCAGCGCGGGTGTGAACCTCGCGCCTCGCCTCGCGCGGGGCCGAGGTTCACACTGGCTCTGAGCACGTCGTCCGCAGCCTCCGGATCGTTCGTCGCAGTAGGGACGAGTTTGACACCAGCCACCTAGCGGAAGGGATCTTCTCCATGGCGGTATTGGATGTCCCAGAGGGTGAGGCCCCGGCCCGGCGCCCGCACGCCGCGCCACCGCTCGCCCTCGCGAGGCGCTGAAAGGAGCGCCTCGACGGTGCCGGCCGGTAGCCGGCCCAGGCCCGCGGTCACCGCCACCCCGCTGATGTTGCGGATCTGATGCCGGAGAAAGCCCGGCGCCGCGAAGCTCAGTTCGTATAGGAAGCCGCCGCCCTCGACCGGGGTGGCGTGCACCTCCGCCCGGCTGAGGAGCCTGGTGCGCACGCCCTCGCCCTTGGGGTGGATGAGCCGGCTGAAGTCATGTCGTCCTGTGCAGGCAGATAGCACCCTGCGCATCGCCTCCACGTCCAGCTCCAGGACCGGCCCCTCGAGATCGGGGAAGCCCCGGGGATCCGGCAGCGCCCAGGCGAAGCGCCGCAGCTCCTCCGTGGGCTCGGCTACCGCCGCCACCCGATAGCGGTAGACCTTGCCCACCGCCGAAAAGCGGGCGTGAAAGGAGTAGGGCGGCTGGGCCGCCTCCAACACCTCCAGCCCCTCGGGGAGGTGGGGGCGCAGCGCAACGGCCAGGGCGTCACCCTCCGGGATCGAGACGGCCGTTCGGAAGGTCGCCACCTGCCGCCTGGCATGGACCCCGGCGTCGGTCCTGCCGCCGCCCTCGATCCGCACCATGCAGCCCAGCGCCGCCAGGGCGTCCTCCAACGCTCCCTGGATCGTCGGCAGCGGAGGTTGGCGTTGGAAGCCCGAGAACCGGCCCCCGTCATAGGCGCAGAGGAGCGCATGACATCGCTTGTTTCCCACGGGCCGCAACCTACCTCGTTGGCGGGCCGATGACGAAGTTCAACGTCCAGGCGTTCCCCTCCCGCGCGCCGGCACACGGGATCTCTTGCGGACACTCGCCTCACCCATTGAGCGCTGCGATCCCTCTCCCGCGAGGCGGGCGAGAGGGAGCGCCTGGGTCCCCCAACGAGCGACGCGATCCCCTCCCGCGGGCCGGGCAAGCGGGATCGCCTGCGTCCACTCGCCTCCACCTCGCGAGCCCTGACCTGGAGCAGACTCGCACGGGGTCGTTTGGCACCAGCTCCCGAGGGGCCCGTGTTATCGTCTGTTGCATCTCGAACGTTTGCGCAGGGCCGCCTCGAGGGAGGCGCCCCGCACTCCAGGAGTAGCCAGGGCCCATGGCAGCGACGCCTCCTTCGCCTCCCTCCGCCGGCCTGGAGCCGACAGGCGAGTACCTCTTCAAGCAGGGCGATCTCATCTTCGGCCCCGTCCCCGGCACCCTGCTCATCGAGAAGCTCGCCACCGGCGAGATCGGAGCGGAGACCCTGGTGGCTCGGGAGGGCGGTGCCTTCGCGCCGATCCGCGAGGTCACCGTCTTCATGACCCACGCGGCCAAGGCCTCCGCCAGACGCAAGGTAGAGGAGCAGCAGCGGATCGAGACGAAGCGACGCACGCGCCGCCGCACGCTGATGCTGGTGTTGGTGGCGCTGGCGGCGTCGATCGGGGTGGCTGGCGCGGCCATCCTCGTGGTCGGCGCGATCCGCTCGGGTTTCTTCGATCGACACTACGAGGAGCTCGCCGACATCGAGATCCTCGCGTCGCCTCCTTTGGTCGCCTTGGCCACTGCCTCCGATCCGGCGGACGACGAGATCGAGTACGAGGAGGAGTCCCGCCCCACCGGCGGTGCCGCAGCGCCGTCGCGGCGATCGGCCGGCAAGTCCCGTCTCGCTGGCGCTGCGGCCCATGCCAGAGCCGATGGCCTCCCGGCGGGGGCGGCCTACGATCCGGCGGCGATCCAGGCCGTCGTCCGGGCGAACCAGCATCGCCTCTACCCCTGCCTCAAGGAGCTGGCGTCGAAGGACCCCACCTTCCGGGGCAATGTCCCCCTCTCCTTCACGGTGGGGAATCAGGGCAGGGTCGTGAAGCTCTGGATCGATCGGCCGGGCCACGCCAGCGGACCGCTCTTCGGCTGCATGGAGGCCCAGCTCGCCCAATGGCGCTTCCCCTCCTTCCCCGGGGAGAGGCCCTCCGTCTCGCTCTCCTTCCGGGTCGGCGGCGGCTGAAAAGAGTCTCTCGATCTGCGCGAGAGCTGCGGGGATCACGCTGGTCCTTGGCTGGGCGTCTCCTTCCTCGGCTCGGCATGAGTCCGGATCGTTGGACCTCGGATTGGATCCCCGGATGTCAGACCTTGCTGCTACATTGCGCCCCTTCGAACAGGGGGCCCGGCGTCCCCACTACCCATGAGGAGATTGGGGCGATGGCAGCGACGGCAGCGCGACATGAGGCGGACCCGATCGACTCCGTCCCGGCGGGGACCTTCCGCGCGGAGGTCCTGGAGAGCTCGCGGCGCTTCAAGGCGTCCTGGCTCGATCTGGCGCGGCACCTGGTGCGGGTCCGCGGCGAGGGGCTCTGGCAGGAGTGGGGCTACGCCACCTTCGAGGCCTATTGCGCCAAGGAGCTGCGGATCAAGAAGGCCACGGCCCAGAAGCTGGTGATGAGCTACGGCTTCCTGGAGAAGCATGAGCCCCGCGCCCTCCAGGATGAGTCCGTCGCCGGGAGGATCCCCTCGGTGGAGGTGATCGAGGTCCTCTCCAAGGCGGAGGAGCGGGGTCAGCTCGACGAGCAGTCGTACAAGGACGTAAGGGAGTCCCTCTGGGATCGCCCGATCGCCGCGGCGGATCTCAAGCGGGAGCTGGCGAAGCGCTTCCCCGAGCCCGAGGCGGAGGAGCCTCCGGTGGATCTGACCCTCCGGCGCTTCGCCGCCCAGGCCCGGAAGCTGGCCCGGGAGCTGGCGGGCTCCTCGAGCGTGCCTCGGGCGGTGGCAGAGCGGGCCGCAGCGCTGGCGGACGATGTCGAAGGGCTCTGCGGCTGATCGTCGCCGCCGGCCCCCATTGCCGCCGGCCCCCATTGGGGGGGGTGGCACCCCGCCTTCGCTTCACGCTCGAACGGGTGCTTATGGCACCCGCGAAGCCTACAATTGATCGGCATGGGGCGTCGCCGCCCGGGTGGTGAATACCGGCCGAGGGCGGGCTGTAGTAGCATTTCAAGGAAGGAGCACCTCCTCGCAAGGAAGCGGGGAGGGCGATCCGAAAGGACACCAAGTGAGCAGGAACCGCGAGCATCAGCACGGCAATCTCTCCTGCTCGTTCTGCGGGAAGTCGCAGCGGGAGGTTCGCAAGCTGATCGCCGGCCCCACCGTCTACATCTGCGACGAGTGCATCCGCCTCTGCAACGACATCATCGCGGAGGAGAGCGAGCGGGACGACACCAAGCCACAGGTCGCGCTCCCGGCGCCGGCCGAGATCAAGTCCTTCCTCGACGAGTACGTCATCGGCCAGGAGGTGGCCAAGAAGGTCCTCGCCGTCGCCGTCTACAACCACTACAAGCGGATCCACGCCCGCAAATCCGGCAAGGCGCGGCCCGGTCGCCCGCCCGACGAGGTCGAGCTCCAGAAGAGCAACATCCTCCTGATCGGCCCCACCGGCTCGGGCAAGACGCTGCTCGCCCAATCGCTGGCGCGCTTCCTCAACGTCCCCTTCACCATCGCGGATGCCACCAGCCTCACCGAGGCGGGCTATGTTGGCGAGGACGTCGAGAACATCATCCAGAACCTCCTCCACAACGCCGACTACGACGTGGAGAAGGCCTCCCGCGGCATCGTCTACATCGACGAGATCGACAAGGTCGCCCGCAAGGGAGACGGCCCCTCCATGACCCGCGACGTCGGCGGTGAGGGCGTGCAGCAGGCGCTGCTCAAGATCATCGAGGGCACCCGGGCGAACGTCACGCCCCGTGGAGGAAAAAAGTATAACCAGCAGGAGTACATCCAGGTCGACACCTCGAACATCCTCTTCATCGTGGGAGGCGCTTTCACGGGCCTCGAGCACAACATCCGCCATCGCATCGGCGTGAAGGGGTTGGGCTTCGGAGCCGAGGTCGGCAAGCGCGCCGAGGAGCATTCGCTGGGTGAAGTCCTCAGTCACACCACCCCGGAGGATCTGGTGCACTTCGGTCTGATCCCCGAGTTCGTGGGGCGGCTGCCCATCGTCGCGACCCTCTGGGATCTCTCCGAGGAAGATCTGGTGACGATCCTCTCGCAGCCCAAGAACGCGCTGGTAAAGCAGTACCAGAAGCTCTTCGACCTCGAGAAGGTGAAGCTCAGCTTCACCAAGGACGCGCTCCGGGCCATAGCCAGGGAGGCTATGCGCCGCCACGCCGGAGCCCGCGGGCTCCGCAGCATCATGGAGAACGCGATGCTGGACATCATGTACGAGGTCCCGTACCGCGAGGGCGTGAAGGAGTGCAAGATCACCGACGGCGTGATCCTTCGCGGCGAGGATCCCATCCTCTCCTTCGAGCGGGAGAAGAAGTCGGCGTAGGGCAGGCCCTCGACTCGCCAGCGGCAGACGGCGGACCGCTACACGCGCAACATCCGGTCCGGTTTCGCTGCAGACACGCAGCCCGACAGACTGAGAGCCCTTGGTGGGGGCGTCGCTGGGGGGGACGGCCCCGGCCCACCTCCTTTCCACAGCCGGAAACCTGGATCGCGCGACTTCTGCCGGGACATCCGGGTTGTCTTCGGTAGAATGAAACGTCTGGGACCCCGCGCCGGGGCTGGTTTTGGAGAGGAGGCGAGAGTCGAAGATGATGGAGTCCGCGCCTCCCCACGCCCCGAGCATCCTCATCGTCGACGACGATCCCGCCGTGCGTGAGGTCCTCTCGGCGCTCCTCGCCGAAGAGGGCTATCGCAGCCACGCGGTGGCCACCGCCGACGAGGCGCTCGTCTCCTTCTCGAACACCGAGCCGGATCTCGCCATCTGCGATCTGAAGATGCCCGGCCGCGACGGACTCTGGCTCCTCGACCGCCTCCGCCGCGAGCATCCGGATACGGCCGTCATCATGCTCACCGGCTTCGGTGACACCGAGAGCGCCGTCGAGTGCCTGCGCCGTGGCGCCGCCGATTACCTCCTCAAGCCCCCCAAGCTCACCGACTTGATCCGCGCCATCGAGCGGGCGCTGGGCAGGCGCCGCATCGATCTCGCCCGCCGCCGCTACCAGCTCAAGCTCGAGCAGCGGGTCGAGGAGAAGACCACCGAGCTCTCGAGCGCCCTACGTGCGGTAGAGGATGCTTACACTCATACACTCGACGCGCTGGTCGCCGCTCTCGACGCCCGGGAGCATGAGACCTCCGATCACTCCCAGCGCGTGGTCCGCTACACCCGAGCCATCGCCGAGCAGATGGGGATCGACGAGCCCGATCTCGGCGAGATCAGCCGGGGGGCGCTCCTCCACGACATCGGCAAGATCGGCGTGCCCGACGCCATCCTCCTCAAGCCCGGCCCCCTCACCACCCTCGAGTGGGAGGAGATGCGCCGCCATCCGGAGATCGGCTTCCAGATCCTGCGCGGCATCGACTTCCTCGACCGCCCCTCCGAGATCGTCCTCTGCCATCAGGAGCGCTTCGACGGAAAGGGCTACCCCCGGGGCCTCCGCGGCGAGGAGATCCCGCTGGGCGCCCGCATCTTCGCCATCGCCGACACCCTCGACGCCATCACCTCCGACAGGCCCTATCGCAAGGGGACGAGCTGGGCCAGCGCCCGCCAGGAGATCCTGCGCTGCTCCGGGACCCAATTCGATCCCGCCGCTGTCCGCGCCTTCGCCGCGATCCCCGAGGAGCGCTGGCTCGAGCTCCGCCGCCGCCAGCTCCGCCTCGGCCTCGAGTCCGACTTCGATCTAGACGTCGACCTCCCGCTGGCCGCTGGCCACGGCTCCTGATCGCCGCTTCCACCTGGCCCTCCGCGTCGAATCCAGCTCCGATGTCGAGTTCACCGCGGGCTACGGCTCCTGACGATCGGTGACTCCTGCGGCTGTCGCGCTCCTATGCGAGCCGATGGCTTCCCGTTGGAGTGAGGCCGGAAGGGAGCCGTCCCTGCGGCGTCCGATTCTCTCTTCGTCGATCCCGCTGCCGCTGGCCGCTTTCCGTGCCGGCGTCCGTCTTTCTCGGAGACTGGACGCCCAAAGAGCCCTTCGCGGCAGGGATGGTGGAGATGAAGCTCCGACGGAGAGCGTGGACCGTGGCGGTGGCGGCATTGTTTCTCACGTCCACCGCGGTGGCAGATGAAGGCGACGAGCCGGAGCCTGAACCCGGAAGAATCACCATCACCCTCGACGGGACGAGCCTCATGGGAGGGTCCGCCTCCTCGGGCCCGGCCGTCTCGGTGGCCAGCCGCGTCCGCTTCGAGGCAGCCGTCTCTCGAACTCTATCCCTATGGGTCGGACCGCAGGCTCGGCTCATCGCGACCGGCCTCTTCCTGCAATCGGAGTCAGTCTTCGCTCCGGAGCTGGCGGTCGGCGTTCGCTTGTTCCCCAGCGGGAGAGCCCCGGAGGGATTCAACCTGGGCGCCATGGGCTCCGCTGGCGGCGGGACCTACCGCTACGAGAGCAAGGCGTTGTTCAGCGGGCGGAGCTCCACCGAGGAGGGGCGCGGCGCCACCTGGTCCGCAGGCGCCAGCGCTGGCTACGAGTGGATCACCAAGGGCGGCTTCAGCATCGGCCTCCGCCTCGAAGCTGCCACCGGGACCAGCTCGATCCGTGAGGGAAGTACGGCCAACTTCGGAGGCCTGGCGTACTCGATCGGAGGAGTTCTATGAGGAGGTCTCAGAGCCTGTGAAAGAACCGGCCTCCGCGCGAGGCGGAGGCGGTTCTTTCACTCGCGCTGCGCGCGAAGGGCCCTTCTTTCCGTTCGCTCGCCTCAGGCTCGCAGAGTTCGTGAACAATTCACGAACTCTCAGCGCGCCCAGCGACGTGGTGAGAAGGGAGCGAGCGCCTCGGGATCGCGTCCGGAGACGACCGCCTCGGCGAGGAGCCTCGCGGTCTCGGGGGTGAGGAGGATCCCGTTGCGGTGATGGCCGCTGGCCACGAAGAGGCCGGGCACGGCGCCGGCGCCGATCAGCGGGAGGCCGTCCCTGGGGCAGGGGCGCAGCCCGGACCAGGTGGAGGCGATCGCGGCCTCGGCGAGGGAGGGGATCACCGCCATGGCGTTGCCCAGGATCTTCGCCATACCGATGGCGGTGATGCATTTGTCGAAGCCGACGTGCTCCATCGTCGAGCCGGTCACCACCTCGCCGCCGCCGCGGGGCACCAGATAGCCGCGCGAGCTGAAGACGACCCGGGAGAGCCCGAGCCCGCCCAGCCGCAGGGAGGCCATCTGCCCGCGGACGGGCTGCACCGCGTCCGCCGGCAGGCCGCAGCCCTCCACCAAGGAGGTCCAGGCGCCGGCCGCCACGATCACCGCGTCAGCGGCGATCCTCCCTCCCTCCCACTCGATCCCCACCACGCGGCCCGCGTCGACGTCGACCCGCCGAACCAGCCCCTTGCAGTAGGTGACGCCCAGCGCCCGAGCCGCCAGGGGCAGCGCTTCGGCGAGCTTGCGGGGCTCGATCTGCGCCTCGTCGGGGAAGTGCAGCGCCGCCGCGATCTCGGCCGAGAGCGTCGGCTCGAGGCGGCGAACCTCGTCCCCATCCAACTCCTCGATCGCGAGGCCGGCGCCCCGCTGCCAGGCGAGGCGGCTCGCCAGAGGCGCGGGATCCTCACCGGCGAACGAGACCCGCAGCAGCCCACAGCGGCGGTAGCCGACGTCGATCCCCGAGAGCTCCCGAAGCTCCTCCGCCAACGACGCATGAGCGTCCCGCGACGCGAGGCAGAGCCGAAAGAGCGGATCGTCGTGCTCTCCCTCGATCTGCGGCCCGAGGATCCCCCCAGCGGCGCTCGACGCCTCCGCCCCAGGAATCGACTTCTCGAGGACCAAAACCCGCTGGCCCGCCTGCGCGAGCCGCAGCGCGATCGCGCTCCCCATCACCCCGCCGCCGATCACCGCGCTGTCGTAGGCCATGCGCCTCTCTAAAGCGCCTCCCCGACGGCTGTCAACGAGGGCGCCGCGCAGGGGCGGGTCTCCGAGCGGCATGGGGGAGCCGCATCATCCCCCGGGCCCGCTGGTGGCGAAGCGGATCTGCGGCTTCCACGGGGTCCCGACGATGGAAAGTCGGACTTCGTCTGTTGCAATGATCCAGGCTTCTCGTTCTATCTCGGCAGCCGGCAGGAGGATTGACCATGAAGGCAGAGGTTCATGTGGCCGAGACCGCGGCTCCTCCCCCCAGAATCCCGACGAACCTCCTGGGCGGTGAGATTCGGAACACCGAGCCTGCGACCGGCAAGCCCTTGCCGCCGCTGCCCATCACCGGCCCGGACGAAGTCTTCGCCGTGGTGGAGCGTGCGAGGCAGGCGCAGGGGCGCTGGGCTGCCCTCTCCTGGGGCGAGCGCAGGGCGAGGCTCCTGGCCTTTCGCGACCGGCTGATCGCCCGGACCGACGAGGTGACCGACCTGCTGGTCCGCGAGAATGGGAAGGCGCGCTTCGAGGCCCTCACCCACGAGATCTTTCCAATCGTCGACCTCACCAACTTCTTCGCGAAGCGCGCCCGGAAGATCCTTCGGGACGAGAAGATCCCGCTCCACCTCTTCGGCCCGTTGAAGAAGAGCCGCCTCCGGTATGAGCCGCGCGGCGTGATCGGTGTGATCTCTCCCTGGAACTTCCCCTTCTCGATCCCCATGGGCGACGTGATCATGGCCCTGGCTTCGCGCAACGCCGTGGTGGTGAAGCCCTCGGAGTGGACGCCGCGGATCCTCCTCCTCGCCAAGGAGCTCCTCGTCGAGGCGGGGATCGATCCGGATCTGGTTGGCGTGATCCCGGGTGGAGGTGAGACCGGCGCCGCCCTGGTGGAGTCGGGCGTCGATATGCTGATCTTTACCGGCTCCGTCGCCACCGGCCGCCGGGTGGGACGCGCCTGTGGCGAGCGGCTGATCCCTTACGTGGCCGAGCTCGGCGGCAAAGATCCAGCCATCGTCCTCCCCGACGTGAAGATCGCCGACGTGGCGAGGCAGGTGGTCTGGGGCGCCTTCGCCAACTCGGGGCAGGTCTGCGCGTCCGTCGAGAGGGTCCTCGTCCACGAGTCGATCTACGAGCCCTTCGTGGCGAAGGTGGTCGAGCTGACCCGCGCGCTGCGACAGGGTGATCCTGCAGCGGCGGGCGAGGCCCACGTCGACGTCGGCCCGATGGTCGTGCCGGCGCAGCTCGACCACGTCCGGGCCCAGGTGGAGGACGCCCGATCCAAGGGCGCCCGGATCCTCTTCGGCGGCCAGGCCCACGGCGAAGGCGGCGCCCGCTTCTTCCAGCCCACCGTCCTCGTCGACGTCCGGCCCGAGATGGCGATCTGGCAGGAGGAGACCTTCGGCCCCTGCCTGCCCATCCGCCCCTACCGTGACGTGGACGAGGCGATCCGCGAAGCCAACGCGAGCCCCTTCGGCCTCAGCGCCTACGTCTTCTCGGGCAGCGTCTCCCGCGCCGAGCGGATCGCCGAGCGCCTCGAGGCGGGCACGGTGATGATCAACGACGTGCTCTACACCCACGCGCTCCCCGAGACGCCCTGGGGCGGCGTGAAGCAAAGCGGCCTGGGCAGGGTTCATGGCCTCCAGGGCCTCAAGGATCTCTGCGAGATCCGCCACCTCAACCGCCCGCGCCTCGCCCTCCTCCCGCTCTGGATGTTCCCTTATCGCGAGCGCACCTTCCGCGCCTTCCGCCTCGGCATGCGCAAGCTCTTCCGCGGCCCCTTCGGCTGAGGATGGCGGAGCCGGGGCAGAGCCCGGTGGGCCTCCTTCTGCTTGACGGTCTACCCTCCGGAGCGTTAGCTACCGCGTCCAAAACCTACCTTATCGGGAGGCTCCGCCTTGGCAGACGTGTACGATGTGGCAATTTTGGGGAGTGGGCCTGGTGGCTATGCTGCCGCGATTCACGCCGGACAGGCGGGGCTGAAGACGGTCCTCATCGAGAAGCAGAAGCGATTGGGGGGTACCTGTACGCTGGTGGGCTGCATCCCGACGAAGGCGCTGCTGCACTCGGCCGATCTGATCGAGGAGATCCGGACGGCGGCGGAGCATGGGATCAAGCTCTCGGGGGATCCAAGCGTCCACATGGCTGGGGTGCTGGCGCGGAAGAACTCCGTCGTGGAGCAGAGCACCAACGGTGTCTCCTTCCTGATGAAGAAGAATAAGGTCACGGTGGTGACCGGCTTCGGGAAGATCGCCGGCAAGGGCAAGCTCGAGGTCAGCGGGGAAGGCGGGGCGAAGCAGACGATCGAGTTCAAGAAGCTCGTGATCGCCACAGGCTCGGTGGTCCGGGAGTTTCCTGGCCTGGAGTCGGACGGCAAGGTCGTGCTGAACTCGGATCAGATCCTCGATCTGGATCGGGTGCCGAAGAGCCTGATCGTGGTGGGGGCTGGCGCGGTGGGCATGGAGTTCGCGTCGGTCTTCGCGGCCTTCGGGAGCAAGGTGACCATCGTCGAGCTGATGCCGCATCTGCTGCCGATCGAGGACGAGGAGGTCAGCAAGGAGGTCGAGCGCGCCTACCGAAAGCGCAAGATCGACTTCCGCCTGGAGTCGAAGGTGGAGAAGCTGGAGCGCGGCAAGAACGGCGTGAAGGCCACCGTGGCGTCCAAGGACGGCAAGACCGAGGTGATCGAGGCGGAGCTGCTGCTCTCGGCGATTGGCCGCAAGGCGGTGACCGAGGGGATCGGCCTCGAGTCGGTGGGGATCAAGACCGAGCGGGGCTTCATCCCGGTGGATTCGATGATGCGGACCTCCGCCGAAGGGATCTATGCCATCGGCGACGTGGTCCCGACCCAGATGCTGGCGCACCTGGCCACCACCGAGGCGCTCCTCGCGGTGGACCACATCGCCGGCAGGGATCCCGAGGCGATTCGCTACGACCGCTGCCCCGGCGCGACCTACTGCACGCCGGAGGTCGCCTCGGTGGGCCTCACGGAGAAGGCCGCCCGCGAGAAGGGCTACGACGTGAAGGTGGGCAAGTTCCCCTTCATGGCCAACGGCAAGGCTCGGATCCTGGGGCAGACCGCGGGCATGGTGAAGATCGTCTCGGAGACCAAGTACGACGAGGTCCTCGGCGTTCACATCGTCGGCCCCCACGCGACCGATCTGATCGCGGAGGCCTGCGCGGCGCTGCGGCTCGAGGCGACCACCGAAGATCTGGCGAAGACGATCCACCCGCATCCCACCCTCTCCGAGGCGGTGGGCGAAGCCGCCCACGTGACTCTGGGACATCCGCTCCACATCTAGAGGGGGAACGAGGCGTCCATGAGCGAGAAGCTGATCGCACTCGGCGCGCCGGTGGCCAGCGCCCCGGCGAAGGCGAAGCAGAAGAAGCCGGAGTGGCTGAAGGTTCGGCTGCCCAGCGGGCCGACGTACGAGAAGGTGAGGAGCACGCTGCGGGAGCTGAAGCTCAACACCGTTTGTGAAGAGTCCCGCTGCCCCAACGTGGGCGAGTGCTGGGGCGGCGGTACCGCCACCGTGATGGTGATGGGCGACACCTGCACCAGGGGCTGCCGCTTCTGTAACATCGCCAGCAACAAGCGCCCGGCGCCGCTCGATCCAGACGAGCCGCGGAACCTGGCGACGGCGGTGGCGCAGCTCGGCCTCCACTACCTGGTGGTCACCTCCGTGGATCGCGACGATCTGGAGGATCAGGGCTCGTCTCATTTCGCGGAGTGCATCCGGGAGCTGCTGGCCCACACCCCGGAGACCCTCCTCGAGGTGCTGATCCCCGACTTCACCGGACGTACGGACTTCCTCGACAAGATCGGGGTGGCGAACCCTGCCGTGATCGCCCACAACATCGAGACGGTCGAGCGCCTCACGCCCACCGTCCGCGATCGCCGGGCCGGCTACCGGCAATCTCTGGACGTCCTCGGCTACGTGAAGCGGACCTATCCGCACATCCACACCAAGTCGTCGATCATGTTGGGCCTCGGCGAGCAGGAGGACGAGCTGATCCAGGCCTTCCGCGACCTGCGGGAGCAGAACGTCTCCGTCCTCACCCTCGGCCAATACCTCCAACCCTCGCCCTGGCATCTGGAGGTGAAGGAGTTCGTCACCCCGGCGCGCTTCGCCGAGCTGCAGACGGTCGCGGAGGGGATGGGCTTCCTCTACGTGGCCTCGGGGCCGCTGGTCCGATCCTCCTATAAGGCGGCGGAGCTCTTCGTGGCCGGTCTGGTCAAGCGGGACCGCGAGCAGCGCGCCGTCACCAGCTTCGGCGTGCCGATCGGCTAGCTGCAGAGAACGCCTCCCCGACGAGCGCCAGGCCTCGTCACTCGCCTCCCTCGTCCGGCGACGGGAGCTTCGACACCAGCCAACCAGGGATCTTCGAACATGCCCGTCCTCAACCTCCTCCAGGCAGTCAACGACGCGCTGCGCGTCGAGATGCAGCGCGACGATCGCGTGGTCGTCCTCGGCGAGGACGTCGGCAAGTTCGGCGGCGTCTTCCGTGCCACCGCAGGCCTCTACGAGGAGTTCGGCGAGAATCGGGTCATCGACACGCCGCTGGCAGAGGGCGGGATCGTGGGCGCGGCGATCGGCATGGCCCTCTACGGCATGCGGCCCGTGCCGGAGGTCCAGTTCTCGGACTTCATCTACCCCGCCTACGATCAGATCGTCTCGGAGCTGGCCAAGTTCCGCTTCCGCTCCGGCGGCCAATATCCCTGCCCGATGGTGATCCGCACCCCCTACGGCGGCGGGATCAAGGGCGGCCTCTACCACTCGCAGTCGCCGGAGTCGGTCTTCATCCACCACGCCGGCCTCAAGGTGGTGGTCCCCTCGAACCCCTACGACGCCAAGGGCCTCCTCCTCGCTGCCATGCGGCAGGAGGATCCCGTGCTCTTCATGGAGCCGAAGCGGATCTACCGCGCGGCGAAGGGCGAGGTCCCGGAAGGGGATTATGAGGTGCCGCTGGAGAAGGCGGCGCTGATCCGTGAGGGCGAGCACGCCACCGTGATCGCCTGGGGCGCCATGCTCCACGAGGCGCGCGAGGCGGTGGAGCAGGCGGCAGGCGGGGGCATCCGCTGCGATCTCCTCGACCTGCGCACCCTCTGGCCCCTGGACATCGACGCGGTGATCGCCTCGGCGCAGAAGACCGGCCGGGTGGTGGTGGTCCACGAGGCGGCCCGGACCTGCGGCCTGGGCGCCGAGATCAGCTCGCTGATCCAGGAGCGGGCTTTCGTCCACCTGGAGGCCCCGGTCAAGCGGGTCACCGGCTGGGACACTCCATTTCCCTATACGCTCGACGACGAGTATCTTCCCCGCGCGCCGCGGATCCTCCAGGGGATCCAGGACGTCGTGGGCTTCGTCGCCTGAAGATCAGGCGGCCTCACGGCCTCTCGCCTGCCGCTCCCTTCGGCCGAGAAGCTTGGCCCCGGCAGCTGCGAATGCGGTACAGGCTTTGGTGACAATCAACTCTTGCAGCGCCTTCGCCACGGCGGGCATGCGAATCGAGGATCAAAAGCGATGGCACAGTTCGAGTTCAAGCTCCCCGACATCGGCGAGGGCGTCGTCGAAGGTGAGATCGTCAAGTGGCTGGTCGAGGTGGGCGACGTAATCGCCGAGGATCAGGAGTTGGTCGAGGTGATGACCGACAAGGCCACGGTGACGATCCCCTCGCCCAAGGCGGGCAAGGTGATCCAGCGGGTCGGTAACGAGGGCGACATCACCCAGGTGCACGGCACCCTCGTCGTCCTCGAGCTCGACGCAGGCGCGGCATCGAAGGTCACGCCAGCCGAGGCAGCGCAGCCCTCGGCATCCGCCGCGTCCATCGCGCCGGCCCCTGTCGCCGCGAAGGCTCCTGCTGCGGCTTCCGGCCAGCGGGTGCTGGCCACCCCCGTGACCCGCCGCATGGCGCGGGAGCACGGCGTCGATCTGGCCTCCGTCGCCGGCACCGGCCCCCAGGGGCGGGTCACCAAGGCGGACCTCCTCGGCTTCGTGGAGCAGGGCGGGGTGAATCGCGTGGCGACCGCCGCCAACCGGGTCGCGCCAGGGGCGCCCATCGTCTCCGCCGCGGAGGATCAGCGGATCCCGATCCGAGGCCTGCGCCGCAAGATCGCCGAGAACCTCGTCCGTTCCAAGCAGAGCGCGCCGCATTACCACTTCGTCGAGGAGGTGGACGCCACCGCGCTGGTCGCCCTGCGCGAGAGGCTGAACCTGCGGCTCGCCAGGAGCGGCGAGAAGCTCAGCTTCCTCCCCTTGATCGTCAAGGCCGTGATCGCGGGGCTGAAGAAGAACGTCCGCTGCAACGCGGTGATGGACGAGGCCGCCAACGAGCTGGTGCTGCGGGGCGAGTACAACATCGGCATCGCGGTGGCCACGGATGACGGGCTGGTGGTGCCGGTGATCCGCAACGCCGACCGCCTCTCGCTGGTGGAGCTCGCCCACGAGATCGTGCGGCTCTCGGACGCGGCGCGCGCCCGCAGGCTGGCACCCACCGACCTCGGCGGCGGCACCTTCACCATCACCTCCCTCGGCCAGACCGGCGGCCTCTTCGCCACCCCGATCATCAACCACCCCGAGGTGGCGATCATGGGCGTCCATCGGATGCGCAAGCGGCCCGTGGTGGACGACGACGGGCAGATCGTCGTCCGCGAGATGATGTACCTCTCCTGGGCCTTCGATCATCGCAACGTGGACGGCGCCGAGGGCGCCACCTTCGCCTACGACGTGATCGACCGGATCACCGATCCGGACACGCTGATGCTGGAGATGGTCTAACCCGCGGGAGAATCGACGATGGCCAAGCCCAAGGGGGCCGCGAAGCCGGCCCGCAAGACCCAGGCGGCGCCCCGCGCCCGAAGCTCCAAGGCACGGGGCCGCGCCGCGGACTCGACCCTGACCGGGCCGGAGGCCGTGCGGCTCTACCGCGCCATGCTCCGGATCCGGGTGGTAGACGAGCGGATGATGACCCTGCAGCGGCAGGGTCGCATCGGCTTCTACGGAGCGTGTACCGGCCAGGAGGCCGCTTACCTCGCGGCCGCCATCGCGCTGAAGCCCAGCGATTGGATCTTCCCCGCGCTGCGAGAGTCCGGGGCCATGCTGATGCGCGGCTTCCCGCTGGTGCCCTACCTGGCCCAGGTCTTCGGGAACTCGTTGGACGAGACCAAGGGCCGGCAGATGCCGTCGCACCCCGCTTCACGAAGCGTGAACCAGGTCTCATGGGGGAGCTGCATCGGCACCCAGCTCCCCCAGGCAGTGGGGGCCGCGTGGGCGGCCAAGCTCCGGGGTGACGACACTGTGGTGCTGGCCTGTATGGGCGACGGCGCCACCTCCTCGGCGGACTTCCATACGGCGATGAACTTCGCCGGTGTCTTCCGGGTGCCGGTGGTCTTCCTCTGCCAGAACAACCATTGGGCGATCTCGATCAGCACCAAGGGGCAGACCGCCTCCGAGACCTACGCGATGAAGGCGGCGGCCTACGGCTTCCCTGGGGTGAAGGTGGACGGCAACGACGCCCACGCCGTCCACGCCGCCGCCACCGAGGCCATCGCCAGGGCCCGGCGCGGCGACGGCCCCACCTTGCTCGAATGCGAGACCTATCGCATGGGCGCCCACTCTTCGTCGGACGATCCCAGCCGTTACCGCGATCAGGCCGAGGTCGACGCCTGGGCCAAGCGCGATCCCATCGAGCGCCTCTTCGGCGATCTTCGGGACGCAGGGATCTGGAGCCAGGCGCAGGACGACGCGCTGCGCGAGGAGCTGCTGGCCGAGGTAAACGCCGCCATCACAGAGGCGGAGGCCGGGGCGGCTCCCGCCATCGAGACCCTCTTCGACGACGTCTACGCCGAGCTCCCATGGCATCTGCGCGAGCAGCGCGGCGAGTGCATCGCCTCGTTGGAGCGGGAGCGAGCTGCCGGCGCCGAGCCATGAGGAGACATCGCGCGAGATGAGCGTTAGCAAGCTGGAGGTCCGGCGTCCTGGCCAGGTGGAGTACGAGGACGACCGGCGTCGCTTCACGAGGGGACATCTCGCGAGATGAGCGATCGAAAGCTGGTGGTCCGGCACCTGGGCCGGGTGGAATACGAGGACGGCCTCGCCCTGATGAAGGCGCTGTCCACGGCGAGGGATGAGGGCAGGGCGCCAGACACCTTGCTCCTCCTGGAGCATCCCCCCGTGCTCACCAAGGGCCGCGCCGCCAAGGCGGAGAACGTCCTCCTCAGCCAGGAGGAGCTCGCCACCCGCGGGGTGGAGCTCTTCGAGACGGATCGTGGAGGCGACGTCACCTACCACGGCCCGGGTCAGCTCGTCGGCTACCCCATCTTCGATCTCAAGCCTGACCGCAAGGACGTGCGCCGCTACGTCGAGGACGTGGAGGAGGCGATCATCCGTACCCTCCGGACCTACGGCGTGGAGGCGGGGCTGATCCCGAAGCTCACCGGTGTATGGGTCGGAGGCGCTGACAACCCCGACGCCATCAAAATCTGTGCGCTTGGAGTTCACATCAAGCGCTGGGTCACCACCCACGGATTCGCCCTCAATGTGATGCCCGATCTCTCCCACTTCGGGATGATCGTCCCCTGCGGGATCAGCGATCGGGGGGTGGGCAGCCTCTCGAGCCTCCTGGGCAAGCTCGTGGATCCCGACGAGGTGGCCCGGGTGGTGGCGCGGGAGTTCGGCGAGGTCTTCGGCTGGCCCGTGGAGGAGCGCGGCTTCGATCTCCGGACCATCTCGGTCGCGTTGTTGCGGGAGGGGCGCGGCGGGGTCGAGGCGCTGATCCTCCGGCGCAAAGCCGAGCGCGGCGGCTTCGAGCAGATCGTCACCGGCCGGATCGAGGCAGACGAGACGCCGGCCGAGGCGGCCGCCCGGGAGCTCGAAGAGGAGACGGGCCTGGCCCTCCCCGTGCGGGATCTCCGCTATGTTCACGCCTTCGGCTTCGGCCCGGATCCGCTGATCGTCCAGGAGCACGCCTTCGCCGCCTGGGCGCCAGCAGACGCCGCCATCCGCGTCGATCCGGCGGAGCACGTCGCCTCCGCCTGGATGCCCCTGGACGAGGCGCGGGACGCCGTTCCCTTCAAGGGATTGAAGCGGGCGCTCGATCTCGCGGCAGGGACGGGGTTTGACACGCCGGGGGGCGGCCGTTATTTCTCTCAGAGGAGTTGACTCCCCACTTTTGCGACCGGCGGAAGCGTGAAGGGATTGGAAGCACAGGCGGCCCTCGACGCCACCCTGAGCACCGGCGATCTGGCTCGCCGGACGGGGACCACCCTGCGCACCGTACGCTTCTACGAGGAGGCGGGGATGCTCTCTCCCTCCCTCATCGGCAAGGGAGGTAGGCGCCTATACACCGAGGCGGATCTCGAGCGGCTCTCGCTGATCACCGATCTGCGGGAGCTGGATCTCTCGTTGGACGAGATCCGGGAGCTGCTGCGGATGCGTGAGGGCTGCGAGAACGCGCCCGAGCTCGCCGAGCGCTTCGCCTCCGCCCTGAACCTCCAGCTCGAGAGGACCCAGCGTCGCTTCGAGGCCCTCCATCGGTTGCGGGCGGAGTTCTCCGCAGCGCTCCACGCGCTGGGGGCCTGTCGCTCGTGCAGCACCCCCTTGGATCAGCAGGCCTGTGTGGGCTGTGGCGTGGTCTCGCATAGCGAGTCGCCGCGGATCATGAAGGTGGTGGTGGGCAACCCGATCGGCGGACCCGCCGGTGGCGCCCAGGCGAGTGAGCTGGCACCAGCCCCGCCCGAGAGCGAGTAGGCGTCGGTTGCCAGTCCCCCGAACCGCGCCAACCCGCCGACCGGCCCCTCGCCGATGCCAAGACGAGAATCGTGTACAGCTTTTTCTGTAGGGCCGGCTGTCGCCACGGTTTCACGTAGGGCTTCTTCGGGGGGAGGCGCTCCAGCCGGTCCGCTTTTCGTTGGAGACGGAGGCGGAAGATGCAGGTAGCGCAGGGTGGGCTGGCTTATACCCTCGTCCATCCGGACGAGCTCCGCAGGCGGCTGGCGAACGGCGAGAGCTTCGCCTTCGTGGACGCGCGCAGCGAGTCGGGGAAGAGCGCCAGCGGCGAGACGATGATCGGCTCCATCCGGATTCCCAAGGAGGACCTGCTCCGGCGCAAGAATGAGATCCCCAAAGGTAAGACCCTTTTCCTGATCGCCGATCTGCCGGAACAGGAGGCGATCGCCTTCGACCTCCTCCGCGACGGCTTCACCGACGTCTTCCTCGTGGACGGCGGCTTCGACGCCTACGTTCGAGCCGGTGGACCCACCGAGCCTCTGCGTTAGTCGCGGCTCGCAGGCGGACTGATCCCAGCGCCCCTCTCGCCACCAGCGAGTGGGGCATTTCACTTCCCGCGCACCCCGATTCGTGCGCATCTATAAAACAATGTTGAACGACAAGACCATTTTGGCGGCCGTCGGTCGCGCCAAGGGTGAGCTCCGCTCCGCCCAGCAGATCGCCGACGAAGCCGGGATCCCTCCAGGAGAATACAAGGCATTGGGCCAACGCTTGCGGGAGCTGACCCGCGCCGGCTCGTTGGAGCGGGAGGGGCGTCGTTTCCGAACCGCGCCACCCTCCACGCCGCCCGTCGTCGCCAAGGAGCGACCCAAGCGCGGCAAGGTCCCTGCTGCAGCAGAGCCACCTCTGGTGAAGCAGGAGGCTGGAGCGACCGCGGCGCCGCAGCGCACCAGGCAGTCGCCGACCGATGGAGGGGCGAAGGGCAGCAGGGGCGGCGACTCGATGCCCGCCAAGAAGGGCGGACGAATCAGCGAGCCGGAGCCCGCCAGGCGCTCGACGCCCGGCAGAGGGGCAAAGGGTGAGCGAATCAGCGCGCCGGAGCATGCCAAGCGATCGCGGCCCGACGAAGGGAGCCAGGGCGAGCGAGGCCCGAGGCCGGAGCGATTCCGTGGCCCGCGGCCTCATGGAGACGAGATCGTCGGCAGCCTCACCCTGCGACCCGAGGGCTACGGCTTCGTCAAGCGCCTGGAGGGACCGGAGGGCGAGGACGTCTTCCTGCCGCCCCACGAGCTGCGCGACGCGATGGATGGCGACAAGGTCCGCGTGCGGGTGGTGAAGGGGAAGTTCGGTAGGGACGCAGGCGTGCTGGTGGGGATCATCTCCCATCGGCGGCGCCACTTCCTCGGAAAGCTGGGACAGAGGGGCAAGACCACCTTCGTCGAGCCCGTCGATCCGACCCTTCCGCGCTTCATCGCCGTGAAGCCCTTCCCCAAGGCGCGGAGCGGGCATGTGGTGAAGGTGGCGATCACCTCCTACGCCGACGAGACCGGATCGTTGCGCGGGGAGATCGTGAAGATCGTCGGTGAGGCGGACGATCCGATCGTCGAGGTCCTCGAGGTGGCCTACGCCAATGGCTTCGCCGAGGAGTTCCCCGGAGACGTGCTGGCCGAGGCGGAGCAGATCCCCGATCGCGTCAGCGCCATGGAGCGGGCCGGTCGACGCGACCTCACCCAGCTGAACCTGGTGACCATCGACGGCGAGGACGCCAGGGACTTCGACGACGCGGTCTGTGTGGAGCGGCTGCCCAGGGGAGGCTACCGCCTGGTGGTGGCCATCGCCGACGTGGCCCACTACGTGCGACCCGGGACGCGGCTGAACGAGGAGGCGATGGCCCGCGCCACCTCCGTCTACTTCCCCAACCATGTGCTCCCCATGCTGCCCGAGCGGCTCTCCAACGGGATCTGCTCGCTGAACCCCGGCGTGGATCGTCTCACCATGGTCTGTGACATCGCCATGGACGCACAGGGAAAGCCGGTGGAGGCGCAGCTCTACGAGGCGGTGATGAACTCCCACGCGCGCTGCACCTACGAGCAGGTCGCCGCGGTGCTGTCGGGAGAGACGCCCCATGAGCTGGCGGCCCTCGAAGAGGATCTGCTGCTGGCAGGGGAGCTGGCCCAGAAGCTTCGTCAGCAACGGGTGGCGCGGGGCGCCCTGGACTTCGACCTCCCCGAGGCTCGGGCGATCCTCGGCGACAACATGCTCCCCACCGCCATCATCCGTCGCGAACGCAACGACGCCCATCGGCTGATCGAGGAGTTCATGCTGGCCGCCAACGAGGCGGTGGCGCGGCACTTCTCCGATCGGGACCTGCCCACCATCTTTCGGGTCCACGACCAGCCGGATCCGGAGAAGCTGCAGCGCTTCGCCGCCCTCGCACAAGCGGTGGGGTTCTTCTTTGACATCGAGGAGGGCGTCCCACCCGCGAAGCTGGGTGAGATCCTCCGCGCCATCGAGGGCTCACCCCAGGAGCGAGCGCTGAACACGATGCTCCTCCGCTCGATGATGCAGGCGGTCTACCAACCCGAGAACATCGGCCACTTCGGCCTGGCGGCAGAGCACTACCTGCACTTCACCTCGCCGATCCGCCGCGGCCCAGACCTCCTGGTGCATCGCCTGCTCAAGGAGATCTGGGCACGGGGAGGCCGGACCCTGCGCGGCGCCGCGCGTCATCGGCAGGAGGAGGAGCTCGAGGAGCTGGCAGCCCACTCCTCCGAGCGGGAGCGCGCCGCCATCGACGCGGAGCGCGAGGTCGACCAGTACTTCAAGTGTCTCTTCATCGAAGATCGGGTGGGCGAGGCCTTCGACGCCACCGTGATCTCCCTGGCTGACTTCGGCTTCTTCGCCGAGCTCGACGAAGTCCCCGTCGAGGGCCTGGTCCGGGCCGAGGAGCTGGGCACCCGCTGGGAGCTGGACGAGGCGCGCTATCGCCTCGTCTTCCCCGCCACCGGCCGATCCTTCGGCATGGGCGACAGGATCCGGGTGGAGATCGCAGGGGTCGATCTGGCCAAGCGGCAGGTGAGCCTGGCGATGATCGGCGAACAGGCGGCAGCAGGGGCCGCTCCGAGCTCCGGATCCGGCCGGCCTGCTCCCTCGCCCCTCGCCGCAGCCGTCGCCAGGCGCAAGGCAGAACGGCCCGAGTCGATGAGCCGCGGGAGATCCGATGCCGGCCGTCCGTCGTCCCGAGGGCCGTCGGCAGGGAAGTCCGCCTCCAAGTCTTCCAAGCCCTCCAAATCAGCCGGCGCGAAGAAGGCGCCGCCGCGCAAGCAGCGACCGGGACGAAGCGAGCGCGAGAAGCGGCGGTCTTGAGCGAGCCGCAGGGACGCGCGCCCTCGCTGCGTGATGGCGGTCCTTAGACTGCGTGGTGTCGCACGATCTCCGGGACGATGGGCGCGACGATCGCCCGGGGATTCCAGGCCTGACCGATGGCGCCGTCGGCGATCCCCGCCTCGATCGCCGGCACGCTGCGACAGCGGCGGAGGAGCTCGCTCCAGCCACGATCGGCGAGGCCGGTCGATCCAGTGACCGCGAAGATCTGTCGCTCCTGCTTCGACGCTGCCAAGTCATCCTCCGTCGCGAGTCCTGCGAGGACATCGTGGGACGCGTCGCCCTTTGCTTCGACGCAGCACACCCCTCCGCCGTACCCCTACATTGAGGACGGCGCCTGCCGCGATCAACCGCGGAGCGAGACGATGGTCACCGCGTCGCCTCCCTCCTCGCGGTCTGCCGGTCGAGAGGTGGCGACGTAGGGCGACGCCTCCAGCGCTTCGCGCACCGTTTTCTTCAGCGCGCCGGTACCGTGGCCGTGGAGGATCGACACGGCGGCGAGACCCTCCGAATACGCGCGATCGAGGAGGCGCTCGATCGCGCGGAGGGCGTCGTCTGCCCGCAGGCCGCGCACGTCGCAGCGCGCCTCGGGGGCGACGATCGCGTCTGCCGCCAACGCCTTCGCGCGCTCGATGCCCTTGCCCCTGCCGCCCGGCGGCCTACCGGAGGAGGGCGCCTTCCCAGCGAGGGGGAGGAGATCGTCCAGCGCCACCCGGGTCTTCAGCGCCCCCATGGCGACCAGGGCGTCGTCCTTCGCCAGCTCCACCACCTCGGCGTCGCGGCCCAGGCTGATCACCCGGACCCTGGCGCCCGGCCGGATCGAGCGGGGCGGCGTCGGCGCGCTCCCCCCTCTCGTCGCCTCGAGCCCCGCCTCCGCCCGGGCCCTGGCCCGCTCCTGCTCCTTGGCCTTCTCCTGGAGTGTGCGCTGGGCTTGCACCGCCGCCGCCACCGTGGGCCGCGAGGTCAGCTCGGCGACCAGCGCTCCGACCTCCCGCCGCGCCGCCTCGATCTCCGCTCGCAGCTCGTCGCGCACCGCAACCTCTGCCGAGCGGCGGGCCGACTCGGCCTCGGCCCGGGCCGCGGCGGCCTCCACGATCCCGCGCTCCTGCTCCCTGCGCCTCTCTTCGAAGACCAGCCGCTCGGCGTGGGCCGCGCGCCGCTCCTGCTCCAGCTCCTCGAGGGCCACGGCGAGGGCGCTCCCCCCATGCAGATTCTCTCGCGCCCTGGCGACCACATCGGGTGGCAGGCCGACCCGCGCCGCGATCTCCAACGCGCTGGAGAGCCCGGCCGCCCCGAGCTCGAGCTTGAACGTCGGCGTGAGCGTGCGGGGATCGAGGCCCACCCTGGCGTTGGCGAAGCGAGGATCCCGCAGCCCCAGGGCCTTGAGCTCCTCGAGATGCGTCGTCACCAGGACCCGTGCGCCCTGTGCCACCAACGCCTCCAGCACCGCCGACGCCAGCGCGGCGCCCTCGCGAGGATCAGTGTCTGCCGCGATCTCGTCGATGAGGACCAGGCTCCCCTCATGGGCGTTCTCCAGGATCGAGCGCAGGGTGGTCAGATGCGCCGAGAAGGTGGAGAGATCCCGGGCCAGATCCTGATCGTCGCCGATGGCGCTGGCCACCGAGGTGAAGAGCGGCATCGTCGCGGAGGGGTCGGCGGGGATGGGCAGCCCCGCCCTGGCCAGGAGCGCGCAGAGGCCCACGGTGGTGATAGTCACCGTCTTACCTCCAGCGTTCGGACCTGATACCACCATGGCCTTCTGCTCCGGCTCCAACGAGACGTGGTTCGCCACCACCGCCTTGCCCTGCAGGATCAGGAGCGGATGCCTGGCCCCTGGCAGCGAGAGGGCGCCGCGGCCCTCCACCAGCCGCGGGGCGGATGCGTCCAGATCGTCCGCCAGCCTCGCTGAGGCCATCACCAGATCGAGGCCGGCGAGCCGCTCCACCGCTCCTACCAGTTCGTCGCTCCGCTCCCCCAGATCCGCGGAGAGCTCCTGGAGGACGCGGCGCTCCTCCTCCGCCGCCATCGACTCGGCGATGGAGAGATCGTTGCCCAGCCCCACGACGGCCTCGGGCTCGATGAAGAGGGTCTGTCCGGAGTTGGAGGCGTTGTGGACGATTCCGGGGACCTTGGCGCGGAAGGAGGCGTTCACCGGCACCACGTAGCGATCGTTCCGGATCGAGAGGTAGTCGTCGCGCAAGGTGGCGGCGAAGTCCTGGTCGCCCATCAACTCCTCGAGCCGATCCTTGATCTGATGATGCAGCCCCCTGGCGCGATCGCGCAGCGAGCCCAGCATCGCGCTGGCTGTGTCCTTGAGTCGCCCCGAGGCCTCGAAGGCCGTCTCGATCCGGGAGGCGAGGGAGGACGCCTCGGGCAGCTCCTGGCCGATCGCCGCGAGGAGCGGCGCCTCCAGCCGATGCTCGTGGAGGAAGGCCCGAACCCGGCTCGAGGCCCGGATCAGCCTGGCGCAGGCGACGAGCTGAGCGGCCTCCAGGATCGCGCCCTTGGCCGCGTAGCCCAGGACGTCGCGGACGTCTCCGGCGCCCCCCATCGGGAGGGAGAGCTCCTTGCGCAGCAGCTCCCGCCCCTCCGCGATGCGGGCGAAGGAGGCTTCAATCGCATCTCTGCGGGAGAGGAACGGCAGATCCCGGGCCAGCGCGTCGCCGCGCTCGGTAGAGGCGCGGGCGGCGAGGGCGTCGATGATTCGATCCCAGCCGAGATCGCGGAGGGTGCGGGGGGAAATGAAGGAGGTCGCCATGATCCTGAACTCTCGAGAAGGGGGGCGGGAGGGGGGCGCCCTCGCCTGGTTGATAGCCGATGTCGCCATGGTACGTTTGGGATATCGTAGTCCTTGCTTCCCAGACTCTCGGTGTATTATTCAGAACACATGCGAACTATCCGAACGATCATCTCACTCTGCTTCACGTCATCACTCTTTCTCGCGGCTCCTGCCGGGGCCGTCACGGAAGGCGTGCCGAGTCTGCTCGCTTGGGGCATGTCCCTTCAGGACGAGGGAAAGCCGGAGGTGGCGGAGGTTGGTTTCGACGCCGCCATCGGCCGCGCGCCCACCTGGTCCCTGCCCTTCATCGAGCGAGGGGAGCTCGCCATCGCCCGCAGAGAGGGCGTGGCGGAGGCGCGGGCCGATCTGGCGCGTTTCGAGGCCCGCAACTCGCAGAATCCGCGGCTGCATCGGGTCATGGGCGAGCTGGCGGAGATCTCGGGCGACGACGCGGTCGCCGAGCGCTACTTCGGCAAGGCCGTCGAGCTGCGGCCCGATCCGAACGTCCGGGCCCGACGGGCCGCGGCGCTGGTGCGGATCGAGCGCTTCGCCGATGCCGCCACGGAGTACGCCCTGGTCCTCGAGGAGCTGCCGGACGATCACGCCGTCCGCAGCCGCTACGCCGACGCGCTGGAGTCGGCGGGGCGCCATAAGGAGGCGCGAGGCCAGATCGACCTCCTTATCCGGCGTCAGCCCGGCAAGGAGGCGCCCCTGCGGCAGCTCGCCCGCTTCCTCGAGCGCCGGGGCGATCGTAAGGGCGCAGCCAACGCCAACGCCAGGGCCGACAAGCTCGGTGGCAGCGAGCGCAACCTGCGTCCGCTCCCGCCCTCCCGCAATTGATCGCCTCCTGACTCTGCGATGCATCGGGGCGCCGCGCCAGGTCGCGCCGATTCACCGCGGCAGCGCGATGTACCAGACGGCGCCCGTCGGATCCCGCGGCGCCATCCCTGTCCTGCCACCGTGGGCCCGGGCCACCGCCTGGCAGAGCGCCAGGGAGACGCCTACGCCGAGGCGCCGCGAGGCGAGGGCCTGCTCCTCCCAATCGAAGGCTCGAGTCGTCTCCTCGAGGCTGGGCCTCGGGCCGGCGTCCTCCACTGCCAGGTAGAGCTCCTCGGCCCGCGACTCGGCGACGAGTCGCACCTCGCCCCCGGGGGGCGTCCTCCGGATCCCCTCGTCGAGGAGCGCGCGGAGGGAGCGGCGCATCTTGTCCGCGTCCACCGTCTCGGCGAGCAGGCCGTCCGGAGCTGCCCAGGTGAGCACGATCTCCTTCTCCACGGCGCTCGGCCTCGCCTCCTCGAAGGCCAGCCGGAGCACCTCGATGGTCGGGAGGGAAGGGGGCTCCAGGTCGAGGAGCCCCGCCTCCGCCCGGATCAGATCCACCAGGTCGTCGATCTGCCGCAGGCCCCGATCGGCGTTCTTGGCGATGACCTGGGCCGCCCGCTTCACCCGTGGATCGAGGGGCGCCCCCCTGCCGGCCAGGATCATCCCGGCGTAGGAGCGGATGTTCGCAAGGGGTGATCGCAGATCGTGGCTGGCGATCCCCATCAGATCGTCCAGTCGCTCGGCGGCCTCGCCACCCGTCCCCTCGCGCAGCACGCGCTCGAAGAGGGCGATGGCCTTCTGCTCTCGATCCTCGTCGCCCATATCAGCGCCCCCCACGCCTTCAATCTGGCCACCCCGCCGGGATAGGAAAGCCCCGGCGCCTGCGGGGGCGACCGGATCCCCGGCATGATAGGAGTCGGCACCGATCGTTCGCTCGACTCCGGCTCGCAGGATTCACGACCTCTCATGCTTCACCCACCCAAAAGAAGGAGCCACGCGATGGCCGATCCTACCGTGCAGCAGATCCTCGAAGAGACCATCCCGGGAAGCCTCGAGGCGCAGCCCGGGCTCGCCGGCGAGATCGACGCCCTCGTCCACTTTCGGATCACGGGTGCCGGCGGCGGGGATTGGACCCTCGACTGCAGGGGCGGCGCGGAGAAGGTCTCGCGCGGGGCCGAGGGCGATCCCGCCGTGACCATCACCTGCAGTGATGCGGACTTCATCTCGATCGCGACGAAGAAGCTCGACGCAAACATGGCCGCGATGTCGGGGAAGCTGAAGTTCGCGCCGATGGATATGGCGCTGGCGCTCAAGCTCGCCAAGCTCCTCTGATTTTGCGTTGGTGACGATCCCGCGGCGGGAATGCTAGGCTCTCCAACCCAATCGAAGGAGCCTGTCCCCATGCGCCGATACCTGTTAGTCGCGACCGCTCTCCTGGGCCTCGTCTTCGCCGCCGCCTGCGGATCGGACGAGCCGGGCAAACCAGGGCCCAAAGACCCCCCCGAAAAGGAAAAGGACGGGGTCCCGCGCTGCGCCATCGACCTCGCCGAGATCGCGGGTGACGGGGGCAGCGGCTCGAACGCCTCCGTCCGAAAGATCGACGGTGGCGCCGACCTCTTCGGGGGCCTCGCCGCCAGCGGTAAGACCGGCGACTACATCCTGGAGAACCACCGGATCCGGATCATCGTGCAGGGGGCGGTCGACGACCTCGGCCCCAGCCCCTTCGGTGGCAACATCATCGACGCCGACGTGATCCGCCCTGGGGGCGAGGGCCGCGACATCCTCGGGAAGGTCGCGCCGCTCTTCAACTTCGGCCGGACCATCCGGCCGGATCGTGAAGCCGATCTCTTCATCCTCAACGACGGCGCCGACGGCAAGGCCGCGGTGCTCGCGGTGAACGTAAAGGACACGCCGATCACCGGCGTCGACGTGGCAGGCGCCGTGAACGCCGGCCTCCCCGCGGCACGGCTCTCGGTTGATCCGAGCGTCCCCGTCCCCATGAAGATGACCCAGTACTACATCCTCTCACCGGGGGCGCAGCGGATCCGCAGCATCACCGCGTTCTGCAACACCTCGGAGACGGCGCAGGTCGTCGCGGTCGGCGATCTCGTCGTGCCGGGTGCCGTCACGGATCGTTACAACCCCGGCGCCGCCTCCGGAGGCTGGGGTGCGGCGGAGGGGGTGGCGGCCGGCCCTTGGGTCGCCTTCCAGGGGGATGGCTCTGCCTATGCGCTGGTGCCGGGGAATGGCGCCGGCCCGAACCTGATCCTCACCACCGACGGCCTGGCCATCAGCGTCCACGGCTCGGACTCCCTGCTGCCCTACACCAAGCTCATCGACGCCGCGCGCCCGCCGCCGGGCTCTTTGGCCATCGATCCGGGTAAGAGCGCATTCTACGAGCGATCGCTGGTGGTGGGCACGGCGATCTCCGAGACTATCGAGACCGTTTTCACCATGAGTGGCGAGGAGCTGGGTCGCCTCTCGGGCAACGTCTCCGGCGGGTTCGGAGACGGTGGGGGTGTCGGGGCGCGGGTGCTGGTGCGCTCGGGCGACAAGGCGGTCACGATCTTCGACGCCGACGGCGATGGGCGTTTCGACAGCCTCCTCCCGGTGGGCAAGTATCGGGTCTCGGCAGCGCTCCCCGGCCTGATCAGCCCCGTGGTGGAGGTGGACATCTCCGCGGAGGTCACCGCCGAGGTGGAGCTGGTGCTGCCCGAGGCGGGCAGGCTGGAGCTCAAGCTCGTGGAGTTCGACCCGCGTGAGGGCGACCCCCAGCCCGTGCCCGGCAGGCTGGTGGCTCGTTGCCGCGGCGCGACCTGCGACGATTGGCCCTCCCGTGCCGACGAGCAGCTCTATCGCGCCATGGAGCCGATCCCCGAGAAGCTCGGCGTGGTCTGGATCGGCCTGGCCACCGGAGAAGGGGAGCTCTCCCGGGATCTTCCCCCAGGAGACTACGATTGGTTCGCGACCAATGGGCCGGAGTACGAGGCCTATCCCGGGACCTTCGCAAGCAACGGCCAGGGTGTCCCCGCAGCCATCATGGCGGGACAGGTCCGGAGGGGCACCGGGCGGATCGCCAGGATCGTCGACACCTCCGGCTGGATCAGCGCGGATCTCAACGTCCACACCGCCGACTCCTTGATCAGCCATCGCGATCGCGTCGCCAGCCTCCTGGCCGAGGGCATCGAGGTGGTGGTCGCCGCCGACCGCAACACCGTCAGCGATCTCACCGCCACCGCTTCACGAATGGAGGCACAGCGCTTCCTCTCGCTGATGGGAGGGAGCGAGGTCGCCACCAGAGGTTTTGCGGGGATCGGCGCCTTCCCCCTCGCCTTCGATCCGTCGCTCCCAGGTGCCGGAGCCATCGATTGGGCCGGGGAAGAAGGCTCGATCCTCTCGCCTGCCCGGCTCTTCGACGTCGCCCGGGATCGGGGCGCGCAGATCGTCCAGATCCAGGATCCCCGTGGTCCCAAGGGGCTCTTCCGGGCGCTGCAGCTCGACACCGCCACCCTCACGCCCCAGGCCTCCGCGGAGAGCCTGCTGGTTCAGGGCGACGGACCGCTCTTCTCCACCGGCTTCGACGCCCTCGAGATCATGAGCGGCGGCGGCTCCAAGAGCTTCCAGGCCGCGGCCAACGATTGGATCACCTTGTTGGGGCAGGGGGTCGTCGTCACCGGCACCGCCTCGTCTGGCAGCCGAGGCAAGCTGGTCCCCACGGTGGGGGCGCCGCGGAGCTGGGTGTACATGGGGAAGGATAAGGACGATCCCACCAAGCTCGATCAGGCAGCCTTCGTCCAGGCGATCAAGGATCGCAAGGTGGTGGCGGGCTACGGTCCCTTCCTCAGCGTGGTGGCGAAGAGCGGCGGTGCGACCGCCGGGGTGGGGGAGACCCTCTCGTCCGGGGGCGGCACCGTCACCCTCGACGTGGTCGCGCAATCGCCTCTCTGGCTCAAGTACAACCGCCTCGAGGTCTACAGCTACCGCGCGGGCACCGAGGCGAGTGGCGGGGAGCCCAACTCGACCTGGCCCAAGGACGCCGTGGCCACCCAGGCCGACGGCACCCCGGCCCGCAAATCTTTGAACCTCTACTGGACGGATTACGAGGTCGACGCCGGCTTCATCGACGATCAGGGCGAGGCGATCATCCGCTTCCGCAACGAGGTGCGCCAGAGCTTCACCTTCCAACCCACCGCCGACACCTTCTACATCGTGGTGGCCCGGACGGTGACCACGCCTGCGGAGGGCCTCGAGAACAGCGAGCCGGCCCCTGCCGAGCTCGCGCCGGTGATCTTCGGCGTCGAGGAAGGCCTGCGTCCGATGTCGTTCACCAACCCGATCTTCGTGGACGTGGACGGCGGCGGCTACGACAACTTCCCGGCGCTCCGATAGCGGCGGGTGGATGAGGGCGGGCGCTCGCCCGGCCGGCGCCCGAGGGGGCATCCATCCGGGCGGAACGCGGTTGCCGCGGGTCTGAACCCGTGGCAGAAGGGATGCCGTGACCGACAAGATCCTGACCAACGAGCGGCTGGTGATCCTGGCCGCAGCGGGAGCGCTGGCGATCTTTCTGATCTTCACGGAGCTCGCCCCCAACGTGGGGCGGCCAGCCGCGCCGTCCAGCTTCGCCGTGGGCAAGAGCGTCCCGGTGCGGATCACCCTGCTGACCGCCGACGCCTTCGACCTCGCCTGCGCCGGCGACACGCCGGTGGGCGAGGCCCGCTGCGCCTTCGTCAAAGACGGGCAGCCGTCGCCGGTCGCCTCCGCCGGAGTCGGCGTCCTTGCGCCCTATATGACGGTCGACAACGTGCTGCTCCTGATCCCCGATCTCTTCGCCGAGCCCGCCCTCGCCAAGCGCCTGGCCGACGAGATGCCGGAAGGAAAGTCGCGAGAGTCCCTCACCCGCTTCAACGCCTCCTGTCAGCTCCAGATCGATCAGAAGGTCGAGGACTTCTTCGTCCGCTGGACGCCGACCTCTGCCTGGTCTCCCCGCAAGGAGGCCTGGTCGGGTAGGGTCTCGGACTGCAAACTCAACTAGCTGGCCCCCCAGAAATCTACTGCGCCCCCCGCCTGCTTCGTTGGACCTGCGCTCCGATGCAGTGCGCTCCGCTTCGGTGCTCCTCTCAGACCCATAGGGCTCGGGGAACGGTACGCCAATCCTCGGGATCCAACGCCGGGTGGAGTGGGCGGATCATGGGGAGATCTTCCGCGAGCTGCGTCCTGCCGAGGCCGATCGGGAGCTGCAGGGCGGCGCTCTCCCAGAGATGGACGGCCCGGAGGCCGGCGTCTGCCGCAAGCGCGGCGGCAGCCCGGAGGAGGAGGGCGCCATCCTCGGGATCGGGGGCGTGGCCGAGGAGGACGCAGAGGCGCTCGTTCTTGGGGTCCGCCGCCCAGATGAGGGTGGAGTCGCGCAAGGTCGCGCCGGCCGCTGCGGGGCGGGGGCGCTCGAGCAGCTCGGCGTAGATCCGCTCCCTCTCCAGGTACCAATCGAGCTGTAGCGCCGAAGGCCAGGCGAGGAAGGGATCGGGCGGCTCGGGGATCGCGACGAGGCCGGCGGCGAGGCGGGTCTCCGGCAGGAGCGTGATCGCCGGATCGACGCGATCTTCCTGGGCGGGCAGGATCCGCTCGAGCCAGGGAACCTCCACATAGCCGGCCTGGCGGTAGAGGGTGGGTCCCACCTCGGAGAAGAGGATGGAGGCCTGAGCGGAAGGGTCGTCTGCCTGCAGCCGCCTGGTCAGCAACGCCATCATCGCCGCGGCGTGGCCTCGGCCGCGGAGATCCGGCTCAGTGTAGACGCTGGCGACACCATAGGTTGATCCCTCGTCGCCGCCCAGGAGCCGGCTCCTCATCCGGAAGGTCTCGCAGGACGCAAGCACCTCCCCGTGGTCGCCCGTCAGGAGCCAGGTCGTCATCGCCTCCTTCGACCAGGGATGTCCCCGGAGCTGCTCCTCTCGCCTCGCGAACTGCCCGGGAGCGAGCCGCTGGCCCCAGGCCGCGTGGGTCAAGGCATCGCGGCTTCGGCGCTGCGAGGCGTCGGCGACGACGAGCTGCATCCCTTCTCCTCTCCGGCTCACTTTCCACCCACTCCCGGGCCACGGGGCGATTTTGCGATGTAGAAGTCTATGCGAGACGAGGGATTGAAGTCTCTCGGATCGCCCGCGGACGTGACGATGTCGAGGCGGCGCGCGGATCGCCTTGCATCCGCTCCCTCCCTATGACGATCGTTGGGGTCCTTCGCGAGGAGCGCCGATCATGCCGAGGTCATCGATGGAGAAGCGCCGCCACCTCAACATGATCCGAGACTTCGAGGTCGCCGATCTGATCACCCTCGCCAACGGCTTCTCGGGGATGGCGGCGATCCTATGCATCCTGCGCTACGTCGCCGACGGCGATCGCCGCACCCTCTGGACCGCGTTCATCCTCCTGCCCGCGGCGCTGATCTTCGACGTCGCCGATGGCTGGATCGCGCGCCGCATGGGCCGGGCCTCCCCCATGGGGCAGGAGCTCGACTCGCTGGCCGATCTGATCTCCTTCGGGGTCGCCCCCGCCGCGCTGGCCTTCGCCTTGGGGATGGATGGCGGCTGGGACGGCGCGGTGCTGATCTACTTCGTCGGCTGCGGGATCGGCCGCCTGGCTCGCTTCAACTCCACCGCCGCGGAGCTCGCCGGCGAAGGAGGCAAGGTGAAGTACTTCGAGGGGACGCCCATCCCCACCAGCCTGATCCTCGTGGCCCTCCTCGCCGTGCTCTTCGGAGCGGGCCAGGTAGGCGATGAGCTCCCCTTGCGATCCTTCCGGATCTGGTTCTGGGAGCTGCATCCGCTGGTGCTCCTCTTCGCCTTGAGCGGGAGCGCGATGATCAGCAAGACCCTGCGGATCCCGAAGCCCTGAGAGTCGAGGAGGAGTCGGCGAACTGCCGCAGTGCATAGCGCGCGTGAAAAATCGCCCCCTACGTTATACGAGGGCGATTTCTTCGCAGGCCGTTCGAGCCGGAGGCGAGAGATCGCTGGAGTGGAGCGGCAGCGCGGGTGAGGTGATCAGCCCCCGCTTCCACCCGCGGCGCCTGCCGCACCCGTTCCCCCGGTGCCGCCCATCGCAGCGGTGCCGCCGGTGCCGCCCATCGCACCCGTACCGCCGGTGCCCCCCGTATTGGTCGCGGCGCCCCCGGTGCCGGCGGTGCTGCCGCTGGTGCCACCCGTGGAGCCGGCCCCCGAGGTTGGGTTGCGAGGCTGCTGGCAACCCAGGACGGCGCTGGAGGCGCCCAGGGCCAGCCCCAAAGCCAGGGCAAGAATCAGTTTGGTGCGCTTCATCACGTACTCCTTATGCGGGTCCGTCCTGCCGCGACGCCCTTCAAGCTAGGAAGAGCGCCGCAGAGGCGGAAAGGCCCACGACGGGTGATACGTGTGGCTGAAACGAATGGTTCGCCGAAAGGTGCCCCTCGTCAGGGCACCTCGCTGGCCAGGGCGCGCATCCCCTCGGTGATCTGATCGAGCTGGGGCACCGAAGCGCGCTCCAGGCTGTCGGCGAGGCCGATGCCGGGGACGAACGCGCCCGCGATGAGCCGGGGCGGGGCGAGCAGCTTGTAGAAGAGCTCGTCCACCGTGCGCCGGATCAGATGCTCACCGAAGTTGGTGACCTCGGTGTCCTCGTTCACGAAGAGTGCGCGGCCCGTCTTCTCGATCGAGGCCTTGACCATCTCCCAATCGTACGGCCAGAGGGTGCGAAGGTCGATCACCTCGGCGTCGATCCCCTCCGCGGCCAGTGCCTTGGCGGCCTCGGCGCACATCGGCAGCGTGCGGCCATAGCTGACCACCGTGAGTTGAGAGCCCTCCCGCACGATCTTGCCCTTGCCGATGGGGACCGAGTAGCCCTCGAGCTTCGGCCACTTCGCCTTCCACTTCGATCGATCGCCCAACGGCGCGTCGATCATCTTCGAGAGCTCCCGATGGTCGGCGGGCTCGCCGGGGATCAGCTCCTCGCCGCGGATGCGCATCAGCGCCTTCGGCGGCAGGAACATCACCGGGTTCTGCTCCT
>JBEBXK010000041.1:0-34665 GCA_040391605.1 Vulgatibacter incomptus
CGCAGGAGAGCCCTCTCGCGCAGAGCGCGAGCTGAAGGAATCGCTCCCGCTCCGGCGGGGGCGGTTCCTTCACAGGCTCGGAGAGGTCGTGATGTCGGGACGTCGCGCGCCTCGGGGCTGCGCCACCCTCCCCTGCCGGAACGGGGGCTGACGGATGGGGATCTCCTTCGCCAATCCGCTGCTCGCCTGGGGTGCGCTGGCCGCGGCGATCCCGGTGCTGGTGCACCTGCTCCAGCGACGGCGGCCCAAGCCTCATCCCTTCCCGGCCATCGAGTTGGTGCGGCGGTCGCAGCAGCGCAACGTCAGGCGGCTCCGGCTGCGGCGGCTGCTGCTGCTGGCGGCCCGCACCCTGATCCTCCTGGCGATCCCGCTGGCGTTGGCGCGGCCGCAGATCAGCCGAGGCGACGAGGCGGCGGTGGCGGCGGCGAAGGGGCCGGCGGCGACGGCGATCGTCCTCGACGCCTCCCTCTCGATGCAGTTTCAGGATGGCCACACCAGCCTCTTCACCCGGGCCCGTGACGACGCCCGGGAGATCCTAGCGGCGCTGGCGGCGGAGGAGCCGGTGACGGTGGTGATCTGCGATGGCTCGACGCCGCAGGCCGGCGCCCCCTCCTTCGATCGCGGCGCGGCGCGGCGGCGGCTGGACGACGCCGAGCCCACCTACCTGCCGGCGGATCTCACCTCCTGTGTGACGGCGGCGGCGAGCGCGCTGGGCGAGTCGCCGCTGGCGGGCAAGCGGATCCATGTAGTCACCGATCTCACCGCGACCGCGTGGAGGCTGGACGGGCCTGCGCCTACGGTCCCCACCGAAGAGGGCGAGGTGCGGCCGGAGGTGATCATCGTCGACGCGACCCGGGGCCGGACGATGCCGAACCGCGCCATCGTGGATCTGGCCGTCGCCCCGGCGCCCGAGCTGGGCGGCAGGGGCCAGGCCTTCACCATCACCGTCCGCAACTTTGGCGACCTGGCCCTGGCGGATCTGGAGGCGGAGCTCCTGGTGGGCGACGAGGTGGTGGCGAAGGGCTTCTTGGAGATCGCGCCGCACGGCGCCGCCACCAAGAAGCTGACGCATCGCTTCCCTGCAGGCGGGATCTACCAGGGCAAGGTCCGCCTGGCGCAGGACGGGCTGGCGGCGGACGACGAGCGGAGCTTCGTGGTGCAGGTGCCGCGGGATCTACGGGCGCTGGTGGTGGACGGCGCGCCGTCTGCGATGCGCTACCGCGACGAGGCCTTCTTCGTGGACGCGGCCCTGCGCATGGGTGGCAGCGCTCCCATCGCGGTGACCACCGTGGACGCCGAGAGCCTGCCCGCGCAGGAGCTCTCTACCTTCGATCTGCTGCTGCTGCTGAACGTGCGCGCGCAGAGGCCCGAGGTGGCGGCGCGGATCGCGGCCTTCGTGGAAGACGGCGGCGGCCTCTTCATCTCCCTGGGCGATCAGGTCGACGCCGACGCCTACAACGCATCCTTCGCCCAGCTGCTGCCGCGGCCGCTCCACCTGCTGAAGACCGCAGCGGATCCCGGCAGGGACGATCAGCGCCCGGCCCGCTTCTCGGAGCTGGATCACGAGCATCCGATCCTGCGGATCTTCGCCCCGGGGGCAGGCGGCGAGCTGACGGCCCGCACCTGGCGCTACTTTCTGCTGCAGCCAGGATCCACCGGACGGATCCTGGCCTCCTTCGGCGACGGCGCCCCGGCGCTGATCGAAGGTACGCGGGGGAAGGGCAGGATCCTCCTCTACACCTCCACCGTGGATCGCGATTGGAGCGACTGGCCGATCCAGACCAGCTTCCTCCCCACCATGCAGCAGGCGGCTGCCTACCTGAGCCGCGCCATGGAGTCGCGGCGACCGAGGGTGGCGCAGGTGGGTGGCGCGGCCAGCCTCGACGCGCCGGAGAGCGGCCGCATCACCTCGGTGCGCGGCCCGGACGGACGGGATCGTCCGCTCGCCGACGGCAGGGTGGAGGGCATCGACCGCCCCGGGATCTACGAGGTGGCGCTGGAGGGCGCTGCCGCTGGGGAATCGCTCACCTTCGCCGCCCACGTCGATCCGCGCGAGTCAGATACGCGACGGATCGACGGCAGGGAGCTCGAGGCCTTCTTCGGCGGCGATCGCGCACAGGTGGAGCAGGGACCGGTGGCGCAGTCGTCCCGGGAGTCTCCCCTCTGGAGCCTCCTCGCTGCCTTCGCCGTGCTGGCCTTCGCCTCGGAGGGATTCCTGATCCGACGGAGCTAGCAGCTCGGGAGTGCGCAATGTCTGGCGTCGAACGTTGGGGAGCCAAAGAGACGAGGCTTCGCTTGGGTTGCGGGCCGGACGCGTACAGAATGGGTGGGTAAATGGGTCACGTTTCGTGACCTTGGGACCGTTCATGCACACTCCCGATCTCGCCGAAGCCTCCGCCATCGAATCGATCACGCCGCTCTTCGAGAGATCGCCCCATGGCGTGGTGATCGTCTCAGGATCGACGATGCAGGTCGCCTGGCTGAACCAGGCCTACCTGGACAGCATCAAGAGCACCTCCGCTCACCTCAAGGGCTCGATGCTCGGCGACCTGCCGGCAGGCGGCGACCTCCTGCCCTTCGCGCAGCGGGCCTACGTCCAGAAGATCGCCCAGCCCTTCCCCCAGCTCCGGGTGGATTGCTACCGGCGCAGGACCTGGCTCACCGGGGTCGCGGCGCCATGGAACGAGTGGGTGGTGCTGCAATTCCACGACTCGACGACCGACGTGCGGCAGCTGCAGGTAGGCGAGCGCGGGGTGGAGCAGCTGTTGGAGCAGATCCCCTTCCCGGTGGTGCTGCTCTCCGAGGGCGGCGAAGTGATGCGGACCAACAACCGCGCCCAGACCCGCCTGGGCCTCAGCCCGGGGCTTCGGGGTGCGGAGATCGTCGCGGCGCTGAAGCTGGAGAACGACAAGGGGCATCCCCTCGACGCCGACCGCATCCCCCTGGGCAGGCTGCTGGAGGGGGACAGCATCGAGGTGCGGGGCAGTCTCTGGGATCGCCTCCTGGGCGAGAGGCGCGACTGCATCCTCTACGCGGGGCCGGTGCGGGATCGGGGCAGGGTCACGGCGGGTCTGCTCACCTCGATCGATGTCACCGACCTGCGCCAGCTCGAGCGGGCCAAGGACGAGTTCATCAACATCGCGGGGCACGAGCTGCGCACCCCCCTCACCGCCGCCCGCACCTATCTGCAGCTCGCCCTGCGTCGCGGCCTCGACAACCCGCAGGCCGAGGCGATGGTCGAAAACGCGGTCGCTGCCACCCGGCGGATGCAGCGGCTGATCAACGACATCCTCGAGACGGAGCGATTGGAGACAGGGAGGCTGGAGCTCCAGCTGGAGCGCCGCGACGTCTGCCTCACGGTGGCGGACACGGTGGATCGGCTGCGCCGGCAGCTCGCGGACGAGCGGAGCATCGAGCTCACGCTGGAGGGGCCGCTGGTGGTGGAACACGATCCGGTGCGGCTGGAGCAGATCATCGGCAACCTCCTCTCGAACGCCCTGCGTCACACGCCGAAAGACCGTACGGTCCGCATCAGGGCCAGGGGCGAGAAGGGCCTGGCCGTGATCCAGGTGGAGGACGAGGGTGAGGGGATCCCCAACGACGAGATCCCCTGGGTCTTCGAGCGGCTCTTCCGCGGGCAAAAATCGCGGGGCGACGGGCTGGGGGTGGGGCTCTTCATCGCCAAGCTGCTGGTGGAGCTCCACGGCGGCAGGATCGCCGTGCTCCCGCGGACGGGGGGCGGGGTCGCGTTCTACTTCAACCTCCCGCTGGCCACGTAGCACGGCGGTGCGCGGCTGCGCGGATCTCCCCGCCTTCGGGGACCTGCTTTTGCGCGCGCGGTGGGGTCACGAACTGGATGCCCGTGCGGCTGCTCGTAGACGCGCCGCGGGGTCCTGTGACGGGTGCAATTCGTAGCGCGGCGAGACCACACGGCTGACGCGTTCTTTCAGCCGCGTGGTAGATTCTGGCGCATGTCCACCGACGAGACCCGCCTGGAGCGGGAGGTAGCGAAGCTCTTCTGCGTGGGATTTGCCGGCCTCGAGCCTTCCGCCGAGCTGCGGGAGCTGCAGCGCCGGGGGATCAGCGGCGCCATTCTCTTCAAGCGCAATCTGGAGTCGGCACCGCAGGCGGCGGCGCTGAACGCAGCGTTGGAAGAGGCGGCCGGGCGTCCCTTCCTCACCTCCTTGGATCAGGAGGGCGGTCGGGTGATGCGGCTGCGCGACCCGCTCAGCCCCCTGCCGCCGATGCGCCTGGTGGGCCGGGCCGGAGATCCGGATCTCGCCAGAGGGCTGGGGGTGGTGCTCGGCGCCGAGCTGCGGGCGCTGGGGTTCGACCTCGACTTCGCGCCTGTGCTGGACGTGGACACAAACCCCTCCAACCCGGTGATCGGCGATCGCTCCTTCGGCGCGGAGGCCGCGAAGGTCTCCGAGCTGGGGGTGGCGCTGCTGGGCGGGATCCAGGCGGCGGGGGTGGCAGCGTGTGGCAAGCACTTCCCCGGCCACGGTGACACCGCCCAGGACAGCCACCTGGAGCTGCCGCGGCTGCCGCATCCCCTGGAGCGGCTGGAGGCGGTGGAGCTCCCCCCCTTCGCCGCCGCGATCCGCGCGGGCGTGGCGTCGATCATGACGGCCCACGTGATCTTCGAGCCCCTGGATCCTATCTACCCCGCGACGATGAGCCGCCCGGCGCTGGATGGGATCCTCCGGGATCGGATGGGCTTCGACGGCGTGGTGATCTCGGACGATCTCGAGATGAAGGCGATCGCGGATCACTTCGGGATCGAGGAGGCGGTGATCCGCGGCGTGCAGGCCGGGGTGGATCTCTTCCTGGTCTGTCATACGCCGGCGCTGCAGCATCAGGCCATCGACGCCCTGATCCACGCGGTGGAGCGAGGCGAGATCCCGCGGCAGCGGATCCTCGAAGCCGGCAGGCGGATCGACGGGCTGATGGCCCGCTATGTCCGGCCCAAGGCAAGCAATCCCGACCTCTCCCTCCTGGGCTGCGAGGCGCATCGCGCCATCATCCACGCCATGGAAGCGGCAGCCGGGCTCGAGGCCGTCGCCGAAGCCCCCGGCCGCGATCCCACCGAGCGCTCCGCCTGAGCGACCGCTGCGCCGGCAGCGGCCTCGCCGGGCGCCCCGCCCGATCCACCGATGCGCCGGCAGCGATCCCCCCGAGCCCCCGCCCGATCCATCGATACGCGGCAGCGATCCGGCCGAGCGCCCCGGGGGGGCGGCTCAGCCGCGCTTTTCGACGAGCTTCAGCGCGACGAAGGTGACGAGGGCGGCGTAGACCTCGGACTCCGGCCGGCCCGCGACGGCGATGAGCTCCGCCACGGTGCGATGGCCATCGACCTTGGCGAGGAGGCTTGCCTCCCAGACGTCGAGCTCCACCTCGCCGATCTGGAAGGCGGGATCCTCGGAGGGGATCAGCCGATCCTCCAAGGCGATCAGCCGTCGCTGGCGGCTGGGGCTGTAGAGCTTCTTGATGCCACGGGTGATGAGCTGCGCCGGGTGGATGCCGAGGCGGATCGGCTCCTGCCGCGCCTTCGACAGGAAGGTCATCACATAGTGGCCCTCCTGCCACGCGAAGGTGGAGTAGAGGATCGACTTTACTTGCTGTGCGACGTAGTACATCCGCTCGGCGTCCTGGAGCAGCCCCATCTCGATGAGGACGTCGCCGGTGCGGCGCTTCTCGGTGATGGCCCGATGGGTGGCGAGGTGGAGCTGCTCCTCGCTGATCTTCCCCACCCTGGTGAGGAAGGTGCCGAAGCGATCGGCGGCGAGATTCGAGAGGGCGAAGACCGGCAGCCCCTTCTCGAAGTAGATCAGCTTCTTCACCCTGCCCCGCTGGAGGCCGAGCTCGCCGGTCTCCTGGAGCTGCCAGAAGGCGGCGATGAGCTGGGGGAGGTTGTCCGCCAGCACGCCGCGCCGGCTCCTGCCGTCCGGGCTCACCACCTCCGCCGGCAGGGGCGGCGGCGCGGCGGGGGCGCCGAGCGGCGGGGGTCGAACGAGCTTCTGCCCCGTCGTGGCCGCTTGCAGCGTGAAGTCCGCTCCTGTGAGGACCGCCTGCACAGACGATCCCTTCACCGCGATCCGTCCGGTCATCTCGAGCGGCGCCAGCGGCGTGTAGTCCTTCTCGTCGATGTCGATGTCCAGCTCGACGTCGAAGGTCTCCGGCGTCGCCCGCTGCCTGGAGGGGGCGACGATCTCCTGGACGGCCCGCAGGAGTCGGTTGGCCTCGAAGGGCTTCTCGAACCAGCCCTGACTGCCGTAGCGGTTCTTGGCTTCGAAGGAATGCTTGGCACCCTTGAAGACACCGGTGACGAAGAAGAAGGGGATCTCCTTGGCCCGGAGCGTCTTGGCGACCTCGTAGCCCATCAGATCGGGGAGGAGGAGATCGACCACCGCCAGGGCGGGACGCTCCCGCTCGATGGCGTCGATGGCGAGCCTACCGCGATAGCTGGTGCGGCTGCGGTAGCCTGCGTCCTCGAAGATCTGCGCGAGGAGATCGGCCAATTCCTTGTTGTCGTCTACGATCAGGATCAGGGGCGAGGACATGGCGCTAGGCGTAGCTTGGCCCCGATTTGCTGTCAAACGCCGCAAGAGCGCAGCGCGAGGTTGACCCGGCCAATCGACCATTGTTGAATACCGTTCCTCACCCAAGGAGAGTCCCGCATGGTCGTTTCGCCCCTGCTCCGACTGGCGGCGCTGGCTGCATCCGTGTTCATCCTTCAAACAGGATGTAAGGAGAAGTCGCACGCCGATTCAGCCGCCGGCGCGGCAGGTGGAGACGCCAAGGGTAGCGTCGCCTCCGACGAGATCCTCTTCGGCGAGGTCTCCAGCCTCACCGGCCAGGAGGCCACCTTCGGCCAGTCGACCCATAACGGGATCATGATGGCGGTGAAGGAGATCAACGCCGCCGGTGGAATCGACGGAAAGAAGATCCGGGTGATCACCTACGACAACCAGGGCAAGCCCACCGAGGCGGCCTCGGCCACCACCCGGCTGATCGTCCAGGACAAGGTCCACCTGATCCTCGGCGAGGTAGCGTCTGCGCGCTCGCTGGCCATGGCGCCGGTCGCCCAGCGCAACAAAGTGCCGATGATCACCCACGCCTCCACCAACCCTCAGGTGACCGAGGGCAAGGACTACGTCTTCCGGACCTGCTTCATCGATCCCTTCCAGGGTCGGGTGATGGCGAAGTTCGCCAGGGAGAATCTGAAGGTGGAGAAGGTCGCGGTGCTCCGCGACGTGCGCAACGATTACTCGGTGGGACTCGCCAACTTCTTCGTGGAGAACTTCCAGGGCGCGGGAGGCACGATCCTCGTCGACCAGAGCTACTCTGCCGGCGACATCGACTTCAAGGCGCAGCTCACCGCCATCCGCGCGTCGAAGCCCCAAGCGATCTTCGTCCCCGGCTACTACACCGACGTGGCGCTGATCGCGCGGCAGACCCGGGAGCTCGGGCTCGACGTCCCCCTGCTGGGCGGCGACGGCTGGGACTCCAGCCGGCTCTTCGAGATCGCAGGCGAGGCGCTGGACGGTTCGTACTTCTCGAACCACTACTCGTTGGACAACCCCGATCCGAAGATCCGCAAGTTCCTCGCGGACTACGAGGCGTCCTATGGCAGGGCCTCGGACGCCATGAGCGCGCTGGGCTACGACGCGGTCCAGATCGCCGCGGAGGCGGTGCGCCGCGCGGGGACCACCGACGGCCCCGCCCTGCGCGACGCCATCGCGCAGACCAAGGACTTCGTGGGGGTGACGGGGACGATCACCATCGACGAGGGGCGCAACGCTTCCAAGCCCGCCGTGGTCCTGGAGATCAAGGACGGCAAGGCCTCCTACTCCGCCACCATCGATCCCTAAGAGCGCATCGATAGATGACCGAGTTCGTCCAGCACCTGATCAACGGCCTCTCCCTTGGGGCGGTGTATGCGCTCATCGCCTTGGGTTACACGATGGTCTACGGCGTGCTGCAGCTCATCAACTTCGCGCACTCCGAAGTATTCATGCTCGGCGCCTTCGCCGGCTTCTACTCGTCGCGCTGGCTCCCCAAGTTCCGCGAGGAGCCGCGCTTCCTGCTGATCCTGCTGATCGCCATGGCCTTCTGCGCCCTGGTCGGCTTCCTGATCGAGCGCGTGGCGTATCGGCCGCTGCGAGATAAACCGCGGCTGAACGCGCTGATCACGGCGATCGGCATCTCGATGCTGATCCAGGCGGTGGGCCAGCTTCCCTGGTTCATGGGCCCCTCGCCGCAGTTCTTCCCCACCCTCCTCGCCAACGGCCCGCTGGTCGAGGTGGGCGGGGTGTCTGTCACCAGGCTCCAGGCGATCACCTTCGTGGCGGCGGTAGTGCTGATGATCGCCCTCCACCGGCTGATCTTCCACACCAGGCTGGGCACCGCCATGCGCGCGGTCTCCTTCGACGGCAAGGTCGCCGCGCTGATGGGGATCAACCCGGATCGGGTGATCGCCTTCACCTTCATCCTCGGCTCCGCCCTCGCCGCTGCCGCAGGGATCCTGGTGGGGATGGGCTACCCCCGCATCGAGCCGATGATGGGCCTGATGCTGGGCCTCAAGGCCTTCGTGGCGGCGGTCCTCGGCGGTATCGGCAACCTGAAGGGCGCCATGGCCGGCGGGATCCTGATCGGGATGATCGAGGCCTTGGTAGTGGGCTATGGCACCTCCAGTTATCGAGACGCCGTGGCCTTCGGGATCCTGATCCTGGTCCTCGTCCTCAAGCCCTCCGGCCTCTTCGGCAGGGTCGTCACGGAGAAGGTATGAGGCCGGACGCCGAGGGCGGAGGACGCGCGGAGGCAGGAGAGAATCCCACCGCGGACGCCGAAAGTCGCGAGCCCCTGCGGCCCATCGTGAATCGGCGGCCGCCTCCCGCTGCGATCGATCGGGGACCCCCTGCCGCCTCCGGATCCGCTTCGGCCCTGACGATCTGGGGGAGGAGCGCGCGCCCCCTCGCCATCGGCCTCCCCCTGATCCTGGTGGTGGCCTGGGCGCTGCCGCTGCGGAGCGACTCCTACCTCGTCTACCTGGCGGGCCTCGCCGGCATCAACGTCGTCCTCGCGGTCTCGCTGAACATCGTCAACGGCTTCACCGGCCAGTTCTCCCTGGGCCACGCCGGCTTCATGGCGGTGGGAGGCTACGTCGCCGCGGCGATCACCATCGCGGTGGGAGGCCAATACCAGCTCGCCTTCCTGCCGGAGTCCATGTCGGACGGCCTCCTCTTCTTCGGCGCCACCCTGGCCGGAGGAGGGGCCGCGGGCATCGCCGGACTGCTGGTGGGGCTGCCTTCGCTGCGGGTCCGGGGCGACTACCTCGCCATCGTCACCCTGGGCTTCGCCGAGATCATCCGGGTGGTGATCGAGAACCTCCAGGCGGTCGGGGGCGCAACCGGCCTGATCGGGATCCCCCCCTCGGCGTCGATCAGCTGGGTGCTCTTCTGGGTCTTCGTCGTGGTCCTCGTCTCCAAGCGGCTGCTGGCCTCGACCCATGGCAGGGCGCTGCTGGCCGTACGCGAAGACGAGATCGCGGCGGAGGCGATGGGGGTGAACACCACTCGTTACAAGGTGCAGGCCTTCGTGATCTCGTCGTTCTTCGCCGGCGTGGCCGGGGCGCTGCTGGGCCACTACCTGCAGATCCTCTCACCGAAGGACTTCACCTTCATCAAGTCGATCGAGGTGGTGGCGATGGTGGTGGTGGGCGGCCTGGGCTCGATCTCCGGCGCGGTGATCGCGGCGATCTTCCTCACGATCCTCCCGGAGGCGCTGCGCCCACTGCAGGACTACACCGGCGTGGATCTCCGGATGGTGATCTACTCCTCGCTGCTCGTGCTGCTGATGCTGCTGCGGCCCACGGGGATCTTCGGCAGCCGGGAGCTCTGGGACCTGCGCAGGAGCCGCCGGCGTCCGCCCGTACAGGCAGGGGAGGACGCGCCGTGAGCGAGGCGATCCTCCACGCGCGCCAGGTCTCGATCCGTTTCGGCGGCCTGAAGGCGCTGACCGAGCTGGAGCTGCGGATCGAGCCCGGCGAGCTGGTGGGAATGATCGGCCCCAACGGCGCCGGCAAGACCACAGCCTTCAACGTGCTCACCGGCGTCTACCAGCCCACCTCCGGCGAGGTGGCCATCGCCGGCGAGGTGGTGAACGGCCTGCGCCCCCATCAGATCGCGGCCCGGGGACTGGCCCGCACCTTCCAGAACATACGCCTCTTCAAGGAGCTGAGCGTCCTCGACAACGTCCGAATCGCCTGCCACCACCGGGCGAAGGTCTCCTGGTTCGGAAGCGTCCTGGTCAGCCCCCGCAGCGTCCGGGAGGAGCGGGCGATCCGGAACCGGGCGGAGGAGCGGCTCGAGCTGATGGGCCTGGCCGATCGCCGGGACGAGCTAGCGAAGAACCTGCCCTACGGCGAGCAGCGCCGCCTGGAGATCGCCAGGGCGCTGGCCACCGGCCCCAGCTGCCTGCTGCTGGACGAGCCCGCCGCCGGGATGAACTCCCGGGAGAAGATGGAGCTGATGGAGCTGATCCGAAAGATCCGCGACGAGCTCTCCCTGGCGATCCTCGTGATCGAGCACGATATGAAGCTGGTGATGGGGGTCTGCGAGCGCCTCTGCGTCCTGGACTACGGCGTGATGATCGCCTGTGGCCGCCCGGAGGAGGTGCGTCGCGATCCCAAGGTCATCGAGGCCTATCTGGGCAAGGCGGCGGCAGCGCAGGCTGGGGCGACCGCGGCGGTGGACGACGCGATGGGGACGGCGCGATGACGGCCGAGCCGCTCCTGAGCGTGTCGGAGATCCACGTCCACTACGGCGCGATCCACGCGCTCCACGGCGTCTCGGTGGAGGTGCATCCCAAGGAGATCGTGGCGTTGATCGGCGCCAACGGCGCCGGCAAGAGCAGCACCCTCCGGGCGATCTCGGGGATGATCGGCATCTCGTCCGGGAGCGCGCGCTTCCGCGGCGCGGAGGTGGCGAACCGCAAGGCCCACGAGCTGGTGCCGATGGGGATGGCCCACGCGCCGGAGGGCCGCGGGATCTTCCTCAACCTCAGCGTGGACGAGAACCTCTCGATGGGGGCCTTCCTCCGCAAGGATAAGGACGCGGTGGAGCGGGATCGGGAGCGGAGCTTCGCCTTCTTCCCCCGCCTGCGCGAGCGGCGGCAGCAGGTGGCCGGCACCCTCTCCGGCGGCGAGCAGCAGATGCTCGCCATCGCCCGGGCGATGATGAGCCGCCCCACCCTCCTGCTCCTGGACGAGCCCTCCCTCGGATTGGCACCCCAGATCGTCGAGCAGATCTTCGAGATCCTCCGGGCGGTGAACGAAGAGGAGGGCACGGCGATCCTGCTGGTGGAGCAGAACGCGGCCAAGGCCCTGGAGCTCGCCCATCGGGCCTATGTGCTGGAGACCGGCGTGGTCTCGATCCAGGGGACGGGAGCCGAGCTCCTCGCCTCCCCCGCCGTGCGCCGCGCCTACCTCGGCGAGTAGAACTCGTGAGTTACTTTCCCAGGACCTCCAGAAATCGTAGCGAGCGCCCCGGATGCGAGGCGGACAGAGCACCGAAGCGGAGCGCACATAGAGCCTGTGAGAGAACCACCTCCGCGCGAGGCGAAGGCGGTTCTCTCACACGCGCGCTGCGCGCGAAGGGCTCTCTCCAGCGCTTGCTCGCCGTGGGCTCGCAGCGTGCGTGAGTATCGGAGCGCAGGTCCAACGAAGCAGGCGGGGTGCGCAGTAGATTTATGGAGGTCCTGAAACCTGGAGGGTGAAGGAGCCGCCTGGACCGGCGCCGTCTACCACCAGGTAGTAGAGGCCGTCTCGGGGCGCGGTGAAGTGGAGCGCTTCGGGCACGCCGGCGCCGGGGACGTCTACGCCGATGAGGCATTGGGTGTTGGTGCAGCTCTCTATCACGTAGAGCGCCGGATCGTAGGAGGCCTCCGGCGTCAGCGCCACGTCGATGCTCTGCCCCTGGGCCAGGGCCACGACGTAGAAGAGATCGCCGCCGTCCAGGTAGTAGCCGGTGCAGCTCTCCTGCAGCGGATAGCTGAGATTGTTCTTGGCCCAGCTGGTGTTGCCGCTGACCGCCCCCGGCACGCCGACGACCTGGGCGCTGCCGCAGCTGTCGTTGGGGAGGGGCGCGGGCAGGGTCGCCTGCAGGGTGAAGGCGGCGGCGGCGCCGGTGGGCGAGCTCATCCGCAGCACGTGGGTTCCCGCTGGGAGGTCCACGTCGAGGCGTTGGCTCCTGGCGGCGGGGCGGCAGCCGGTCTCTGACACACAGGCGGGGTCGAGGAGACTCAAGGCGATGGGCAGCGCCGAGCTCGCCTCCGCCACCAGCCGCGCGCCGACGTTCAAAGTAAAGGTATAGAACACGTCGGGCGCCAAGGGGTTGCAGAGGCCGCCGCCCGAGGGGGTGGCGCCGCCGGTGGTCCCGCTGACGGTGACGGTGGTGGTCCCGAGCTCCAGTTCCCGGGCCTGGGCGCAGCCATCGTTCGACGGCGCGCTGAGGGCCGGCAGCTTGCGCAGGGCCAGATCGTAGGAGCCGGCCTCGTCCGCGCCGCCGCCGACGGCGAGGACGTAGTCACCGGCGCTGAGCCGGGGCACGTCCAGGGTGCCGAACCCCTGGAGGGTGCCCATGCAGCTCTGCTCGGCGCCGCAGGAGGCGGTCCGCAACGAGAGGCTGGCGGCGAAGGCGGCGTCGACCTTGGCCACCAGGCGGCCTGGGCTGTCGAAGCGCACGCCGTACTCCACCTCCGGGCCGTCGATGCCACAGAGGCCGACGCCGCTTCCAAGGGCGTGGCCCAGGGTGGCGCCCACCACCCGGGCGCGATCGGCGCCTCCTGCCAGGAGCGGGATCGGCGCGCCGCAGGCCAGCCTCGGGGCGGTGGCGAGGAAGAGACGGTAGCCCGAGGTGGGCTCGGCGCGAGGGCTCACTCGCACCACCACCTCGGTCTCGGCGGGGCCGCCGTCCCAGAGGCCGGCCCTGCCGCCGCCCTGGTAGGCCACGGACTCCGAGCGGGCGCCGGGGAGCGCGTTGCCCTCGGCGGTGAAGAGGGAGACCTGGGCGTCTCCGTCGGCGAGGATCACGTAGGCCGACAGGCCGTGGTCGGCGGGGACCCGGACAGAGTAGAAGTCCACATCACATAACGTGAGGCCGTCCTGCCACTCGTTTGCCGGGACCTGCTTGCTGTCACGCAGCGCGTTGTTGGGCTCGTAGGGATCGGTGCAGGCGGTGGTGCCGGCCTTCGCCAGGAAGGTGTAGGCGCCGTGTGCGCCGCCGCTCCCCCGGACCCGCAGAAAGTAGCGCCCCGACGCCGCGGTCGGGAGCGAGGGGATCATCAGCCGCCGGGCGGTGGAGGCGATCTCCCGCCGGGCCCTGGCGTCGTCGGGCTCGAAGTAGACCAGCGAGACGTCGACGCCTTCGGGCGCCGAGAGGAAGGAGACGTCCAGCGCCGAGCGGGGAGGAGCGGCGAAGGCGAGCCAATCCTCGTCGTTGGGGCAGAGGCTGCGGCTCAGGGGTGCGCCGAGGGAGATGGGGCTGGCGGAGGCGGGGCCGCCGTCCGGCTCGAAGGAGTCGTCGTCGCAGTCGAAGGGCTGGCAGGTCGCGCCGTCGCAGAGGCTGCCTGCGGCGCATTCGTCGTTGGAGGCACAGGGGGGCGCCTCGGCACAGGCTCCGTCCTCGCACCAGAGCCCCTGCCGGCAGTCGAGATCGTCCATGCAGGCTGCGCAGCTACCGTCCACGCAGATCCCCTCGGCGCAGGCGGCGTCGGTCTGGCAGGAGGCGCGGTCGACACAGCCCCCAGCGATACAGGCGCCCCGGGGGCACTCGACGTCGGAGCGGCAGCTGACACAGGCGGCCCCCGCACAGACGAAGGCGCCGTCGCAGTCGGAGTCCGTGGCGCAACCGGAGCGCGCGACACAGGCCTCGTCCACGCAGCGCGCGCCGGCGCCGCAATGTGCGTCTGACATGCATTCCACGCAGACCGAGTGGAAGTTGCACTTGGGCACCCGCGGATCGGCGGTGCAGTCGGCGTCGGAGCCGCAGGCCTCAAGCGCGACGCAGCGCTCGTCTTCACATAGGCTGCCTGCCGGGCAGTCTCCCGGCGCGTCGCAGGCCATGGGCTCGCAGGCCGCGCGCTCGACGCAGACGGCGCCCAGCGGGCAGGAGCCGTCGTCCAGGCAAGGGACACAGCCGCCCGACTCCACCTCGCAGAAGGCGCCTTCGTCGCTGCCCTGGCAGTCGGCGTCGGAGGCGCAGCCCGGATCGGCCACGCAGCTCCCGCCGTCGCAGATCTGGTCGGCAGCGCAATGGCTCTCGTCGCGGCACGCCACACAGGCCTCGTCGGCGCAGTAGGGGGTGTCGCCCTCGCAGTCGTCGTCGCCGCCACAGGCGCCGTCCACACAGAGCCCGCCCTCGCAGCGCTGCCCCTCCGCGCAGGCGTCGAGATCCTCTCCGGTGCATTGGAGGCAGGAGCGCCCGTCGACGGCGCAGATCGGGGCGTCGGCGCCGCAGTCGCCGTCGGTGGTGCAGACCTCGCCAGCGCAGATCCCCACCTCGCAGCGCCGCCCCTCGGGACATTGGGAGTCGCCGAAGCAGGCCACGCAGAAGCCGGTCTCCTTCTCGCAGAGGGCGCCCCGCGGGTTGAACTGACAGTCGTTGTTGGACTGGCAGCCGACGGGATCGTCCTCTACCCGATCGACGCAGGCGCCGGCCCGGCAGTCCTGGCCCTCGAGGCAGACCACCCGCCTGCAGGGATCCGACGGACCGTCACCGTCCGACGAACAGCCGGCGATCGCGAGGAGGAGCGTCAGACCACAAGCGAGGAGCAGGGGGGAAGATCGCATCCCCCAGCATTACCATGCGCGCCCAGACCATAGAAGGGCAGGCCCCCGCCCCTGGTGGTCATGACCTCGTATCCCAGGGTCCTAGATGTCGAAGTAGAGGGCCATCTCCATCGGCGAGGGGCGCAGCCTGGTGGGATGCACCTCCTTCGCCGTTTTGTACTCGATCCAGGTCTTGATCACATCCTCGGTGAAGACGTCGCCCTGGAGCAGGAACTCGTGATCGCGGCGCAGGCATTCGAGGGCACCCTCGAGGGAGTCGGGCATCTTGGGGATGTCCTTGAGCTCCTCGGGGGAGAGGCCGTAGATGTCCTTATCCAGCGGCTCGCCGGGGTCGATGCGGTTCTCGATGCCGTCGAGGCCCGCCATCAGCATCGCCGCGAAGGCGAGGTAGCCGTTGGCGGCGGGATCCGGCGAGCGGAACTCCATCCTCTTCGCCTTCGGCGACGGCGAATACATGGGGATCCGCACCGCCGCGGATCGATTGCGAGCCGAGTAGGCCAGGTTCACCGGGGCCTCGAAGCCTGGCACCAGCCGCTTGTATGAGTTGGTGGTGGGGTTGCAGAAGGCGGCGAGGGCGGGGCCGTGGCGGAGGATGCCGCCGATGAACCACATGGCGAGCTCGGAGACCCCGGCGTAGCCCTCGCCGGCGAAGAGCGGCTTCCCCTCCTTCCACAGCGAGATGTGGACGTGCATGCCGCTGCCGTTGTCGCCGAAGATCGGCTTGGGCATGAAGGTGGCGGTCTTGCCATGGCGCCGGCTCACGTTCTTGACGATGTATTTGAACCATTGGAGCTGGTCGGCGCACTTCACCAGGCTATTGTATCGAATATCGATCTCGGCCTGCCCCGCCGTGGCCACCTCGTGGTGCTGCCGCTCCACCTGGATGCCGACCTGCTCCATCACCTTGCACATCTCGGTGCGCAGATCCTGCTGCGAGTCCATGGGCGCCACCGGGAAGTAGCCCTCCTTGTAGCGGGGCTTGTAGCCGAGGTTGCCTCCCACCTCGTCCCGGCCGGTGTTCCACTGCCCTTCGCCGGAGTCGATCCGATAGAAGGCGTGGTTGGGGCCGTGGTCGTAGCGGATCTCGTCGAAGACGAAGAACTCCGGCTCCGGGCCGAAGTAGGCGGTATCGGCGATGCCGGTGCCCTGGAGATAGCGCTCCGCCTTGGTGGCGATGTTGCGGGGATCCCGGGAGAAGGCCTCCTTGGTGATCGGATCGAAGATGTTGCAGATCAGCGAGAGCGTCGGCTCCGCCATGAAGGGATCCAGCACCGCGGTGGAGGGGTCGGGGATCACCAGCATGTCGGAGGCGTGGATCGCCACCCAGCCTCGGATGGAGCTGCCGTCGAAGCCCAGCCCCTCCTCGAAGATCTCCTCGCTGAGCTCGGAGGCAGGGATGGAGAAGTGCTGCCATAGGCCGACGAAGTCCAGGAACTTGAAATCGATCATCGCGATCTTCGCCTCCTTGGCGAGGGCGATGACATCGCGTACGCTCGGCGCTGCCATTGTTCGTACCTCTCGGATGGTCCACCTCGGGTCCCGATGGCCCGGGCGACCGCCATTTAGAACCTTTCGGGCCTCGGCCTCCCGCATATTCTGGTGACGCCGGTCGATTTTTCCCGCCGACCGCCCCCCCTGGCGTTGGCGCGGAGGACCGGGCCGACCAATGCTAAGATGCCGGCGCGCGGCGCAGTACGGCGTGCAGTCTTTGCCCGCCGGCAAGGGTGAACGTATCCAAGGAGCGCACTCGCATTGATTTCCCGCCCTTCGATTTCTAGAGTGGATCCCTTCTCCTGCCCGTGGGGTCGAGGCACCATGTCCATCCTTCGCCTTCTCTGCCTCACCCTCTCGCTGGCCTGGCTCATGGCCTGCGGCGACGAGGTGCTGGTCGATCGCCCAGCGGACCCGCCGCAGACCGACTCGTTCGAGCAGATCAAGGCGTCGTCCATCGACATCCTCTTCGTGGTCGACAACTCCCGCTCGATGACGGACCACCAGGACGCGCTGGCGGCGAACTTCTCCAACTTCCTCTCGCTGATGGACGAAGACCTCCACACCGGCGCGGAGGGCGTGGACTATCGCCTGGCCGTGGCCACCACCGACGTGCGGAACGAGGCCGGCGCGCTGCGCGGGGAGCCGGCGATCATCCAACGAGGCGCGGGCTACGATCCCGTGAAGGCCTTTCAACGTGCGGTGAAGGTAGGCAAGGACGGCTCCGCGCTCTCTCAGGGGCTCCTGGCTGCGGAGCTGGCCTTGGAGACCGCCGGCAACCTGAAGGACGCCAAGGGACAGCCGGCCTTTCTGCGGCCGGACGCCTTCCTCTATCTGATCTTCGTCTCCGACGATCGCGACATGTCCTTCGGCGAGGTGCGCTACTTCCAGCGCCGCTTCGAGTCGATCAAGGGCCGCGGCAACGAGAACACCGTGTTGGCCTCCACCATCGCCGGGCCGCTCCCCAACGGCTGCAACAGCGGGGAGGTCTGGGCCATGGCGGGCGACGGCTACGTGCAGCTCGCCGAGCTCACCGGCGGCGTGGTGGGGAATATCTGCACGGAGGATTGGGCCTCCACCCTGCGCGATCTCGCCTTCTCCGGGCTGGGCCTTCGCAAGCGATTCCAGCTCAGCAAGCCGGTGCAGAGCTGGCTCGGCGAGGACGAGGTCGAGACCTACGCCTTCGACTACATCGGCGTGCACTATCCCTGCAGCATCCCCGACGACGATCCCCTGCTGGGCGCCGATCGCTGCGGCGCCGTCTCCCGATCGAGCTGCGGCGACCCCGGCGCCGAGAAGCCCGGCGTGGCCTGCATCCCCTATTGGGGCGAGAAGGACGGCGTGATCTTCGATCCCCGGGAGAACACCCTGGTCTTCTCGGGGACGGCCATCCCGCCGCCGGGCAGCACGATCTGGGCTACCTACACCCCGAGGAAGCAATGATCCGATCCCCCTGGCGCGCGCTGGGAGCCTGCTTCCTCCTCGCCTCCTCGCTGGCCTGCGGCACCGATACGCTCCGTCCCAGCCAGCCGCACATCCAGGTCACGGCCACCCATGTGGACGAGGCGGGGCAGGCGCTCCTGGATTTCGGCAAGATCTCGGTGCTCGATGAGCGCACGCTCCACGTGCTGGTGGAGAACCTGGGCCGGGCGCCGCTCGAGCTGAAGCAGGTGGCGCTCGAGGACGCAAGCGGGGTCTTTCGCCTGGACGCAGGCTACGACCACCGCCAGCTCGGGGCGGGTGAGTCGCTGGAGATCGCGGTGACCTTCCAGCCGGCGGAGCTCGCCGACTACGAGGGCCGCTTCATCCTCGAGCACAGCGACTCGCATCGTCCGACGGTGGAGATCCGCCTGATCGGATCGGGATCGACCGTGGGGCAGATCGAGGTCGATCCCGGCTCGATCGACTTCGGCGTCGTCGGCGAGGGCATGCAGGAGACCCGCACTCTCACCCTGCGCTCGGTGGGCACGGGCACCCTGGTGATCGCCTCGGTGGAGCTCATGGGCGGCCCGATCGAGTTCGCTTTCCTGGGCTCCACCAACCCCGCCCGCCTGCCGCCGCCCGCTGGTGGTCAGCCCGGCGGCGCGGTGGATCTGCGGATCGCCTGTGCCCCCACCGCCGCCACCGAGGAGGCCGAGCTCAGCGGCTTCGTGCGGATCGTCACCAACGATCCGGAGAATCGCGAGGTCCTGGTGCCGCTCCACGCCCTGGTGAACCGGGCGCCGGTGGCGGTGATCGAGGTCGCGTCCGGGGTCCACGTCCCCGAGGTGCCCATCGGCCTGGACGGCAGCGGCTCCTACGATCCGGATGGCCATGTGCCCCTGGGCTACGAGTGGAGGATCTTCGACCAGCCCTTCGGCGCCTTGGCCACCATCGTCGATCCTACCGCGGCGATCACCGAGCTGCTGACCGACGTCCCCGGCGACTACGAGGTCGGCCTCGACGTGGTGGACGCCGAGGGTCTCTACTGCTACCCGCCCGACGGCAACCCCAGCGTCCCGTGTGATCGAAAGAAGCTGACGGTGAAGTCGGACACGGAGCTGGAGATCGTCCTTGTCTGGGATCACGCGATCACCGATCTCGATCTCCACGTGCTGGAGAACGACGCGCCGCTCTACTCCAGCGGCGATTGCTATTGGGCCAACCCGAACCCGGACTTCGGGGTCTTCGGGGACTCCACCGACGATCCGATCATGACCCACGAGTCGCTGAAGGGCTTCGGCCCGGAGCGGGTGATCTTCCCCAAGCCCGCCGGCGGTACCTATCGGGTCCAGGTGGTCTTCGACAGCGCCAAGGGCGCACCCGATCCGGCCACCAAGGCGATCGTCCGGGTCTACGTCTTCGGCATCCTCCGCGCCGAGGTCACCAAGGAGCTCGGCACCCCCTCCCAGGTCTGGGACGTGCTCGCCATCGAGTGGCCGTCCGCGGTCCTCACCACCATCGATACGGTGCATCCGGCGGTGACCCCTTGAACGCGAAGCTCCCACCGATCCTCCTCGCCTTCGCGGTCGGCCTCCTGGCCGCGATGCCGCTGGCCTGCAGCTCCGAGGGCGATGGCCCCGGCGGCAGCGGGGGCTCCGGCGGCGACACGCCGGAGTGTACCGAGCGCGCGGACTGCCCCGGCGGGTTGGCCTGTATGGACGGGAGCTGCGCCGCCTGCGCCGGCGACGGCGACTGCGCCCGGACGGAGGTCTGCGATCCCGGCACCCTGAGCTGCAATTTCCGCGAGGGATGGGGGGAGGACTGCGACGCCCACGCCGCGTGTGCGCTGGGCCTCTCGTGCTCGCAGGGGCTGTGCATGCCGTCCGAACTGACGACGCCGTGCGGCGGCCGCGGGCAATGTCCGGAGGGGATGCGCTGCAACCGCGCGCTGGTGGTCTGCGAAGAGGATCTGGGCTGCGCCGCCAACCGCGACTGCCTCGAAGGCGAGGTCTGCAACGTGGGGACCGGCGCCTGTGTCCGCGGCTGCACCGAGGAGACGGAGGCCGAGGTCTGCGCCGGCAGGCAGCATTGTGCGGGTGGCAAGTGCGTGGAGTGTGAGGGCGACGACGAGTGCGAGCTGGGCCTCTCCTGCAACGTCGCCGCCGGCCGCTGCGCCGGGGCGGAGACCTGCTTCACCGATCGGGACTGCCCGGCGGGGCGGGTGTGCAACCGCGCCACCAAGAGCTGCACCCAGCCGCCGCCCCCCTGCTTCCACGACAACGAATGTCTCAGCGACGAGTACTGCGATCTGCGCAGGCAGCGCTGCTTCCTCAAGGCCTGCCAGGGTGATCAGGACTCACCCAACGGCAGCGCGGAGCAGGCGACCTCGATCGCCCAGGGGCTCCGGGCGAACCTGGTGGTCTGCGGCACCGAGGAGAAGTGGTACAGCTTCCCGGCGCTGCGGGGCGATCGGGTCAACGTACGGATCGACTCCGATCTGCTGGCGGCCAACGGCTTGAGCGCCCAGCTCCGCGACGGCGCGGGCAACGTCCTCGCCTCCAACCCCTTCCTCCTGGACGCGGTGGTGGGCACGGACGGCACCTACTATGTGCTGGTGCGCACCAGCGACGAGCGGGCGAGCTACGCCCTGGACCTGATGATCGCCAAGGGCGAGCCCTGCGATCCGGATCGCTTCGGCGTGCACGACTCGCTCACCCGGGCCGCCCCCCTGGCCCCCGGCAGCTACACGAACCTCAAGGCATGCCCCGGGGTCCCCGCCTACTTCGTTGCGGACGTGCCCTCTTCGCGCACCATCGTGGCGAAGCTGGTCCACGACCCCTTGGCGGGTGGGCTCCTGGACCTCTACGTCTTCGACAGCGACGGGCTGCGGATGTTGGCGCAGGATACGAGCACCCTCGCCGAGAAGAACGTTCGGGCCTCGGGGGTCGCCGCGGGCCGCGCCTATTTCCTGGTACATTCGACGGACGCACGTGTGCAGAACGCCTACGACCTGACGATCGCGTTGGAATAGGCGCGCTGTAGAAGGAGAGCCATCATGGGCAGGATCTCTCGATCGGACCGCGAGTCTTTGGCGCCCGAACGCCCAAGGGGCCCTTCGCGCGCAGCGCGAGTGAGGATGTCGCCCACGCAGGCTCGGAGCGGCGTGCGGCGGCTCCTGGTGCTGGCCGCTGTGGGGCTGGCCGCGGGCTGCGGCAGCGACCAGCTGCCGAAGATCGACGGGACGGGTGGCACGTCGACGACCCCCATCGTCCGCCCCGGCGGCAGCGGCGGCGGCGAAGGGGGCAGCGGCGGCGTCGGTGGAGGCGGAGGGGCCGGCGGGAGCGGCGGCGTGCCACAGGGGCCTCTGCGGATCGACGCGGTGCGACCGCCGCGCGGCATGCAGGCTGGCGGCGAGACGGTGATCATCCAGGGCGCCGGCTTCCACGTCGCCGGTAAGACCACGATCACCTTCGGCGCGAACCCCGTCATCGGCGCGCGGGTCGTGGACGACGGCACCATCTACCTCTCCGCCCCTCCGGGCAGCCTCGGCGCTGTCGATGTGAAGGTGTCGAATGCCGATGGTGAGGCGGTCTGCGCCGGCTGCTATCGCTACCTCGAGCCGGTGGCCATCACCTCGGTCGAGCCCTCGGAGGGCTCGCTCTACGGCGGCAGCCCCATCACCCTCCGCGGCAGAGGCCTGCGCGAGGGGATGGTCGTGACCTTCGGCAGCCGCGCCGCCCTCGACGTAGCCAGCGGCGAGGACGGCTCGCTCTCCATGCTGCTGCCTCCCGGTGACGAGGAGGGGCTGGTGGACGTCCGGGTCTTCGACGAGGACGGGCAAGCCTTCGCCCGTAAAGCCTTCGGCTATGTGGGCCGGCTGCAGATCGACTCGATCGATCCCCCGGGAGGCGCGCTCCCCGGCGGCAACCGGATCCAGATCCACGGCAGGGGCTTCGGCCCAGCGCCGGAGGTCTTCATCGACGAGGTGAAGATGGAGGCGACGATGGAGGGTCCCGACGTGCTCTCGGTGATCGCGCCGTCGGCCTCGGCGGCAGGGGCGGTCTCCCTCGAGGTGCGCACCCGCTCGGCCCACGCCGCGGCGACCTACGCCTACTTCGATCCCAGCGACACGACGATGCGGCTCTACGCGCTCTCGCCCCAACGCGGCGCGGTGGAGGGCGGCGAGGCGGTGACCCTGGTGGGCACCGGCCTCGATCAGGCCCAGCTCGCCGTCCGCTTCGGTGACGCCCTGGCGATCCCCGCCTTCGCCGGCAGCTCGAACTTCATCCAGGCCACCACCCCCGCCGCCGAGGCGGCGCTGGCGGTGGACGTGGAGGCCCGCCTGGCGACTGGGCGCGACGCGCTGCCCGCCGCCTTCCGCTACGTGGCCTCCATCGAGGTCCACTCTCTGAGCCCGAGCTTCGGCCCCACCTCCGGCGGCACCGCGATCACGGTGCGGGGCGAGGGCTTCCCCGAGGGCGCGCGCCTCTTCGTCGGCGCCCTGGAGGCGACACAGGTGGTGCGATCGAGCTCCACCACGATCACCGCGATCACTCCCCGCGGCACCGACGGCGACGTCCCGGTGCGGGTGGTCTCGCCGGAGGATCCCGAGAGCGAGGGGATCCTCGCCTACGCCTTCACCTACGAAGGGCCGTTCACGCTCTCGGTGGTGGATCCGCCGCTGGGCGCCAGGGCCGGCGGCACCCAGGTGACCCTGCGGGGCCGCGGCTTCCAGGTGGGGATGGACGCCTCCTTCGGCGCCGTCGCCGCGACCTCGATCGAAGTGCTCGACCCCTACACCGCCGTGGCGCTGACCCCAAGAGGCAACACCGGGATCGTCGACGTCGGCGCCTCCCGGGAGGACGGCGCCGCGGCCATGCTGGCCGGCGCCTTCACCTACGTGGATCCCGCCACCTCCAGCGGCGGCTCCTCCGGCGGCCCGCTCAACGGCAACCTCAACGTCACGGCCCTCAACGGGAGCCGCGAGGCCTTCGGCGAGCCCCTGGAGGGCGCCTTGGTGATCCTGGGCAGCGAGGACGGCACCCAGCTCCAGGGCCTCACCGACAACCGGGGGCAGGTGACGATCTCATCGCCGATCCTGGTCAAGCCCCAGACGGTGACGGTCTCCCTGGAGAACTTCGAGACGGCGTCGGTGGTGAAGCAGCAGTCGGAGAACCTCACCGTGCTGCTGCAGCCCAACGGCGGCGACGGCGATCCGCCTCCGCCGCCGCCCCCGGAGCCGCCCCCCGGGGTGGTCACCGGGAAGGTCTGGGGCTTCAAGCGTCCGCCCCATCGCAGCCTGGGCCCCACGGAGCGCGAGGTGGCCTTCGTGCGGGTCGGCGCGGCGCGGGTCTACGACGCCTACCCCTTCAATGGGAACCGGATCCCCGAGGTCCGGATCGACTGGGACGGCGGCTCCTACGCCTTCAGCTTCCGGGGCTCGGCGACCCTCCCCTTCTACGCCGTCTACGGCATCCTCGACGAGATGACCCAGGACTTCGATCCGCTGCTCATGGGCGTGGTCCGGAGCGTCCCGATCAATTGGGATACCCACGTCACCGCCGACATCATCCTGGACACCCGCCTGGATCTCGAGGTGCCGGTCACCGTCCTGAACCCGCCGGCGCTGGACGGCTGGAGCGGGACCACCGAGGTCCACGCCTTCCTCGATTTGGGAGGCGACGGGGTGATCCCGGTGGGCATCGCCTTGACCACCGACGCCCTGGGCTCGTTGGCGACGCTCACCAAGCTCCCCCACCTCAGCGGCGACAGCTTCCTCTTCTCCGCCTGGGGCGGGCTCTTCTCGCCCACCGGCGCACCGCTGACTGCCACCTTTCGCAGGCAGTCAGGCGATCTGCGCAGCGGCCTCACCATCGGCCCGCTGATGGGCGTGACACGGCTCACCCAGCCGGCAGGCGTCTTCACCGGGGTGATCGAGTGGGAGCGCTCGCCAGGCCCGGAGCCCGAGATCTCCTTCATCGAGATCGCGGAGCCCGGCATGTTCGGCGACGTGCCCCAATGGCATATCGTGGTCCCAGGCTCGGAGCGGCGGGTCACGATGCCCGCGTCGATGGTGAACGCCCTCCGCGACAAATACGAGCCGGGCTCCATGCTCAAGCTCACGCTGATCCAGGGCCGCGAGCCCCGCTTCGGCTTCGACCAATGGGCCTATGACGACACCAGCATCGCCTCCTACACTAGCTTCACCTTCGACGGGCTCTACTTCGCGCCCTAAGAGAGTCTTCACCTTGCGTCTTCCGTCGCCCCTGCTCTTCGCCCTCCTGGCGCTCGCCGCGCTGCTCGGCACCTCCTGCTCGGACACGCCCAAGTTCCGCTCGCTCTGCTCGAGCGATCAGCAATGCATCGACTCCCACGACGGCAACCCGAATTGGGCCTGCGATCGAAAGGTCGGCGACTGCGCCTGTACGGCGGATGCCGCCTGCATGGAGCAGGAGCATTGTGAGCAGCGGCCGGGGGGCAGCGGCAAGTGTCATCCCAACCGCTCCTGCGACTGGAATCAGGACTGCGAAGGGCGCAGCTTTTGCGACACCGCCAGCGGCTTCTGCCGCCAGACCGGCTGCGACGTGGACAGCCAATGCGATCTGGGCAACGTCTGCGATCGCAACACCAAGACCTGCATGCCGGGCTGCCGCTCCCACGGCGACTGCGCCACCCAGGGCGACGTCTGCCTCTGCTCGGATGGCGCCGGGAATCCGGTCGCCTGCAGCTGTGACGAGACCACGGAGGAGGGCCGCGCCCTCTGCCAGACGGGGGTGTGTACCTCGGATACCTGTGCAGACGATACCTTCTGCAAGTACGGAGAGATCTGCGTGGATCCGGAGCCTGGCGGGACCCTGATGCGCTGTATCAAGGACGAGCGCGGCCCGTTCTGCGACGCCTGTGAGCTCTCGGTTGGGACGGGGCAATATCGCTGCGGGACCAAGGGGGCCAACTTCTGCCTGCAGGATACGACCACCGCGAGCGGGAGCTTCTGTGGGGTGGACTGCTCGAACGACGAGTCCTGCCCCAACGGCTTCGAGTGTCGCGACGTCCGCGTTGTCTTCTCCAAGGACGCATGCAGCTCGGACGCGGCGTGTGGTCCCAGCCCCTCGGCCCCCACCTGTACGGAGGCGACGGTGACGGAGGATTGCCCCCCGGGCGCCCGCTGCGTCGACGGCAGATGCGCGTCCTGGTGCGCGGTCAGCGAGGGTGGCAGCCGTGGCTACTGCGGCTGCATCACCGACGACGATTGCGCCAAGCAGACCTGCGGCGTGGGCGGCGAGTGCACGATCACCGGGCAGCGCTGCGCCAGCGACGCGGACTGCAGCAGTGGGCCGAACGCCATCCGCTGCGAGCACGTGCCCTCCTCGACCACCGGCAGGAGCATCGGCCGCTGCTGGATCGGGAGGAATTGCGCCATGGAGGAGGGGATCACCTGTCGCGACGTTCACGACGGCCGCGGGCCCTTGACCCAGCCTTGATCCCCGGCCCCGAGCTCGCGAGCGGCCGAGGCGAGGCGGCGCGAAGGAGCTCTCGCGAAGCGCGCGAGCCGATCTCCGCGTTCCCGCACCAGCGGGGCCGATCGCCAAGGTGGCGAGCCTGATGATGTCGGAAGGCGAACGCGCCCACCACGCCGGAGGCGATGGCGCCATCGCTCGAGATCGCAGGAGCCATCCCCGGAGGAGCGGGCGGTTTGCGAAAACGAACCTCGCTCATCGGGGCTTTCCGGCGGAGGATGGGGATCGGGGATAGGGAAAGGGGCCGCCGCCCGACCGCGGCGGAGGGCGAGGACACGGACCATGGGTAGCAGACTCCTCCGCAGCGCGACTTCTCCCCTGGCGATCCTCGCGATCCTCGCAGCGCTGGCCGGCTGTGGCGCCGATCCGATCGGCGGCGCGGTGGCTGGCGGTGGCTTCGACGGCAAGCCCAAGGAGAAGCCCGGCGCCGGCGGAGCAGGAGGAGTCGACGTCGGCGCGGGTGGCGTGGGCGGCAGCGACGTCGGCGAGTCGCTCCTGCGCCTGGAGAAGGCGAGCCCGCCGCGGGGCCTGGGAGCCGGCGGCGAGACGGTGGTGCTCTCCGGCTCGGGCTTCGTGGAGAGGATCGCGCGGGGGGAGCGGATCTCCGTCTTCTTCGGATCGAACCCGGCCATCGGCGCCCGGGTGATCGACGACTCCACCATCTACCTCGCGGCGCCTCCCGGCAGCCTCGGTGTCGTGGACATCTCCTTGCGGACCGCGTCGGCCGAGGTCGTCTGCGAAGGCTGCTACCGCTACCTCGAGCCCTCCGAGATCCTCTCGATCGAGCCTGCCGAGGGCTCGATCCACGGCGGCGACGCCGTCGTCCTCCGGGGCAGCGGGTTGCGGGCCGGGATGATCGTGACCTTCGGCGGCCGCGCCGCCCTTGCCGTAAGCGACGGCGGAGACGGCTCCCTCGTCTTGATCGCGCCCCCCGGCGATCGGGAAGGGCCGGTGGACGTGCGGGGCTTCGACGAGGACGGCGCGGCCTTCGTGCGCAAGGGCTTCACCTACGTCGAGTCGCTGCGGATCGACTCCATCGATCCGCCGGGTGGCCCGATGGCGGGTGGCTTCCGGATCCGGATCGCCGGCGCGGGCTTCGGCCCCGACGCCGCGATCTTTCTGGGGCAAGCCCCCATCCCTACCACCGTGGAGTCGGCGTCCATGGTCACGGCGCTGCTGCCTGCAGCCGAGGCGCCCGGCGCCGTGGAGCTCTCGATCCGCAGCCGGCGGGAGATCGTGGCAGCGCCCTTCGCCTTCTTCGATCCAAGAGAGGATCGTCTCGAGCTCTACGCGGTGTCGCCACCCAGCGGCTCGACCAACGGCGGCGAGAGCAGGATCCTGGTGGGGAGCGGGCTGGACGGCGGACAGCTCGCCTCGCGCTTCGGTGGCGTATTCGTTGCAAACACAGAGAGCGATGGACCCCACTTCCTTCGGGTAGAGGCCCCAGCAGCCTCGAGCGCCGGCACGGTGGACGTGGACGTGCGGGTGGCCACGGGCTTCGCGTCGCTCGCCGCGGCCTATCGCTATCAGGAGCCCTTCAGCGTCTCGTCCGTCTCACCCGCTGCCGGGGGAAGCGAGGGAGGGACGGCCATCGAGGTGCGCGGCGTCGGCTTCCCGGTCGGCGCCCGCCTCTTCGTCGGGGCCCTGGAGGCGACCGAGGTCCAGCGGCTGGGCTCCGATCGGATCACTGCCCGCAGCCCCCGAGGGAGCGAGGGCCTGGTGCCGCTGCGGGTGATGGCCCCGGGCGACGGGCGCTCCGCGATCCTCCCCGACGCCTTCCGCTACGACGGCCCCCTCGCCCTGTCTGTGCTGGAGCCCTCCACAGGCGCCCGGGCCGGGGGCACCCGGATCACCCTGCGCGGCAGCGGCTTTCGCGACGGGATGAGGGTCCACTTCGGCGACGCGGAGGCCGAGCTGGTCGAAGTGCTCGATCCCTTCACGGCGACGGCCTCGACGCCGCGATCGAACGCCGGGATCGTCGACGTGGAGATCATCCGCGACGACGGCGCCAGGGCGGAGGTGATGGGCGCCTTCACTTATCTCAACCCCGCCAGCTCCGGGGGATCCTCCGGCGGCGCGCTCAACGGCAGCCTCAACGTCACCGCGCTGAACGGGAGCCGCGATCACTACGGCACGCCGCTGCCCGGGGCCACCGTGACCCTGGGCAGCGGCGAGGCGATCGAGCTCCGCGGGATCACCGACGATCGCGGGCAGCTCACCCTCTCGTCTTCGCTGCTGGTGAAGCCGCAGGTCGTGACGGTCTCGCTCTCGGGTTTCGAATCGGCCACCGTGGTGAACCAGCGGTCGGAGAACCTCACCGTCCTCCTCTCGCCACACGCCGCGTCGTCTTCGGAGTCGGATGGTACCGGCCAGGGGAGCGGCGTCCTCGCGGGGAAGGTCTGGGGCTTCAAGCGCCCGCCCCATCGGATCCTGGGGCCGACGGAGCGCGAGCTCGCGATGGTGGGGCTGTCGGAGGAGTCGATCTACGCCGCGGCGCCCTTCGGCTGGGGAACACCCACTGTAAAGGTAGGCAAGGACGGAGGCACCTTCCAGCTCCCCGTCACGTCCACGAGGAACGCCGCGGTCTACGCGGTCTACGGGATCTACGACGACGTCAGCGGCGCCTTCGAGCGGCTGCTGATGGGGGTGAGCCGCGGGGTGGATCTGGTGGAGGGAGAGACCCGCCACGCCGACGTGATCCTGGATCTGCGCCTCGATCTCGAGGTGCCGATCACCCTCCTCAACCCGCCGGGGGGCCAGAGCGCCTCCACGGTCTACGCCTACGTCGATCTGGGAGGCCAGGGGGTGATCCCCGTGGGGAGCGCGATCGCCAGCGGCGGCGGCTTCGGCGGCGCCCCGGCGACGGGCAGGCTGCTGCGGCTCCCCAGGCTCTCGGGCGAGAGCTTCGTCTTCCAGGTCTGGGGCGGCGGCATGCCGATCACGGCGACCTTCCGCAGGCAGGTCGGGGACCTGAGCCAAGGCGTGGAGCTCGGTCCGCTCCTCGGTCTCACCAACATCACCCAACCGCGAAGCTCCTTCGAAGGCGTGATCGAGTGGGAGCGCGGGGCGGGTCCGGAGCCCGAGATCGCCTACGTGATCATCGAGCTGCCCAGGCAAGGCGCCCCGGCGCTGCCGATCTGGCATATCGTCCTGCCTGGGAGCGAGCGGCGGGTGACGATGCCCACGTCGGTGGTGGACGGGCTGCGCGCGAGCTTCCCCGAGGGTACGACGCTGCGGCTCACGCTGATCACCGGGAGCGAGCCGCGCTTCAGCTTCGATCAATGGGATTACTCGGATACGAGCATGGCCTCGTACACCAGCTTCACCTACGATCAGATCACCTTCGGGCTCTGACGAGCCTCCAGCGATCGTCGCGGATTGGCGGCGGACCGAGCACAGCGGCGAAGGCGAGCGAGAAGACGCGAGCCCCTCGACGCGGCTCCGATGAAGCAAGGGGCTGCGGCTGGAGGCCCCGTGAAGTGAAGGAGGGTTCATGCGCATTCCCCTGCTGCCCGCGATGCTCTTCTGCAGCCTCCTCTCGCTCCTGGGCGTGGGCTGCGATCGCCCCCGGGGGATCGGCGGCGCTGGGGGCGCGATCGACACCGTCCCCATCCCACGCCCTGGCGACGGCGGCGCCGGGGGAGCCGGAGGCTCTGGGGGCTCTGGCGGGTCGGACGGAGAGGGTGGCGACGGCGGCGGGGCCACGGTGGTGCTGCGGATCGACTCGGTGCGCCCGCCCAGCGGCTCGAGCTCCGGAGGTGAGACTCTCGTGATCCGGGGCAAGGGCTTCCTGGCAGGCCCCCCTGGCGCGAAGGTGAATCGGAAGAACGTCACCTTCGGCGCCAACCCCGCCATCGACGCGCGGGTGATCGACGACGGCACCATCTACCTCTCCGCGCCTCCCGGCGCCGTGGGCGAGGCAGACGTCGTGGTGGAGACCGCGCTGGGCGAGGCCCGCTGCGAGGGATGTTATCGCTACCTGGAGCGGGTGCACCTCGACGCCGTCGAGCCGGCGGAGGGGCCGCTGCGGGGTGGCAGCAGGCTGAAGTTGCGCGGCGGCGGGCTGCGCGACGGGATGATCGTCACCTTCGGTAGCCGCGCCGCCCTCGACGTGGTCCGCCTAGGCGACGGCGCCCTCGAGGTCGTGCTCCCCCCCGGCGACGCAGTGGGGCCGGTGGACGTGCGGGTCTACGACGCCGACGGCCAGGCCTGGATGCGCAAGGGCTTCGACTACGTGCCCGATCTGCGGATCGACTCGGTGAATCCCCCCGGGGGCCCGCTGGGCGGTGGAGCGATCGAGCTGCGCGGCGAGGGCTTCGGCAGGAGCGCGCGGGTCTTCCTGGGCGGCCTCGCCGCCTCCACCAGCCTGCACCCCGACGGATCGCTGACGGCGATCGCGCCTCGCGCGGCTGGGCCGCAGACCGTGGAATTGGAGGTACGGACCGACGCCGACCTCGCCTCCGCCAGCTATACCTACTTCGATCCCGGCCACGAGGAGCTGGCCCTCTACGCGGTCTGGCCCACGTGGGGATCGCTGGCCGGTAGAGAACAGGTGACCTTGGTGGGATCGGGGCTCCTCGGCGGTCGGCTGGCGATCCGCTTCGGCGATGCTCTCGCCCTCCCCTCCACCGCGATCAGCCCGCACTTCGTCCGAAGCTTCACGCCCCCTGCCGAGGGTCCGGGGGAGGTGGAGATCAGCGCGCGCCTGCCCGTCGGCGTCGACGTGCTGCCCGCCGCCTTCCGCTACGTCCCGGAGCTGGCGGTCCTCGACGTGTCGCCCCGAGAAGGAGGCAACGCCGGCGGCACCCTCCTGCAGGTCCGGGGCACGGGCTTTTCACCGGGGGCCCACCTCTTCGTGGGGGCGTTGGAGGCGACGGAGGTCGTGGTCGAAGATCCCACCACCCTGCGCGCCCGCAGCCCGCGGGGGACCGATGGTTGGGTCCCGATCCGAGTGGTGGATCCCCTGGATCCGTCCCATGCGGCGAGCCTCGCCGACGCCTTCCGCTATGGAGGGCCGCTGACACTGGCGGCGGTAGAGCCCGTCACCGGCTCCCGCGCCGGCGGGGCCCGGATCACCCTTCGCGGCGCGGGCTTCCGGCCCGGGATGCAGGTTCGCTTCGGCCCGAATCGAACGCCGACAGATGTGCTCGATCCATTCACCGTCACGGCGCGCCTCCCCGCCGGCGACGCGGGGATCGTGGACGTGGAGGTCTCCGACGCCGACGGGACCTCGTCGCTGCTGGGCGCCTTCACCTATCTCGATCCCACGAGCTCCATGGGCGGCTCCTCCGGCGGTCCGCTGAATGGAAACCTCAACGTCACCGTGCTCAACGCGAGCTGGTGGGACTACGGCGAGCCGGTGCCCCTGGCCAAGGTGCAGGTGGGCAGCGAGGGAGAGAGCCCGCTGGTCGGCTTCACCGACGCCCGCGGACAGCTCACCCTCTCGTCGCCGCTGCTGGTCAAGCCGCAGATCGTCACGATCTCGGCCCAGGCCTTCGAGTCCGTCACCGTGGTGAACCAGGCCTCGGAGAACCTCACGGTGCAGATCACGCCCCACGGCGGCAACCCGCCCGTGATCGAGCCAGGTCCGCAGCCGGAGCCCGGCCTCGTCGAGGGCAGGGTCTGGGGCTTCAAGCGGCCACCCAATCGGCCGCTGCTCCAGGGGGAGCGCGAGGTCGCCTATGTCAGCTACTCGGCCAGCTCGGTCTACGGCCTCCCGCCCTTTGGAATCGGGACCTCCACCGTCGAGATCAAGGAGGACGGCGGGGGCTTCCGCTTCGGCTTCTACGGCGGGAGGAGCCTGGCGATGTACGCGATCTACGGGATCTACCACGACGCCAGCCGGCGCTTCGAGCCGCTGCTGATGGGTGTCACTCGTGGTGTCGATGTAGAAGTCGAGAAGACAAAGATCGCCGATGTAATCCTCGACATCCACATGGACCTCGAGGTGCCGATCACCATCCTGAACCCGCCGGATCTCGGCGATCGGATCGGCTCGTCCAGGCTCCACGCCTACGTCGAGCTGGGGGGCGAGGGCGTGATTCCGGTAGGCGAGACCAACACGACCAGTGAATTTGCCCGTTTCACCCGGCTCCCGCGGCTCTCCGGCGATGGCTTCCTCTTCGAGATCCGGGGTGGCCTGGACTACGGCGAGACCCGGCCCTACACCGCGACCTTCCGGAGGCAGACCGGCGATCTCGAGGCAGGCGTGACCATCGGCCCGCTGCTGGGTATGCCCAGGGTCGTGCAGCCTCTGGATCACTTCGACGGGGTGATCGAGTGGGAGCGCGCGGCGGGCCCTGCCCCCGACATCGTCCATCTGCGGATCGAGGATCCGGGCCTCTTCGGACCGTGGCTCCCGATCTGGCACATGGTGCTGCCTGGGACGGAGCGGCGGATCGTGCTTTCGCCCAGCCTGGTGGACAGCCTCCGCCTCGCATATCCCTCCGGCTCCGCCCTGCGGCTCACCTTGGTCCAGGGCCTGGAGCCGCGGTTCGGCTACGACGCCTGGTCCTATCGGGACATGGACATCCGCACCTATACGAGCTTCACCTCCGATCAAACCTTCATCGAGTTCGCCCCCTGATCGGACCTCCGGAGAAAATGCGGTCCGTGGTTCGGCTTGAGGTGCCGGATCGTTGCCGTTAGTTTCCGCAGGATGTACGGCGCCCCATTTCATCCCGCCCACGTGATCGCCTCAGCGGAAGAGACCGCCACCATGCACTCGGTGTCTCTCGAGGTGGCGGCGGAGGTCGCGGCGAGCCACCAACGCGTCGGGCAGTTCGTCGAGGTGCGGCTGCCGGGCGAGGGCGCCGGCGCCTACTTCGCCATCGCCAACGCCCCGAACGGCAGGGCCTTCGAGCTCCTCGTCAAGCGGGGGCAGGGCCTCCCCGACGAGCTGATCGCCCTCGAGGCCGGGGCGCCGGTGGAGACCACCGCCGCCATGGGCAAGGGCTTCCCCGTCGAGGCGAGCCGGGGCCACGACGTGCTCCTCTTCGCCACCGGCTCGGGCTTCGCGCCGATCCGGGCGGTGCTCCAGGCCATCGCGGGCGATCGCGACGCCTACGGCTCGGTGGATCTCTTCTTCGGGGTCCGCTCGCTGGGGGAGTTCCCGTATTCCGCCGAACTCGAGCGCCTCCCCGAGTCGGGGATCCGGGTCCACCGCGTGGTCTCCCAACCCACCACCAGAGACAAGACCCACGCACGCTACGTGCAGGAGCTCCTGCTGCGCGAGCTGCCCCCGCTCGTCGACGCGGTGGCCTTCCTCTGTGGCCTCGAGGGCATGATCGAGGGGGTCTCCCGGGTGCTGCGCGAGGCGGGTCTCCCGCCGGAGCGGATCCACCTCAACCTCTAGAAAAACAAGCGCTTTTTCATTGACCTGCGGCGGAAGAACGCGCTAGTTTTGCCTGTTCTAGAAGGCTGACGCGAAACGCCCCTCGTCTCCACCTCCCAGGGGCGCCGCGACCCTTCATCCCTCGCCGAAACCTGAGAGGTTTTCTTGTCCGACGACACGACGATCACCCCGCCTCCTCCCCCCGGCGCCCGCTCCGCGAACACCCTGCCGATCAACATCGAGGACGAGATGCGCCGGTCGTATCTCGACTACTCGATGTCGGTGATCATCGGCCGCGCCCTCCCCGACGTCCGGGACGGCCTCAAGCCGGTGCATCGCCGCATCCTCTACGCGATGTTCGATCAGGGCCTGCTCCACAACCGGAAGTTCTCCAAGTGCGCCGGCACCGTGGGCGAGGTGCTCAAGAAGTATCATCCCCACGGTGACGCGTCGGTCTACGACGCCCTGGTCCGCCTCGCGCAGGATTGGAACCTGCGCTACCTGCTCGTGGACGGGCAGGGGAACTTCGGCTCCATCGACGGCGACTCCGCGGCAGCCTATCGCTACACCGAGGCCCGGCTCACCAAGCTCGCCGAGCTGATGTTGGCCGACATCGACAAGGACACCGTCGACTTCGGCCCCAACTTCGACGACTCGGCCTCCGAGCCCCTGGTCCTCCCCTCGCGCTTCCCCAACCTGCTGGTCAACGGCTCCGCCGGCATCGCCGTCGGCATGGCCACCAACATCCCGCCCCACAACATGGGCGAGGTGCTGGACGCCTGCCTCTACCTGGCCGACCACCCCCACTGCGCCATCCAGGAGCTGATCGAGTACATCCCCGGGCCGGACTTCCCCACCGGCGGCATCATCAACGGCCGCAACGGGATCCTCGAGGCCTACCTCTCCGGCCGCGGCTCCATCCGCCTGCGCGCCGTCTACGACATCGAGCGGGACGAGAAGCGCGATCGCGAGACGATCATCATCAGCGAGCTCCCCTACCAGGTGAACAAGGCGCGGCTGATCGAGCGCATCGCCGATCTGGTGAAGGACAAGAAGATCGAGGGGATCTCCGACATCCGCGACGAGTCGGATCGCGAGGAGAAGGTCCGGATCGTGATCGAGGTGAAGCGCGACGCCATCGGGCAGATCGTCGTGAACAACCTCTTCCAGCAGACCTCGCTCGAGACCACCTTCGGCGTGATCCTCCTGGCCATCGACGGCAACGTGCCCAAGGTGATGAACCTCAAGGAGATGCTCGAGCGCTTCATCTCGCATCGCCGCGACGTGGTCACCCGCCGCACCAAGTACGAGCTGCGCAAGGCCGAGGAGCGCATCCACCTGGTCGAGGGCCTGGTGGTGGCGCAGGATCTCATCGACCTCGTGGTGGCCCTGATCCGCAAGTCGAAGGATCCGGAGGAGGCCCGCTGGGGCCTGCAGAACATCCTCTCCCCCTCCCTCTACGAGCACGAGCGCTTCGTCGATCTGCCCCGGATCGACGCGGCCGTCGCCGAGGCCGGGCTGCGGCGGGTGGTCGAGCGGGTCCAGCAGGACGAGCCCAGGTTCGCGGCGCTCTCCCACGAGTACCTCACGCGAGGCTTCTCCGAGCTGCAGGCCCGCGCCATCCTCGACATGCGTCTGGCGCGCCTCACGAACATGGAGCGGGAGGAGCTGGTGGGCGAGCTGATCCAGCTCTTCCGCAACATCGCCTGGTACCGGGAGATCCTCGGCAGCGAGGCGGTGCTCCTCGGCGTGATCAAGAAGGAGCTGCAGGAGGTCCGCGACCAGTACGCCGACAAGCGCCGCACCCAGATCCACGGCGAGGCCGGGGTGATCACCCGCGAGGACCTCATCGCCGAAGAGGACATGGTGGTGACGCTCAGCCACAACGGCTACGTCAAGCGCAACCCCATCAGCCTCTACAGCGCCCAGCGGCGAGGCGGCCGCGGCAAGTCCGGCGCGGGCACCCGCGAGGAGGACTTCATCGAGTCGCTCTTCGTGGCCAGCACCCACGCCTACATGCTGGTCTTCACCACCAAGGGGAAGCTCTACTGGCT
>JBEBXK010000042.1:0-31678 GCA_040391605.1 Vulgatibacter incomptus
CCGCGACATTCGAACGTATGGCTTGCTATTCGGTTTTCAGAGACCGACCGACTGCGCCCCGCTGCGCGGCGTGCTGCGTGCCGTGCCTTAGGGTGGGCGGGGCTTCTAACCCTCGTCCTGGATTCCGTCAAGTTCTTTTCGCGGTCCGGAGAGAATCCAGCTGCACCGCGAGCAGGGAGCGGACTTCTACTCGGAGCCCCGTCGGACGTCAACCCCCCTCTTCGCCGGAATCTTCCGTCCCTCCCCTTTTCAGGTGGCGATGGTACCGAAGCGGCGGCGTACGGCCCGCTCCAGCGGCGCGAAGAGGACCTTCTCGGTGGTGAAACCGATGGCGGTGATCACCGCCATCACCGCGAAGATCCTCGGGACGTCGTTGAGTTCGCGGCCGGTCTGGAGGAGCTGGCCCAGGCCTCCCGAGACGTAGAGGAGCTCTGCGGCCATCAGGCTCCGCCACGCGAAGGTCCAGCCGAGCTTGGCCCCGGCGACCAGCGCAGGGAGGCTGGCCGGAAAGAGCACCGAGGTGTAGAGCCGCAGCCCCTTGCCGCCCAGCGTTCGGGCGGCGCGGATCCAGCTCGGGTTCAGGTTGCGGACCCCGGCGTCGGCAGAGACCGCGATGGCCAGGACGCTGCCAGCGACTACCACGAAGAGGATGGCGCCCTCCGAGAGGCCGAACCAGAGCAGCGCCACAGGCAGCCAGGTGATGGAGGGCAGCGCCTGGAGGCCGAGGATCGGCGTCCCGACGATCTCTTCGGCCCAGCGATTGCGTCCGATGAGCAGGCCCAGGGGGACGCCGATGACGAGCGCGATGCCGTAGCCGACGGCCAACCGCATGAGGCTGCGACCGATGGCGACGGCCAGGCTGCCGCCTCGGACGAGGGCGACCAGGGAGACCACGGTGTCGATGGGGCCCGGGAAGATCCAGGGGGGCCAGGGCCCGAAGCGGGCGACGAGCTCCCAGAGGACGATCCAGAGGGCCATCCAGCCCACGCGGCGCAGACTCGAGGCGATGGCCCGGCTCCCTTTCGTGTTTGGAGCCTCGCGGGCCCTCGTGGAGGCGTTCAAGATGCGTGCTCACTTTTTCGGACTGGCACGGCTGGGCCCAGAGGGTCCGCCCTTCTGCCCCATCACTGCCTCGAGAGTCCTCAGGCTGTGGCGCCCCCTTGCGGATCGCAACCCCGTATGCCGTCACCGATCGAGTGGCCCGATAGGGGGCCGGCGGGGCGAGATCAGGCGGGGGTGCCGCCCTGCCATCGCCTCCGGAGGAGGGCGACCGCCACCACGGCGAGTCCGGCGGGAGGGGCCGGCCGGGCCGACGCGCATCCCCCACCAGTCGTGCGCTTGGGGCCGAGATCGCCGCCCGCCCCGCCAGCCCCCGCCCCGACGCCACCTGCTCCGGCCGCTCCATCGGCGCCGATCGGCTCCTGACCACCGGCCCCGGAGCCGCCGCTTCCTCCCTTGCCGCCGATGCCCCCCCCGCCCGTGGATCCGCGATCGATCCGGACGAAGAAGCGCCCGTAGGCCGAGGTGGAGAGACCCCGCGCGTCCTCGATCGTCGCCCGGATCATCCAGTCGCCTGGGGAGAACGCCCGGGTATCCCAGAGGAAGCTGCCGCCTCCCTCGGCGGGGAGCCCCTCCGCCAGGAGGATCCACTCCACGCCGTCCAGGGCGCGGCTCGCCTCCAGGCGGATGGCAGCGCTCTGGTCGGGATCGAAGGCCTCGAAGCGGATCAGGAATGAGGCGTCGCTCACCCGGGAGCTGGCGTCCGGGCTGGTGACGATCACCGCCGGCCAGACGCTTCCGCCTTCGCGCGCCACGGAGACGACTCCTCTGGCGAAGGCCACCATCTCGAAGGGCTCGTCGTGGGCCACGGTCCAGACGAACCACGTCCCGGGCGGTACCGACGAGGTATCCCAGACCACCGCGTTCTCCAGGTCGTCCTCAGCGATGCCCAGGGCGAGGGCGATCGGCGGATCGCCGTCGGCGGGAAAGCGCGGGCGGGTTCCCATCCGATAGGTGGGCGGCATGGTCCTGGAGACGAAGACGTCGATGGTGGTCTCACCGGTGGTCGCCTGATCGTCGTAATCCGTCCAGGTGATGGTGTAGTCGCCGTAGCTCACCGCTCCCACGCCATGTGGAGACCCTGGCCATGCCGTGGTGGGCACGCCGTTCAGGTGGGCGAGGGCCGCGGCCGGCGCCCCCCCGATCAGGAGGCAGGCGAGGATCCGCAGGATCATGGCTGGAGACCGTAGAACGAGAGGAGGGCCCCGAGGTCCTCGTCGGAGAGGGTCTCTGCGGAGAAGAGCGGCATGGTGCCGCCTACCGAGAAGAACTGGCCGTGTCGCACCTTCTCGGTGAAGACCGTGGCGGGGAGATCGTCGGGGAAGAGCTCGAGGGCCTCGTCCACCGACTGATCGGGCAGGATGGGCGCGTCGATCATGATCCGCCCGGCCCCTGTCCCGGCCGCGCCGTGGCAGCTCTCGCAGCCGAGGCGATGTACCTCGGCGCCTCGCAAGGGATCGCCTGGTGGCGGCGCCCGCTTCACCGTCGTCTGGATGGTGAGGGGCAAGGCCTCCTGCTCGACATCGCCCCCGAGGAGGAGGAGGTATTCGTAGAGGGCGCGGGCCGCGGGATCGTCGGGATCGAGGGGCTGGCTCTTCATGAAGAAGAGGAGGCAGGCGTCGACGGCGCCAAGCAGCTCGGGTTCGTAGCCGCCCCAGAACGACGGCCGCTTCGCCGCGCCGACCAGGCTGTAGCCCGGCAGGATCCGGGGATCGTCCGACGAAACGGCGTGGCAGGTGGTGCAGGCCACCTCGTTGGAGGCGGCGGAGGAGAGGCGCGGACTGGCGGCGAGCCTCTCGCCATAGGCTGCTGCCGTCTCCTCCGGCCCAGCGCCCAGGCAAGCGGAGGCCATGGCGAGCGCCGCGAGCAGCGCCGGCAACGGGAGCCTCGGACTCACGGCCGCACCTCCGGCAAGACCACGACGTCGTCGGGGAAGAGGCCCAGCTCGACGTGACCGGTGAAGCTGAGGGTGGCGACGTCGAGGCGCTCCAGGGAGCCCGGGCGAACGAGATGATCGCCCTCGCAGACCAGCCAGAGGGAGGCTCCGTCGGGAGAGAGGTTGGCGGAGTGGGCGTTGAGACAGCCTCGCGGCTCCAGGTCGATGGCCGCCTCCACCGTGGCGGTCTGCGGGTTCACGGCGAGGAGCCAATCGGGCCGCTGGGTGACCACGAAGAAGCGAGAGCCGTCTTCGGTGAAGGCGCCGAAGAGCGGGAGCCCCTCCGTGGAGATCCGCTTGGCCTCCACCTCGGCGCCCAACTCCGGATCGATCACGCGAAGCCCCGGATGGATCCGGCTGGTGTTGCTGATCCACACCTCGCCCGAGGGCGCGACGGCGACGGCGTAGGGTTCGAAGCGGGGGGTCGGGGGCATCCCGGGATCCTCGTCCACTGGGACGCGCCGGACCTCGAAGGTCGCGGTGTCGATGATGGCGATCTCATCGCTGAAGCCGCAGCTCACGTAGGCCGCACCACGCCGCGGATCGAAGGCGATCCCGTGGCCGGCGGGGCAGATCGTGAACTCCTTCACCCGCTCGAGGGTGTCGGCGTCGGTGACCACCACCTTCGAGTCCATCCTCTTGAAGTAGGCCGCCTCGCCGGCGGCGTCCATGGCCGGATCGTCGGACATCTCCTTCAGGATCTCGCCGATGGTGACCAGGTCGTAGTGGCTCTGCCAGATCCGCTGGCCGCCGGGCTCGAGGCGGATGTCGCCGGGACTCCGATAGACGCGGATCCAGCTCTGCTGCCTGCCGGTGAGGGCGTCCAGCACCAGGAGGTAACCGTTGGCGCTGCCGGTGCCGTGGCTGCCGTGGGGGCCCGAGGCGTTGACCGGCACGGTGTTGGAGATGCCGACGAAGAGGGTGCGCCCATCCGGAGACGCCGCCAGGTGATGCGGCCCCTCGGGCTCGGCGGGGTTGCGGCCCACCGGGATCCGCGCGATCTCGACGAAGGAGTCGAGGTCGATGAAGGAGAGGGTGTCGTCGCCGGAGTTGGTGACGACGAGGCGCGGGCCGGACGACGGCGGCAGGAGGGAGGTCCGGGGCCAGGCCTGCCCGTGCTGGAAGACCAGCCCCGCCTCGCCGCCCTCTGCACAGGCGCCGAGCGCCCACACCGAGAGCATCAGCGCGGCGTGCAGCGCTCTCGAGCGGGACGACCCGGAGGGCGCGCGGCGCGACGACCACCTCGCGGCGCCGGGCGTCGCAGGCAGCGGGCCTCGTGCCGTGGCAGATGAGGGTACGTGGGGAGATTCACTGACGCCGCGAGCCGAAGACGCGCACGGGCGAACGGCGCCCTTCGCCCGCGGCGCGCGTGAGAGAGATCCTCCCGCCTTGCGTGGGGGCGATTCTTTCACAGGCTCTCGCGTCCGCACCTAAGGCGTTCCGATCGTGAAGCGGGAAGCGGCAGGGCTGATGAAGGGGCCGTCGCCGGCGAAGATCACGTTGTCCTCGAGGTAGGCGGTCCAGATCATCACGTCCACCTTGCCCATCGCCCGCAGCGTCTCCCAGGCCTCCGCGTCGGGGATCCAGCTCTCGTCCGCGGTGAAGACATAGAGGGGCGGGCCGGCGCCGAGCGGTCGAAACTCCACCAGGTAGACCTCCCCGGTGACTGGCGGCATATGGGCCGAAGCGGTGGCGATGCCAAGGTAGAGGAGGCCGCGGCCGGAGCTCGACGTGGAGCCGGATCCCCAGGCGGCGAGTGCGCGCATGGGACTGGAGGCGGCGGGGGCGATCGCATCAGCGCCTGCGGGGACGATCGAGGCTGCGAGGGCCGCCCTCTCCCAGCGGAACTCGACAGGCTCGTCCGGGGAGACCACCTCATCGTGGGCGGGCGAGGCCAGGGCGTAGGAGCGGCCCGCTTCGACGGTGGCACGGCATCGATCGGACCACACCCGATCCAGCGCCTCGTCTGACGCCCGCCGCTCATCGGGATAGATGGTCGAGGAGTGGGGGAAGGGGCCTTCGTCGCAGCCGGAATCGGACCTGGACTCACCCTCGCCGCATTGGAGGAACGACGCGGCCGCCGCCACGCCCAGGACGGCGATCGTCCTTGCCAAGGGGATTCGTCTCAATGTCTCCTGACCTCCTGGACGCCCGGGGATCGAGCGGCCGGGCAGTCTACCCTGCCTGGGGGAGCCTGCCCATCGTAGGCGGCCGCCTATGACGAGGAGAAGGGCTAGGAGGCGAGCAGACGGCCTGCAGCCCGCCGATCGTTCGGCGCGGGGGGCCGGGCCGGCTCGAAGGGAGACCCCAGGTTGACTGGGAGGACGCCTGGCGCAATCGTAGAGGGGTGAAGCGCGCGCCACCAGTCCCCGGGACGTCGACCGTCCTGATCACGGCCTTCGAGCCCTTTGGCCGGCGCTCGAGCAACCGATCCCAGCTCGTCCTCGAGCACCTGGCCCGGGCGGCGGCGTCCCCCAAGGGGATCCGCGAAGGGGTGAAGGTCGTGACCCGCACCCTCCCCGTCTCCTTCGGCCGGCTGGATCGAGCGCTGCAACGGGCGCTGAGCTGCAGGCCGGACGTGATGATCATGCTGGGGGAGTCCGCCCAGGCGGAGCAGCTCCGCCTCGAACGGGTCGCGACCAACCGGATCACGGCCTCCATCGCAGACAACGACGGCGCCCAGCCGCTGGACGAGGCGATCCTCCCCGACGGTCCCGCCGCCTACTTCGCCACCGTACGGCCCAAGCCGGCCCTGGCCGCCGTCCGCAGGTCCGGGGCCCCCGCCGCGCTCTCCACCCACGCCGGAGGCTTCGCCTGCAACGCCGCCTATTACCTGGCGCTGCATCGACTCCATCGCCTCGGAGACGGGATCCCGCCGGTGGTCTTCGTCCACATCCCCGTGAAGGGGCGGGCCCTGGCGCTCCGCGACGCCACGAAGGGGGTGCTGGCCCTGCTGCGCCACCTGGTCGACGAGGCCGCGCCCAAGGCCCGCCGCGCGGGAAAGGGCGCGACGGCGGCGAGCCTCCGCGCCGGACGTTGACGGGGGCACGGCGCGTCCGTGGCGCAAGGCTTGAAAGGGAACAGTGGGGGTTGCTATACGCTCGAGCAGACGAGCGCGAGGCTTGCGCTCGTGACCCAAGGCGCCGACCCGAGCTCTTCGTGGCGGCGACCGCAGGGAGTTGGAGAGCCGATGCGCCGGCAGGTCTTCAAGTCGAAGCTCCATCGAGCGACGATCACGCAGGCAGATGTGGAATACGAGGGCTCGGTCACCATCGACGAGGACCTCCTGGACGCCGCCGAGATCCACGAGTACGAGGCCGTCCACCTCTGGAACGTGAGCAGCGGCAGCCGCCTGATCACCTACGCCCTCAAGGGTCCCAGGGGGTCTCGGGTGATCTGCGTCAACGGCGCCGCCGCCCACCTCAACCGTCCGGGGGAGAAGGTGATCATCGCGACCTTCGCAGACGTGGATGAGGCGGAGTTGAAGGCCCACCGCCCCAAGGTCGTCCTCCTCGACGACGAGAACCGGATCAAGGATCCCGACGCCGCAGAGGTCCCCGGCCCCCTGCGTCGGATCGTCTAGGAGGCTGTTGTGGGTACCCGCCGTAGCGAGGCGAAGGAGGCGGGGAGCAGGGCGGCGCGCGCCACGCCTATGGCGTGGATGAGCGACGAGGCGTGGCCGTAGCTCTGATCATCGATCACATCTCCCGCTTCGCGGCCAGCCAGCCCATTTCATATGCCAAGAGCTTTTCGTAGCCTCGGCCGAGCACTTGCCAGCCGGGGTCTCCGTTGCTCTTGAGGTGGCCTCCTAGCCCCGCGATGGCGAGCATGGCCTCGCGAATCGTGGGGTTTGGCGACAGCTTGCCCTTGCCGACCGCGCGGAGAACATCGAGCTGAGTCGTCGAGAGAACGGCCGTCGCGAGTACTTGTGTAGGATCTTCAGAGCCGTAGCTACGACGCAGGAGCGAAGAGTGAGCACGTCGTCCGCAGCCCCCGGATTCGCCGCAGTAGGCAGGGGACCTGCGACAGTCTCCTAGGTCCGTCTCACGCGATCAGCCGCAGGCGCTCACCGAGGTGAGGTCCTCGCCGATGGAAAACCACACCCCGTCGGCGCGACACTGCTGGCCGTCCGGACAATCGGCGTCGACGGCGCAGGACGCGAAGCAGATGGCGGTACCCGCCGGAGCGACGCAGAAGTTGGTCGTGCAGTCGCCAGGGTCGGTACACGGCGTCCCTCCCTCGAGGGGGCCGAACGGCGGCGTGCACCGCATCTCGAGCGACTCCCCTGTGTCGGGGCCTCCGTTATGCTGCGGGACGCACACCCAGTTCCCGCCGCAGTCGGCGTCGCTGGCGCAGCTGGCGCCGCGGCACATCGTCACCTCCTGGTAGAAGTCGTCTGCCGTGTTCGGGATCCCGTCGGGACCATCGAGCTGGGAGATCTGCAGCTCCGCGCAGACCGCCAGCGGGGCGCAGTTATCGTCAGTCTCACACAGCGCCGTGCAGAAGCCGGGAAAATCCCTGGTGAGGCCCGCGCAGGTCCCGCTCTTGCACTGTGCGTGAGAGGTGCAGGAGTTCCCTGCCCCGACGGTGCCCGTCCCGATCCAGCAGACGCCGGCGCCCTCGACTCCGTCGAAGCGGTCGAGGAGACCGCAGGTCTGGGTGGGGGCACAATCGTCCTCGGAGGCGCAGTTCTTCAGGCAGGTGGGGGCGACCAGATCGGAGCTGAAGCCCACCGGGACGCAGCTCGAGTCCGGGACGCAATCCGCGCCGGTGGCGCAGGCGCCGTAGCAGAGGCCGAGCTCGGTGATGCAGAAGCCGGAGGCGCACGCCGCGTTGACGGCGCAGGGGGCCCCTCCCATTCCGGGCCCCTCCCGTGGGATGCAACCCAACCTGGCCTTGCCGCCGGCTCCCGCGACCAGGGTACAGGCCTCGTCTGCCTCGCAGTCCGCGTTGGTCGCGCATGCCTCGGCGGCCGGCGCGCAGACGTGAATCGAGGGCTGGTTCGGGAGCCCCGTGAAGGTGACGCCGACACAGGTGGACGACGCTCCGCAGGCCGAGGGGGCGTCGGGGTCGCAGTAGGGCGAGCAGGTCCCGTCGGGAGAGCCGGCGAAGTTCACACAGAGGAGATTTGCCTCACAGCTCGGCTCGACGCCGCAGGTCTCGCCGGCCTGAGGTCCGCCGTTGGGGGCGACGCAGATCCCCACCGGCGTGTTGTCCTCCTCGAACTGCAGGAGCTGGCAGATCGTCCCGCTCCGGCAGCCGCTCTGGGCCTCGACGTCGCAGACGTCCAGGCAGCTCCCCACCCCGGCACCAGCCTGCTGGAGGATGCAGAGGGAGCCCGGATCACATGGGCGCTGATCGTCACACGGCGCGCCGGGCATGCAGGCGCCCTCGTAGCAGACGCCGCCGGGACACTCGGAGTCTCCCCGACACTCGACGCAGCGATGGTCCTCGGAGCAGACGCCGCCGGCGCAGTCGGGATCGCCCAAGCATTGCACACAGGCCCCCGCCGCGACCTCGCAACGCCCCCGTCCCGAGCAGGCCTCGTCGTTGACACAGGGAGCACAGCTCCCGTCTACACAGGCCGGAGCGCCGAGACCGCATTGGGCGTCCTGCAGGCAGGCCACGCAGGCCCCCTCGGGATCGCAATGGGGCGTCTCTCCCCCGCAGTCCACATCGCTCCCACAGCCGATGGCTTCCCCGCCCGTGCCGCCAGCACCTCCTTCGCCGCCGGTCCCGCCCACTCCGCCGGTGCCGCCGCTTCCTCCGCTGCCGCCCTTCCCTGCCGTGCCACCCGTCCCAGTCGGGGTCTGGGATGGCGGTTCACTGCAGCCAGCGCCCAGGTGCAGAACGACGACGGCGGCGACCATTCCGGCGGTGCGGAAGACCTTCTCCATGGGAAGCCTCCAAGGCGGTGGAGTTCCCGAAGAGGATAGCAGCCGCCGCCCCCGACTGAAACCGAAGACGACGAGGACGCTGCTTCCGCCGGGCCGCAGCGCTCTCCCCCATGCGAAGCAGGCGGGGTGCGCAGTAGATTTCTGGAGGTCTTAAACCTTGATCCACTTGCTGGCTCTGTCGCCGAAGTAGGCGAAGGCCCCGGCGACGCCGAACATCCGGACGGTCCTGCCGATCAGGGAGGCGATGAGAAACTCGGGGAAGCCGACCCCCACGAGGCCGCTGCCGATGGCCACCAGCTTGTAGGGGGTGGGGAGGATCGAGCAGAGGAGCGCCAGCATCCAGAAGTGGGTGGTGAGGGCGGCTCGGAGGGTGGTGTCGATCCCGAGCCAGCTCGCGCGGATCGCGAAGTCCGTGTCGATCTGGAACCAGCTCGCGAAGCCCATCATGGCGAGGTGGCCGAGGCCGTAGCCGATCACGCCGCCCAGGAGGCTGGCGAAGGTGCCGGTGGTGGCGTAGCGCACCCACTTCTTCGGCTCGGCGAGGACCATGGGGATGAGGATCGTGAAGGGGGGCACCGGCAGCACCGAGCCGTCGACCACGCTGACCACGAGCATCGCCGCGTGGGCGTGCTTGGATCGGGAGAGGGCGGCGATCTTCTTGCGCATCCGCTCCATGGAGGCGCCCATCCTGGTGCCGGAGGCCCAGCGCCTGAAGCGGTCGACGGGGCCCTGCGATCGGGCGATCGGCCGATCGATCGTCGTCTTGCCGGCGTCGGCGCCATCGACTGCGGGGGTGGACCTGGCCTGGGAGTTCTCGGTCATTGCGTGGACACCCTCTCGAAGACGCTCTCTGCGGTACCAGGCTCGAACAGCTCCCGTGCCGCGAGGATGCCTGGCCTCATATCACGCCGCCTGGGGGACTGGTGCCACGGAGTCCTTCCTGCGCAGCGGCCGGCGTGCTCCGTCCACCCTCCGTGCGTCGTAGCGAAGGTTGCGCTCGAAGCGGCTGTTCTCTACATGGACCATCGCGAGGTGATCGATCGCGCGAGCGCCCCTCCAAGGAGAGACACGATGTTCTGGGATAAGTTGAAGGAGACGCCGCAGCTGGCCAAGGCCGTCTCGGTGGACATCTCGCCAACCGGGGCGATCCACGTGAGCTGGGACGACGGCAAGATCAGCAAGGTGCCTGCCGTGCAGCTCCGCCTCGATTGTCCGTGCGCGTCGTGTATCGACGAGTGGACGGGCGCCAAGCTGCTCGATCCTACCCGGATCCGATCCGATGTCCGCCCGGTGGCGATGGAGCCCGTGGGGAACTACGCAGTGCAGGTTCGTTGGAGCGACGGTCATGAGACGGGGCTCTATAGCTGGCGGCAGCTCCGCCAATATGCCCCTGGCGAGGAGCGCGGCCAGCTCTAGAGAGCCCTAGCCGAGCCTCTGCAGCGCAGCCCACGGAGCGCTCACGCTCATTTGATTCGGCGCAGGCGGCAGCCCGACGGGCCCAGAATGCATCCACCCGCCCTGGCGAGCGATGACGTTCATTTGATTCGGCGGAGATGGCCGCGGGCAGGGCTCCCACCCGTTCCTCCGGAGGATCCTCTCGGGATCGGAGCTTCGGCGTCTCTGGACCCCGAAGCTGGAGGGGACGAGCCTTCGTCGTCGGGGGGCGGCGGCGCCACCACCGAGAGCCTCCCCTTCCCTCGCGGACTCGGCACCGGCGCAGGTAGATCCTCCTGATCGTAGACCAGATCGTCCGGGACGTCGGCGGAGAAGACGAAGGCCTCGGAGCTCTCGTGGGAGCGCACCTGGTAGAGCGCGCTCCAGGGGATCGCGCAGCCGTGAGGCACGCCGCCGAAGGTGAGGGTCGCGCGGACCCCGTCGTCGTCCACCTCGAGAGAGAGGCCGAAGCGATACGAGAGGTTGAGGCTGAGCTGGCGATCCTCACGGAAGCGGGCGGGGACGTCGACGCCAGGAGCGCGGGCGTCCAGCGTCACCATCACCATGCCGCGTTCGAGGAGCGCCTCGAGCAGCTCCCTCTTGGGATTCGGATGTCGGGTATCCACGATGGGGACCATCATCGCAACCCGCCCCGCGGGCTGCAACGCCTTTGGACGACCGGCCCGCTCGCCACCGGATCGTCATGACTGAGCGCCGGAGCGCGGGGCCGCCGACACACGCGGGGTGCGCAGCGGATCCGTCAAGCCGCGAGCTGCAGACCGTCTGCACGGTCGCGGATCCCCCAGGCGAGCTGGGTGGCGACGGCCATGATCGGCATCTGCGAGTTCACGCCGATGGAGCTGGGGAAGACGGAGCCGTCTACGACGTAGAGACCCTGGACGTCGTGGGTCTCGCCGCTCGGCTTGACCACGCTGGTGGAGGGGTCGAGGCCCATGCGCGCCGAGCCCAGCGGGTGGAAGGTCACGCACTCGAAGCGGCGGGCAGGAAAAGAGGGGTCGTCGAGGAAGCGCAGCTCCTCGACGCTGCGGATGGGCTTCCCGCCGAAGACCGGCAGCAGCACCTCCCGGGCACCTGCGGCGAAGTAGGTCTCGGCCAGGATCCGGATCCCCTTGAGCATCCGCAGCTTGTCCCGCCGGGACATCCGATAGGTGAAGACCGCGCCGACGCCGGGGACGCGATGCACCCGCCCGCCGCCGTCGTCGTGGACCATCATCCCGAAGGCGGCGAGGTTGCGCATCTGGCTGGTGTAGCCGTGGAGCTCGGAGCCGATACCAGGGAGCGTGGCGGTGAGGATGTTGATCGGCGCGAAGACGCTGTTGAGGGTGAGGCCATCGGCCTCGTAGGCGTCGCTGTAGGCGCTCTGCATCGCGCCCTTCCAGGCGGAGACATCCCGATCGAAGAGGGCGGCCACCCGGAAGCCCGGATGCAGGGTCAGGTTGCGGCCCACGGCCCGGGTCCACTTGCCGACCCCTGCCTGCTGGAGGAGCAGCGGCGTGGAGAGGGCGCTGCCGGCGATGAGGACCTTGCGGGCGTGGACGCGGACCTTGCCGCGCTTCTCGCCCTCTGCGCCGAGGAGCCGCCCCTCGACCCCGGCGATCCGCTGGCCCTCGATGGTCAGCCGCGTCACCCGGCAATCCGAGATCACCAGGGCGCCGTGGGAGCGGGCTTCGGAGAGGTAGGTGACGTCCACCGACATCTTGGCCTTGTTCGGGCAGCCGAAGTTGCAGCGGGAGCTGCCGCGGCAGCCCTTGGTGTTGCGCTGCATGGACTTGAGGGAGTAGCCGAGCCTGGCGGCGCCCTCGCCGAAGAGGACGGTGGACTTCGAGCGCATCTCCTCCGGGACGGTCTCCACGGAGGTCTCGATCTCGACGCTGCGATAGGCCGCCTCCAGCCGATCCGGGGAGAAGTCCGTGAGGCCATGCCGCTTCACCCAGCCGTCGAGGATCGCCTCGGGGATCCGGAAGATCACGCCGCCGGTGAGGGTGGAGGAGCCGCCGACCGTGCGCCCGGCCAGGATGGAGATCAGCGGCGTATCCCCCAGGCCGATGGCGGCGGTGGTGCCCGCGTCGCGGAACATATGCCGCATGGTCTCGGTGGGGCGAAAGGCGCTGTAGCGCTCGGGCGTGACGTTTCCGCCCTCCTCGAGGACGATCACCGAACGCCCAGCCTCGGCGAGGATCTTCGCGGCGACGGAGCCGGCGGCGCCGGAGCCGACGATGGCGACGTCGACGTCGGCGACGAGATCGCCCTCATGGTGGCGACCTTCGAGGATCGGGGTTGGTTCGGGAAGCACTAGGCTCCTTCCGCCACGCGCCCCGGGAGTAGCTCGGGGGCAGGCTCGGACTCCGGCGCGACTTGCGCCGGCGCGGGGTTCTCGATGACTCGCAGCTTGGAGATGGGCGACGGGCTCCCGGCGGCCCACGCCGGGCCCAGCAGCCCCTGGGCGTCGTAGCCCGTGCTGGCGAGGGCGTCGGGATGCTCGAAGTACACGAAGCTGAGCACGGTCTTGAGCAGGACCATCACCAGCCCCAGCGGGCCCGCCTCGAGCTTGCGGAGGTAGACCGCCTTCGCCTGGGCGGAGAGCGAGGTGAAGCGATGCAGGCGCCCGATCAGGAAGAGGGGCGCGAACTGCACCACGATGAACGCGGCGCGAAAGGCCGCCCGTGTCTGCAGCCCCGCCCTGGCGACGTAGGCGCGGAGCTCACGCATCGTGAAGTCCAGGCGCTCGGGGGGAACGGGGTGGAGGCTGTCGGCCTCGAAGATCGTGGCCGCCACTGCGTGGGCCACTGCGAGCTGCCTGGTGGAGAGGTTTTTCATAGCGACTGCGAAGGAACCCACGGCGAGACGTCTCCACTCCGGGAGATGAAATTCTCCCATGCACTGCCCCCAATCGAGGCGAGTGGCAGACCGCTCGCTCCGCTCCGAGCCCTCCTTCGAATCGTTGGGCGGACCGCCCCTGGGCGCAACCGGCACGCCGCCTGTTGATCGAGCGAGCGAGCGCGAGCTCATCCACTCTGAAACAAAGAGCCCGTGAAAAAAGTCACCCTCGGCGAGGGGGGGTAGTTTTTCACGCGCGCTGCGCGCTACGGCTCCTTGTCGCGATCGCTCGCCTCCGGCTTGCCTCGGAGCCTGTGCGAGCTACGGGATGCGGTACTCGCCGCCCGTCCCGACCCCACGGAAGATCTCGCCCAGGGGCGCGCGGCGCCTCCTGGTGGGGGCGCGAAGCTCGGTCGGGGGCAGGGGCGCCCGGCCGCTGACGTAGAGCAGCCAGAGGTAGGCGATCACCGCGAGGCCCCAGACCGCGACGACGACCACCCCGGGGATCGGCCCGATCTGGGCGCGGCCGACGATCTCTCCGAAGTGGGAGACCCGGGTGGGGTGGAGGTCGAGCTTCACGACCCACGAGAGCAGCAGGCCGGCGAGGATGAAGACGTAAGTCCGGCGCAGGCGGAAGGCGAGGGACTCGATGCCGGACACCCGCAGCCGCGGCTTGGTGAACTCGGTGGCCAGCGCCGCGAAGAAGTCGACGGTCACCGGCTCCTGCCGGGAGAGGGGGAGCAGATAGCCCAACTCGATCAGCCGCACCCGCCGGGCCCAGATGTCGTAGTAGCGATACCGCCGGGCCTCGATCCCCAGGAAGATGAAGACCGCGAAGATCCCCACGAGGATCGTGAAGTGGGGCGAGTTGGGATCGCTGAAGGAGAAGGAGATCACGGCGGCGGTGGTCGTGATGGCCCAGTTGGTGGTCGTGTCGAGGCGGTCTCGCCATTGGGTGGAGCGGGCGACCTCGGCGCGATACAGGTGGATGAGCGTGGTCTCGCTCATGCCGGGCGCCCGCCTGGCTGCGATCCGGCCGGGCTGCATGGCCATCCCCACCTCCGTCCTCCAACTTCGATCGCTCGCGGGCGGGTGAGAAGCCCCGGTTCGCCTCGGCCCCTTCGAGGCCTCGCGGCTGAACATGGGAGGGCTTCGAGGCAGACGACGAAATGCCCCCCTGAGGAGCGGTCCCCTTTCCCTCCGCTCGAGCCAGGGCTCTTCCATCCCGCTCCGCCTCGCGAGGCCCCGCCCGACGGGCGTGATGAGATTGATCGTCGATGCTACCGGGCGAAGGCCAGCTCAGCGCAGGATCCTACGAGCTCGTCGAGTTCCTTCGACAGGAGGCCGAGCGGATCGCGCGCTTCACCGCCCGGGTGGTGACCGCCGATCTGCCGGTGGGGGGAACGGGGACCAGGCGCCGCCTCCGCCTCGTCTACGAGGAGCAGATTCTGGAGCTCGCCCGCCACCTCGATCTCTATGGGGACGAGGGGCCGCGCCTCTATGGCGAGAGTCAGCGTCGCTACGCCGCCACGCGACTCTCGCAAGGAGTCAATCTTCGGGATTCACTCGACGAGCGGGCGCTGCTCCACGACTCGATCGTGGAGATCTGGTCCATGCGCCACGACTCCTTCTCTCCGGAGATGATCCGCCTCCTTACCTCGGCCTTCGCCGAGGCCACGGCCCAGATCGGCGACGTCTACCTCACCTACCAGCGCGCCGAGAGCGCGGCCTTTCAGGAGGCCGCCCTCCTCGAGACCATCGTCCATCACCTGAATGAGGCGATCTTCGTCTTCGAGCGCGACGGGGTGGTGAGCTACACCACCCCGATCATCGAGACGCTCCTGGGCTATCCCCCCAGGCTCTTCGTCGGCAATCGCTTCGACAAGAACTCCGGGCTGGTGGAGCGCCTCGACATCCGGGATCGCGTCGGCGCGCCGATCGCCCCCGACGACCTCGTGAACAACGTCGCGTTTCGCACGCGGGCCCCGCAGCACGTCGAGGGGATGCGGATTCGACGGGCCGACGGCACGGACGCCGTGGTCGAGGCCCACGCGTCACCGGTCTTCGACGAGGAGCAGGAGCTGCGCGGCGTGGTGATGACCCTGCGGGATCGCAGCGATCTCTATCGGCAGACCGAAGCGCTGGAGGAGGCCTTCCGCGATCGCCGCGAGATGCACGCGAGGCTGCTGGCCCGCTCGCGGCTGGAGGCGGTGGGCAGCCTGGCCGGCAGCGCGGCCCACGCCCTCAACAACCAGCTCAACGTGATCGCCCTGCGTCTGCGGCGGCTGCAGGAGGTGCCAGGAGCCGCCGAAGAGGTCGAGGAGATCGAACGATCGGTCCGCGAGATCACGCATCTGGTGGGACGCCTGCAGGAGCTCGAGGCGGCGCCCCGCCTCGGAGAACCCGGGCCGATGGATGCGGCGAAGGTGGTGGTAGAGGCCCTCGCCATGGTCCGCCCCGAGTTCGACGGGAGACAAGTGGATGTTCACGCCACCCTGGGTGAGATGGATCTGGTGATGGGCGATCCAGAGCCCCTCCTCACCCTCCTGGTGGCCCTCCTGGCCGGCGCCAGGGACGCCTGTCCCGTCGGCTCCGCGGTGGATCTCGAGACCGGCATGGAGGACGATCAGGCCGTGATCCGCATCACCGATCACGGACCTCCGCTTTCGGAGCGCGAGATGAACCAGCTCTTCGAGCCCCTGGCCGGGGCCACCGAGGATCGCTCTCTCTCCCTCTCGTCCGGGCGAGCGGCCGTGGCCCGATGGGGTGGAGCGGTCGAAGCCGAGAGCTCGGAGGCGTGGGGCAACCGCTTCACCATCCGGCTCCAGCTCGCGGCGGCTGCCACCGAGGAGGAGCGGAAGGTGGAGAAGCCCCGGGCCGCACCGGCGGGGAGAGCCCGGCTGGTCCTCGTCGTCGACGACGATCCCGACAACGCCGCCATGCTGGCGGATTTGATCGAGGGCGCAGAAGGCGAGGCGCTCACTGCCGCCACCGGGACCGAGGCGCTGGAAGACGCGGCGCGCTCGAAGCCGGACGCGGCGTTGGTGGACCTCCTCCTCCCGGACATGAAGGGGTGGGAGGTGGTGCGCAGGCTCCGGGAGGAGCTCCCCGATCTCCGCATCGCCGTGGTGAGCGGTCTCGCCGTCGGGAGGGAAGAGCGGGAGCGCGGCGAGGCCGACGAGTACTTCCGCAAGCCGGTGGACTCCGACGAGGTGCTGCACTTCCTCGGGCTCTGATCCGCGCCACGGCTCTTCCTGGTGATCGCTCGCCTCCGGCTCGCGCGCTACGGCTGGCTCTGGATGTCGCGGCAGGGGGGCGGGGGCAGGACCTACCCTGAAGGCCGCCATCCCACGCCGGAGTCCGCGTGCTGCAGGACGAGCCCATCACCATCGCGTTGATCCTCGGGGTCGCCGGCGCCCTGGTGATCCTGAGCGTGTTGGTGAGCCGCGCCGCACGTCCCATCGGGATCCCGGTCGCCCTCCTCTTCCTCGCCATCGGCATGGCGGCAGGATCGCAAGGCCTCGGCATCGTCTTCGACGACTATCGTCTCGCCTTCCGCCTGGGCTCGGTGGCGCTGGTCCTGATCCTCTTCGACGGAGGCATCAACACCCCCCTCGCGGCCCTGCGGCAGAACCTCGCCCCCGCCGTGGTGCTCGCCACCCTGGGGGTGGCGGCGACCGCGGTGATCGTGATGTTCGGCGCCCGCCTCCTGGGCGTCGATCGCGGGCTGTCGTGGATCATCGGCGCGGTGGTCTCGTCCACCGACGCGGCGGCGGTCTTCTCGGTGCTGCGCACCAGCGGCATCCGCCTGCGCAAGCGGCTGGGCGCCACCCTGGAGCTCGAATCCGGGCTCAACGACCCGATGGCGGTAATCCTCACCTTCACCGCGACCCAGGCCGTGGCCAGCGCCGAGACGGTGCACCCCGAGATCATCCTCGAGATCGGTCTGGTCCTGCTGATCGGCATCGCCTTCGGCGTCGCCGTCGGCTACGGCGGCCGCTTCCTGATCCAGCGCCTCCACCTCCCGGTCGGCGGCCTCTACCCCGTCTTCACCGTGGGCCTGGCCTTCTTTGCCTTCGGGATCGCCACCCTCTTCGACGGAAGCGGCTTCCTCGCGGTCTACGTGGCGTCGATCATCATCGGGAGCGGCAGGCTCCCCTATCGGACCGGTCTCCTCCGGGTCCACGACGCCCTGGCCTGGCTCGCCCAAGTCGGCATGTTCCTCGTCTTCGGCCTCCTGGTGGTCCCCTCCGACCTCTTCGAGGTGATCGTGCCGGGCGTCCTCCTCGGCCTGATCCTGGCCGTGGTCGCGAGGCCGATCTCCGTGGGCCTGGTGCTCATGCCCTTCCATTTCCGCCGAAAGGAGCGCGTCTACCTGAGCTGGGTCGGCCTGCGCGGCGCGGTGCCGATCATCCTCGCCACCGTCCCCGTCCTCTCCGGCATCCACGACTCCCATAAGATCTTCAGCCTGGTCTTCTTCATGGTCGTGGTGAACGCGATCGTCCCCGGGGCCACCGTGGTGCGATTGGCGCGGGCGTTGGGCCTCGAGTCGAAGGAGCCGCCTTCACCCGCCGCCATCCTCGAGATCACCTCCACCCGCCTCCTGGAGGGGGACGTGATCCGCTTCTACGTGGACGAGGCCTCCGCCGTGTCGGGGAGCCTGGTCTCGGAGCTGCCCTTCCCCGAGAAGGCGTCGGCCCTTCTGCTGGTCCGGGGCGTTCAGCTCATCGCGCCGAGAGGGTCGACCCGCCTCCAACCGGGAGATCACGTCTACGTCTTCTGCAAACCGGAGGACTTCGCCTTCGTCCAGCTGATCTTCGGCAGGGGCGAGGAGAGCTGATCGCCAGAGAGAGCCGTAGGGCGTAGCGCGCCCCATCCGGGGCCGGCGCACTCGACTCGATCGCGAGTAGATTGGCGACGCGTGGACCCCGAGGAGGTGCCGTGAGAATGCAGCGAAGCGTCCTTCCGGTGGATGATCCCTATCGCGGCGATCGCGTGGCCGAGATCCCGCTGCTAGGCGCCGACGAGGCCCGCCAGCGCGTGCGCCGATCGGCCCGCGCCCAGGCGGCGTGGGCCGATCGGCCGCTGGAGGAGCGGATGGCCCTCTGCGAGGGGACGATGGAGGCCTTCGAGGCCAACGGCGAGGCCATCGCCAGAAACGTCAGCCGCCAGATGGGAAAGCCCATCGCCCAGTCGCGGCAGGAGGTCCTCACCTGCCTCGCCAGGGCCCGTCGCATGATCGAGCTCGCCCCCGCCGCCCTCGCGCCCCGGGAGATCCCGGCAGGAGCGGGCCAGCTCCGGCGGATCAGCCGCGAGCCCGTGGGCGTGGTCCTCGACATCGCGGCGTGGAACTACCCGCTGCTGATCGCGGCCAACGTGGTGATCCCGGCGGTCCTCGCCGGAGACGCCGTGCTGCTGAAGCACGCGGCCCGCACCCCGCTCTGCGCCGACGCCTTCGCCGACGCCTTCGCCGACGCCGGTGCCCCGGACGATCTCGTCCTCCCCTTCCCGGCCGATCACGAGACGGTGGCGCTCGCCCTCTCGATGCCCGAGATCGGCTATGCATCCTTCACTGGTAGCGTGCGGGGTGGACACGAGGTCTACCTCGCGGTCGCCAGGCGCTTCATCGACGCCGGCCTGGAGCTCGGCGGAAAGGATCCCGCCTACGTCGCGGAAGACGCCGATCTGGACGCCGCCATCGAGGGCCTCGCCGACGGCTCGTTCTACAACGCCGGCCAGAGCTGCTGCGGCATCGAGCGCATCTACGTCCACCGCTCGCTCCATGAGCGCTTCGTCGAAGGGCTGGTGGCGGCAGCCCGACGCTACGAGCCCGGCGATCCCCTGGACGCTCACACCTCCCTGGGGCCCCTCGCCGATCCCCGCGCCTGCGAGCTCCTCTCCCGGCAGATCGGCGAGGCTCTCAGCCTCGGCGCTACGCTGCGCTGTGGAGGAGCGCGCGTACGGCACGGTCCCTGTGACGGCTTCTTCGCGCCCACCGTGATCGACCACGCCGACCACCGCATGGAGCTGATGCGCGAGGAGTCCTTCGGCCCGCTGGTCGGCGTGCAGCCGGTCGCCTCCGACGAAGAGGCGATCGAGAAGATGAACGACAGCCGCTACGGGCTCACCGCCTCGATCTGGTCCCGCGATCCCGAGCGGGGCCTCCGGATCGGGGCGCGGCTCCAGGCGGGGACCATCTACCTGAACCGCTGCGATTTTCTGGATCCCTCCCTGGCCTGGACCGGGGTGAGAGACAGCGGCAAGGGCACGTCGCTCTCCGCCTTTGGCTTCCTCCCACTCACCCGCCCGAAGAGCTGGAACTTCTCGTTTCCCAACCATGCGACGCCCGGATGACACACTCGACCGGATGAATCCCTACCGCGCCAAGCTCCCGCGACGAGGTGGCGCCCTCCTTTTGGGATCCCGCTCCGGGAAGGCTCCGAAGGGGCTCGCCGGTTTGGTCCCAGGGAGAGGAACTCCGATGATCCATCAGGGAAGCCTCTTCGCCATTTGACGACTTTCCAACGAGGAGACGAGATGACGTTGCCGCGTGTCGCCTATTTCTGCATGGAGTACGGGCTCCATGAGGAACTCCCCATCTACGCAGGGGGCCTGGGGATCCTCGCGGGTGATCACATCAAGAGCGCTGGCGATCGCAAGCTGCCGCTGATCGCCATCGGCCTGCTCTGGCGCGAAGGCTACACCCGCCAGAAGATCGGGGGAGACGGCTATCCCTACGACGAATTCCCAGCCATCCCGCTGGACGGCTTCGAGGACGCCGGGGTCCGCTTCCACGTACAGGTGCAAGGCCAGCAGGTGGAGTGCCACGCCCTGCGCTGTCAGCGCTACGGGAACGCGCCGCTCTACCTGATCGAGCCGGTGGAGGAGCGCCACCGCTGGATCACCCGCCGCCTCTACGGGGGTCGCCACCACGATCGGATCGCCCAGGAGCTCCTGCTCGGGGTCGGCGGCGTACGCCTGCTCCGGGCCCTCGGGGAGGCGGTCCAGGTCTACCACTTCAACGAGGGGCACGCGGTCTTCGCAGGCCTCGAGCTGATCCGCGAGAAGGCGAGCGCCGGCGCCAGCTTCGAGGACGCGTGGACCACCACCCGCGACGAGATCGTCTTCACCACCCACACCCCCGTCCCCGCCGGCAACGAATCCCACGATCACGGCGTGCTCCGGGAGATGAGCGCCTACCTGGGCTTCTCCTATGAGGAGATCAGCAGATTGGGGGGCGATCCCTTCAACATGACGGTGGCCGGTCTGCGCCTGGCCCGACACGCCAACGCCGTGGCCAAGCTCCATGGGGAGACGTCGCGTGAGATGTGGAAGCACGTCTCGGGCGCCGCGCCCATCGGCTCCATCACCAACGGCGTCCACCCCGGCACCTGGCAGGACACGCGGGTCCGCGCTGCCTTCGAGGCCGACGATCCGGCGGCGCTCTGGGCGGGACATCAGGAGGCGAAGCGCGAGCTCTGCGCGTTGGTGCGCGAGCGCAGCGGCGTCTCCCTCGATCCCGGCAGGCTGGTGATCGGCTCCGCGCGGCGGGCGGCGTCCTACAAGCGCAGCGATCTGATCCTGCGCGATCCTGGCCGGATCGAGCCGCTGCTGGAGCGCCGCGAGCTCCAGCTGATCTTCAGCGGCAAGGCGCATCCCCAGGACGACATCGGCAAGCGGATCGTCGCCAACCTCGCCAGGCTCGCCCACCAATATCCGGACTCGGTGGTCTTCCTGCAGAACTACGACATGGGGATCGGCCGGGCGCTGACGCGGGGCTGTGACGTCTGGCTCAACAACCCGATCCGCCCCTTCGAGGCCTCGGGGACCAGCGGGATGAAGGCGGCCATGAACGGCGTGCTCAACTTCTCGGTGCTCGATGGCTGGTGGCCGGAGGGCTGTGAGCATGGAGTGAACGGCTGGCAGATCGGCGACGCCTACGAGGGTGAGGACCGGGACGAGCACGATCTGCGATCGCTCTTCGATCTCCTCACCACCGAGGTCCTCCCCACCTACTACGGCGACTCGGAGCGGTGGCTGAAGATGATGCGGGCCTCGATCGAGATGAGCCATTGGCGCTTCTCCTCCGACCGCATGGTGGAGGAGTACTACCAGGGCCTCTACGGCCTGGAGAAGCGGCTGCGCGCGGTGAGCTGATGTGGCGGGCCTCCTCCGAGGAGGCCCGAGCGAACGCGAAAGAGCGCCCACTTCGCAGCCCGATCGAGCCGATCGCTCCCTCGTCATGCGGGGGCGATCCGGGCCGCAGCTCTTGGGACCCTTTCGGCGAAACGCCGATCTGCGATAGTAGCGGTTGCATGCGCATCGGCGGCTTCGTCATCCACGGCAACGATCGGGAGACCCTGGATCCCTGCCTCGACTCCCTCCTCTCGGTGGCGGACGAGGTGGTGGCGATCGACTCCCGCTCCACCGACGGCTCGGCGGAGCTCGTCCGGAGCAAGGGCATCCGATCGGTGGTCGTCCCCTGGCAAGGCTACGGCGCCGCTCGACACGCGGCCGTCCGCGAGCTCTCCGGCTGTGATTACATCTTCTTCCTGGACTCCGACGAATCCCTCGCCCCCGGGGCCTCGCCGATCTTCGCGGCCTGGAGGGCGTCGAAGCCCGACCTCCCCCACTACGGCCTGGCGCGTCGCGATTGGGCGCACCTCCCCGAGGGGAGCTTCGTCTTTCGCAGCGAGTGGCATACCCGCCTCGTCCGCGCCGACGCCGCGGTGTGGAGGCCGGAGATGATCGTCCACGAGGCGCTGCCCAGGCGCGAGCGTGCCCCGCTGGCCGCGGTGATCGAGCATCGCTTCCTCACCTCGACCACCAGCCTGATGGAGAAGCAGGATTGGTACGCGCTGCTCTGGGCGGTGCAGGCCCACGCCGACGGGAAGCGCGCCCGAGGCTCGCCCTTCAAGCGAGTCGGGCACGTCTTCCGCAACTGCGTGCTCAAGGGCGCGTGGCTCAGGGGCGGCGCTGCGTCGCTGCGAGTCGCCTGGGCGGTCTCCCGCTACCACGCCCGCAAGAACCACTACCTGCGGAGGGTGGAGCGCGGGGAGTTTCCGGCTTTCGTCGAGGCCTATCGGGAGAAGCGCTTCCTCGATCTCTTCGCCATGCGCCCCTCGGCTGGCGGGGCGGGCGCGGCGGCGATCGCCGCCGGCTGAACCGAAGCCGCTGCTGCCCAACAGCCTCCTAGCTGTGGCCTGGAAGCCCCCGCTGGTGAGCGGGAGCCCTTCGCTTCAGCCTGCGCTCCTCGCGAGAGGCGCCCTGAAGGCAGCGCTCGAGCTCCCCTACTCTGCGTCCTGGAAGGGATAGGCCACCGCCGTCGCCGGCGTGAACGTCTCCTTGATCGTCCGCGGCGAGGTCCAGCGGATCAGGTTCAGCACCGAGCCGGCCTTGTCGTTGGTGCCCGAAGCCCGGCTGCCGCCGAAGGGCTGCTGCCCCACCACCGCACCGGTGGGCTTGTCGTTCACGTAGAAGTTGCCGGCGGCGTGGCGGAGCTCGCGGCTGGCGACGGCGATGGCCGCGCGATCCCGCGCGAAGATCGAACCGGTGAGGGCGTACGGGGTGGAGCTGTCACAGATCCGCAGGGTCTCCTCGTACTTTGCGTCCGGGTAGATGTGAACCGTCATGATCGGACCGAAGATCTCCTCACACATCGGCCGGCTCGTGGGGCTCTCGCTCCGGATCAGGGTGGGCTCGACGAACCAGCCCTTGCTGCGATCGGCCTTGCCGCCCGCCAGGACCTTCAGCTCCGGCGACGACTTCGCCAGCTCGAGGTAGCTCGCGCATTGCTCGAAGGAGGCCTCGTGGATCACCGCGCCCATGAAGTTGCGGAAGTCTCGGACATCGCCCATCCGCAGCTCGGTGGTGAGGGCGACCACCCGATCCTCGAGCTCGGGCCAGAGCGAGGCGGGGATGAACGATCGCGACGCCGCCGAGCACTTCTGCCCCTGGAACTCGAAGGCCCCGCGGACGATGGCCACCGCCAGCGCCTCCAGATCCTCATGGGCCGAGGGGTGGGCGAAGATGAAGTCCTTGCCGCCGGTCTCTCCCACCAGCCGCGGATACTGACGGTAGGCCGCCATGTTCTCGCCCACCGTGCGCCACATCGATCGGAAGACGTGGGTGGAGCCGGTGAAGTGGACGCCGCCGAGCTCGGGATGCGCCAGGATCTGTGAGGTGATCGCGGCAGGATCACCCTGCACCATGTTGATCACCCCCGGGGGGATCCCGGCCTCGCGCAGCAGCTCCATCACGTACCAATTGCTGAACATCGACGACGGCGAAGGCTTCCACACCACCGTATTGCCCATCAGCGCCGGCGCGGCGGAGAGGTTGGCGGCGATGGAGGTGAAGTTGAACGGCGACGCCGCGTAGACGAAGCCGTCCAGCGCCCGATAGTCGAGCTGGTTCCACATCTGCGGGCCGCTGATCGGCTGATCGGCGATCAGCCGCTCCGCGAAGGCGACGTTGAAGCGCAGGAAGTCGATCAGCTCACACGCCGCGTCGATCTCGGCCTGGAAGGCCGTCTTCGACTGGCCCAGCATGGTGGACGCGTTCAGGATCGGCCGGTAGCGGGTGGCCAGGAGCTCGGCGGCCCGCAGGAAGATCGCCGCCCGCTGGGCGAAGGAGAGCGCCTCCCAGGCCGGCTTGGCGGCGAGGGCCGCGTCGATGGCGGCCTTGACGTGGGACGCCTCACCATTGTGGAAGGTCGCCAGGACGTGGGCGTGATCGTGGGGCATCCGGGCCTCCCCCATGACGCCGGTGCGGATCTCCTCCCCGCCGATGATCATCGGGATGTCGATCCGCTCGGAGGCCATGCGCGCGAGGGTCGACTTCAGCGCGGCTCGCTCGGGGCTTCCCGGCGCGTGGGAGAGAACGGGCTCGTTGATTGGGGTGGGGACGCGGACGGTCGCGTGGATCACGGCACTACCTCCATGGGTGGCGAATGGCGCCGCTTATACCGCGCCTCGGTCCGCCTCGAAACCCCGTTGCACCCGCAGAACGGCCAAGACCTCAGAAGTCTATGACAGCCGTGTCAGGCTGGGAGGGGTCTCTCGACGCCGCCGTCTTCGATGATCGACCGCCAAGCCGGCAATTTTCCACGACTTGGACAGAGGGGGAGGGAGGGCATGCGCCTTGCTTACGACCCTTGGGCCCATCCGGCCGCCGGGAAGCAAGCCAGCGGCGGATGGTGGGGTTCACCGACGTACTCGACTCATACAAGAGGTCTATATGCGCGCCTGTAGCTCCCTTTTCGCGTTGCTCGCGGCCTTCTCCCTGGGCATCGCCGCTTGTGGCACCAACGACGATCCTCCCGCCATCGACAGCCAGTCTGTCGCGCTGGCGGCGAAGACCAACCTCAGCGACGTGATCGGCCGCCTGGTGGCTGCCGCGGGCTTTCTCGGCGACTCGGACCTCCTCGAAGGTCTGCTGCCGGACTTCGGGATGGACTGCTCCAAGCCGCCCCCGCCGCGCCATGGGGGCTTCGGCGGAGGCGACGGGGACGATTGGGCCGACGATGAATGGGAGGACGACTGCGACGGCTTCGACCTCGACGTCAGCGCCGAGGAGCTCGGCGAGTGGCTCTCGCAGCGGGTCTTCGTCGATGGGAACCTCGAGTCCAGCAGCGGCGGCGTCCTGGTCTACCGCCTGCGCAGCTCCATCACCTGCGATCGCGACGACGAGAGCTGTCGCGACCTCCTCGATCGGGTGGCGATCCGCCTGCGGGTCAGCTCCCCCGTCGCGGGCGATCTCCTCATCGGCCTGAAGATCGAAGGGCACCAGCCGCTCACCTTCCAGCTTCTCCGGGAGGAGCTCAGCGTCGAGGTAGATCTCGCAGCTCTCCAGGCCAGCCTCCGCGCTCTCGACGGCGTGTCTCCCAGGCCTATGCCGACCCCTGGTGGCCAGGGCTTCCCCCTCTTAGACGACGATGACGAAGGAGGGATCGTCTCCATGTCCGGCAAGGTGGCGCTCAGCGTCATCTCCCTCGCCCAGGATCGCTTCGAGCTACGCTTCTCGGTGCTCGAGTCGGTGGACCTCGTAACGGGTGGCCCCGAGGGCGTCTCCCTCGAGGTGGCCCGGGCGGCCCCGGCCTTCACGGCGATCGTCGACGGCGCCAGCCGGAGCGTCAGCCTCGAGGCCAGCCTCGGCGCGGCCGACTTCGCTGGGCCCGCGTGGGCCCTGGACTTCCGGGATGTTGCGATCGACTGCTACGACGACGACCCGGACTGCCTCGAGGAGACGGAGGAGCTCGAGGGACGGATCGCCCTGCATCTCGGCGGCCTCCGGGGGACGACCACCCTGCAGGTCGGTCCGGGGGCGGATGTCCTGCAGCTCCTCGGCTTCGGCCTCGGTGACACGACCAGCTCGGTCACCCTCGACGGCGCGCCGCTCGTCAGCCTCGATCTCAACGCCAACCACGGGAGGCAGGTCGATCTGACCATCGCCAGGGATCGGAATGGCTTCACCACCCTCCAGGCGACCCCCGCCCTCGAGATCGAGCTGGGGCTGCAGTTCTCCAACCTCGTGAACCAGGCCGCGGTGGATCCGTGGCTGCTGGACGAACACCTCGTCTTCCGCCTCGATGGCGCCCCCTCCCCCAAGATCCGCTTTCGCGACGGCTACATCGAAGGCCATGGCGGCAGCTCCCCGGACGGCGAGGATTTCGAGGAGGTGGTGGTGGAGGTCCCAGCCTCCCTCGAGGTGCTGGCCGGCAAGCTCACGCTGGAGTCCAACGCCCTCCCCTCGATCGAGGTGGCGGCAGGGATGTGTCTCCTCGGCTTCGACGAGGAGCCCATGATCGAGGAGGACGACGCTTCGGATCCCTTCGGCTCCACCGAGCATCCCTTCGACGGCCTCCACGCCGGCGCCTGCGAATAGGGCATTGAAGGATCGCCCTCACATAGGGTGGGGGCGATCGTTTCACGCGCGCTGCGCGCTACGGCCCGCTGAGCGGGTGCATGTACGAAAAGGGCGCCGGCTCCCGGAAGAGGAGCGGCGCCCTTTGGTCATGAGGCGAAGAGCCGGTCGCGGTTACGGCGAAACGATCTCGAGGAGCTCGACGTCGAAGACGAGCATGCCCTGGGGCCTGCCGGGCTGGCCGCGGTAGGCGAGCTCCTCGGGGATCCAGAAGCGCCGGGTCTCACCGGGGACCATGAGCTGCAGCCCCTCGGTCCAGCCGGCGATCACGCCGTTGAGCGGGAAGGAGGAGGGCTGGCCGCGCATCACCGAGCTGTCGAACATCTTCCCGTCGGTGGTCCACCCCGAGTAATGGACCTTCACGGTGCTGGTCCCCTTGGGATGGTCCTTGGCGTCGCCCTTCTTGATCACCTTGCTGGCGAGGCCGGAGGCGGTCGTCTGCGCATCCTTCGGCGGAGCGGCGACGTCGGCTGGGGCCGGGATCGGCTTGGCGGCCTTGGTGACGTCCAGCAGCTCCACATCGAAGACCAACATGCCCTGCGGCGATCCGGGCCGGCCCTGGTAGGCCAGGGCCTCGGGGATCCAGAAGCGGCGCTTCTCACCCTGCACCATGAGCTGCACGCCCTCGGTCCAGCCGGCGATCACCCGGTTCAGGGGGAAGCGCGCGGGCTGCCCACGGTTGAGCGAGCTGTCGAACATCTTCCCGTCGGTGGTCCATCCCGTGTAGTGCACCAGGACCGTGTCCTCGGCGCTGGGATGCTCGGCGCCCGTGCCCTTGGTCAGGACCTTCGACGCCAGTCCGGTGCTGGTCTTCTCGGCGTCGGCGGGCGGGGCGGCGACGTCGTCGGGGGCGGCGATCTCGGTGGGCCTTGGCATCTCCGGGGCCTTCGCTTCCTGCTCCTTGGGAGCAGCGGCAGGGGACGCCTCGGGGGCCTTGGCGTCCGTGGATGGGTCTTTATTACAGGCGCTCAGACCGATTGCGAGGGCAAGCGCGGACACGACGAGAGCAGGGGTAGAATTCATGGTGGCGAACATCAACACAAGTCGGGCGGCCCGTCAAAGGCATCCGAGCGAGCGACAGGGGTCGGAACCTGGACGCCAGGGAGCTTGGGGGTAGACTGGCCGCCTCATCTCGAACCGGAGAAGCGATCGATGAAACGAATGCTGATGATCCTCCCGCTGGTCCTCGCGGGCTGCGTGGGCAAGGGGACCCATGAGGCGGTCCTCAAGCAGCTGGACGAGTCACAAGAGCATGGTCGCGAGCTGGAGGCCGCCCTCGCGAGCCAGCAGAAGCGCAGCGCCGCCCTCAGTGAACTGATCGATCAACTCGAGGAGCGGCTGAACAAGGAGAACTTCGAGAAGGCCCAGCTGATCAAGAACCAGAGCCAGCTCCGCGCCTCGGTGGAGGAGATGGAGGCCGCGCTCCTCGAGCTCGGCAGGCGCAAATCCGAGTCGGACGCCCGGATCGCCGAGTTCCGCAGCCTGCTCGCCCGCTTCCAGAACCTGATCGACGCCGGCAAGCTCCGGGTGAAGATCGTCGAGGGCCGGATGGTGGTGGAGCTGCCGACCGACGTGCTCTTCCGCTCGGGCCAGGCCAACCTCTCCAAGGAGGGCGAGGAGGCCATCTCGGAGGTGGCGACCCTGTTGGCCGACATCCCCGACAGGCGCTTCCAGGTCGAGGGCCATACCGACAACGTGCCGATCAAGACCGCGCAATACCCCTCGAATTGGGATCTGGCGTCGGCGCGCGCCCTGCGGGTGGTGCGGACGATGGTCGACGCGGGGATGCCGCCCGAGCGGATCAGCGCCGCAAGCTTCGGCGAGTACAATCCCGTGGTCTCCAACGAGATCAAGGAGGGGCGCGACGCCAACCGCCGGATCGAGATCGTGGTGGTCCCCGACCTCTCGAGCCTGCCCGGCTTCGAGGAGCTGAACCGGGTCTCGCAGGGCTCGTAAGGAACTTCACGGACCCTGGCCAGCGAAGGCTGGACCGAGCCTGCCGCGTACAGCGGGGCGGGCAGATCGCTCCCACCGTGTGCGGGGGCGATCTCTTCAGGGCCCCGGATGGCGATCGGCGAGGGGCGTGCCGAAGATTGGAGTCCTTCGTGTGCGATCCCCTTCCATTCGCCCCTCGTGCAAGCCTCCTCGCCCTCCTCCTGCTGGGGGTGGGGAGCGTCGCTGGCTGCGCCCACGTCGAGCCGAGGCCGCCGCCTCCTCCGGCCCCCGTGGTGGGCGCGCTCTACACCGACGCCACCACGCGGCTCTCGCCGGAGGACGTGGCCCGGGGATCGGCTTCGACCCGCTTCATCCTCGTGGGCGAGGCGCATGACCAAGGCTGCGATCACGCCTTCCAGGCCCGGCTGATCGAGGCGCTCGCGGCGGAGGGGCGACCGCCGGTGATCGGCCTGGAGATGGTCTCGATCGATCGCCAGCCGATCCTCGATCGCTTCGACGCGGGCGATCTCGACGTGGACGAAGTGGGGGCCGCCCTCGATTGGGAGGCGAGCTGGGGGATCCCCTTCGCCCTCTATCGCCCGATCTTCGAAGCGGCGCGGCGCTACCAGCTCCCGGTAGTCGCCCTCAACCTCCCGCGAGAGCTGGTCCGCGACGTGGCCCGCGAGGGGTTGGAGGGCCTCGACCCGCTGGTGCGAGCGCGGCTGCCCTTGATCCTCCCTCCGCCTCCGGCCCAGGAGGAGATGCTCCGCCAGGCCTTCGCCGCCCACGCCGGCCAGCTCCCGTCGGCGGACGGGCAGCAGGCCTTCGAGCGCTTCGTGCTGGTGCAATCACTCTGGGACTCGCAGATGGCCGCCGCCGCCATCCGATGGAGCGAGTCGCTCGATCGCGAGCCTGTGGTGCTCCTCGCTGGCGGCGGCCACGTCATCAACGGCTGGGGGATCGGCTCGCGACTCCGCGCCCTCGAGCCCACAGCGACGATCCTCGAGATCATGCCGTGGCGCGGCGAGGACGCCATCGATCCCGCCGGGAGCGCCCTCCACTACTTCTGCCCTCCCGAGCGGCCCCTGCGAGCCATAGGCGAGTGAACGACAAAATGACGCGCAGGCACTGGATCGCTCCCTCGCGATCCGGGCGGCCGGGGGAGCGCGTGGGCAAGGGCCGATTCGGCAGGCCACCGGGGAACGACGGATGCAGCTTGTGGCAGACCCGCCCGAATGGGCGCCCCACAAAGGGAGGCATCCGTGACTCGACACCTTCATATCCTCATCGGAGCATTCGCCGGATTGGCGATGCTGCTCCTCGGGAGCACCCCGGCCTTCGCCGCCTCCCCGATCGATCCCTCGCAGCGCGGGCCTCGAATGGACGCCGCCCAACAGGACCGAAAGGACGAGGGGCCCATCGAGATCCTGATCGTCCAGGGCTACGTGAAGTCCATCGACGAGAAGAGCCTCACCCTCACGGCCCCGGGGGCCCCTGCCGATCTGCCGCTGCGCCTGGCGCCCGACACGCGCTTCATCCAGGAAGAGAGCGACATCACCCGCGGTGACGTCCACGAAGGCCAGCTCGTCCGCGCCGCGCTGATCCCCACGGGGGAGGAGTTCCTCGCGGTGGTGGTCGAGCTCGTCCCCGACGGGGAGGGCGCTCCCGCGCCCAAGGCCCCCTCCGAGCAGGCCCCCGACTCCGGCGCCCAATCCCCGGACGGTGGCTCCAAGCTCTAGAACACGCGGGCCATTCGTTCGATCGGCGCTAGGCTCGTGGTTCCGGAGAGATCGCCCCTGTGAGGAGCGGGAGCGATCTTCTTCGTGTCACGCAGACCGGGCTCCCCCGGCCAGCCGGACTCGGCGCCGGCCGACGCCCATATGATTCGCCGGCAGGGATCGGCGAGCTGACCCGATGCGCCAAGAAGAGCCCCCATGACCGAGTGGCTGAAAAACCTCCTGCTGCAGGTCCATCCGCCACTCGCGTACATCCTCGTCTTCGCCTTCGCGTTCCTGGAGGGGCCGCTCTTCCTGGGCTTCATCGTCCCGGGAGAGCTCGCGACGATCCTCGGCGGCGCCCTGGTCTCCTTCGAGAACGCCTCCTTCCTGCCCATGGCCATCGCCGCCTCGGCAGGCGCTGCGCTGGGCGACTCCACCGGCTATTGGATGGGGCGATGGCTCGGTCCCTGGCTCTTGCAGACGCGGCTTGGCCGCTGGCTCGAGCACCGGCACTTCGAGGCGGCGCAGACGTACCTGAAGGAGAAGGGAGCGCGAGCGGTGATCCTCGGCCGCTTCACCGCCGCCCTCCGGGTGTTGCTCCCGGGCATCTGCGGTATCGCCCATATGCCCTATGGAAAGTTCGTCTGGGCCAACGCCCTGGGCTGCACCCTCTGGGGCTTCTCCATGGTCGGGATCGGCTACCTGGCGGGGACGGCGTGGGATGAGGCGTCGAAGCTCGCCGGCGCGTCCAGCGTGATCGTGCTGGTGATCATCGTCGCGCTCTTCTTCATCCCGCGGCTGGTGCGACGCCTCCACAAGGGGCAGAAGGGCTGATCCATGGGAGAGGCCACCTGGCCACCTGATCGGGTCGAAGGTGGTTAAATCCAAGGGATGACGGATCCGAAGGGCGGCGGTTCGCCTCCGCCTCGCGAGGGGGCGGCTTTCTCAGAGGCTCCGGGGCAGATCGCTCGCTGGAAGGTGCGCTGGCTCGCCGCCCTTCGTAGCGTGGGTGGCGCCCTCCTCGGGGAGGCGGGACTGCCCCTCTCCTCGCCCCGCTACGTCGGCCCCGTCAGCGGACACTTCGACGGACGACGTTTTCAGAACGTGCCCTCCGCCGGCCGCACGCGGCCGGCGGAGGTCGCCAGATGGCTCCTCACCAGGCGCGCGCCCCGATGGGTCGACTCGAGTCCACAGGTCCCTGTCGCCCCGCCCCCTCCAGAGGTGGAGGGCGACACTCTGCGCGTCACCTTCGTCAACCACTCTACGGTCCTGGTCCAGGTCCCCGGCTTTCACTTCCTCACCGATCCGATCTGGTCCCAGCGGGCGGGGCCTGGCTCGATCATCGGCCCGGCGCGGGTGCGTCCTCCCGGCGTCCGCTTCGAGGATCTTCCGCGGATCGACGCCGTCTTCCTCAGCCATAACCACTACGACCACCTGGACCTCGCGACCCTGGGGCGGCTGGCTTCGAGACACCGGCCCCGGATCTTCACAGGCCTCGGCAACGCCGCCCTCCTCAGGCGGGCGGGGATCCCCGGCGGGGTGGAGCTGGATTGGTGGGAGGAGGCGGCAGAGGGAGAGCCGATCCGCATCACCGCCGTGCCGGCCCACCACTTCTCGGGGCGAGGCGCGCGGGATGCGGACACCTCGCTCTGGTGCGGCTTCGTGATCCACACGCCACAGGGCTCGATCTACTTCGCCGGAGACACCGGCTGGGGCTCGCACTTCGGGGCGATCCGGCGGCGGCTCGGCAGGCCCCGTCTCTCGCTCCTGCCCATTGGCGCCTACCTGCCCCGCTGGATCATGGCCCCGGTCCACCTCTCCCCTGCGGAGGCGGTTCAAGCACATAGAGCGCTTCAATCCAGCACGAGCGTCGGCATCCACTTCGGGACCTTCCGCCTCGCCGATGAGGCCCAGGACGAGGCCCCCGCAGCGCTGGC
>JBEBXK010000043.1:0-30794 GCA_040391605.1 Vulgatibacter incomptus
CCCCCCACCCCCCCCCCCCCCCGCCCCGCCCCCGCCCCGGGGGGGGGGGCGGCCGGGGCGGCGGCGGGGCTTCCCGCGGGACTCGGTGAGCACCCGCTCGAAGTAGCGGCCCAGCTCTTCGCGGGCGTGCTGCCTCGCGTCGCCTTCGTGGGGCACGTAAGAGAAGAGCGTCGCCAGGGTGCGCGGCTGGCCGCGGCGGGGCCGCATGCCCAGCGATCCCAGGAGGGTGGGAGTCGGCGCGTCCCGGAGGAAGCGGCCCATCTCGAGCTCGGGGTTCACGCCTTCTCCCGGGCGACGGTAGACCTTGAGGAAGAGCCGATCGCTGAAGGTGATGCAGGCGTTCTCGTGCTCGGCCCGCAGGATCCGCGGCTCGAGCGATTCGGACTCCACGGCCTCTTCGTCGAGCTGGCCGGTCAGCGTTCCATGCGACCCGGGGATCGTCGCCTCGTCGATGATCGTCTGCAGCAGGAGGTTGCAGCCCCTGGGATCGCTGAGCATGTCGTAGAGGAGACCGTGCTGGTCGCCTACGTGGAGGTGGGCCACGATCGATTGAGGGAGTCGCGTCTGGATCTCCGCGGCGGCCTCTTCATCAGCGAAGGCGAGGAGGAGCAGGTAGGTTTCGGTCTGGTTGCCGGCGTATTGGATCCGGAGGAAGGCGATGGCGGCCTCGCCTCCCTGGAGCGGGAGCGAGTCTTCGATCTCGAGCTTGTGGATCGGGCGCCGGGCCCCCTCGAACCAGCGCCGGCCTCGGAGCCAGCCCTCCAGGCTCCGCTCCAGCCTGCCGCGACCCTCGCCCTCCAGGCTCCGGGGCCAGCGCTCCTCCACCGAGATCGCGGGAGGCTGGTAGGCCAGGGCCCTGGCGTCCAGCGCCGCCTCCAGCGGCCACTTGAGCTGGAACCAATAGAATGCGTTGCCACCGAGGGTGAGCAGGTACGGGAGCTCCCCGATCGAGGGGAACTCGTTCCGACCGAAGAGCTCCACCGGAAACATGCCCTGATGTCGAGAGAGGTCCAGCTCCACGTATTGAACGAAGCGTGAGAGGTTGGCCACCACCAGCAGGAGCTCGTCGTCGACCTCCCGGACGAAGGCGAGGACCCGGGGGTTGTCGGGGTTGAGGAACTCGATCGATCCCCTGCCGAAGGCGTGGAAACGCTTGCGGAGCGCGATCAGCCGCTTCGTCCACCAGAGCAGGGAGTTCGGGTTGTTCTGCTGCGCCTCTACGTTGATGGATTCGAAGTGATACTCGGGATCGATGATCACCGGCAGGATCAGCCGCTGGGGGTTGGAGCGCGAGAAGCCCGCGTTGCGATCCGCGCTCCACTGCATGGGCGTGCGAACGCCGTTGCGATCGCCCAGGTAGATGTTGTCGCCCATGCCGATCTCGTCGCCGTAGTAGAGCACCGGCGTCCCCGGCAGCGAGAAGAGCAGCGCGTTCATCAACTCGATCACCCGGCGGTTGTTCCCCACCAGCGGCGCCAGCCTCCGCCGGATCCCCAGGTTGATCCTGGCGGTGGGATCGTTGGCATAGGCGCCGTACATGTAGTCGCGCTCTTGATCGGTCACCATCTCCAGGGTGAGCTCGTCGTGGTTGCGCAGGAAGACCGCCCATTGGGCCGACTCGGGGATCTCCGGGGTCTGGGCCAGGATGTCGATGATGGGGAAGCGATCCTCCTGATGAATCGCCATGAAGATCCGAGGCATGATCGGAAAGTGAAAGTTCATATGACATTCATCGCCGTCGCCGAAGTACGCGGCGGCGTCCTCGGGCCATTGGTTCGCCTCGGCGAGGAGCATGCGATTGGGGAAGCGCTCGTCCACGTGGGCGCGGAGCTTGCGCAGGAAGGCGTGGGTCTCGGGGAGGTTCTCGCAGGAGGTGCCGTCGCGCTCGTAGAGGTAGGGGACGGCATCCAGGCGTAGCCCGTCCACGCCGAGCTCGAGCCAGAAGTCCACCGCGCCGAGGACCGCCTCATGGACCGCCGGGTTGTCATAGTTGAGGTCGGGTTGGTGGGAGTAGAAGCGGTGCCAGTAGTAGGCGTTGGCCAGGGGATCCCAGGCCCAGTTGGAGTGCTCGAAGTCCTGGAAGATGATCCGGGCCTGCCGATAGCGCTCCGGGGTGTCGTTCCAGACGTAGAAGTCGCGGGAGATGGAGCCCGGCGGGGAGCGCCGCGCCCGTTGGAACCAGGGGTGGGCGTCCGACGTATGGTTCAGGACGATCTCCGTGATCACCCGCAGGCCGCGGCGGTGGGCCTCCGCCAGCAGCATCCGGAAGTCGTCGAGGGTGCCCACCTCCGGATCGACGTCGAGGTAGTCCGCGATGTCGTAGCCGTCGTCTTTCCCGGGCGAGGGATAGAAGGGAAGGAGCCAGATCGCGGTGACGCCCAGATCCTGCAGGTAGTCGAGGTTCTGGGTGAGGCCGGGGAGATCTCCGATCCCGTCGTCGTTGCTGTCGGCGAACGAGCGCACCCGCAACTCGTAGATGATCGCGTCCTTGTACCAGCGGGGATCGTCCGGGAGGGCAGGGGGGCGCATGGCTAAGGGGTCGCTCCTCTGTGGGGGCCTCGCTCGTAGATGCGCACGAGCTCCGACAGACGGAAGGCGAGCGCGTCGCTGAGCTGCGTCGAATGACAGCGCCACTCCCAATTGCCCGTGGGCGTGCCGGGGCGGTTCATCCGGGCCTCGGAGCCCAGATCCAGCACATCCTGGAGCGGGAGGATCGCCAGGTTCGCCACGGACGCCACCACGGCCCGGATCATCGCCCAGCCGACGTCTGAGGCCGCCCGCTCTCCCTCGATCCCCAGATACTCCAGCGCGCGGCGCCGCTCCTTATCCGCTTGAGCGGGGCTGCGCGGGCTCTCGTCCCCTCCGGGGTCGGTGTACCAGCCGCGCAGGGTGTCGTTGTCGTGGGTGCCGGTGTAGACCGCGGCGTGCCTGGGGTAGTTGTGGGGCAGGAAGCTGCGGGCCTGGGGATCGGTCCCGAAGGCGAATTGGAGGATGCGGATCCCCGGGAGATCGAAGGCGTCCCGCAGCGCGATGACCTCCGGGCTGACCGCCCCCAGATCCTCGGCGATGAGGGGGAGCTCGCCCAGGGCGGCGCCGGCGCTCTCGAAGAAGTGGGCACCCGGCCCCGGCACCCAGCGCCCACGCTCCGCCGTGGGATCGGAGGCGGGGATCTCCCAGCAGCGGAGGAAGCCGATGAAGTGGTCCAGGCGGATCGCGTCGAAGCGGCGGAGCGCCTGCCGCAGCCTCTCGATCCACCAGCCGTAGCCGTCGGCCCGCAGCACATCCCAGCGATAGAGCGGGTTGCCCCAACGCTGCCCCGTCCGGCTGAAGTAGTCCGGCGGAACGCCGGCCACCACCGTCGGCATCCCCCGATCGTCCAGGAGGAAGAGGTCGCGATGGGTCCAGACGTCGGCGCTGTCGTGGGCCACGAAGATCGGGAGGTCGCCGATCAGCCCGATGCCCAGGGACGTGCAGCGGGCACGCAGCCGTCGCCATTGGACCTCGAAGATCCATTGCTCGAAGCGTCTCCGATCGAGCTCGTCACGCAGCTCTTCGCGGGCCTGGGTCAGCGCGGATCCCAGCCGGTCGCGCAGCCCGCTCTCCCACGCGGTCCAGGGCGCCCCGCCGTGAGCCTCCTTGAGGGCGGCGAAGAGGACATAGTCGTCCAGCCAGCCGGCCTGCTCCTGGCAGAATTGGAGGAAGGCGGGATCCTGCGGGCCCGTGCTTCTCGTCGAGCCGCCCCGGCTCCACGCCTCGAAGGCCTGGCGCAGCCTGCCATCGCGGTAGGACGCCGCCGCCGCGTAGTCGACGTGGTCCGTCGGGAGCTCCGGCAGCGGCTCCGACGCGAGGAGGCCGGCCTGCTCCAGGGTCTCCAATCCGATCAGCAGCGGGTTGCCGGCGAAGGCGGACAGCGCGCTATAGGGAGAATTCCCGTAGCCCGGGGGGCCCACCGGCAGCATCTGCCACCAGCGGAGTCCCGCCTGGGCCAGCCAGGAGGCGAAGCGGTCGGCGGTGGGTCCGAGCGCGCCGCAGCCCATGGGGCCGGGGAGCGAGGTGGGGTGGAGCAGGATCCCGCACGCGCGGTCGCGAACGCTGGGGGCGCCGAGAGGTTCGGGGCTGGCGGGCGCTGGGCCTGAGGGAGGGAGCACCTCGGGAGGATGGATCCGCTCCCGCCCTCCTGCAGCGGCCCGCAGCTTCTGCCATCGCCCACTTGACCGATGGCGAACGCCCGGTGGAGGAGGGGGCCGGCTACCATCAGGCCAGCGGCGCCTCTACTGCGCCGGGAGCGTGATCGTGAAGCAGCTGCCGGAGCCGGTCTCGCTGCGCACCTGCAGCGATCCTCCGTGCTCCTCCACGATCCTCTTGGTAATCGCCAGACCCAGGCCCGTGCCGCCGTTGGACTTGGTGGTGAAGAAGGGATCGAAGATCCGATTGAGGTGATCCGAGGGGATCCCCGGCCCGTTGTCCTCGATCTCCAGGCGGAGCTCGTCGGCCGCGGAGGAGGTCCGGATCCAGATCCGGTTTTCCCGACGCCTGCCGGGATCCATCGCCTCCAACGAGTTCAGCATAAGGTTGAGGATCACCTGCCCGAGCCTGGTCCGCGACCCGCGCACCATCGGCAGCGAAGGGATCTGGAGATCGAGCTCGGCGGTGCGCATGAGCTGCGGCCGCAGTGAGCGGACCGCCAGGCTCACCACCTCCCCCAGATCGATCAGATCTCGATCTTCGGAGCGGCTGGTGAGCTCCACCGAGCGGGTGATCTCCAGGATCGCGGCCGACGCCTGTTCGCAGTCGAGCAGCGGCTCCTTCAGCTCAGCGAGGGCGGACGCCAGGACATCGTCACCCTTGGCCGCCAGCTTGGCCTCCACCTGCTCCAGGCACCCTGCGACCAGCTGCAGGTTCGTCTGCAGCGCGCTGAGGGGATTGCGGATCTCGTGGGCGAGCCCCGCCGCGATCACGCCGAGGGAGTAGACGCGCTCCGAGGTGATGAGCCGTCGCTCCATCTCCTGAAGGCGGCGGCCCACCATGTAGCGCTCCCGGGCCATCTCCAACGAGAGACGGATCTCCCGGGCGTCCCAGGGCTTGCGCAGGTAGAGGTGGACCTGGCCGCGATTGATCGCCTCGATGGCGGCGTTGATGTCCGAATAGGCGGTGATCATCATCCGGATCGTCTCCGGAAATTCGTCCTTCACCGCCTCGGCCAGATCGACGCCGCTCATCCCCGGCATGCGCTGATCGGTGAGGAGGACGGAGATCTCCTGGCTGCGCATCAGCTCCAGCGCCGCCGGTCCGCTGCCAACCGTGAGCACGGGGAGGATGCCGTCCAAGGCCGCTTCGAGGATCACCAGATTGGACGGATCGTCGTCCACGTAGAGAATCGGAAGGTTCATGCGGCCTCCTCGAGGGGCAGCTCGATCGTGAAGATTGCGCCTCCCTCCGGACGCGCGGCATGCCGCAGGACGCCCCCGTGTCTGGCGATGATCTGGCCGGAGAGGTAGAGGCCCAAGCCCGTTCCTCCGCCGGGATCGCGCGTCGTGAAGAACGGATCGAAGATCCGCTGGGCGATCTCGGGGGGGACGCCGGGGCCATCGTCGGAGACCGTCACGGCCAGCCGGTCCTGGGTCCGGGAGACCCGCACCCAGACGTTCTGGGGCTCGAAGCGGATCGCGTTGTCCAGCAGATTGAGGAACACCTGGTTCAGCTCCGCGGGCGAGGCGATCACCTGCCGGTTGGACTCGTACTGTCGGTGAATCGTGATGTCCCCTGAACGATGCTCCAGGAGGCGAAGGGTAGCTTCGATTCCGGCAGCGACATCACAGGGACGATGGTGATCCTGCTCCCCCGGATGGGCGTGGTCAAGAAGTGCGCCGGTGATCGCTTCGATTCGACTGCCCGCGTCCTCGATCACCTCCAGGACCCGGCGGGTCGCCGGCTCGAGAGAATGGCGCTCCAACAAGGTCCGGGCGCCGTTTACTACCGCGTTCACCGGATTGCGAACCTCGTGTCCGATCCCGGCAGCCAGGGTGCCCACCGCCGCCAGCTTCGCCTGAGAGAGCACCTGCAACGAGAGGGCTCGCAACCTGAGCTGCGCGCGGACCCGGGCCACCAGGATCCGGGGGTGGAGGGGCTTGGTGACGAAGTCGTCCGCCCCATGGGCGTAGCCCTCCAACACCGCCTCCGGCCCGCTCCTGGCGGTGAGGAGGATCACGGGCGTCCCCTGCAGCTCCGGATCCGCCTTGATCCTGGCGCAGAGCTCGGTGCCGCTGAGCCTCGGCATCATCACGTCCGAGACCAGGAGATCCGGCCGCTCACGGCGTACCAGCTCCAGGCCCTCTACGCCGTCGGTGGCGGAGAGGACGTCGAAGTCGGGTCGAAGCAGCCGCTCGATCAGCGAACGGATCTCGCCGTTGTCCTCCACCAGGACGATCCTGGCGCGCCGGCCACCCTCCAACACGATCCGCGGCCCCAGGTCGGTGTCGCTGGGCACGGGATGCAAGACGTCGGGCTCCTCCCCGGCACCACCCCTGAGATCACTCGCGCGCCTGCCGCCGGGGACGTCCAGCGCCATGCGCCGTCGCTCCAGCACCTCGGGCCGGAAGTGGTCGCGGCCCAGGGGAAGGATCGCCGTGAAGGATGCGCCGCTGCCCTCCTCGCTCTCCACCGCGAGGACGCCGCCGTGGAGCTCGATGAGCTGTCGCGCCAACGAGAGCCCAATGCCTGCGCCGCCCTGAGCGCGATGCTCTGGACCCTCCACCCGATAGAACCGATCGAAGACCTTCTTCTGATCCTCCGCTGAGATCCCGGGTCCGGAGTCGATCACGCTGAACCGGGCCAGCGACGCGTCATGGCTGACCACCACCCGGATCCGGCCCCCGTCCGGGGTGAACTTGAGGGCGTTCCCGAGCAGGTTCGTGAGGACCATCTCCAACCGATGCTCATCCCCATAGAGACCGTTCGAGCCGCTGTCTGGCGCGTCGATCTCCAGCTGGATGGAGCGGCTCGCTGCGGCTGGCCGGAACGACTCCACGCCATGCCGCGCCAGCTGGGGAAGATCCACGGGGGCGACCTGGATCCGCAGCCTCCCGGCGTCGATCCGCGAGAGATCGAGCAGATCGTCGATCAGGCGGAGGAGGCGGTAGGCGTTGCGATGGATCGTCTCAAAGAGGAACTCCTCCTCCTTCGAGAGCCGGGCCTCCAGCCGATCTTCCACCGGCGTGAGGATCAGGGTGAGCGGCGTCCGCAGCTCGTGCGAGATGTTGGTGAAGAACTCCGTCTTGACCCGGTCGAGCTCCTTGAGCTGGGAGAGCGCGAGCTCGAGCTGTTTGGAGGTCAGGTTGAGCTGATAGCTCGCGTCGAACTCCCGATGGGTTTGCCGGTAGCGGTTTGCGTTGGAAGCAACCGCGATGACCGAGGTCGCGAGCAGAAAGTAGAGGTTGTTGAAGAAGGCGCCGAAATCCTGGGTGGGATCGTGGAAGAAGCTTGGGATCAGCCAGATCGAGATCACCAGGGCGCAGGCGAGCATCGCCTCCCTCACCGTCCAGGTGAAGAGGACTCCAACACCGAGGATGCAGAGGTTCAGCCCCGCGTAATAGGGGGATGCGTATCCCCCGAGCGCCTCGACCATGAGCTGGATCGAGATCGAGCAGATCAGGACAGGGCCGATGCCCAACAGGTAGGTGAATCGAACCGCACCTGGCGTGCGGCTCACGAGCAGGAGCAGCAGCGCCAGGGCCGACGCGCCGAGGCGGAGCATCAGGAAAGGGACGACCCGATCCGGGTTGGTGGCGAGATCCAGCGTGATGCCGGCGGGCATCAGCACCGCGCCCAGGATGGCGCAGATCCGGGCCGCGACGAGGTTGCGCTCGGACGAATGGCGGGCGAAGGCGACCTCTGGTGTATTCGCCTCTGTCACCGTTTCACGATCAAGAAGAGATTCACTCCGGTGGGCTCGGCGTCGACTTCAATCGACGAGGCCGCGGGAGAGAGCGCGTCGGCATAGGCGCGGAGCTGGTCCGGCGTACGATGGATCAGGAACCAGTCGCAATAATACTCCATCATCCAACGCGACGGATTGTGGGCGGCGACGTTTCCGATGAGCACCTTGCCGTTCTCTGCCAGGGCGCCGTAGAGAGAGGTCAGCAGCGCGCCGAAGGTCCGATCGCTCAGATAGTCGAAGAGGCCCGCGCTGTAGATCAGCTCCCGCTCTCCGAGCGCCTCGCCGAGTCTACGGGTGGTGAGGAGCCGGCGGACCGATTCGCGAACGAATTGGATCCGGACGCCGGTGCTCCGCACCAATGGAGCCAGCGTTCGCTCACAGTAGGCGATGGAGCGCTCCTCCTGGTCGACCAGCGCGACGTCGAGGCGCGCGCCGAGCTCGGGCGAGACCTTCAGGAGCTCAGCGATCTCGTGTGAGGGGCCGCAGCCGATGCTCGCGATTCGAACCCGGCCATGTGGCTTGGCTGCCACTTCGGCGCGGATGCGATTGCCCAGATAGGCGATCCGATTGATGTTTGCCTGCGCGGCGTGCTCTCGGGCGGCATAGATGTTGAGCACCTTGCCGAATAGCGAATCGCCCTCCGCGTGATCGCGGTAGAGCATGTTCATCATCTCGAAATCGCCTGCGTATCCCAGCGGCTTGTCAAAGGAGCGGCGGAGCAACGGCGACTCCCGCAGGAGCGGGAGAACATGCAGGCGAAAGTAGGCGCGGTGGACTGCGTGCTCTTCCTCGGACAGCTCCGAGACCAATGAGGAGAGATCGTCTCGCGCCTTCACCGCCTCCTGGATGAACCGGGGCGCCAACTCGCTCAGGTACTGCTGGAATGTCTCCTCCCGGGTGAGCTTGTCCTCGTCCGCGAGGTTCCTCTCCTCCTCCGAAAGGAAATCACGCATCAGGAGGAGGTAGCTCTGAACGTCGGCCACCCAGGCCTTGAAGGCCGGCGAGATCCGGTCGTCGCGGACCTTGCCCTCGAAGTTCTGCAGCCGCTGGGCGAAGCTGAGCCGCGCCTCGTGCCGGCGGAGCTCGGCCAGGTCGAGGCCGTCACCTTCCAATTCGACCCCGATGACCAGCTTGTCCGCCTCCTCGGCGATCCGCCGCACCGTTCCGCTCCCGCGGAAGAGCACCTGGTCCAGGCAGGTCGCCTCCAGCCGATTCAGGCGATCGCCGACGAGGAGGGCGAGGGTGCCGCCGAGGGGCAGCTCGAGGGCGAGCCCATGCACCGTGAGGTCGAGGACGTCGACGGTGAGCTCCCCGAGCTCGGCGTGCTCGAAAGATGCTCGAACCGGGCCGAGCTTCGCTACGTCCACGTTGATCCGGCGAGCGCGGAAACGAGGGGTGCGATCAATGGGGGAGGGGGTCTCGACGAAGGCAAGGGACATGGTTACTCCGAAGCATCAGTTAGGGGTCTGCCTCGTGGCCCGACGAAGCTGTGGATCGAGGAGATCTGGGCGGGCGAGGCGGTGGGGCTAATAAACGCGGGACGTCCGCGCTGCCTCCTTGGGGGCGAGTGGCGGCCTCTCATTCTCGAATGCGGGAGCGTGCGTGGCCGATCCTGCGGGAAGCAGCGATGATGTCAAATCCTGGTCAGATCCGGGAAGATGGGGGCTGTGGATAGACCAGCGGACGGGAGCCCCACGCGGCGGTCAGTTGATACTGATTCTCATAATTGAAAAGAGGGGCCGACGCTGCTAGATCGTGCGCCGTGAAAGCGACCCGCGCCCTCCTGGCCCCCGCCGTCTTCCTCCCGCTCTTCGTGGCCCATGGCGCTTTGGCGTCCTCCGGCGACGAGAGCTGGCATCGGCTGATCGGCATCCTTCAGTATCTGGAGGCGGACTATCCCGCCGCCGTCGAATCCCAATCTGCGTTCGAGATGGCCGAGCAGCGGGCCTTCATCGCGGAGGCCCTCGAGGGGGCCAGGGAGTTGGGGCCGAAGGCGGCGCCGACGCTCGGGACCCTGGAGAGCCTCCAGCGCACGATCGAGCGGGGCGAGGATCCCGAGGGGGTCAGCCGGACCACCCAGGGCCTGATCGAGGAGCTCGTGAAGCTCGGCGGGGTGGTTCGCAGCCCACGGCATCCTCCGGATCTGGAGGCAGGGCGGGCGCTCTTTGCCGCTCATTGCGCCCTCTGCCACGCCGCCGACGGGAGCGGCGACGTTCCCGCCGCCGCCGAGATGGAGCCGCCCCCTGCCAACTTCCTCGACGATGAGGCGATGGGCTCGCTCTCCCCCTACAAGGCCTTCAACACCACCAGCTTCGGCGTCACTGGCACGGCGATGCCCGGCTTCCCCAGCCTCAGCGAAGACGAGCGCTGGTCCCTCGCTTTCTTCGTCCAATCGATGCGCCACGAGAGCTGCGAGGGCAAGCCGCCCAGGCTCTCGGTTCAGGAGCTCGCCATGGCATCGGACCTGGGATTGGCAGAGCGCTACGGCGCCGGCGCCGTCCCCTGCCTACGCAGGGAGCTCCCCACCGTCGATCCCGCGCAATCCCTGCTCCTGGCCCAGACCGGAGTCAGGGAGGCCGTGAGGCTGGCCTCGGCGGGAGACAGCACCGCCGCCCGTCGCAAGCTGGTGGATGTCTACCTCCAGGGCGTGGAGCCGGTGGAGCTGATGATCCAGACCCGGGATAAGGGCCTGGTGCAGAAGATCGAGCAGGCATTCCTGGCCATGCGCTTCGATCTGGAGCAGGGCGCCGCCGACGTGTCGAGCCAAGGAGAGAAGCTGCACCTGCTGTTGGAGGAGGCGAAGGAGCAGACCAGCCCCGCCAGCCTCTCCGTCGCGTTCTGGGGTGCCTTCGTGGTGATCCTTCGCGAGGGCTTCGAGGCGATGATCGTCGTCGCCGCGCTGCTGGCCGTCCTCAAGCGGATGAAGCAGCCGGTCTACGCGAAGTTCGTCCACGCCGGCTGGGCGTCGGCGATGGTCCTCGGTGCCGTGGGCTTCGTCTTCGGTCAACGGCTGCTGGCAGGCTTCAACCCGGAGTGGGTGGAGGGGATCGCCGCGCTGCTCGCGGTGGCGATGCTGCTCTACCACACGGTTTGGCTGAGCGCCCGAGCCCACGTCTCCGAGTATATGAAGGAGCTGCGGGGCAAGATGGAGAGCGCCCTGGGGCGTGGCAGCGTCCTGGCCCTCTTCGCCATCTCCTTCACGGCGGTGCTGCGCGAGAGCCTCGAGGTGATCCTCTTTCTCCAGGGCCTCGCCATCGACTCACCGAAGGGCGTAGCCTGGGGCGCCGCCGCCGGCATGTCCGCGCTCCTGGCCATGGTGCTGCTGGTCTCCCGCGTGGGCTACAAGCTGCCGATGAAGGCGCTCTTCCGGGCGTCGACCATCGTGCTCTTCGCCACGGCCGTCGTCCTCCTGGGCAAGGGGGTCCACGCCCTCCAACTCGTGGGCGCGATCCCGGTGTGGCCGACCCCTCTCTTCACGGTCGATCTGCTGGGGATCTTCCCCGACGTGATCGGATTGGGCTCCCAGGCGACCCTCCTGCTCTTGCCCCTGGTCTGGACGGGGCTGCGCCGCCTGGGTCGACGCCGCGCGATCGCGCCGGCGGTGAGCTCCTGACGGATCCAGCGGCGCGCATCCCCCCCTGGTTCGTAGGCTCGATCGCAATCGCATGGACTGCGAGTTGAAAGAATCGCTCCGGCTCGATGCGGGGCGATCCTTTCACGAGCTCGCAGACGAGCCCTCTCGCTGGGGCCTAGCCTTGGCCGCCTTCTCCACCCTCTCCGCCCGTGGCACCCGTGCCGCCAGTGCCACCCGTACCGCCGGTGCCACCCGTCCCGCCGGTGCCGCCCGTACCACCGGTGCCGCCCGTACCGGAGACGAGGAGCAGATCCAACGCCGGCTGTACGGTGGCGCACTTGCTGGCACAGGAGCCCGCCGACGAGCTCCCGTGGTTGGGGAAGGCCGCGCTGCACTCGGCGTCATGGATGCAGTCCCGACAGTCGTTGACTGCGTCGGCGTTCTTGTCGCTCTTCTCCCCGATGGTGTCGCAGCGATCCTTGCACCGGTTCTCCTGCGAAGAGTCGGCATTGGTACACTCGCGGCCGCGGGTGCACATCTTGTCGCATTCGAAGTTCGTACTGCATCCGTAGGCAGTGAGGAGGGTTACGGCCGCTCCTGCGGCCAAGATCAGACGCTTCATTCTCGCATCTCCCGAGGCGCGGCGAGGCGCCACAACCGCGACCGTAGGGTCGGGTGCATCCGAGGATTGCCACCCGGAGCAAGAGAGGGGAGTGACCTTTTGAGGTGCCCTGAGCGCTTGTGAACAGATTCACAAATAGGACCGCCCCCGCCTTGGATGGGCGGCTGCTTCGCGGCTCTGCCAGCTATTTGACGCCAGTGACCAGATGGCTGGTCCCGGACTCCGCTCCACCGGCCGGCGGCAGGGTGTAGATCAGGAAGCGCTCGTAGGGATCGAACCACTCGACATCCTTGGCGATGGGCTCCATCCGCCGGCCTTCGAGGTCCACCTGTGCGAGGATCCCGCAGGTCCCGACGAAGCAGCTCTGGAAGAAGGCCGTCTGGCCCGAGGGGCTGGCGGCGACCTCGCCGCTGGCGAGCTGGCCCAGGATCGTGGCCCGCGACGCCTCCAGATCCCAGGCCCCGATGCTGACCTGCATCGTCTCGTGATTCAGGGTCCAGAAGGCGAGGGAGCGCTCGCCGGGCAGAAACTGCCACCCCTGGGGGTCGCGGACCACCGTGGTGGGCCGGGATGACGACGTCCGGAGCACGCGTAGCGATCGGATCCTCTCCTCGTCCTCCTCCGACTCGAATGCGAGCCACTTCCCGTCGGAGCTCCACTTCCACCTGCCTCTGCCGAGGAGGGTCTCCTCCCTGCTCTCGAGGTGGAGGAGGCTCGCACCCTCGCCCAGCCCCCCCGGATCGATCCAAACGCTCTGGCCGTCGGGGGCCACCTGCCATAGCACCGCTTCGTTGGTGAGGAGCTCCACCGACGAGGCGCGGATGTCGTAGAGCACCAGGGAGGAGCCGCCGCTGTCGGACGATGACCAGACGAGGGCCGCGCCTCCCAATGCGTACGCCGCTTGGGAGACCTCCCCGAGAGCGCGCGGAGTCGCCTCGCGTCGCACCCAGAGGCGCAGATTCGCCACCGATCCCGCGGTCCATTGGAAGAGCGCGCTGCCACCATCCGGCGCCATGACGGGCGGCGCCGCCAACCCCGTCGCGAGGAGCTCGGCGCCCCCATGCTCGTCGACGCTCCAATGGCGGAGGCCTTGCTGACCGCCGCTGTTGATATCGAGGTAGAGGAGCTCCTTGCCATCCGGCGTGACGAGGACCGAGGCCGGATCGACAAATCCCTGGCCGAGTACGTGCTCGTGTCCGCCGTCGATCTCCCAGAGCAGCGTCCGATGTACGTCATCGCTGCTCCGAAGGTAGATCAGCAGCTTTCCGTCGGGGCTCAGCCACGGCGCGAAGTGGCTCCACTCGCCGACCTCCGTGATCGCCCCTGTCGCCAGCTCCAGGAGGACGAGATCCTTCAGCTTGCGGATCACCAGGAAGCGCCCGTCCCCGGTGAAGACGGCGTCCACCGCGTCGTGCATCAGCTCTTCACCCCTGCGGGCCGCCACGTCCCAGACTATGACCCTGCCGTCCGCCGAGCGATCCTCCACGTAGACGATCCGGCTGCCGTCGGGGCTGTAGGAGGGGGCCTTCGCCGTGGCGCTGAGCGCGGTGGGCTGCCGGCTCTCCACATCCCAGAGCACGAGCCGGGAGGTGGTCTGCGGTTGGTGGACGAAGAAGGTCTCATGTGTGGGTGACTCAGTCACCCACTGTGCTGCCTGGGCCGGTCCGATCTCCAGGCCGAGCACCAGGAGCTGGGCCTCGAGCCGATAGACGCCATTGACCACCGGGATATTGCGTCGCACCACCGGCACGCGCTCCCGCCCCTCGAAGATCAAGGTGTAGAGGCCGGAGGGCAGGTCCTCGAGGGTGTATTGGCCGGTGGCGTCGGTGAGGGTCTCGTAGGCAGTGCCCATGGCCCGCACCCGGATCCCCTGATGCTCCTCCAGGCCGAAGTAGGTGGCCCGTCCCGTCACCGCGCCCTTGCCGGGGAAGATCGGGTTGCCGTCGGCGTCCAGGTGGATCACGGTGCCGTCCTTGCACGTGATCGTTCCGGCGCCGTTCTCGGCCCGCACCAGGGTGCAATCCGATCCGCCTTCGCCCCCGTCGAAGTGCAGCGAGCCGCCCTCGCAGGCGATGGTGCTGGTCCCGTCTCCATTGTCCACGACGGTGCAGGGCTTGGGATCCTTCGAGCACGCCGCCAGCAGGCCCAATGCCAGCAGCAGGGCGGCGAACTGCCAGGCGTTGGTGGCGACCCTCATCGATCGTTCCTTCGGGGGTAGGTGGTAAAGTAGAGCCCTTTGCGACTGGATGTCTCCTCGACCACCCACGCCATCCACTCGGGCGCGACGACCGAGAGACGCACTCGATCGTCGATCGCGATCGGGTTCGGGATCTCCGGATCGACCAAGAGGAGGAGGCCAGGCTCGGTCTCCACCCGGGCCTGTGAGAGCAGCGCCAACCTGTTGCCGTCGAGGCTCCCCGCCACCGAGTAGACGCCGTCTGTCAGCAGCTCGACCGCGGCGGACGATCGATCCCAGCGGATGAGCTGCGATCCGCCGCTGGTCGGTGATCGCCGGGAGAAGCAGGTGAGCGAGCCGGTGGCCGAGAAGGTGCAGGTCTCGGTGCTCACCTCCGCCCCCAGGGAGTAGGAGTGATCCCTCTCGCTGTCGTAAACGAAGGTCTCCTCGCCGACGTTGGACCAGACCTCATAGTGAAAGATCGACGAAGTCGGATCCCAGACCGGGGCGGTGAAGCGGTCGACGCGGGGGCCGATGATCGCGCGGCGCTCGGTGTCGAGGTCGTAGACCACGAGATAGGAGGCATCGCGCTCGTCGACATCGAAGTCCTCCATCTGCGGAAAGGTGACGATCCTGCCGTTGGGCGAGAGCCGGAGGGTGCCCGACTCCCTGCTCCGGCCCAGCTCGATCGTCTCCGTCTCGGACCAGGCCCGATAGGTGGTCGGGCTCGGAACCCCGCTCGATCTCGAGCGGACGAGGAGCCAGCCCGGCTCAGGCGGCCCGGGGGCGAAGAGGAGCTGGTCGATGGTGGAGTCCGAGGCGATCGTCATCATCCCCCTGCCATCGAGCTCCCGTCGGATGAGGTGCTCGGTGCTGGTGTCGACGTCACGTGAGACGAAGTAGAAGGCCTCGCCTCCTGGTGAGAACGCCCAGGCGCCTGAGCGCGAGGTCATCTCGAAGGGCTGCTGGCTCGCCACCTCGAGGAGGTGGAGCGCTCTGCCTGGCATGGTGGTGAAGGCCAGCCACTGTCCGTCAGGGCTGAAGGCCGCCGACTCGATCGAGCCGAGGAAGGTGGGGCGGATCCGCAGGCCGTCCCAGAGCACGGAGCCCGCGGTGGCGGTGCGGTAGATGAAGGATTGCGCGTCCGGCGAGAAGACGAAGGGATCCTTGCCGCCGCCCAGGCTCGTGCCGCCCTCCGCCGCGATGTCCCAGTGGATCAGCTCGACCGTACCGTCAGCGCGCATCGTCTGGAAGAGGATCGTCCGCCCCCCGGCGCCGAGCTCCCACGAGACGAGCTGGTCGGTGAGGACCGTGATCCCGTCGCTCCGGCTCCAGATCAGCAAGCGGGAGGGTGCCTGCCGGATCACCACCGCGGCCTCGTCGGGGGTGAGCTTCCAGTCGCCGACCCGATCGGCGATGTCGAAGCGCTTCTTCGTCTGGCGATCGTAGATCGTGAGGCGGCCTTCGAGGCGATTGCCGTCGAACTCGTCCAGGAAGACCACCGATCGGCCGCTCGGGGTGAAGCGGGCGCCGGAGGTCCGCCCGCCCAGATTCACGCTGCCGCCCTTTGCCTCCCAGAGGGTCGCCGCGGTTGGGTCCCCTTCCAGAAAGGAGAGGAAGGCGCCTTCATCCGGCGAGACGACGAGGCGTTGGGGCGTGGTCTCCGACAGGCGGATCCCGCTGCGGAGCTCCACCGGATCCTGGAGGTTCACACCAGGTGCCACCAGATGCTGCTCTCGCTTCACCTCGATGTAGCCCGGCGCCTCGAACCAGAGGTCGTAGATGCCGGCGGGGACCTCCGCCTCCCAGAGGCCGTCCTCGAAGACCTCCGCCGATGTGCTTCGATTGCTCACGGAGTCCACCAGGCGGATGGTGATGGCCGAGTGGTCGTCCCTCCCGAAGAGGCGGGCCAGCCCGGAGACCTTCCCGGTGGGGACGTCTGGGTGGGGCCTCGGATGGAGGGGCACCTTCGTTCCGTCGGGGCAGACGAGCCAATCTCCCTGGACCTGGCAGGCGATGCCTGGATCGGAGCAGGCGAGTGCCGTCGCGGCGAGCAGCGGCGGCGCCATCAGCCACCAGATGCCAAGGCCCATCCGCGCGGGGGCGGGGCGGAGCCCCTCGGCGCGCTCGACGAACTCGGGGCTCCCTCGGCGATGGCTCGCCGCCGGCTCATGACCGTTCGTCGCGGGCTCCGGGAGCTTGGGCTGGGGCGTCGCCTGGGTGCGCATTTCTTCTCGGCATCGGAGGGGCCGCTTGCGCCGGCGCCTCCATGAGGTGACACTGGGTGGTGCAACTAGAGAGGCAACGTCGACTCTAGCCGAAGCCGGGTGGACGTGCACACCTGGGTGGATGAATGACCGGCGGCGGCGTCGCCGTCGGGGGAGCGACTGAGAGATCGTCGCGTGGGTGCCGGGGCAAAGGCCCGCGGCAGACGGAAGGGTCGTGTATGAACCGTCGCCTGGCAGTGAGCCGCGGAGATCGCGGCCCCTTCGGTTGGAGCCTCGCGCAGCGGCTCGGCCTCGTCGTTGGCCTGGCCATGACCGCCCTGGCGGCAGGCTGCGGCGAGTCACCCCTGGTCGCGATCAAGGGCGAGCTGCGTCTCTCGGAGACCCGGATCGAATTTCCCCGCACCTTCGTCGGATATTCATCGGTCAGGAAGCTCACGCTGAGCAACGGCTGGCCCGATCCGCGCCCCATGTCCCTGACGGTCCAGGCTCCCTTCGACGCCTCGCCTAAGGAGACGATGGTGCGGGGGCACTTCGACTTCCCGATCGAGGTCGTCTTCGCGCCGGAGGGTCCCGGGCGCTTCGAGCAGGTGATGGAGCTCCTGGTAGATGGCGCGCCGAAGACGGTCACCCTCGTCGGCGTCGCGGAGAAGGCGCCTCCCTGTCGCGCTTCGGGTCCTTGCCGCGAGGTCGATTTCAACCCAGAGACCGGCGAGTGCAAGGAGAGGCGCCTCCCCGACGGCGCCTCCTGTGTCAGCGGCAACCAATGCATGACCGACGAGACATGCAGCGGCGACGTCTGCAAGGGGGTGCTCCGGGTCTGTGACGACGGGAATCTCTGCACCGAGGATGTCTGCGATCCTGCCCGCGGCTGCCTCGCCCTCGATCGCAGCGCCGACTGCCCGATGCCGAACGACTCGTGCAAGTCTGCCTACTGCGATCCGCTGGGGGGCTGCGGGATCGTGAACGTGGACGACGGGACCCCCTGTGGTCCCGCGAATTGCGCCACGGCCTTGATCTGTGCCTCGGGCCAATGCCGGGAGCTGGACGTCCCCGAAGGGACGCCGTGTAACGGTGAGTGCGGGATCGGCGCCTGCAAGGACAAGGTCTGCTTCCGGACGATGGGCAAGGTGCTGAAGGAGGCCTGGACCTACGAGCCGGACGCCGGCATCCGCCTCGAGTTCCCGGGGATCTCGGATCCTTCGGGCAACCTCTATTGGGCGGAGTGTGACTCCACTTCTTGTGATGTCGTCTCCTATACATCCAACGGCTTCTCGCGCTTCCGCTCGAAGGTCAAGACCGCGGTCTCGGGCGGGCTGCAGCGCGAGCAGCTGATCCTCGTGGGCGAATGGATCGTCGTGCTCACCGATCGGGCGATCGAGGCCTTCTCCCGGGTCGACGGCGCGCTGGCCTGGGAGCGGCTGTTGGCGGATGATCTGGAGCCGATCCTCAGTCAAGGTCTCCCGTGCAAGTGGAGCGCCGGCTCGCTGGCGTCCGACGGCCGAGGGGGGATCTACGCCTTCTTCGCCGGTGCACCTTGCATGATCCCCGGGACCGACGCCCTCGGCCCGAACCTTGGGGTCCTGTTTTCGCTCCAAGCCGGCACGGGCGAGCCCATCTGGAGCCGGATCTTCGAGGACAATCCGAAGGCGGCGCCTCTGGTGATCAGCAGCGATGGCAGTGCGCTCGTCAGCTTCATCACGCCTTGGTTGCCAGGGATGGTCCGGGTCGACCGCGATGGTGTCGTGACCTCCCTCCTCTCGGTCCAGGACGGCGCTGCCCTGGCATCGTGGGGAGATCTCGCCTTCGACGATCGGTCCAGGGCCATGCGGATCGCCGACGGGGCCATCGCCTACCAGCTGCCCGCCTTCACCACGGACGATCCGCCTGCCTTTGTGATCGGCACCCATCAGGGCTTCCTCCTGGGCAAGGACGGCGACGGGCTGCGTCTCTCGAGCTTTCACCCATCGACCGGCTTCGTCTCGTCGACCTCGACCATCGAGGGCGACGGCTTCCTCCGTTCGTGGACCCATCCGATCCTTACCAATCGTGACAGCGCGCTCTTCGCTGCCACCTTCGTCGGCGGGGGCGCACCCACCGAGACGGGGTTCTGGGAGATCGGGGGCGACGGCGATCTCCTGCGGAGCTGTGTGCTCCCGGACGCGGGGCTCTATGCCGGGATCTCGGTGCTTCGGCAGTCGAGCTTCACCGTGACCTCCCGAAGCTCGCTGGTCGGCATGGGCCCAGACAAGGTGCATCAATTCGAGCTCCCCAAGGGCGAGTCGGGGACGGCAGGCTGGGTGAACGTGCGCGGCAGCCTCGCTGCCGACGGGAGGCCTCAATGAGCGCCGGTCGAGCGATGCTGCGCCAGGTGGCGTTGGCCCTCGCCGTCGCGACCACGCTCCCCCTCGCCACGGGCTGCGGATCGCCGCCCTTGGTTGGCGCCGAGGGTGAGGTCGACGCGAGCCCGCTCCACCTCACCTTCCCCGATACCTTCGTCGGCCATCCGTCGCAGCTCGAGTTGAACGTCCGGAACCAGGGGCGCGCGCCCCGGACCGTGCGGGTCTCGATCGCCCCGCCCTTCGAGGGCCCCGCCGAGCTCCGGCTGCGCGGGGGGGAGGCGGTGGCGGTCCCCATCTCCTTCGCGCCTTCGGCTCCGGGCGAAGCGGAGGCGGTCCTGGTCGTGGGCCCGGGAGAGGAGCACATCAAGGTGCAGCTCCGCGGGGCCGCCTTCGAGGCGCCGGTCTGCGACTCGGGAGGAGAGTGCTTCCGCGTCCGCTTCGATCCCAGGGAAGGCTGCGTGGAGGAGCCCCTCGCCAACGGGACCCCTTGCGGCGACGCCTGCCTGGATCAGGGGCAATGCCTCGACGGTGAATGCCGGGGCAGCCCCAAGGACTGCGGTGTGAACGACGCCTGCACCCTGAACTCCTGCGATCCCGCCATCGGCTGCGTGAGCCGCGATATCAGCGAGAGCTGCCCGCCTTCGGACGATCCCTGCCGGGCGCCGGTCTGCGATCCGCAGAGCGGCTGCGGCTTCGTCTCGGTGACGGATGGCGTCTCCTGTGGCGCGTCCGATTGCAGCAGCGCCTTCATCTGCCTCGCCGGGGTCTGCACCGAGAAGGAGTCTCCGGACGGAGGCGCGTGTGGCGTGGAGAGCCCCTGCCAGGAGAAGGGGATCTGCCGCAGGGGCATCTGCGAGCAGCCGCCTCGGACCACGCTGCTCCCCACCTGGACGCAATACGCTTCAGGTAAGAATCTCCTGCACTTCGACGGCACCACCGATCCGATGGGCAACCTCTTCTGGGCCGAGTGCGGCGCCAGCGGCTGCACCCTGGTCAAGGCCACCGGAGACGGCTTCGTGCTCTTCCGCGCCGCGATGTCTGGGGAGACGGGGCTCTCGGGCAGCCTGCTTCTCTCGAGCGGGCGGATCGTCTCCACGTTGCGGCCGGGTTGGATCGAGGCCTTCGACGCCGCCGACGGCAGGCGGGTATGGGGCTTCGAGGCGGCCCCGCAGCTCCTGGGAGCGTCCACCGCCGGCTGGGTGGAGCTCGGCGAGGTGGTGGCCCACGGCTCCCTCGTCGTCGCGCTCGCCGAGGGCTTCGAGAGGGACGGCCTGGTCCGCCGCAAGGACGGTTGGGTGGTCGCGGTCGACGTCGGCGGCGGCGCGCTGCGGTGGAAGTCCGCGTTCGGCGGCGCGTTCGCCGGGCTGGTGGGGGACGCCTCGGGGCGGCTCTTTCTCTCGGTCCTGCCGAAGACCGCCGGCCCCACCGATCCGGCGTCCCTCATCGCCCTGGGCCCCTCTGGCGGCGAGAGCTGGCAGGTCGAGACTCCGTTCCGCCCACCGATGGGCGCCTTCGGCGACCTGCTCCTCCAGGCCACCTCGGAGCTCCGCACGGTTGAGTACGGCGATCGCCTCTTCGACCTGGAGCTCATGGTCCCGCTCTATCCCCACTCCCCCCTTCTTGCGGGGCAGCACGGCTACCTCTTCGGTTTTCCCATGGGCCGCTGTGACGGCCAGCCCTGCCCGATCTGGACGCCGATGCTCTTCCACTTCGATCCCCGCAACGGCGTCAAGAGCTGGGTGGTGGAGCTCTCCTCGTCGGAGACCCGGGATCGAGCGGAGCCGGTCCTGACAAAGGCCAACGGCATCCTCTTCGCCGAGGCCCTGCAGGGCGGCGGCGATTGCAGGCAGGACTTCCTGCTCCGTGAGATCCGCTCCAGCGGCGAAGACGCCTTCGCCTGCCCGCTGCCCCAGGGCGGTCATTACGCCGGGCCGACCTCCTTGATGAGCGGCAGGTGGGCGGTGCTCGATTCCTGCGGCACGCCCTCGATCAAGGTCTTCCCCCTCCAAGACGTCGAGCCGGCGTCCAAGGGGTGGGTCACCTACCGCGGTGATCCAGCCCGCACCGGCAACCCCCGCTGAGCCAGTGAGAACATCGCTCCCGGCAAGGCGGGAGCGATGTTCTCACCCGCGCTGCGCGCGAAGGCTCCTTTGCGTTTGCTCGCCTCCGGCTCGGGGGTTCAGAGGAGCTTGCTGCCGAGGGAGTGGCGCCGCCTCATCTCGATGGCGATGGCCTCCTGTTCGGCGGCGGCGAGGGCGCGGCGCGCCAGGGGAAAGAGGTAGTCGTCCTCGAGCGGGATGTGGGCCTCGTATTGCTCCACCATCGCCTCCAACGCCGCGGCGACCTCGATCGCCTCGGCCGTGCCGGCCGCCAGCGGCGGCGCGTCGGGATCCGGGAGCCCATCTCCATCGCCCAGGGCGGGATCCAGGGCGCGGAGCCCGCGCTCCAGCCGGGCCAGCGTCGCCTCGTGGAGGCGGTGTTCGGCCTCCAGACCCTCCAGGGTGGCCAGCCCCTCATCCTCTCCCGTCTCGCGGAGGCGGGATCGAAGCCGCGGAAAGAGGGACTCCTCCTCGTCGACGGTATGAGCCGCGCCGCTGGTGTGGAAGAAGAGGAGGGCGGCCTCGACGGCGTGCCTGGGAATCGAGGTGGCGCCCCGGAGCGCCGCGGCGGTCTCCCGAAAGGTCGCCAGCCTCAGGCGGATCCTGCCGTGGCATTCGGAGAGAAAGCGCAGGGGATCGACGAAGGGATCGGCGTGCATGGCTGACAGGTAACGGCTGCGGGACGCGAGCGCATCCTGATGGGCACGGGATCAGTCGTCGATCGGCGCCAGGGCCGGAGCGAGCAGCGGCTCGTCGCGGTGGGGTCGGGGCTCGACCCGGATCCGATTGAGCTGAAGATCGACGTCGGCGCTGCGCTCTTCGACGATCCCATCGCCGCAGCGAGCCACCGATGAGCGGCGGATCACCACGCCCATCGAGTCGATCACCGCCAGCCCCGCGTCTTCGGCCCCGTGGATCCGGACCTCCTCGACGAGGACGTTGCTGGACTCCAGGATCGCGACCCCCCGGGCGCCGGCCACCGGAGGCGCGTCGTCGCCCCAGCCGATCCGGATCCCCTGGAGGTGCGCGCTATCCACCTGCTGCAGGCGGATAGCGTCCCCGGCCGAGTTGCGGATCTCCAGGCCTTCGACCGTCAGGTCGTCCCCCTTGAGATCGAGGCCCGGGGCGTCCGCCACCTGTGCCGAAAAATCGAGGATCGCGAGGCCTTCGGTTGCGCGCAGGGTGATCCCCGGGACGCTGAGGGAGAGGCCGTCGGTGAGGTGGTAGACCCCCTCGTCGAAGCAGATCATGCTGCCGGCCGACGCTGTCACCAGCGCCGACTGCACCATGAGCTGATCGTCGTCTCCCGGGTGGAGGTGCACCCTGCAGGGATCCGCTGGCGAGGCCTCCTCCAACTCTCCGCTGCCACAAGCGACAGCAAGGAGCAGGGAGGCGGCCAAGGCTGGGAGGGTGGTGCGGCTCATCGATCCTTTCCCTTCCGGTGGGGAAACTTCCCCAAAGGTCGGAGAGCCTATCAAGAACGACGCGGCGGGAGAAGGTTTCACATGCGAGCCGGAGGCGAGCGAACGCCAATCCCTCGCGCTTCGTGCCCCTCCAAGGTGCTTTCGCGGGGCTGCGCGCTTAGAATGGGGCCTTCCATGGTCTCCACCGTCGCCTCCAACCTGCCGCCCGGCTCCGCGGCCCGCCACAGCCGCAGGCGCCTCGCCAGCTACGTCGCCTTGGCCGGCGGCCTGATGGTCTTCCTGGCCAAGCTGGCGGGCTGGCATCTCTCCGGCTCCACCGCGATCCTCTCCGACGCCCTCGAGTCCATCGTCAACGTCGTGGCGGCGGGCTTCGCGATCTTCGCCATCCGCTTCGCCTCCAAGCCCGCCGATCGGGATCACCCCTATGGCCACGGGAAGATCGAGCTGGTCTCCGCCGCCTTCGAAGGCGGGCTGATCTCCTTCGCCGCGGTGATGATCTTCTATGCTGGTGGTAAGAGCCTCCTTCAGGGCCCCCAGCTCCGGGAGCTCGATGCAGGCCTCGCTCTCATGGCGGGCGCCGGGATCGTGAACCTCGCCCTCGGCGCCTGGATCCTGCGGGTCGGACGGCAGACCGAGTCGGCCACCCTGATCGCGGACGGGAAGCACATCCTCTCCGACGTGTGGACGACCCTGGGGGTCCTGGTGGGGTTGGGGCTGGTCCTGCTCACGGGATGGCCGTGGCTCGATCCGATCGCGGCGCTGGCGGTGGGCCTGCTCCTGGCGCGGACCGGCGTGGGGCTGGTGCAGGAGTCCGTCCACGGTCTCCTCGATCGGGAGGATCCCAAGCTGCTCTCCCTCCTGGTGGACGCCTTCAACGAGGCGCCGGTCCAGGGGCTCACCAACGTGCATCGGCTGCGAGCCATCCGGGCCGGGGACCTCGTCCATGTGGACGCCCACGTCTTCGCTCCGGCCCATTGGACCGTGCAGGAGGCCCACCAGGCCGTGGTGGCTCTGGAACATTGGATGGTGGAGCGGGCAGGCTTCCATGGCGAGCTGGCCCTCCACCTCGACCCCTGCCACGACGAGATCTGCGCGAGCTGCGATCTCGAGGGATGTCAGCTCCGCTCGGAGCCTTCCCAGGGGCGGCGCCAGCTGACCCTGGAGGAGGCAGTGGGCCCCACCGGCAGGCTGTGAGCCTGTGAAAAGATCGCCCTTGCGCACGGCGGGGGCGATCTTTTCACGCGCGCTGCGCGCTACGGCTCCCTCTACCGTCTGCTCGCCTCTGGCTCGCCTTGAGCCTGTGAAAAGATCGCCCTTGCGCACGGCGGGGGCGATCTTTTCACGCGCGCTGCGCGCTACGGCTCCCTCTACCGTCTGCTCGCCTCTGGCTCGCCTTGAGCCTTTGAAAAGATCGTCCTTGCGCACGGCGGGGGGCGATCTTTTCACGCGCGCTGCGCGCTACGGCTCCCTCTACCGTTTGCTCGCCTTCGGCTTCGCGAGCTTTCGAACGAGACGGCCCGATGACGGCCGGTTCCGATGGTGCTACGCTGCCCGCCCACGAAAGATCCCTTCGAAGGTCGGGCTCGATGCGGCCGCGGCGCTTGCGCTCCGACCCCTATCTCTGCTTTGCTTTCAGGAATCGCGGCCTATCTCGAACGTCCGTGCGACAGCTCGCGCTGCGGGCATCGGAAATGAGGTTCACATGAAGCGGGCAGTCTGGTTCGTCGGTCTCTTGATGCTGGTGGTCTCGGGGTGCGGATCCTCCGACGACGGGGACAAGAATTCCGGTCCAGCGGGTGATGTCGACAAGCTCCAGTCCACCGTCGAAGTCGATCGGCTCGAAGGGATCGTCGCCGACGGCGTCGACGCCGCGTCGATCACGATCGTCGCCCGGGACGAGGCGCGGAAGCTCACCCAGAATCGGTCGGTTTCGATCGTCTCCTCCGAGCCCACCGACGAGATCGTCCTGGGGGCGGCGGACACCGACCCCAACGGCGTGGCGACTGCGACCATCCACGCGGTGCGCGCCGGAAAGCGCGTGATCACCATCCGCGTCGACAGCGTCAGCCTCAACGTGGACGGCCACGTGCTCACCCTGGACTTCGTGGCGGGGCCGGCGTCCAAGCTCTCCTTCCTGAGTCCCCCCGGGAGGAGCCAGGCCGCCAGGCCTCTGCAGCCCGCGATCAAGATCGAGGCAGCGGACGCCCACGGCAACCGGGTCCTCGACTTTACGGACGACGTCACCCTGAAGGTGGAAGGGGCGGATGTCTCCCAGACCGTGGCAGCCGTCGACGGAATCGCGACCTTCGAGGAGTTCCGGATCGACCAGCCCGGCTCCGGCAAGCGCCTCATCGCGAGCGCGGGCGGCGTCTCGAGCGTGACCAGCGAGGCGTTCGAGGTCACCCCCGGCACCCCGGCGCGCCTCGCCTTCAAGAAGCAGCCCGTCGACGTCGAGGCCGGCGCCCCTCTCGTCTTCGAGGTGCTCGTCCTCGACGCCGCAGGGAATCCGGTGGAGACCTTCGGCGCCGGCGGGCCCCCCGCCGTGTTGGCGCGCCTCTACTCCAACCCGACCGCCGCCCTGATGGAGGGTACCTACTCCCGCCCCGCCCTGGGAGGCTTGGCCAAGTTCGAGGATCTCCAGATCAACAGGAGCGCCACGGGCTATAGCCTGGCCGTCTTCGCCGAGGGCTACGAGGGGGCGGTCAGCGACTCTTTCCGCGTGCTGCCCGCGCCTGCATCCGAAGAAGGCTCCAGCTTCGGACTGGTCCCGGGGGCGGTCGTCGCCGATGGCGTCTCCGCCGCGTCGATCCGAATCCGGGCGGTGGACGCCTTCGGCAATGAGATCCCCAATATCTCCGTGCGCCTCTCGGTCGACGGGACGGCCAGCGTCATCGCGCCGCAGCAGAACCTCGTGACCAACGCCATCGGCAGGGTGGAGGCGAAGCTCACCTCCACCGTGGCCGAGGTCAAGACCGTCCGGGCCGAGATCGACGGCCTCTTCACCCTGCAGGCCTCCGCCACCTTCCTCCCCGGAGCGGCGGTGGACTCGGGATCGTCCATGGTGACCGACGCCGACACGGCCAGCGTGGACGGCGGGGAGATTCAGTTCGCGATCAAGGTGGTCGACGTCGCCGACAACCCCGTTCCGGGCCAGTCCGTCTCGATCAGCTCGACCGGTGGCAGCAACACCTGGTCGCCCGGCGCTGCGACCATGACGGACGCAGAGGGCAACGCCACCTTCACCCTCACGTCGACCAAGTCCGAGATCAAGACCATCACCGCGGTGGTGGGCAGCGTCAGCCTCTACAAGACGGTGGAGTTCACTCCGGGCCGTCCTGCGCTGGGCGCGGGGAAGTCGGGGATCGAATCCGGCAACACCCCCCGGCAGCAGGCGCCGGTGGGGACGGCGCTTCCGCTTCCCTTCGTGGTCGTGATCCGGGATGACTTCGGCAACCCGATCCCGGACTCCACGGTGCAGTTCAACGTGGGACCCAACCTGGGAACGAACGGCGGCAGCCTGAACGGCGCGCCCGACCGCTCCTTGGTGAACGTGATCACCGACGCCGACGGTCTGGCTTCGGTCACCTACACGCTGGGGACCACCGAGGCCACCTACACCGTGACCGCCGTCGGGGATTGGGGACCCGAGAACCCGCAGCCGGGGGATCCGCCCGTGGGCCAGCTGACCTTCACGGCCAACGCTGTCGCTGGAGCGGCGACGACCCTCGCGCCGGTGCATGTGGGGCTCACCAACGTGGCCGTCGTCGGCACGGATCTCTCCGGCCGGTTGGCGGCCAACACCAACTTCGGGGTCTCGACGCCCGTGAGGATCGGCGTCCTAGCCACGGATCAATTCGACAACCCGGTGCGGTCGGTCCCCATCGCCTTCAGCCTCGTCTCCGGCCCGGCGACACCTGCCAGCACCATCAACACGAACGTGATCACGGTGGCTGGCACCGGGCTCGCCTACGCGACCGGCAGGGTCTCGAGCACCGCGGGCGAGACGGTCTACAAGGCGGTCTGCCTCTCTACCAGCACCCTCTGTTCGGGGCTCACGGGTGTGGAGCTCACCTTCACGCTGGACACGACGCCGGCACCCTGACGTAGACCGACCGAAGCAGACATTTCGGCCCCGCGTCGCGCCGCTTGCGACGCGGGGGTTCGTCTTTGTGGGCTCGCCACGTCGCTTCGGCGCGTATACAATGCGGCCCCACCTTCCCCAAGGGAGACAGCCGAGATGATGAAGGTCCGCGATCTGATGACCCGTGACGTGGTGACGCTGGAGGCGGCAGAGAACCTTCTCCTCGCCGACGATGTGATGCGTCTGGGGCGGATCCGGCATCTGCCGGTGGTCGAGGGTGGCAAGTTGGTGGGCCTGGTGAGTCATCGCGACATCCTCCAGGCCAGCGTCTCCTCGCTCGCGGGTCTCAGCCGCGCCGAAGACGCCTCGATCAAGAAGTCGATCCCGGTACGCGAGGTCATGCGCCATGAGGTGATCACCGTGGGCCCCGACGAGCCCGCCCTCGACGCCTGCCGTATCATCCTCGAGCGCAAGATGGGCTGTGTGCCAGTGGTCGACGCCGAGCAGAAGCTCGTAGGGATCGTCACCGAAGCCGACTTCGTCGAGCTGGCGCGCCGCTATCTCGAGCAGCTCCGCGGCTAGTCGGCCGTGCTCACCTCCATCAAGCTCTCCATCGGATTCGGCTCATCCGACGAGGCGATCCTCCACTCGCTCCGCGAGGGGATGGGCTCCCATCTGGATGGCCTCTGCGTCACCCCGGGCCCCCAATTGGAGCCGGTAGACGATCTGATCCGTGAGTGGCTCCGCGAGATCCTCACCCGCTCCTGGGACGAAGGGGGGATGGCGGTGCGGGTCGATCTGGGGCGGAGATTCGCGCAGCTCGGCCTGCCGCGCCATAGGGTCTACGCCGAGGTGAACGAGGTCCGCACCCTCCTGGTGGATGCGGCGTTGGAGAAGGATCTAGGCGTCGAAGGGCTGCGGGCGGCCGTCCTCGCCATCGGCAAATTCGTCGACCTGGAGCTGGCGGTCCTCCTCCACGGCTTCGGTGAGGACGGCCTCGAGAGGGCCAAACGCCGCGGCAGGCTCGCCACCTTGGGGGAGCTGGCTGCCTCCATCGGCCATGAGCTGCGCAACCCGCTCGGGGTCATCGACGCCTCGGTCTTCCTCCTGCGCCGGCGCCTCGGCCCCGATGAGCGCTTCAGCGCTCACCTCGATCGCATCGAGGGCCAGGTGCGGATCTCCAGCCGCATCATCGACGACCTCCTGGAGATCGCCACCGAGCGGGCGCCGATCGGGCAGCCGGTGGAGCTCGCGCCCCTGGTCGAGGCGGCAAGGGATGCGGTCTCTTTCTCGCCCCGCGGGCGTCTCAGCGTCGATGTCCCGGCCGATCTGCCGAAGGCGAAGGCTGACGCCGGCCAGCTGCGTCAGGTCCTGGTGAACCTCCTCTCCAACGCCGTCGACGCCGCTGGCGCCGACGGAGAGATTCGGGTGGAGCTCCGGGCGGAGCCGCGCTGGCTGGCCATCGCGGTGAGCGATAGCGGCGGAGGCGTCGACCCTTCGCTGGGCCTCCGGATCTTCGAGCCGCTGGTCACCACCAAGACGCGAGGCATCGGCCTGGGCCTCTCCCTCTGCAAGCGGCTCATCGAGAGGAGCGGCGGCACCATCGCGCTGGAGCCGGGACCGCTGCCCGGCGCCTGCTTCGTGGTGCGGCTCCCCCTCGACGACCAGGCCGAGGGCCAGGGCTCATAGGACCGCGCGGAAGCCCAGGGTGGGGAGCATGTAGCGCAGGGAGGCGTCGGAGCCCTTGTCGAGGGCCTCGGGGGAGAGCATCACGTTGATCACGTCGATGTAGAAGTCGAGCATCCACTCGTTGTAGACGGCGCGCTTATCGATCCGGAGGTCGAAGCGGGTGAAGGGATCCACCCTTCCACGAATCCTGCCCTCCTCGTCGCGATACGGGCGGCCGGATTGGAGTTGGAGGCGTCCCCCGACCTCCCAGTTGCGGGGGAGGCGCAGCCCGGCGACCACGTGGAGCATATGCGTCCGATCGAAGTCGAACGACTCCCAGCCTCGGGCCGAGCTCCGCTCGCTGCGGCTCAGGGTGTAGGCGACCCAGCCGAAGAGATCCCCCCGATCCTGCCGGCGGAGGAGGAGCTCCAGGCCATAGGACCGCCCTCTGCGCGGGGCCATCATCTCGTTGAGGATCTGCAGGTCGGTGGGGTCGGGAGACTCTTCCGAAGGATCCCGCGGAGAGGCGGCGCCCAGATCGGGCTCCAGGAGGATCGGATCCATGTGGTTGTAATAGCCCTGGAGATCGATGTGATAGCCGGAGGCGAGCTCGATGTCCGTGCCCAGGCTCGTCTGGAGGCTGGCGGGCAGCCCCATGTCCAGGGCCATCTCGTCCAGCCCCGGCACCGGGATGAAGAGGCGCGGCGGCTGGTGATAGAGGCCGACCCCCCCCTTGAGCCAGAGCTGCGTCGTCTCCGGAGATCCGAGGGCGCGGTACCTCGCCATCAGCCTGGGATCCAGGGAGGCCTTCGACGCCGAGCGCGTGTCGTAGACGTCCATCCGCGCACCCGGGATCAGCACCAGATCCCGGGTGATCCACCATGGGGTCTCCAGGAAGGCTCCCGCCGAACCCAGGCGGCTGTCGTAGCCGGGGAGCTCCGCCCTCGCCTCCGCTTCCTCCGGCGTGGTCGAGGTCTGCGTGGTGCGGATGGTTCCGTCGACGCCGATGCGCAGCGAGAGGGACTCGGCCAGGCGCACCCTCCAGCGGGCGCGGGGCTCGAGGCTGAAGGTGTCCAATGAGCCGATGTCACCGTCGGAGTAGAGCTGGTCGAAGCCGAAGGTCATGGCGTAGGTGCCCATGGCGCTCTCATCGCCTTGTAGATAGCGGAGATCGAGGCGGTGAAATTGGGAGCGGAGGGAGGTCTGCTTCTCTCGCCTGCGGCCCGGCAGGTCCTCGCGCGGCTCTTCGAACCCACCTCCGCCGTCGTCCCAGCCGGGGTCGTCCACGATCTTGTACTCCCCTACCTCGTCGTACGATCCGAAGGTGAAGACCGTCCACCGCCCCCTGCCTGCCGCGCCGTCGAAGCGGGCCTGGTAGTCCCAATAGCTCGCGAAGGCGTCGTCGCTGAACGCGCTCAGCAGCAGCCCCGGATAACCGTAGCGGCCGGCCACCGTGGCGGTGGTGTTGGAGAGGATCGGCTGGCGGACCATCAGCCCCGTGTTCGTGAGGTCGAGGCCGAAGTCCACCTCCCGCTCGTCTGGCCTCGCGCGCCGGGTGATCCCGTCGATGATCCCGCCGGTGTAGCCGCCGTAATCCACCGGGAAGCTGCCGGGAAAGAAATCTACCCGATCGATGAAGGCGGGGTGGATCACCGCTGGCCCCGCCAGGTAGTGGAAGAGCTGGGGCACGCGGACGCCGTCCAGGAGGATCCCGGTGGTGCCGGGGTTCGAGCCGCGGACGATGGGATAGCTCAGCAGCGAGAAGACCTGCCCCACGCCGGGGAGCGCGCCCACCACCCGGAAGGGATCGCCGAAGGTCCCCGGCACGTGGGCGATCTCCCGGCCGCGCAAAGTGGTCCGTGAGACCTCGACCCGCTCCGCCTTGCCGATGACGATGGTCTCGTAGGGATCGTAGCTATGTCGCTCCACCAGGTATCGCACCGAGAGTGTCTGGCCCTCCTTCAGTCTCTCGTGGACCACGAAGCGGTTGTAGCCCGCCGCGTCGACCTCGACCCGGACCAGGCCGGAAGGTGCCCGCAAGGAGAAGCGCCCGTCGGCCCCCGTCTCCGCCCGCCAGCTCCGCTCCTCCACCCGCAGGCTCAGCGCAGCGTGCGCCATGGGCTTCAAGGTCCCCTTCTCCACCACCTGCCCCTCGAGGGCGGCGCCAAGGGCCTCGTCCTCCCCCTCTTCCTCCGGCGGACGCGGCGGCTCGAATCGCTGCACGAAGGGGATCTCCACCGGCACCGCCACGCCGCCGAAGCGGGCCGGCTCGAAGACGAAGGCTCTCGCGGCCTCGAGCACCGCCTCGTCCCACGGGCTCCCCGCGCCGTGGAGGAGCTCCACCCCCGAGACCCGGCCCTCCACGTCGATCTGCAGCAAGACCTGCACCACCACCGCCTCGTCCATTGGCGGCGCGTCCGCCGGCATCGGCACCCGGATCGATCCGATCGGCAGTGGCGGCACCAGCTCCCCACCCTCAGCACTGCCTTCGACGCTGGTGGTGCTCTCGACGCCGGTGGTGCTCTCGACGCCGGTGGCGCTCTCGACGCCGGTGGTGCTCTCGACGCCGGTGGCGCTCTCGACGCCGGTGGTGCTCTCGACGCCGGTGGTGCTCTCGACGCCGGTGGTGCTCTCGACGCCGGTGGTG
>JBEBXK010000044.1:0-29898 GCA_040391605.1 Vulgatibacter incomptus
GCTTCCTTCCACACCTTGGCGGGGCGGAACTTGATCACGTTCTCGGCCTTCTTGGCCGCGATCATGATCTCCTCACCGGTGGCGGGGTTGCGACCCTTGCGCTTCGGGCGGGCCGGCTTGGTGTGGCGCCGGAACACGCCGAAGTTCTTCAGGCTGACCTTGTTGCCCTTGCGAATCTCCTCCGCCACGGTGTCGAGCAGGATCTCGAGCAACGCGTTGACTTCCTTCTTGGTGACGTCGAGATCCTTCTTGCCAGCCTTCTCGACGATCGCCTGAACCAGCTTGGTCGTCGACATTGCGCCGGTCGACGCCGCCTTCGGAGCTGCTGCTGCCTTCGTAGCCATTCTCACTCCTTGCTCAACGCGCGGTCTCATCGAACCGTGCTGTGATGTCTCGCGTGGAGCGTGAGCACTCCGAGCGAGGTTGTGTTACACCCAAGCCGAAGGTCCACCTCGCTGCCGTAGACCGTCGCCCTCGAGATCCACCGTGCTGCACTACGGGAAAAGTTCGTGAGAGAGGTTGTAGCGCAGAATGCACGGGGGTTGAAAGGGGGAAAATTGCGACAAACGTTGGCCCCGGCAGCGCTCTCGCCCTTGACCGGCGCCCGGACCGGTCGTTAGAGATCCGCACCGACAGGCTGCCGGGCATGAGGCTTCGGCGCCAGCGACAGGAGCATCGGATGAGCAAAGGCGGCGTGGAGCAGGCACTCGACTTCTATGAGCGGCATCGCGACGAGCACCTCGAAGACCTCAAGGCGCTGGTGCGGATCCCCAGCGTCTCCTTCGATGGATTCGATCCGGCCGAGGTGAGGCGCAGCGCCGAGGCGACCGCGAAGATCCTGGAAAAGCGAGGGTTTCATGGGGTGCGCCTCCTCGAGATCCCCGGCGCGCATCCCTACGTCTACGGCGAGATCCTGGTGGATCCCGCGGCGCCCACGGTGCTCCTCTATGCCCACCACGACGTGCAGCCTGCTGGCGATCCGGAGAAGTGGCATTCGGATCCCTTCGAGCCGGTGGAGCGGGACGGCCGCCTCTTCGGACGAGGCGCGGCGGACGACAAGGCCGGGGTGATCGTCCATACCGCGGCGGTGGAGGCCTGGGCCAAGGGGGCGGGGGCGCTGCCGATCAACGTGAAGGTGGTGATCGAGGGGGAGGAGGAGATCGGCTCCGGCCACCTGGCGGAGTTCCTGCGGACCCATCGCTCGCTCCTCGACGCGGACGCCATGGTCCTCACCGACACCATGAACTTCGACACCGGCGTCCCCTCGGTGACCACGGCGCTGCGGGGTCTGGTAGCGGTGGACGTCGAGGTGAGGGCGATCGAGACGGCGCTGCACTCGGGGATGTGGGGCGGTCCGGTCCCCGACGCCGCCATGGCGCTGGCCAAGATCCTCGCGTCTTTGGTCGATGAGAGAGGCGAGATCGCCATCCCCGGCATCGTGGAGAAGATCCGTCCCCTCGATCGCGCGGCGCGGCAGAGCATCGACGCGCTGCCCATCACCCGCGACGAGTATCGCAAGCAGGCAGGGCTCCTCGAGGGCGTGGAGCTCCTCGGGGATCACCACCCCTGCGAGGCCAATTGGTGGAGGCCGTCCCTGAGCGTCAACGCGATCCAGGCATCGAGCCGAAAGGACGCGCGCAACGTCCTGGTGGACAGCGCCTGGGCCCGGGTGGGGATCCGGATCGTGCCGGATCTCGATCCGCAGGAGGTGAAGGAGGCGTTGGTGCGGGCCCTGCGCGAGGCGGCGCCGTGGGGGGTGCAGGTGGAGATCCATCCGGAGTCCGCGGCGGGGCCTTGGTATACGGCCACGGATCACCCCGCCTTCGACGCTGCCTTCCGCGCCCTGGAGAAGGGCTACGGCAAGCCGGCCCTCGCCATTGGCTGCGGCGGCTCGATCCCCTTCGTGGAGCCCTTCGCCCGGGAGCTGGGTGGAGTCCCCGCCCTGCTGATCGGCGTGGAGGATCCCTATACCAACGCCCACTCGGAGAATGAGAGCCTCTCGCTCTCGGACTTCGACAAGTCCATCCGCTCGGCGATCCACCTCTACGAGGAGTTGGGGTCCACCCTGTGGAAGGCGAAGTAGCCGACCTCGCGGGGCCCGCGCGCCTGATGTCGGTGGCCGAGCCCGCTCGGGGAGTATGCAGGGAGCGTGAAGGCGCTCGAGCATCGGGCGCAGTCGAAGGCGTCGCCGTGCGGCGCAGAAGGAGGTTCGAGATGGGCGACATCGTGAGCAAGGACATCGAGGCGTACGCGGCGGGCCACTCCAGTCCGCTGCCGGAGCTGCTGGACCAGGTGGCGGCGCGGACCGTCGCCGAGACGACGGCGCCGCAGATGATGGTCGGTCGCCTGGAGGGGAACGTGCTCCGGATGCTGGTCCACCTCGTCCGTGCGAGGCGGGTAGTGGAGATCGGGACCTTCACCGGCTACTCGGCCCTCTGCATGGCCGAGGCGCTCCCTTCAGACGGTGAGCTGATCACCTGTGAGATCAGCGAGCAGCACGCGACGATCGCGCAATCCTTCTTCGACAAGAGCCCGGACGGAGAGAAGATCCGCCTCCGCCGGGGGCCGGCCCTGGAGACCATCCGCGGCCTGCCGGAGGGTGACTTCGATCTGATCTTCATCGACGCCGACAAGGAGGGCTATCCCGAGTACTACGAGGAGGCGATCCGCCTGCTGCGCCGCGGGGGCCTCCTGGTGGCGGACAACGTCCTCTGGAGCGGGAAGGTCCTCGATCCGCAGGATTCGTCCACCCGGGCCATCGTCGCGTTCAACGAGAGGGTGCTGCAGGATCCGCGGGTCGAGCAGGTGCTCCTCACCGTCCGCGACGGGATGATGCTGGCCCGCAAGCTCTGAAAAAATTTCACGGGCTCCTGCGAGCCGGAGGCGTGCGAAGGCCGGGGGGAGCCCTTCAACCGGGCTGCGCGTCGTTCATCGAGGAAAGAGATCCGCGAGGGCCGCGTCGAGGTCTTCGAAGCGGAAGGCGTAGCCCGACTCCAGGGCGCGGCGGGGCCTGGAGTCGTGGCTCGCCAGCAGCAGCTCGGCCATCTCGCCGAGGACCAGCCGCAGGGCGGTGGCCGGCACGTGGAAGATCGCCTTGCGATGGAGCGCGGCGGCGAGGGCCCGGGTGAAGGCCGCGTTGGACACAGGCGTGGGGGCGGAGGCGATCAACTCGCCGCGCAGCTCGGGTTGATCCAGGGCGTGGAGGATCAGGCCCACTTCGTCGGCCAGGTGGATCCACGGGACCATCTGCCGGCCGGTGCCCAGCTTGCCGCCGAGGCCCATGCGAAAGAGCGGGACGAGCTTGCCGAGGGCCCCGCCCTCCGCGGCGAGGACCATCCCCGTGCGGAGGCAGACCACCCGACAGCCAAAGGCCTCGGCCCGATGCGCCTCGTGTTCCCAGCGCTCCGTGAGATCGGCGGTGAAGCCGGTCCCCTTGGGGGCGCGCTCGTCGATGATCGCCGCGCCGGTGTCGCCGAAATAGTCGATCCCGGAAGCGCAGACGAGGGTGCGGACGCCGGGCGCCGTGGCGCGGATCCCCTCCAACACCGAACGCGTCCCCAGGATCCGGCTGTCGGCGATCGAGCGCTTCCTCGCTTCGGTCCATCGCTGGGCGATCGGCGCGCCCGCCAGGTGAACCACGGCGTCGACGCCGGGAGGGGCCGCGAGCGGGGCGGCAGGATCCGATGACGACCAGGCGCGCTGCTCCACCTGTGCGGGGAGCTGGGGGCGGGGCGGGTGGCGCACCAGGGCCACCACCCTGTCGCCGCGATCGAGGAGGGCCTGCACCAGCGCCCGGCCGATCAGCCCTGTGGCCCCCGTGATCGCGACCGTCAGAGCCCGAGGCTCATTGACGTCTGCTCGGCCCCGGTTCGCGAGATCCCTTGATTCCATCGTGCGACCTCAGCGCCTGCGCATCATGGCGCTGGCCACCGACGAGAAGGCGCCGCTGCCGCCGGCGGCGAAGAGGGGAGAGGGCTCGTCGATCGGCTCGTCGGGGAGCGGCCGCTCCAGGCGCTCCAGGCCGAGCTTGTGGGTGACGATCGTGCCGCTCTCGAATTGCGTCTCCCCCCGATGTCGCAGGGCGAGGCGCACGGGGATCCGGTAGCAGCGGGCGGCGTCGACGAAGCGCACGGAGCTGCCGTCCTCGGTGAGGATCGGGACGTGCTTGAAGGGATCGTCCAGCCTGGTGAAGAGGGGCGAGAGGTCGTAGCGGAAGACAAGCTTCACCCGCTCGCTGCCACGATCGGCCGGCGCGTCGTCCCGATGGACCGTGCCGCGCATATGGTAGCGGAGCCGCACCACCGAGAGCGACTCGCCCAGGTCGGGGTGGAGGGGATCGCTGCGCTGCTCCATGGTCGAGTAGAATGACTCGCGGACACGGACGAGCTCCGCCGGCTCTGCGGAGTGGCGCCGCATGGTGGTCATCTTGGTGAGCCGGCCTCCGACGTTCTCCCTCAGCCGCCGCGCCAGCCAGCTCCGGACCCCGTCCTTGATCCTCTCTCTAACACCGTAGGTGACGGCGACCAAAATGGCCGCGCCGCTCAAGCCCACCGAGAGACCTGCGACGCCGTAGCCCCCGGTGAAGAAGAGGAGCAAGGGGAAGGCGGCGAGGGCGCCGAAGCCCGCGGCCACCGCGCCGAAGAGCGGGCGGTAGCGGGAGTCGGCGAGCTCGGTCTCCACCTGAAGGAAGAGCAGCCCCTGGAAATGCTTGCGCAGCCCGCTCACCCGGCTGACGTACTTCTCCAGATCCCAGGGGCCTCTGTCGGTGGGGATGGCGAGACCGCGGCTCCTGCGCCAGGAGAACTCCTCGAGGAGCTCCGAGGCGAGGGCGGCGCGGATCCGGGAGGCGTCCGTCTCGTATTCCTGATGGCGGTGGCGGGGGCCGAGGAGGGGGCCTGCGACCGCCTTCTCCACCCGGGAGACCAGCTCGATCGCGTAGTTGGAGAGGAACTCCTCCGCCAGCGCGCGCTCGCGGGTCACCGCGCCGGATTCGGTGGCGCGCGGGGTTCCCAGGCTGTCTCTCATTTCGCGCAGGGATTGGAGGCCGCGATGGAAGAGGGCGAGGATCTCGTCGGCGAGGGCCGGGTTGGGGGTGGCGATGAGGAGGGAGGAGGCCTCGAAGATCAGCCGCTCGATGTGGCTCTGCGTCTCCTTGGCCCTGCGGGCGGCGGCGAGGGCGGCGCGGCGTAGCTCGTCCACCGTCCCCATGGGCAGGACGTTGGCAGGTAGCTGCTCGTCGTTGGGGCTGGAGAGGCGGGCCAGGAGCTGCAGGCGCTCCCAATGGTCGTGGGCGGTCCAGATGTGGGCGGGGACCTCCGCGGTCAGCTCCAGGTCGAACTCTTCCGGGTTCTTGTCTCGAGAGAACGGGAGCTCCGCCATCCATTCGAGGCGCGATGAGTCATGCACGCCCAATCGGAGCAGTTTTGCCTTCGCTTTCGTGAAATTCGCCTCCAAATCGAGTCAATTCCCTTGTTGGGGTCCAAATCCTAACACAATCGCCCCTATTAATCATCCGCTCGCCAGCCTGGGCGGAGAGGGAGAGGGGAGCTTCGTGAAAGATGCGCCCGCCCTTGAAACAAAAGAGCCCTCCCTTCGGGGGAAGGGAGGGCAGACGAAGGCAGAGCGAAAGCCACACGCTCTTTGCTCGCCCCGCCTCGAGCGGGAGCGGCAGCGCGTCGTCAGTCGGAGCTGGTGGCCATGGGGACGGGCACGAGGTTCTTCGCCGCGTCCCGGAGGGCAGCCGCCTTCGTGGGGAGCTCGCCGAGGATGCCCACGTCGTGATGTCCGTCCGCGATCAGGTTGCGCTTCAACACGGCCTTCGACGGGGTCCGCAGATCGGAGACCAGCCCCATCCAGGACATCACCTTCAGCACGTAGTAGGTGAGATCGATCTCCCACCAGAAGAAGCCCTGGTTGGCGGTGGACTGGTAGTTGTGATGGTTGTTGTGCCAGCCTTCACCGCAGGTGATGAGGGCCAGGATGGCCGAGTTGCGGCTGGTATCGGTGGTGACGTATCGCCGGCGCCCAAAGACGTGCGAGAGCGAGTTGATGGTGAAGGTGCCGTGCCAGAGCAGGACGGTAGAGAGGAAGAAGCCGCCGAAGAGGGCGCGCCAAGCCTCGTAGCCCACCCAGCCGCCGCCGGTGTGCAGGCCGCCGAAGACGAAGACCGCCACGCCAAGGAGCGCGGGGGGGACGAGGTGGTACTTGTTGAGCCAGCGCAGCTCCGGGTACTTGGCGAAGTCCTTGATCAGATCGAAGCGGGTGTCGTCGTACTTGGTGCAGAGGATCCAGCCGACGTGGCTCCACCAGAAGCCGCGCTTGGGGGAGTGGACGTCGTCCGGCTGGTCCGAGAACTTGTGGTGGTGCCGGTGGTGGGCGGCCCACCAGAGCACGCCCTTCTGCGCGGTGGTAGTCGCGGCCAGCGCCATCAGGAACTGCATCACCCGCCCCATCTTGTAGGAGCGATGAGAGAAGTAGCGGTGGTAGGTCGCCGTGAGGAAGAACATCCGCACGTAGTAGAGGCCGACGCAGAGGGCCACCGTGGACCACTTCATCCCGAAGTAGAAGCTGCCCAGCGCCAGGGCGTGGATCAGCAGGAAGGGGATCGACTTGACCCAGTCGACGCGCTCGTCGGGGGCGTTGATGTAGGCGTTGGACACGATCGCTTCTTCTCCTTGGACGCCCGGGGGCGGGGTTCGGCAAGAGCATGACAAGCCTTCGTCACGCTTCTGTCATGGCTGGCCTGCCGTCGCTCCGAAGCCTGCAAGGAGAGAAAACCGGACGGCGAAGGAACGACCAGGCTCCCGGGAAAACTCCGCACCGGGCCAATCCGGGGCAACTTCCCGATCCGGCGGCCGGCGGAGGGGCGAGGGGGCGCCCGCCTCCCGCTCCCAGGAGCCTCTGAACGAGAATCGCCCCCGGGCTGCGGGGGCGACTCCGTCCGCTCCCGCCTTCTGGCGAGAGGGATCTTCTGTTGTTGGATCGCCCCCGTCAGATATCGGGGACGACCTCGACACCGACCAGGAGGAGCTGGCCGTCGGTCTGCTCGTAGGCGTCGAAGTAGACCACGCCGCCCAGGTAGAGGGCGTCGCGAAGCGCAGCGAAGTCCAGCTCTACGAAGCCGATCGCCTCGTCGTTCCGGCGGTCCTCGTCATAGAAATCGAGGCCCACCGAGAGGCGGGTGGTGAAGGGGACCTGGCTCCAGCCGGTGGCGGGCCAGCTCACGTCGAAGACGTCCAATGCCTGCCGGCCTCGCTCTCCGAGGGCGATGGTGTAGCGGTCGTCGTAGCGGTAGCCGTCGGTAGAGAGGAAGCCGTAGCCGTAAGGATCCGGCGCCGACCATCCCATCCGGCGCTGATCCGCCATGAAGGCGTAGAGTTCGTCGACGGTCCCGCGGCGGCGCACGGAGTCGAGCTCATCCCAGACCCAGAGGGGCAGGTAGCGATCGGCATCCCACTCCCTGCCGTCCGCCTTTCCCGGGGCGACCAGGGCGTTCACCGGATAGATCCCGATCCGCGACGGCTCGCAGCTCCCATCCAGGCAGACGTGGCCGCCGACACATTGGGTGTCCATCCGGCAGGACTCGCCCCAGCGCGAGAGCGGCTGCCGGTCGGGAGGGCTGTGAGGAGGAGGGAGGCTGCGGTCTTCGTAGTAGCGCGATTCGACCATGCATCCGGGGAGGATGGCGATGGCGAGGGCTGCGAGCAGGGTCTTTCGCATGGCGTCTCCGTCCGTTCGCTCGGGGTTCATCAGCTGGACGGAGGACGCCCCTCCTTTGTTCACGGCACCCACAGAAGATCGCCCCGGGGCGCAGGCGATTGGCCGTACGCGCCGCGCGCGAACGGCTCCTTCTCCTTGGTCTCAGCCGTTCGGCAGGCCGACGATCGTGCTGCGCCCCATCCCCATCGGGCATTGGAAGGCGATGGTGGCGCCGGCCTCGGGGGTCAGCTCGATCTCCACGGGCTCGTCGAGGGGGAGGTCCTTCTCGATCTCGAGGCTGGGAAAGACCACGGCGGTCATGCAGCTCTTCTCCACCTTCCGGGTGAAGACGAGCTTCAAGGGCTTGCCGCCCTCCGCCTCGATCCGCGAGGGGACGAAGCCGTCGGCGGTGGCCGTGATCTCGACCTTGCCTTCGGCGTCGGGTCTTACGATGGCGGGGGCCGCCTTCTCGATGGGAGCGGCCGCGCTCCCGGCCGGCGTCTTGGCGGAGGCTTTGTCATTGCCGGAGGAGCAGGCGGCGAGGGCGGCGGCGGCGATGGAGGCGAGGAGGAGACGGGCGATCACGTGATGGCACTCCAAGGAGAGGGCGCCGAGGGGGCGCGAAGGAGACGGGCTGGCGCCGCGTCGGGCGGCAGCGATCGGCAAGCAATAGTCGGGGAGCTTGGCGCCGGCAAGCGCAAGCGACATCACTCCAGCGACGCAGACAGGGAGCGAGCGGGCGGGCGCTCGCCGACGACGGACCAGCAGAGGCGATGGAACGAAATGGGGAGTGCCCGGGTCATGCTTGGAGCGGGCTGACCTTTTGACAGCCGGCCTCGACCCGGCGTACTTATCGGGTAGGAGCTCCCATCCAAGATGCGCCGTCACTCCACCCTCCTCGCCTGGATCGCCGCCCTCGGCCTGCTGCTACACGCAGGGACCGCCGCGGCTTCGATCTGGTGCGCGATGACGGGGTTGGGGACCGGCTGCTGCTGCCCCCAGGATCCTCCCTCGGAGGATCAGCTCCAGGCCGAGGCGAGCGAGTGCTGCCGCGACGCGTTGAAGGCACCGACGGTCGATCTTGCCTCCCTCCTTGGCCCGACGGATCCCGTCGCGGTGATCCTCCCGTGGGATGAGGTGCCGCAGCTCGCGGCTGCCCTCGAAGGCTGGGCCGACGAGGCCTCGCCCTCGGCGACGTCTCCACCTCTCCTCGCGCTGGCCACGGTCGTCATCGTTCGCTGATCGCGATCCTGCACGCCCTCTTCGCTGCTCATCGGCCGGGCGCCTGCGCCTCGCAGGCCGTGTGCCTGGCGCGGATCGGGTAGGCGGGACGTCCCAGGGATCGCTGATCCTCTTGCGCACCTGAGACCACGAGCCTCCCTGCACTCGCGTTTCACACGAACCGGCTCTCCTTGCTGCAAGCTCGTCGGAAGACGAGCGGAGTCGACCGTGATCATCGCTGCCTCCCTCTCCTTTATCGCCGTGGCGATCGGAGCACCCGCGGGTGCGTCTCCCGACGCGGCCGCTGCGATCCCTTCGCCGCCCTCCGATGTCCAGCCGTCAGCGGCCATCGACTTTGCCTCCGTCCTCGACGAGGTACTGCGCCGCAACCAGGATCTCGCCGCCTTGGCATCGGATAGGGAAGCGGCGGGCCATCGCGCCGTGGCCGCGAGCGCCTTCCCGAATCCATCGGTCGGCTTCGCCGTCCGCAGTCTCCCCGTCCCCTCCTTCTCCTTCACAGACGACGAGATGACGATGACCGAGGTGATGGTGCGCCAGCCCATCCCCTGGTTCGGTAAGCGGGATCTCCGACGGGAGGTGGGGACGAAGGACGCAGACATCGCGGCGGCCCTCGGGGGCTTGCAGCGGCTCGCCCTCGCGGAGGCGACCGCCGATGCCTACGCCGAGCTCTGGCTGGCGAGGGCGTCCCGCGAGGCGGTCGATCGGCAGCTCGAGGCGTTGGAGCGGCTGGCGCAGCTCGCCCGATCCCGCTTCGCCTCCGGCGGCGCCAGGCAGGCCGACGTGCTCCGCGCCGAGAGCGAGCTCGCCCAGATCCACCTGCCCCTCTACCGGTTGGAGGAGCAGGAGGCTGCCGCCAGCGCCCGGCTGGCCGCCCTCCTCGCGTCCGAGACCGCGGTCCGAGGCGCCCCCTCCACGCCGCTCCTCCCAATCCTTCCGGACGAGCACGAGCTCTTCGCCGGCCTCGACTCGCATCCCGAGCTCAGGGTGCTGTCGGAGCGGGAGGCGCAGGCGCGCGTCGAGGCCAGGCTCGCCACCCGGGAGAAGTGGCCCGACCCAGAGGTCGGTCTCGCCTACGGCTTCCGCATCGGCATGCCCGACATGATCGGCGCCGAGGTGGTGTTTCCCATCCCGGTCTTCGCCGGCTCCAACCAGGATCGGCAGGCCGCCGCCGCCAGGGCCGACGCCGAGGCGGCGTCCCGCCGGCGCAGCGCCCGCCGTGACTCCCTCGTCGCCGACGTCCGATCCGCCTGGGCGGCGGTCCGACAGCAGGCCCAGCGCCTGCACCTCTACGAGGAGGAGATCCTCCCCCGCGGCAGGCGCACCGGCGACGCGGCCCTCGGGGCCTACCAGGCCGGGGGCGTCGACTTCCTCACCGTCCTCGACGCCGAGGTCCTGCGCTTCGGCCAGGAACTCGAGGTCCTCTCCGCTCGCGCCGACTACCTGCGGGCGCGGGCGCGGCTGGCCCGCGCCGCAGGATCGCTAGACACCCTCTTCTCCCTGAACGCCGGAGGTTCCAAATGAGCGAAACGATCAAGAGCCAGCTCGATCACGAGCCGATGCCCGAGGGGGAGGAGCCACCTCCGCCGGGCGTGCGCACCGCCTCCCTCTTTCGCTGGATGATGCTCGCGGCGGCGCTGCTGGGGGCGGGCTTCACCGTGCTGCTGTCCACGGGGCTCGTGGGGCACGCCGCGCACGCGGCGGATACGCAATACCACTGCCCGATGCATCCCACGGTGGTCTCCGACCTCCCCGGCGAATGCCCGATCTGCGGCATGGATCTGGTGCCGATCGGCGAAGGTGGTGAAGACGCGGACCATGGGCACCACGGCCACCATGATCACGCGGACTCCATCCTGAAGGTGGCCCACGAGCTGGGCGCCAAGCCCGGGCAGTGGGTCTGCCCCATGCCGGAAGACAAGGTCGTCCGCGACGAGGCCGGCCGCTGCGAGATTTGCGGGATGGCGCTGGTGCAGGTCCCCGCCGAGAAGAAGAAGGTGGAAGGGCCTGCGCTCTACACCTGCCCCATGCACCCAGAGGTGGAGCATGAGGGGCCGGGCAAGTGCCCCAAGTGCGGGATGTACCTGGTGCGCAAGGAGGACGCCTCCGCCGCTGGGAGCGCCGGACGAGCTCACGCGCCGCGTGGCGCGGCGACCGATCGGGATCACGATCATCACTCGCAGCCGATGATGGATGGAGATCCAAGTGCCCATCCCAGCGATTCCTCCCCGGCGTCGTCCCTGCAGCTCCCTCGCGAGCACGGCGTCCCGGGGCTCACGGAGGTGGTGATCCCGGTGGAGCGCCTGGCCCGCATCGGCGTCCGCACCGCCACCGTCGAGCGCGGTCGCCTCGACGCCCAGGTCCGCACCGTCGGCGTGGTCACCGCGGACGAGAGGCGTCGGTTCGAGGTGCAGGCGCGCTTCGCCGGCTGGATCGAGGAGCTCCTCGTCGACGAGACCGGCGCCGAGGTCAAGGCGGGCCAGCCGCTGGTCCGCATCTACAGCCCCGAGCTCTACCAGGCCCAGGTGGAGTATCTGAACGCGCTGAAATGGAGCCCCGATCTGCGGGGCGCCGCGGAGCAGCGGCTGCGCCTGCTGGGGATCGCCGACGGCGACATCCGCGCGCTCCGGCAGGCCGGCAAGGCCCAGCGCACCATGCTCCTGCGAGCCCCTGGCGCCGGCCACGTGCTGCGCAAGGAAGCCATCGCCGGCTCCTACGTCTCGCCGGGGAAGGTGCTCTTCGAGGTCGCCGATCTCTCGCGCATCTGGGTGGTGGCCGACGTCTTCGAGCAGGAGATCGCCAGGATCCGGATCGGCGAGGGCGCCACCTTCGCGGCGCCGGCCCGGCCGGGCGATCGCTTCCAGGGGAAGGTCTCCTTCATCTATCCCACCGTCGAGCCCTCCACCCGCACCATGAAGGTTCGGCTCGAGCTCCCCAACCCCTCCATCGCCCTGCGCCCCGGCATGTTCGGCGACGTGCGGCTGGACGTCGCCTCGCCAGAAGGCGAGATCGTCCCCCGGGACGCGGTGATCGACAGCGGCGATCACGTCTACGCCCTGGTCGCCCTGGGCGGCGGACGCTTCTCGCCTCGCGAGGTCCACGTGCAGGGCCGCGCCGGCGATCACGTGATGGTCGTGGGCCTCGACGCCGGCGAGGAGGTGGTCATCGGCGCCGGCTTCTTCATCGACTCGGAGAGCCGCCTGCGCGCCGCCCTCTCGGGGATGGCCGCCCCAGCGCCCGCCGCCCATGACCATGGAGCGACTCCGTGATCGAGAAGCTCATCGAGGTCTGCGCCCGCAACCGATTCCTCGTCCTCATCCTCACCGCCTTCGCCTGTGCCGGTGCCTGGGCCGCGATCCGCAGCGCGCCCCTGGACGCGATCCCGGACCTCTCGGATCCCCAGGTGATCATCTACTCTGAGTGGATGGGGCGAAGCCCCGGCCTGATCGAGGATCAGCTCACCTACCCGATCACCACCGCGCTCCTCTCCGCGCCCCACGTCACCGACGTGCGGGGCTACTCGATGTTCGGGATGAGCTTCGTCCACGTGCTCTTCGACGAGGGCACCGACATCTATTGGGCGCGCAGCCGGGTGCTCGAATACCTCTCCAGCCTGAGGGGGAGCCTGCCCGAGGGCGTCGAGCCGCAGCTCGGCCCAGACGCCACCGGGGTGGGCTGGGTCTTCCAATATGCGTTGGTGGACAAGAGCGGCCGACACGACCTCGCGGACCTCAGGACCTTCCAGGACTACACCCTCCGCTACGCGCTCACCTCCGTCCCCGGCGTCGCCGAGGTGGCGAGCGTCGGCGGCTATCAGAAACAATATCAAGTCACCGTCGATCCCAACCGGCTCCGCGCCTACGGGATCACCCTGGCCGAGGTGGGCGACGCCATCCGCAAATCCAACGGCGACGTCGGCGGACGCATTCTGGAGATGAGCGGCCGCGAGTACTTCGTGCGGGGGCGCGGCTACCTGAAGAGCCTCTCGGATCTCGAGAAGGTCGCCGTCAGCGCCTCCCCCAACGGCACCCCGGTGCTGGTCCGCGACATCGGCACCGTCGCCTTCGGCGGCGAGATCCGCCGGGGCCTCGCCGAGTTGGACGGTGAGGGCGAGGCGGTGGGCGCCATCGTGGTGATGCGCCACGGCGAGAACGCCCTCGGCGTGATCGAGCGGATCAAGGAGCGACTCGAGGAGCTGAAGCCCTCCTTCCCCGAGGGGGTCGAGGCCGTGGCGGTCTACGACCGCTCCGAGCTGATCGGCGAGGCGGTGGGCACCCTGAAGACCACCCTGATCGAGGAGGGGATCGTGGTGGGCCTCGTGATCCTCCTCTTCCTCCTCCACCTGCGCAGCTCGTTGGTGCCGATCATCGTCCTGCCGATCTCGGTGGGCCTCGCCTTCATCCCCATGCGGTGGCTGGGGATCTCGTCCAACATCATGAGCCTCGGCGGCATCGCCATCGCCATCGGCGCCATGGTCGACGCCACCATCGTCCTCGTCGAGAACGCCCACAAAAAACTGGAGCGGGATCGACCGCGGACCGCCGCCCAGCGGGTGGAGGTGATCATCGAGGCGGCGAAGGAGGTGGGTCCCGCGATCTTCTTCTCGCTGCTGGTGGTGACCGTCTCCTTCCTCCCGGTCTTCGCGTTGGAGGGGCAGCCCGGCAGGATGTTCAAGCCGCTGGCCTACACCAAGACCTTCGCCATGTTCTTCTCCGCCGTGCTGGCGGTGACCCTGGCGCCGGCGCTGATGGTGCTGCTGATCAAGGGGAGGATCCACTCGGAGGAGAAGCATCCGATCTCGCGCCTCCTGGTGGCGATCTACAAACCCTTCGTCTTCGTCGCCCTGCGCAACCCCAAGACCACCGTGGCCATCGGCGTCGCCGCCGTGATCTCCGCCATCCCGCTGGTCCCGCGCCTCGGCACGGAGTTCATGCCCACCCTGGACGAGGGCGACCTCCTCTTCATGCCCACCACCTTCCCCAACGCCTCCATCGAGGAGGTGAAGGTGGCCCTCCAGCAGCAGGATCGGATCCTCAAATCCTTCCCCGAGGTGATCTCCGTCTTCGGCAAGGCGGGGCGAGCGGAGTCCGCCACCGATCCGGCGCCCCTCTCCATGGTGGAGACCGTTGTCCGCCTCAAGCCGCGGAGCGAGTGGAGGATGATGCCCAGGGAGCGGTGGTGGACCGACGCCGCCCCGGACTTCGTGGCGCCGATCCTCCGGATCGCCTGGCCGGATCAGCGCAGGCTCACCACCGACGAGCTCTTCGCCGAGATGAACGACGCCGTCACCATGCCCGGCTGGACCAACGCCCTCACCCTGCCGATCAAGACCCGCATCGACATGCTCTCCACCGGGATCCGCACGCCCATCGGCGTGAAGATCTTTGGAGACGATCTGGAGGAGATCGAGCAGGCGGGGATCTCCCTGGAGCAGCTCCTCTCCACGGTGCCCGGCACCCGCAGCTCCTTCTTCGAGCGGAGCCTGGGCGGGCTCTACGTGGACATCGTCCCCGATCGCGACGCCCTGGCGCGCTACGGCCTCACCATCGCCGACGTCAACGACGTGATCGAGCGGGCCATCGGAGGCGAGCCCATCACCACCACCATCGAGGGGCGCCGCCGCTTCACCGTCAACCTCCGCTATCCCCGCGATCTGCGCGACGATCCCGATCGGCTCCGCGAGGTCCTGGTGCCCGTGACGCGGATCGGCGACCCGTCCCCCGAAGGCGCGCCCATGCCCGCCGACTCCGCCCTCGCCGGGCTCTCCGGATCCAAGCTCCTCCACGTGCCCCTGGGCCAGCTCGCCGAGGTGCAGGTCGTCAGCGGCCCGCCGATGATCCGCAACGAGAACGGCATGCTCGCCGGCTACCTCTTCGTGGACGTCGATCCGGCGCGCACCGACATCGGCGGCTACGTGAAGCGGGCCAAGGCCCTGGTCGCGGAGGCGCGCCTCGACGGCCGCCTCGAGCTCCCCACCGGGACCCTCCTCCAATGGGCCGGCCAATACGAGCTCATGGAGCGGATGGCCGAGAAGATGAAGGTCATCGTCCCCATCACCCTCCTGCTCATCGTCGTCCTCCTCTACCTCCACTTCCGGAACGTCATCGAGACCCTGATCGTCCTGCTCTCCGTGCCCTTCGCCATGGTGGGCAGCATCTGGATGCTCTGGCTCCTCGACTACCGCCTCTCCACCGCGGTCTACGTGGGGATGATCGCCCTGGTTGGCCTGGCCGCCGAGACGGGCATCGTCATGATCGTCTACCTCGACCGCGCCTTCGAGCGACGCAAGGCCGCCGGCCTCATCCGCAACCTAGACGACATCATCTGGGCCCATATGGAAGGCACCGTGCTCCGGGTCCGCCCCAAGCTGATGACCGTCGCCACCACCGCCATCGGCCTCGTCCCCATCCTCTGGTCCACCGGCGCCGGCGCCGATGTGATGAAGCGCATCGCCGCGCCCATGGTCGGCGGCCTCATCACCTCCACCTTCCTCACCCTCGAGATCATCCCGGTGGTCTACACCTGGTGGCGCCTCTGGGAGCTGAAGGCCGAGCAGCGACGAGAGGCGAAGGAGGCCCTCCACGAGGCCGCGTGATCGGCCAGGAGCCGGGCAGCCGGCATGGAGTCACGGGGCGATTCGATGGTAGGCTCTGCAAATGAAGGCTGCCGTCGAATCCTCCTCGGGGACCTCATCCAACGCCGGGCGGCGGAGCTTCTTCGGCAGGGCTCGGGAGCTCGCGATCCTCGCCCGAGAGTTCCGGGAGGGAGCGAGGCTCGTCACCCTCACCGGGATGTCCGGGATCGGCAAGACCCGCCTGGCCCGCGAGCTCCTGGAAGAGCTCCGCCCCGACTTCGAGGAGGGAGGCGCATGGTTCTGTGACCTCTCCGCCTGCCAGAACGCGGCAGACGTCGATGCCGCGGTTCGGATCAGGCTGGGGGTGCCCGAGGCGGAAGGGGAGAGGCTGACGGAGGTCCTGGCCAATCGCGGCCAGCTGCTCCTGGTGCTGGACAACCTCAACGAGCTGGCCGCCGAGGTGTCCAGCCTGATCGACTCCTGGCTGGAGCTGTGCTTCGAGCTGCAGATCCTCGTCACCTCGATCGTGCCGATGGGACGGGACGCCGAGTTGCAGTTCGATCTCGGCCCGCTGGACCTGCAGGACGCGGTCGCGCTCTTTCAAGCGCGGGCCCGCCACGCCTGGGTGGGCCGGTCCATCCCTCCGGACGAGGCTCCGTTGGTGGAGGAGTTGATCCAGCGGCTGGATCGGCATCCCCTCTCGATCGAGCTGGCCGCCGAGCGGATCCGGATCCTGCCTCCGCACGTGCTGCTGGCCCGCTTCGAGGAGCGCTTCGAGCTGCTGCGGGGCGAGAGCGCGGAGGGGCAACGATCGCTGCTGAGCGCTCTCTCGCTGACCTGGGAGCTGCTCGCGCCACCCCTCCAGGCAGCGCTCGCCCGCCTCTCGGCGCTGGAGGGGGGCTTCACCCTTCGATCCGCGATGGCGCTCCTGGAGGGCTCGGAGCCTGTGAAAAAACCACCCTCACGCGAGGTGGGGGCGGTTTTTTCACGCGCGCTGCGCGCTACGGCTCCTTCTGGCGTTCGCTCGCCTCCGGCTCGCAGCGATTCTGAATCGATTCACAATCGCTCAGGCTCGGTGGATCTGCTCGATTCGCTCTCGGCGATGGGGCTGGTCGAAGTGGGGGAGGGGAAGTCACCCCGCTTTTCCCTCCTGGAGAGCGTGAAGGACTTTGCCTCTCGGCAGCGGCGGGACATGGGGCTGGAGGAGGAGGCGCTGCGGCGACATGCCCTCCACTTTGGCTCGGAGGGGGAGCGTCATGCGGCCGAGCTCGGACGAGCGGAGGCGGGCGATTCCATTCGCTGGCTCCTCGCCGAGCGGTCCAACCTGATCGCCGCGCAGGCCCGCAGCCGTGACGATGATCCGGCGCTCGCCGCCCGTCTCGGTCTGGTCCTGGTCTCCCTCTGGGGCGAGGTAGGGATCCCGACCTTCGAGGAGGCGTTGGTGGCCGCGCCCTGGCAGGACGCGATCCGGGCGGGCGATCCTCTGCTGCTCATCCAGGCCCTCCGGGCCAGGGCGCTGGCCTACATGCGCCAGGCACGGATGGCCGAGACCCGGGAGGCGCTACGGGACGCTCTGGCGATCGCGCGCCGCGAGGATCTTCGCGTGGTTCAGGGATGGATCATCTCGGAGCTCTGGCTCTCCAGCCTCATCGATGAGAGCGGGCCGGTGCGGGAAGGCCTCCGGGAAGCGATGGAGTTGGCGATCGAGGAAGGAGCTCCGACCCTCGAGGCCCAGGTCCGCATGGATCTCGCGATGAGCTCCATGGATAGCGGCGAGTACGCCGAGGCCGAGCTCCAGCTGCAGAGGGCCAGCTCGATCTTCGCCACATGCGGTGAGGTGAAGAAGCAGGGAGAGACCCTCCTCCGCCTCGGATTGGTCTGGCTGAGGAGGGGCCGCTTCGACGCCTCCCTCCGGGCCAACGCCGAGGCGATCGAGTTGTTTCGGCGTACGGAGAGCCGCTCCCACGAGGCGATCGCGCAGCTCAATCTGGGGGGGCTCCACCTCGCCACCGGCAACCTGACGGAGGCCGAAGCGCAGATGCACGAGGTCCTCCAGCTCTGCCGATCGATCGGATTCGTCCGAGTGGAGGCGGTGGCCCACGCGAACCTCGGCGTGATCGCGCTAGAGCGAGGCGACGCCGTCCTGGGCGAGCGGGAACACCGGCAGGCCTGCGGGATCCTCGAGAGAGGAGGAGACGAGATCCACCGATCCATGGTCCTGCCGATGTTCGCCTTCGCCGTGGCGGTGCAGGGGCGGCGCGAGGAGAGCATGGAGCTCCTCGCCGAAGCACGCTCCTTCCTCGCGAGGCGAGGCGATCGAGGCAACCTCCTGCTCGTCGGCCTGGTCGAGGGCGTGGTCGAATGGATGGGGGCGGAGGAGGGGGACCGTGCCGCGATGGAGTCGCAGCTTCGCGACCGCTTCACGGAGTCGACCTCGGCGGATGAGCCGGTCCACGAGAGCCTCTTCTCCTTCGGCCGCCTCCTTCGGGTCCTGCTCCACGATCCGACGGCCTTCGAGCGCGGCGCCTCCGCATCTCGTCCAGCGGTGACCGTGGGGCCGGACGCGAGCTGGTTCGAGGTGGAGGGGGAGCGCCGGGTCTCCTTGGCCCGCCGCTTCACGCTGCGGCGCGTGCTCCAAAGCCTCGTGGAGCGCAGGCTGGTCGAGCCTGGCACGGGCCTCGGCCAGAAGGAGCTCTTCGAGGCCGGCTGGCCCGCCGAGCGAGCCAGCGAGGAATCGGCCGCCAAGCGGGTCTATGTCAGCGTTTGGGCCTTGCGCAACCTCGGCCTCTCCTCCGCCCTGCTCAAGAAGGACGACGGCTATCTCCTCGATCCCGAGGTGCTCGTCCGGCAAGTCGCTGACATCTCATGAGGAGTCATGATCCAGGCGCGCCCGCGCCCTCGGGTGGCGAGGTTTAAAGATCCGCGCGATCCGTCAACTTGCTAACGATCGGAGAGGCGGGTGGAAGAGCCCCCTTCCGGCCTGCCTCAAGCCGATCGCCCTCGAGCCAAGGAATTGCAGATGATGGACCATATCAAAACGCTCTGGTTGCTCCCCCTCCTCGCGTTCGCGGCAGCTTGTGGATCGACGAAGGATCCCACGCCCGCCGAGATCAGGGATGTTAAAATTCTCTCATTCCGGGCAGATCCTGCCGAGATCGCCGCCGGAGCGAGCTCGACCCTCTCCTGGAGGACCTCGGACGCCGAGCGCGTCCGCGTCCTCGATGGCAGCGGGGACGCGCTCACCCTCGCCAACCCCGAGCGATCCGTTGGCTCCGTCGAGGTGACGCCGACCGAGACCACCATCTATACGCTCGAGGCAATCCGCGGCGACGAGGTCGTCTCCGCGGAGATCACGGTCTCGATCCTCGATCTCCCGCTCCCGGCGATCACCTTCGCCGCGGACGCCGAGGCGATCGATTGGGGAAGCTCGGCGCGGCTGAGCTGGAGCGTGCCCGGAGCCTCGAAGGTGGTCCTCTCGGCGGACTCCGCGATCATTCTGGAGGACGACGCATCTTCGGGAGAGCTGGAGGTCTCCCCGGAGCGGAAGACCACCTACGAGCTGAAGGCCACCGGCCCGGGCGGGACGTCCGAGGCAACGGTGACGGTCTCGGTGCGCCCGATGGTCGTCACGTTCCTCGCAGAGGACGAGGGCGTCGCGGTCCCGGAGGGAGGCCTGGTTCTCCTCCGCTGGGAGACCGGCGGCGCGGAGGCGGTCGAGATCAGCAATGACGACGGCTTCTCGTACGACGTCTCCGTGGACGAGCTGGCGGAAGGCACGGTGGAGGCGCCGGTCTCTGCCACCGGAAAGTTCCGGCTGGTGGCGACGCTCGAGGCGTCGGAGAGCGTGCGGGAGGTGGAGGTGGAGGTCCTCCAGGCGCCGACCATCGCGACCTTCGAGGCGAACCCCGCCCGGCTCACCGCCTCTACCGAGTCGGCGGGGACCACCACCCTCTCGTGGACGACCGAGGGCGCGGAGGCCGTGGAGATCCTGGCGATCCCGGGTGGAGCGGTCGACGTGGGCGGGGCGGCAGGGGCTTCGGGCTCGCTGGTTCTGAGCCTCGCGGAGACCACGACCTTCGAGCTGATCGCTACGAATCCGGCGGGAATCCGGACCGCGAGCGTGGAGGTCGAGGTCTATGAGCCCGCGGCGATCGTCTCCTTCTCCGCGCTGCCTTCGAGGGTGGGCGCCGGCGAGAGCGTCGAGTTGAGCTGGGTCACGGCGGGGGCGGCTGCGGTGGCGATCGATCAGGACGGCGTCGAGATCGACGGCGGCCAGCTCCCGCTCACCGGTTCACATGAGCTCCAGATCGCGGAAGATTCGCTCTTCACCCTGCGAGCGATCAACGAGGCAGGCGATGTGGTGGAGCGGAGCGTCGCGGTCGAGGTGGGCGCGCCGCGGATCGTCTCCTTCGAGGCCGACGTGAGCCAGGTCTTCCCCGGTGAGACGGTGGACTTCAGCTGGGTGAACGAGGGAGGCGTCTCGCTGGACGTCATCGGCCCCACGGGCCCCATCGCTGGCTGCGCCAGCACGGATCCCTCGACGATCGCGGCGGGCGGCTGCCCGATGGTGGCGCCCAACGCCAGCGGCCTGGTGGAGTTTGAGCTGCTGGTGGTGAACGGCAAGGGACAGGAGAGCCGGGAGTCCCTCTCCCTGATGTTCCTCGGGGGGCCGAACCTTGATTCTTTCACGAGCAGCGAGTCGAAGCTGAGCGTCGGCGACGAGCTCGTGCTGACCTGGAGCGTGAGCAGCGAAGCTCCGGGAAGCGCGCCGACGGTCGAGCTGGAGGATGATCGTGGGACGACCTATGATCTGGGCACGCCCGCTCCCCTCCAGGGCAGCCACACCATCGTGCTGACCGAGAGCGGGCCGCGAACCTATACGCTGACCGCCTCCATGCCCGGGTATGAGCCCGTGTCGCAGGAGTTGAGCGTCGAGGTCTTCGAGAACCCGACGGTGGCTCTCTCCACCGGCTCGAACCCCTACGATCCTTCCGAAGGCCTCCCGTTCACCTTGGATTGGACCGCCTCGGACGCCGTGACCCTGGTGATCGACGAGATGGAGGGAGACGAGGTCCGATCGACCTTCAGCGCCAGCGCCCAGGATCTCCAGGCCGGCCACGGGGCGTTGGTGCCCTCGGTATCTGGGCCGCTCGGCTTCGTCGCCGTGGCGACGAACGGCGCCGGGAAGAGCGTCTCCGATCGGCTCGACGTCGCGCTGGTGGCCTCCGAGGTCGTGACCTTCGACGCAGCGCCCGATGAACTCGTCCAGGGCGATCTGACCACGCTCTCTTGGGAGACGGTCGGGATCCGCTCGATCACCTTCTCTCCGAACGCGATGTCCGACAGCGTCACCCATGCAACGGGCCCCTACCTCGACGTGAGCAACAACCCGGACGCCATCACCGTGGGCTTCGACACCTGCGGTACGAGTGACTCCGATGAGGGCTGTGCGTTCGTCGACTTCCCCGATGGCTTCGCCTTCCCGTTCTTCGGCGAGGATCGCGTCTTCGCGCGGATCTACGTGAATGGAGTCATCAGCTTCGACGTGGACCGGACGGGGCCGTCCGGCGCGGCGCGCGAGGCCTTGCCTTCGGAGGACTACGCTTGGGTGCACCTGGCGCCGTTCTGGGAGAACCTTCGCTACGGCAATGGCTCCCTCTTGGAGGGCTCCGGCGTCATCGCCCTCGACGTAGGCAGCGACGCCAAGGGGCGCTACCTCGTGGTGCAGTGGAAGAACTTCTCTACGAAGGGACAGACGAACAACCGGATCAACTTCGAGGTCGTGATGTGGGAGGACGGTGACTTCGAGTATCGCTACGGAACGATGGGGAACATCCTCGGCGCGACCACCAGGACGAAGGGCGGCGAGGCGGTGATCGGCTACCAGAGCCCGCTCGGGGGCGAGGGCGCCACCGCCTCCGCCTTCCAGGAGGTGAGTGATCTCAGCTTTGGCCGGGCCTTCTCGCTCCCTCGGGGCATTCGAGACGGCAGCTTCGTCGTTCAGCCCCGCGACTCGGCCACCTATGTCCTCACCGCACAGGGCTTCGACGGCGAGATCCATACGAGGTCCGTCTCGGTGATCGCCCACGAGGTCCCGACGATCTCGGCGGAGCTCTCGGCGCCGACGGTGGAGGACGGGAGCGACTTCGAGATCATCTGGAGGACCACGAACGCCGTCTCCGTGGCGATCTTCGATGAGGACGGGGCCGCGCTCTATTCGGCCGAAGAGGATGAGGTCGCCTTCGGAACTCTCACGCTCCCGGCCAGTTCGGTCGGCTTGCATGACTATACCGTCGTCGTCACCGGCGCCTTGGGGCGAGAGGTCTCCGAGGTGGTGACCATGGAGGTCACCCCTGCCTTCGGGATCGCCTCCTTCGAGGCCGCTCCCGCCGAGGTGCAGGTGGCCGGCTCTACCTGGCTCTCCTGGGTCGCCCACGGCGCCGACAGCATCGAGCTCACCGGAAACGGGGTGCCGATCGACACCACCGGCATGATCGTCGACGCAGACTCGATCGAGCTGATTCCAGGCGATACGACCGAGTACGTGCTCCAGGTCTCTCGATCCTCGGATGGGAGGAGCGACTCCAAGGCCCTGGTGGTTCGGGTGATCCGAGCCAGCCTCGACTCTGTCTCCGTCTCCAGGCCCCGGATCGCAGAAGGTGGCACGGTCGATGTCAGCTGGAGCGCCACCGCACCGGCAGGCGATCCCATCTCCGTACAGGTGGTGCCCGCCGCGATGACAGAGCTCGACCCGACGGAGGTGGCCTTCGAGGACATCAGCATCTCCGCGCCCGAGCTCACGGCCTTCGTGAACAAGACCAATGGGGCGGCCACGGTCAATTTCCCCACGGGTTTCACTTTCCCCTACATGGGAGAGCTCTACTCATCCGTCCGTGTGCTCAGCGACGGCTACCTCAGCTTCGCGTCGTTGGGCGCTTCGTCTACGCCGGGCAACGTGCGCCTCCCCGACTTCATCGTCACGGGTGGGGTCCAGCTCGCGCCCTTCTGGACCGATCTGCATAGCTACTCGACCGGGCACGTCTTCGCCGGGCACATCGACGACCACCTCGGCGAGCGCTTCATCGTGCAGTGGCAGGGGTTCCAATATCTCCATACGACCGCTGCGGTGGTGAGCCTGAACTTCCAGGTGGTGCTCTTCCCCAACGGGAGCTTCGACTTCCGCTACGGAGGGATGAGCTCGGATCTGGAGCAGCATCGTGCCGACGGCTCTACAGCGACCATCGGCTACCAGGATCCCACCGGCAGGTTCGGCGACCTCATCCTGTTCAAGGAGGCGAAGAACGGCGGGTTGTCGAATCGCGCCTGGCGCTTCGACGCGGATCAGGGGTCGACGGGCACCCTCTCGGTCTCCCCGGCTCGAAATGGCGAAATCATGGTGTGCGCCACCGCTGCCGACGATCGGGATTGTCGGATCGTCCAGGTGGTGGTGGAGAGCCCGGGCGATCTCGCCTTCACCGAGGTCCAGCTGGATCCTATCGGCACGGATCAGTGGTTCGAGCTGCGCAACCTCTCGGATCGCGTCGTGACCTTGGACGGGATGGAGCTCGTCTCCGGAAGCGATCGCCACACCATCACGCCGGCGAATCCCCTCGTGCTGCCGCCGGGCGCCTTCGTGACGATGGCGGCAGGAGGCAATCCGGGCTTCACCCCCGACTACGTCTTTGGAAGCGGCCTCTCCCTCGACGCCAGCGGAGGCGATCTCGCGGTGGAGTTCGACGGAACGACCCTGACCAAGGTGGAGTGGGACGCCTCCTGGGCGATCGCCCCCGGCGTCTCGCTGAGCCTGGATGGCACGAAGCAGGTGAAGAGGATCGCCGCATCCACCTTCGCCGATCCGTCCTCCTGGTGTGCGAGCCTCCCATCCTATAGCGGCGGCAACCTCGGGACCCCCGGCGCTGCGGGCGCGAGCTGTCTCTCCGTGTATGATGTCGATTTCTATTCCGACATGCCGTTCATCGACATCTACTTCTCGGGCGATCCGGTGGCCTCCCTCGGCTTCCGCGAGATCCTGGGCGGGCTCCCCTTTGACTTTCCCTTCTACGGGCAGGGAACTCGAAACGTCCTATTCGCCAACGGTGGCACCATCGGCTTTGGTGGCAGCTGTACCTTCGGCATCTGCTCGATGAACGCCACGCAGGGGACGATCTCGATCCTGGGCAACACCCCTTACCTGGCCGAGCCCGGAGGGCGGCTCAGCCATGAGGTCAGGACGGTGAACGGGCTGCAGGTCTCGATCCTGCAGTGGACGAACCTGACGACGACCACGGAGCTGCAGCTCATCGGTCAACCCGTCCCGAGGATCGGTCAGCTCACGCTCCAGGTGCAGCTCTGGGAGAGCGGCGACATCGTCATGGTCTACCGCGATCTCGAGGGCCTCGACGCTGTCCTCGGCAAGGTCACCACGGGCCTCTCGATCAAGGTGGGAACCGTGACGGAGACGATCTCCTACTCGGTGAATGAGGCGACGCTCCGCCCCGGCCAGTCGATCCACTACCGTCTGCGGTAGGGTCATCCGTCGCAGGAGGGGCCAGGGCAATTCGCCTTGGCCCCCTCGCCGCTCGGGGACGCAGGCCGCCACGCCTCGTGGCCCTGCGGCTCGCCTGGCCCCTCCCGCGCTGGGACGCAGGCCTCGAAGCGGTCTTCGCTGGGGGCGTCGCGCCCATGTAGCTCTGCGCTCTGCCTCGTTCGGGGCGGCTCGAGAGGGGCCACGGCGATCGTCGATCGGCGGTTGATCGCGGGGGCCGCCGGGGTCACTCTCGGGCCCACCACCGAAAGAGAGGACGCGATGGAGACGGGCACGGAGCGGCCGTACGTTTCGCCGGAGAAGCAGAGAGCGGGCGGAGGGCGGGGCCCGCGAGGCGGGATCGATCCGGCGCTCCTGGATCGCCTGGCGGGGCGGACGACGACGATGGGCGGGCGGGACGCCGTCCCCGTGCACATCCCGTTCACGGGGGAGGTGCTCGGCCATGTGCCGCGCTGCTCGGCAGACGACGTGCGTGAGGCGATCCGCAGGGCACGGGAGGCCCAGCGGACCTGGGCGCAGACGAGCATCGCCCATCGCCAGCGGATCTTCCTCCGCTTCCACGACAGGCTGCTCCGGCGGCAGGACGAGGCCCTGGACCTGATCCAACTCGAGAGCGGCAAGGCGAGGCGCCACGCCTTCGAGGAGGTCCTCGACACCGCGATGGTCGCTCGTTACTACGCCAACACCGCCGAGGACTACCTGAAGGCGCGGCGGCGCAAGGGCGCGATCCCGGGGATGACCACGACGTGGGAGGCCTTCCACCCCAGGGGCGTGATCGGCTTCATCGCGCCGTGGAACTATCCGCTGACACTCTCGGTCACCGACGCGATCCCGGCCCTCCTCGCCGGCAACGGGGCGGTGCTCAAGCCCGATCAGCAGACGCCCTTCACCGCCCTCTGGGCAGCGGAGCTCCTCCTCGACGCCGGCCTCCCCGCCGGCCTCTTCCAGATCGTCACCGGGGAGGGGCGGGAGCTGGGGGCGCCATTGATCGAGGGCGTCGACTTCATCTCCTTCACCGGCAGCACCGAGACGGGCCGGACCATCGGCAGGCTCGCCGGCGAGAACCTGATCGATTGCTCGTTGGAGCTCGGCGGGAAGAACGCCATGATCGTCTTCACCGACGCCGACCTCGACAAGGCGGTGGCGGGCGCGGTGCAGGGCTGCTTCGCCAGCGCGGGCCAGCTCTGCATCTCGATCGAGAGGCTCTACGTGCAGGCCTCCATCTACGACGAGTTCATGCGGCGCTTCGTGGACAAGACCCGCGCCCTCCGCCTGGGCAACGGCCTGGACTACGAGGCCGACGTGGGATCGATCGCGTCCAGCAAGCAGCTCCACTCGGTGGAGGAGCACGTGGAGGAGGCCGTCGCCAAGGGCGCCATCCTCCTCGCCGGGGGGCGGAGCCGGCCGGAGCTCGGCCCCTACTTCTACGAGCCCACCATCCTCGAGGGCGTGAAGCCGGAGATGCGGGTCTACCACGACGAGACCTTCGGACCGGTCGTCTCGGTGTATCGATTTCAATCCGACGAGGAGGCCATCGAGCGCGCCAACGAGAGCCGATACGGCCTCTCGGCCAGCGTCTGGACCCACGATGTCGAGAGGGGCAGGGCGGTGGCCGAGCAGCTCCAGGCGGGCTCGGTCAACGTCAACGAGGCCTACGCCGCCGCTTGGGCCAGCGTCGACGCGCCGATGGGCGGCTTCAAGCAATCCGGCATCGGGAGGCGCCACGGCGGCGAGGGGATCCGCAGGTTCACCCAATCCCAGACCATCTCGATGTCCCGCGGCCCCCTCCTCGCCGCGCCCGCCGGCGCCACCGCTGGCCGCCGCTACAGCCAGGTGATGACCGGCGTCCTCCACGCGTGGCGCCGGATCCCAGGCATGAGCTAGGGCCTCCAGAAATCTACTGCGCACCCCGCCTGCGTCGTTGGACCTGCGCTCCGATGCTCACGCACCCAGGGCCTGCGGGGAAATCGCCTCCGCACGAGGCGGAAGCGATTCCCCCACCCGCGCTGCGCGCAAAGGGCCCCTTCTTGCGTTTGCTCGCCACTGGCTCGCAGATGTGCGCTCCGCTTCGGTGCTCTCTCCGCCTGGCATCCGGGGCGCTCGCTACGATTTCTGATGGCCCTGGGAGGGCGAGAACCACGATCTTGCGGCGAGCCATCGGCCATCATGGAGGCGAGCGGGCCTTTGGTGCGGATCGGGCGGCGCTGCCTGACCCTTGTCGGGTAGCGAACCACTCGACCCAAGGAGGCTTCGATATGGAAGGGCTTCGCAAGCTCGCCTACGTCGCGCTCGGCTGCGGCTTCATGCTCGGCCCGGTGGCGGCCGTGGCGGCGGCCCAGGCGGGAAGTGAAGACCAGGATCGCGGGGCGCAGCAGCAGCCGCAAGGCGACCAGAATCAGGCGAGCGCCTGTCCGATGATGAACGCGGCCACCGCGACCCAGCAGGCGCTCCAGGATGGCGCCACGGTGCGGGTGGAGTCGACGCCGGATGGCGCCGTGGTCCGCTTCTCGGCGCCGAGCGGCAACGATCAGGCGATCCAGGACTCGCGGCTGGCGGCGCAGCAGCTCGCCAGCGCCGCGCAGCAGGATTGCGGCTGCCAGGGCGCGATGGAGGGGGGCCAGCCCGGCCACATGCATCCGGGCCAGCAGGGAGGCATGCAGCAGGGCCAGCAGCCCGGCAATATGCCGGGGCAACAGGGCCAGCAGCCGGGTGGCGGTATGTAGCGACCGATCGTCCGCCGGAGACGGGGCCCGCGGGGGAGGGGAGAGCTTCGTCGGAGGCGAGCGATCGCCAGAAGGAGCCGTAGCGCGCAGCGCGCGTGAAAAAACCGCCCCCACAGCTACGCGAGGGCGGTTTTTTCACAGGCTCCGAGGCTTCGTCTCCGGGCCGTCGATCGTTCGAACTGCGCCATCGGCGCGTTCCTTTGGCTGGCAATCCACCCCGCGGAGCGGTACGAACGCCCCCGCTTCGAGACCCGCTCTTTGCGGGTCGTGACGTGCTTGCGAAAGAGGGCGGCGACGCGCCCTCGGGGTGGTGTGATGGAAGCGGGACGCCTCGGGTTCTTCGCCCGTCTGTGGATGATGATCTGGCTGCCGTGGAAGGTGCTCTTCCAACCGGAGGCCGCCTGGCGGATCCGGCGGAGCCTCGAGGGCGAGGCCCCGCCCCGCATCGAGCCAGCCGCCGTCGTCGAGCCCCCCAAGGCGCCGGCGATCGAGGCGCCGAAGCCCTCCAACGCCGCCGCCATCCACCTCCTCTCGATCCTCCAGCGGGACGGCAGGCTCATCGATTTTCTCCAGGAGGAGATCGCCTCCGCCACCGACGATCAGGTCGGCGCCGCCGCGCGGATCGTTCACGAGGGCTGCCGCAAGGCGCTGGCGCAATACGTCACCCTCGCCCCCATCCGCACCGAGGAGGAGGGCGCCCCCGTGCTGGTGGTCGCCGGCTTCGATCCCGCCGAGCTGCGCCTCACCGGCAACGTCAGCGGGCCGCCTCCCTTCAAGGGCCGCCTCGCCCATCCGGGCTGGAGGGCAGCCGAGGTGCGGATCCCCACCTTCGCGCCGGGGCAGGATCCCGAGGTGATCGCGCCGGCCGAGGTGGAGGTCTAGGAGGCCGGCCTTCGATCATCCGCGGCGCGATCGGCGAGGCGAAAGGGAGGAAGCCCACGGCGGGCAGCCGGCAGCGTCCAGCCGGGCCGAGCCGACATCCATTGCGCGCCGACGACCGCAGGGAATCGGCCATGAATCTTCGCCGCTAAGCCTTAGGGCATCCATCGATCCGCGGCGGCAGCATGACGGGAGAAGAGAGATGGCCTCGCAGCACGTCCTGGGCCTGGACCTCGGGACCACCAACACCGCCCTCGCCGCGGCGGCAGCAGACGGCGACGATGTCCCCGAGGTCTTTCCCTTCCCCCAGGTGATCCACGCCGGGGAGGTGGCCCAGCGGGAGCTCCTGCCGTCCTTCCTCTACCTCCCCGGTGAGGTAGAGCTGCCCGCCGGCTCCCTGGCGCTCCCCTGGGATCCCGAGCGCGACTACGCGGTGGGCGCCTTCGCCCGAGAGCAGGGCGCCCGGATCCCCGCGCGCCTGGTCTCCTCCGCCAAGAGCTGGCTCTCCCACGCCGGCGTCGATCGCCACGCCGCCATCCTCCCTTGGGACGCTCCGGAGGAGGTCGCCAAGGTCTCCCCCGTGGAGGCCTCCGCCCGCTATCTGCGCCACGTCCGCGAAGCCTGGGATCGCGCCCACCCCGACGCGCCCCTCGCCGGGCAGGCCCTGGTCCTCACCGTCCCCGCCTCCTTCGACGCGGTGGCCCGGGAGCTCACCGTCGAGGCGGCCCACCTCGCCGGCCTCGGCGATCACCTCACCCTCCTGGAGGAGCCGCAGGCCGCCGTCTATGCCTGGGTGGCGGCCAGCGGGGACGGCTGGCGCAAGGAGGTCGCCCCCGGCGATCTGATCCTCGTCTGCGACGTCGGCGGCGGCACCGTCGACTTCTCCCTCATCGCCGTCCTGGAGGAGGAGGGCGTCCTCCAGCTCTCGCGGGTGGCCGTCGGCGATCACATCCTCCTGGGCGGCGACAACATGGATCTCGCCCTGGCCTACGCCGTCAAGACCGGCCTCGGGGGGCAGGGCCAATCCCTCGACGACTGGCAGCTCCGCGCCCTCACCCACGGCTGCCGCCTCGCTAAGGAGCAGCTCTTCGCCGATCCCTCCCTCGCCGCCGCCCCCGTGGTGATCCCCGGCCGCGGCAGCAAGCTCATCGGCGGCACCATCCGCGCCGAGCTCTCCCGGGAGGCGCTGGTCGCCACCCTCGTCGACGGCTTCTTCCCCGAGGTCGGCGCCGAGGCGCGCCCCCAGGCGCCGCGGCGGCTCGGCCTCACCGCCCTGGGCCTGCCCTACGCCCACGACCCCGGCATCACCCGCCACCTCGCCGCCTTCCTCGGCCGCCACGCCGCCGCGGCAGCGTCGCTGCCCCGGGGGATCCACGCCGAAGGACGCAGCTTCCTCCACCCCACCGCCGTCCTCTTCAACGGCGGCGTCACCAAGGCCCCCCTGCTGCGCGATCGCATCCTCCAGGTCCTCGGCGGCTGGATCGCCGCGGAGGGCGGCGCCGCTCCCAAGCTCCTCCAGGGCGCCGATCCCGACCTCGCCGTCTGCCGCGGCGCCGCCTACTACGCGAGGGTCCGCCGCGGCAAGGGCCTGCGCATCCGCGGAGGCGCCGCTCGCTCCTACTACGTAGGCATGGAGCGGGCCGAGCTCGCCGTCCCCGGCGTCGCGCCCCGCATCGACGCCATCTGCGTCGCCCCCTTCGGCATGGAGGAGGGGAGCGAGGCCACCTTGCCCGGCACCCTCGGCCTCGTCGTCGGGGAGCCCGCCGCCTTCCGCTTCTTCGCGTCCTCCTCCCGCCGCGAAGATCCCGTCGGCGCCGTCGTCGATCCCGCCGACGGCCTCGAGGAGCTCGCCCCGATCGAAGCCACCCTCCAGGGCGAGCAGGGCGCCGTCGTCCCCGTCCGCCTCGAGGCCCGCTTCACCGAGGTCGGCACCCTCGAGCTCTCCGCTGTCGAGGCATCCACCGGCCAGCGCTGGAAGCTCGAATACGACGTCCGTGCCGAGTAGGTGAATGATTTTGTGTTCTAACTAACTGCTGTCTCATGTTCTCGGAGCGGAGGCGGCTCAGGCGCCGCAGGCGAGCGCTCGATGCCGCGTTTCTCCGGCTCCTGCGTGCCCCTGCTTTCCTCACAAACTCAGGTGCTCCGCGCCCGAACCATGAATTCGGATGCGAAGGGTTGACTCTGGTTTGCGCCACGTGTTCTAGTCCGTGTCGACAATCAGACGAAGTAGCGCTTTGGGG
>JBEBXK010000045.1:0-28566 GCA_040391605.1 Vulgatibacter incomptus
CAGAGCCAGCAGATCAACGTCACCGCCATGGTCTCGGTCTGGTACCTCCTCGGCACCCTCACCGTAGGTGCCAAGCCCCTGAACCAGGCGGTCTGCCGCGGCGCCTTCGTCCTCTACATCCTCTTCATCAACCTCGCGTCGGCCCATCACATCCTGGTCGATCCCGGCGTCGGCGCGAGCTGGAAGATCTGGAACACCTCCTACGCCATGTACCTGGCGGTGCTCGCCTCGATGATCCACGGCTTCACCGTCCCCGCCTCCATCGAGGTCGCCCTCCGCAAGCAGGGTCATCGCAAGGGCCTCTTCGGCTGGCTGGCCAAGGCGCCTTGGAAGAACCCGGGCTTCTCCGCCTTCTTCCTCTCCCTGCTGATCTTCGGCTTCATCGGCGGGATCACCGGCGTCACGCTGGGTACACAGCAGATCAACATCATCGCCCACAACACCCTGCGGATCCCTGGGCACTTCCACGCCACCGTCGTCGGCGGGACCTCCCTCGCCTTCATGGGCCTCGCCTACTACGTGGTGCCCCTGATCTTCCGGCGCGAGTATCCGCTGCGCTGGCTGGCCAGGCTCCAGCCCTACCTCTTCGGCGTGGGCCTGCTGATGCTCTCGATGGGCATGTCCTTCGCGGGATCCTACGGCGTCCCCCGCCGCCATTGGGACGTCGAGTTCTCCGGGGCGCAGTTCGCCGTGGGCTTCGACGCCGGCGCGCACCTGATGCTCGGGATCCTCGGCGTCGGCGGCGTGATCGCCTTCCTCGGCCTGCTCGTCTTCATCCTTCAAACCGTCTGGGCGGTCTTCCTCGGCAAGAAGATCGAGGGCCGCGCCATGACCCCCTGGTAGCCGCCCCAGTCCAAGGAGAGTTGAAATGAGAGACATCGACGACGTCCAGAAGAAGCAGCAAGAGAGCGCAGACGATCATCACGCGCCGGGGACCCTGGTCCTCACCCTGATCCTCCTCATCTCCTTCGCCATCTACTACTTCGCCAACTGGAAGGCGTTGGCGGACGTCTGGCACGTCCGATGACCGAAGGGCGTCAGTCGACCGAGCGCGAGGCGGGGCTCGCCTTCTTCGAGTGGATGATCGAGGCCTTCTCCACCTGGAGATTCCCAGCCTTCGCCCTCTCGCTGATCGTCGGCTACGAGCTGCTGGTCCTCGCCATGCTGCTGCTCCCGATCACCGACGACGCCGTCGGACGCTTTGCGGAGGAGTTCAAGACCTGGTGCTTCGGCTACGATCCCGCCACCGGCAGATCGCAGCCCATGTACCTCATCCTGATGCTCACCGAGCCCCTCGGCCTGGGCCTCGTCCTCGCCGCGGTTTATTGGAAGCAGCTTCGGGAGATCCTGCACACGCCCCGCAGGCTCCTCCCCACCTTCGCCGCCTCGACCTTCATGGTCATCGCGGCCGTCGTCGCCCTGGTCTCCATCAGCGGCGACGCCGGCGCCTCGGGTGAGCTCCCCTTCCCCGGGGAGCGGGTCCGCACATCCCATCAGCCCCCCGCCTTCGCGCTGGTCGATCACGACGGCGCCGCGCTGCGCCTCGACGAGCTGCGGGGGAGGGTCGTGGTGATCACCGGGGTCTACGCCTCCTGCGGCTTCACCTGCCCGATGATCATGGGGCAGGCCAAGCGCGCCGTGGCGGAGCTCACGGAAGGAGAGCGCGCCGACGTCACCGTCATCGCCGTGACCCTCGACCCTGCACACGACACGCCGCAGGTCCTCGCGGCCATGGCCCGGGGCCAGGGGATCGCCGCGCCGACCTTCCGCCTCGCCACCGGCGCGCCGTCCCTGGTGGAGCCCCTCCTGGATCGCCTGGGGATCGAGCGGCGCCGCGATCCCGAGACCGGCGTCATCGATCACGCGAACCTCTTCCTCGTCATCGACCGCTCAGGGAGGATCGCATACAGGTTCACCCTAGGTGAGAGGCAGGAGCGGTGGCTGACCACGGCGCTACGGCAGCTCGTGGCCGAAGCGGAGCGGATCGGCTGATGCGCGCCATCGAGCTCCACCCCGAGCCCAAGCCTTTGGGAGCGCCGCTGCTCCGGGGCGCCGACGACGCCCTCTCCGCCCTCGATCGGGCGGTGGAGCGCGTCGTCCCCACCAGGCTGAACCCTCTGGCCCACACCGGCGCCATCGCCAACGCCGCGTTCCTCATCGCCGCCGTCACCGGGGTGCTGATCCTCCCCTGGTACTCGGCCAGCGTCCACGGCGCCCACGCGTCGGTGGAGGCGATGAGCCAGCTTCCGTGGACCGCCGGCCTCCTGCGCTCCCTCCATCGGTTGAGTTCGGACGTCGCCCTCCTCTTCGCCCTGATCCACGGCCTGCGCCTCTTCGCCGCCGCCCGCCTCGGCGGCCCCCGCAAGACCGCCTGGATCACGGGCATCGCGCTGGTCGCCACCCTCTGGTTCGTGGGCTGGCTCGGCTATTGGCTCGTCTGGGATCAGCGGGCCCAGAGCGTGGCCGTCGGCACCGCCAAGCTCCTCGACGGCCTGCCGATCTTCGCCGATCCTCTCTCTCGCTCCTTCCTGACCAACGAGAGCGTCAATTCCCTGCTCTTCTTCATGGTCTTCTTCTTCCACATGCTCATCCCGCTGGCGATGGGCGTGCTCCTCTGGCTGCACATCAGCCACCTCTCCCGATCCCGCTTCCTCCCCAGCCGCGAGCTCGCCAGCTGGTTGGGCCTCTCCCTGCTCGTAGCGGCGGCGATCGAGCCGGCCCGGAGCGCAGCCGCCGCGGATCTGCTCCGCCCGGCGGCCGCCTTCACCATCGACTCCTTCTATCTGCTGCCCCTCTACCTCAGCGATCGCCTCTCCGGCCCGGCGCTCTGGGCGATCCTCTTCGGGGTGATGGCAGTGGCCGGCTCGCTGCCGTGGTGGATCCCCAGGGGCCGCGCCAAGGTCGCCGTGGTGGATACGGCGCGCTGCAACGGCTGCACGCTCTGCTACCAGGACTGCCCCTACGACGCGATCCGGATGATTCCCCGGGAAGATGGCAGGTCCTGGGAGCTCCAGGCCGAGGTCGATCCGGACCGCTGCGTGGGCTGCGGGATCTGCGCGGGCTCGTGTGATCCCGGCGGCATCGCCCTGCCCCAGCTCCCCATCGTCGACGAGCGCAAGCGCATCGAAGGCTGGATCGAGGAGGCGCTCGGAGCGGGAGAGCGCCCGCGCCTCGCCTTCGTCTGCGCCTCTTCGGCAGGCGGTTCCCTCGACGTCGATCCAACCACCGGTCGCTCGGCGCAGCTCCCCGGCTATCGGATCCTCCCCGTCCCCTGTTCGGGGTGGGTCCAGCGCTTCACCCTGGAGCGGGCGCTGCGCCGCGGCGCCGAGGGCGTCCTCATCGTCGGCTGCGGCCCCACCGAGCCCCACTTTCGCGAGGGCAATGAGTGGACCGCCCAACGCCTCGCCGGGGCGCGTGAGCCGGGCCTCCGCCACGAGAAGGTCGACGCCGCGAAGATCCACTTCACCACCCTCGACCGCTCGCAGGCCTCCCAGCTTCGCTCCCTCGCCTCCAACCTCCGCGGCGGCGCGATCCTCCGCCACGTCCCGGCTCGCTGGCGGATCGCCGGCGGCGCCGCCGCCCTCGCCGCTGGTGGCGCCCTCCTCCTCGCCCTCGCCTCCGACGTTCCCTATCGAGCGCCCATCCGCTCCAACGAGCTGGTCGTCTCCTTCAAGCATCCGGGCAAGACCAGCGAGATCTGCCGCCCGATCAGTCCAGAGGAGAGGGCCCGTCAGCCGCCCCATATGCAGCGCGACGAGATCTGCGAGCGCAGCCGATCGGCCGTCCGGCTGCGGGTGATGGTGGACGGCGACGTGATCCTCGAGAGGGCCTACGAACCCCAGGGCCTGCGCTCCGACGGCAACAGCGTCGCCGTCGAGCACCTCCCGGTGGAGGCCGGCATGCGCCGGATCGAGATCGCCATAGGTGACGGCCCCGATCCCGCGACCTGGGACTTCATCGACGAGCGCCAGCTAGGGATCGAAGCGAACGCGCGCGCCGTGATCCTCTTCGATCGCCTCTCGGGCTTCAACTGGCACACGGGCGACGGCGCCTCGTGATCTCGGCCCGTCGCCCCGGCTCCGACGCACGTCCTACGATGCTTCCGCTTTCTGCGGTTCCCCCCCCCGGCGAATTCCCACGAGGCCCCATCCTCATGTGGACGCGGCGTTACGCTGCCGGACGAGCCGCAGATAGAGCGCCGTGATCAGGGCGAAGACGACGACGTAGGGAACGAGGATGGGGAGCGCCGGGCGCTCGTGGGGAATGAAGGAGGCGATGAAGAACGCCAGGCCGAGGTTCCGCGAGGCGCTCTCGAGGGCGAAGACCGTGCGATCCCGTAGATCCCTTCCCCCCATGGCGTGCCCGATCGCCAAGGCCGCCACGACGAATGCGACCATGGCCGCGTACTCGCGCAACCCCATCTCGAGGATGGAGCGCGCGAAGGTGACGAGCACGATCACGAATTCGGCGGCCAGCAGGAGCAGCGCGGCCCTCGCACCGGGGCGCTGCAGCGTCTTCGCGAGGGAGGGGAAGAGGGCGCGCAAGGCGATCCCCGCGAGGAGCGGCAGCAACAAGGCGAACGCCACCTGACGAGCGACTCGCAGCGGCGAGATCTCCACGTCGAAGCCGAGGGCGCCGCCCAGGAGCGAGAGCGTCCACGGGGTCGTCACGACCGAGAGCAGGGCGAGCACGATATGGATACCTGCGACGACCTCCGGCGCTCCCCCCGCCTTCACGATTCTGTAAAACGAGAGCGGCGCGATCGGGCAGGCCGCCAGCAGCACGAGCGCGCCGGCGATCGGCCGATCGGGCGCTATCCAGAGGACCAGGCCCCACGCTGCCAACGGTACGAGCACGTCCACCGCGAGGAACGCGCGCAGCAGGAGCAGCAGCCTCCTGCGCATGCCGAGGAGATCGCGGAGCTCGATACCCATCCCCTCGACGAACATCAACCACACCAGCGCGACGGACGACGCGATCTTCAGGATACCCATGGGCCCCTCGTCCGCCGCCCTCGCCGGTGGAGACGTCTGGCCCGGAGTCCGGTCGGGAGATCACCGACTCTGCGATCCGAAAGCGGAGCCTCCGATGCGAGGCGCTCGCGACGTTCCTTTGAAGACCCGACGAGGGCGCTCGAAAGCTGCGCACGAATTCTCGGGGCGGAAGGTTCAGGGCCTATGAGGACAAGCGCCCTCGCGAGGGGGGCGATTCCTTCACGCCCGCGTTACGACTCCTTCCAGCGATCGATCGCCCGCGGCCCGCAGCGTGCGTCAACGGGCTTCAACGACGCTCAGCCTTCGGCCAGCCGCTCCAACTCCTCGGGCTTGCGGATCTGGATCCTCCCGCTCTGGGAGTCGATCCAGCCCTCCTGGGTCCAGCGACTCATCACCCGGATCGTCGTCTCCACCGTGGTGCCGGCGAGGTCCGCGAGGTTCTGCCTGGTGAAGGAGCGGCTGATCCAGATCTGCCCCTCCCGCGGCACCCCGAACTTCGCCCCCATCCGCAGCAGCGCCGAGGCGAGGCGGGCCTCCACCGGCGCCGTGGCGAGGCGCAGGCGGGAGGTGCCCGCGTCGATCAGCCGGCTCGAGACCACGTCCAGGGTGCGGGCGGCCACCTCTGGACGCAGCGCCATCATCCGCAGGAACCATCCCCCCTCGATGCGCAGGCAGATCGTGGGCTCCAACGCGATCGCGCTGGCGGGCATCGGGATCTTGCGGAGCACCGCCACCACCGCCACCAGCTCCCCCGGCCCGAAGATGTCGAGCGAGAGCTCCTTGCCGCCGGGCGCCTGCTTCGCGATCCGGATCCTGCCGGTGACGACCCCGTAGACCGCGTCCCCCGGATCCCCCTGATCGAAGAATCGCTCGCCGGCAGCCCGCTCCACTCTCTCGAAGGGTGCGGCAGCCAGCTCCTCCTCCGGCAGCCCCCTGAGCGAGGGGAAGGCGCGAAGCAGCTCGAGAGAGTCGACCAAGCGGTCCTCCAGGGTGTGGATCGTTCCATCCTTCTATCGCCAGCTGCCAGGGGACGCCAGCCGATGCGGCGTCAACGGACTCCTCCCTCGGACGCCTGCCAACCCCTGTCGCCACGAAGAGGGCGACCTTATCGTTGATCCGACAAACAGGAGGTCGACGATGCGCATCACCGACAAGGTCCTCGTGGGTCTCACCGTGATCGGCTCCGACGGGCACGCCATAGGCGAGGTCGCCACCATCTTCATCGACGACGAGAGGTGGAAGGTCGAGTCCTTCCAGATCAAGCTGCGGAAGGAAGCCGCCGAGCAGCTTGGCACCAGCGGCTCCATCTTCCGCGCCCCCACCCTCGAGGTGCCGACCCGCTTGGTCAAATCCGTCCGCGACGCCGTCGTCCTCGACGTCCCCGTCGACGGCCTACGCCAGGTCCTCTCCAGCGACACCCACGCCCCCTGAGCGAGGACTCGGCCGCGTGAGCGGAAGGCTCAAGCAGCGAGAATCACTGGGGAAAATGGTGGAGGCGGCGGGAATCGAACCCGCGTCCGAAAGTGCTCTACTCCTCGGCCCTACGTGCGTAGCCCTTGATTTATCCTTCGCTCGAGCGCCCAAGGGCAGGCTCTCGTGCGAAGCTCCCCGGATGATACGGCCCTTCCGCGCCCGGGGCGTCTTGGATGGGTCGGCCGGATTCAATGACGGAGGTGACGATCGCTACCGGCTCGCGACCGGCCTCCGCGCTATGCGCTCGCCTTAGGCGGCGACAGCGAGCTCAACGTTGTCGTTGGCTTTTATGCGTTGCCTACAGTGAATTTACGTGCTCCGTTGGCCAGCACGGCACGCGCCTCGGGCTTCGCTACCCTCGTCGAAACCAGATCGCCCCCGATAACCCGGGGAGGCTGCGGCCCCTCCTTCCGATGGCCGCTGCACTCGTTGGAAGCTGAAAAGCTGCCGCTCAACGTAGTCAGGCGGCGGCCCGTGTCAATCATCTTCGGGCCATCAGGAGAACGCGGCGCCCTCCGGGCCCATTTCCGTAGCGCCAGATGAAGCGCTCGCCTCGCTCGCTCCTGCCGCTGCCAGACGAGGGCTCGCCGGCCTCGTGCCAGGAGCGCCGCCTCTCGATGAAGCGCGCCAGCGAGCCCAGGAAGAAGCCGGCGCCGAAGAGGACCATGGCGGCGCCGAAGCGCAGGCCGATCCGCTCGCGCACCCGCACCGTCCGGTAGCGCAGGGGCTCGGGGTGGGGAGGCATCACGCCGGGGTTCGCCTCCACCCGGCGCCGGGCCGCCTCGGTGTCGAGGCCTCGGGCCGGGTTGGGGTAGTAGCGCTGGTAGCTTTCGTCTTCCCTCTCGCTCATCTCGCATCACCTCCTATCTCCTTGGAGTGGGGGCTCTGGGCGCCCGCCGCAATCCCCGGGCGATCGGGCGACCCATCGTGCGTCCTGGCCGAAGGCTACAAGCGCCGAGAAAGTGAAATCAGGGTGATCGCCTGTAGTCGTTCGGCCAGCTCAACCCTCGAGCTGGGATTGCCGAGGTGGCGATCGAGACAGCGGGCCAGGCGGCGTTTTTTGGCCCAACGGATCGCGCGGACGCGGCTGGAAGGGACGCTCCCGCTCGGCGGGTGACGAGAGCGCCCCGAGAGGAGCGGGGTCGAGCGCCGGACGATCGTGGTAGGCGACGCTGCAATCCAATGCAGCGAGCCGCCGCTCCCCTGATTATAGTCGCGGCGTCGACGACCACGTGCCCATGGAGCTTCGATGGAGATCGAGACGAGGCGCCCCGCGCCTTCCACCAAGCCGCGAGAGCCGGTAGACACCGTCACCATCCGTTTCTGCGGAGACTCGGGAGACGGCATGCAGCTCTCGGGGAGCGAGTTCACCCGGGCCTCCGCCCTGGCCGGAAACGACCTCCAGACCTTCCCCGACTTCCCCGCCGAGATCCGCGCGCCCACGGGCACCCTCGCGGGTGTCTCCGGTTTCCAGATCCAATTCTCGCAGCACACCGTGTACACGCCGGGTGACCGCCCGGACGTGCTGGTGGCGATGAACCCCGCGGCGCTGCGATCGAACCTCGGCGATCTTCGCGACGGCGGGACGCTGATCGTGAACGAGGGCGCCTTCACGGCCGCGAACGTCACCAAGGCCGGCTACCCGGCGAACCCGCTGGAGGACGAGAGCCTCTCCGCCTACCTGGTGCATCGCATCGACATCACCAAGCTCACCGAGGCGGCGCTCCACGGCAGCGGGCTCTCCACCAAGGAGATCGCCCGCTCGAAGAATATGTTCGCGCTGGGCCTGATGCTCTGGCTCTACCAACGCCCCCTGGAGCCGATCCAGCGGAACCTCCGGACGAAGTTCGCGAAGAAGCCCGAGATCCTCGCGGCCAACGAGAAGGTGCTCCTGGCGGGCCACGCCTACGGCGAGACGGCGGAGCTCTTCGCCAGGACCTACGAGGTGAAGGCGGCGGCCATCGCGCCGGGGCGCTACCGCAACGTCTCGGGGAACCAGGCCCTGGCCATGGGCCTCGTCGCAGCCACCAGGCTCTCGGGGCTCCAGGGCTTCCTCGGCAGCTATCCGATCACGCCGGCGTCGGACATCCTCCACGAACTGGCGCGTCATAAGAACTTCGGCTTCACCACCTTTCAGGCGGAGGACGAGATCGCGGCGGTCTGCTCGGCCATCGGCGCGTCCTTCGGCGGCAACCTGGGGATCACCACCTCCTCCGGCCCCGGGATCGCGCTGAAGCAGGAGGCGATCAACCTGGCGGTAATGGTGGAGCTGCCGCTGGTGATCATCGACGTGCAGCGCGGCGGTCCCTCCACCGGCCTGCCCACCAAGACCGAGCAGGCGGATCTGCTCCAGGTGCTCTTCGGCCGCAACGGTGAGTCGCCGGTGCCCGTGATAGCAGCCGCTACGCCGAGTGATTGCTTCGACGCGGCCCTCGAGGCCGTCCGGATCGCGATCCGCTACATGACGCCGGTCTTCCTCCTCTCGGACGGCTCCCTCGCCAACGGCCAGGAGCCCTGGAAGATCCCCGACGTGAAGAGCCTGCGCCCCATCAAGGCAAGCCTACGCACCGAGCCCGAGGGCTTCCTCCCCTACCAGCGCGACGACGCGACCCTGGCCCGGGCCTGGGTGGCGCCCGGTACGCCGGGCCTCGAGCATCGGATCGGGGGGATCGAGAAGGATCATCTCACCGGCAACGTCTCCTACGATCCCGTCAACCACGAGCGGATGGTGAAGACCCGCGCGGAGAAGGTGGCGCGGATCGCCAGGGAATACGCGCCGCTCGAGGTGGAGGGCGCGCCCAGCGGCGATCTGCTGGTGGTGGGATGGGGCTCGACCTACGGCGCGATCAAGACCGCGGCAGAGCAGCTGCGGGCCAGAGGCAAGGCGGTCTCCCACGTCCACCTCCGCAACCTGAGCCCGCTCCCCGACGATCTGGGGGAGGTCCTGGGCCGCTTTCGCAAGGTGGTGGTGCCCGAGCTCAACCTGGGGCAGCTCGCCACCCTCCTGCGATCCCGCTATCTGGTCGACGCGAAGGGGATCAACAAGGTGCAGGGCAAGCCGTTCCACGTCAGCGAGCTGGTGGCTCGCTTCGAGGAGGAGCTCTCATGAGCGCAGACGTCGTCAAGCTCGGTCGCAAGGACTTCCAGACCAACCAGGAGGTGCGCTGGTGTCCGGGCTGCGGCGACTACGCGATCCTGGCGTCGATGCAGAAGGTGCTGCCGGAGCTCGGCATCCCCCGCGAGAAGATCGTCTTCGTCTCCGGGATCGGCTGCTCCAGCCGCTTCCCCTACTACATGAACACTTATGGTTTTCACACCATCCACGGGCGTGCCCCCGCGATCGCCACCGGGCTGAAGACCACCCGCCCCGACCTCCACGTCTGGGTGGTCACCGGGGACGGCGACTCGCTCTCCATCGGCGGGAACCACTTCATCCACGTGCTGCGCCGCAACGTGGACGTGAAGATCCTCCTCTTCAACAACCGGATCTACGGCCTGACCAAGGGGCAGTATTCGCCGACCTCCGAGACCGGCAAGAAGGCGAAGTCGACGCCCTACGGCTCGATCGACGCGCCCTTCGATCCGATCCAGCTCGCCCTCGGCGCCGGCGCCTCCTTCGTGGCCCGCTCCATCGACGTGGACGCCCAGCACCTCCAGGGCGTGATGCATCGCATGGCAGCCCATAAGGGAGCGGCGCTGGTGGAGATCTACCAGAACTGCAACGTCTTCAACGACGGCACCTTCGCGCACCTCACCAACAAGGAGACCAAGGCCGCGAACCAGCTCCGCCTCGAGAACGGCAAGCCGCTGCTCTTCGCCGACGGCACCAAGGGGATCCTCCTGGAAGGACTGACGCCGAAGGTGGTGGAGCTGGGGGTCGACGGCGTCACCGAGCGGGACCTGCTGGTCTGGGACGAGAAGGCGGCGCCGGCGCTCTCCCTCCTCCTCGCCGGGATGGGCCCTGACTTCCCAACGCCGATCGGCGTCTTCCGCGCTGCCGAGCGGGCGGTCCACCACGAGCTCGAGGTCGCGCAGCGAAGCGAGATCATAGCGCGCCAGGGCGAGGGCGATCTCGAGAAGCTCCTCCACGCCGGCGACACCTGGCTGGTGGAGTAGACGGCGCCTCGGAGAGAGTCGCCCTCGCCTTGCGCCAGGACGATTTCTTCACAGGCGCTTGGGAACTCCTGGTCGTCTGCCCGGACCGAGGGCCACCTCCTCGGGCTGCCACGACGGGACGGCGCCCTCCCAATCCCTGCTGGCCAGGGGCCGCCGCGTGATAATCTCTCTCCTCTACCGATCGAAACACGAGACCGAATGGCCCATCCCGGGCCGCAAGGGGAATCGACCATGGCAGAGCAGAGCGACTTCGCGGCTTCGGCCAACGAGGCATCACGTCCCGACGGGAGCCAGGCACAGCAGCGCGATGCCATCGCGGTCCCCCGGGCCAAGGCGGACCTCGGCAAGCGCTTCGTCGCAGGGATCATCGACGCGGTGGCGGCGGTGCTCGTGGCGATGATCCCGGTGGTAGGCGGCCTCATCGCCGCAGCGTATTGGCTGCTGCGCGACGGCCTCGAGTTCGACTTCATGGATCGGCGGTCCCTCGGCAAGAAGGTGATGAAGCTGCGGCCCGTGCGCCTCGACGGCAAGCCGATGGACCTCGAGACCTCGATGCGTCGCAACTGGGTCTTCGCCCTGGGCGGCGTGATCTCGGCGCTCCTCTTCATCCCGGTGCTGGGCTGGATCCTCGCGATCCCCGTCGGCCTCGCCTCCCTGGCCCTCGGCCTCACCGAGCTCTACAAGGTGCTGACCGACGCAGAGGGCAGGCGACTCGGCGACTCCTGGGCCCGCACCAAGGTGATCGAGGTCGATAGCTGAAGCCGATCGAGGGCGCGAGAGGGGCACGAGCCGAAGGAGTCGCTCCCGCCCCACGGTGATCTCCGCGGGGGTCACAGTGTCGGTGGAACAATCGCCCCGCCCAAAGCGCGCGCGATTGTCTGAGGCGCGCTGTGCGCAGCGTGCTCTTGCTGGCGCCCGCTCACCTCCGGCGCTCGCAGACCTCCTCGACACAAGGGCTCTCTGAAGCGATCGCGGCGCCTGAAGGCGATACCGTCGCCCCGAAAGGGCTACCGGATCGAAGGCCTCCGTAGTGGTCCGGCGCATGATTTTGGGCGAACGTGGAGCGATGACTCCCACCCAGGATCCGCAGCAGACGACTGGAGATCCCGAAGACCCAGGCCTCGGCGCGAACCCGCTGCCGGATGGCCGATGGTCCTTTCGCGTCTGGGCCCCCCGCGCCGCTTCCCTGCAGCTCGAGCTCCTCCCGCGCAGGGAGGGTGACGATCCGCGGCGGCTGGAGCTTCACAGGGATGGCGACGTCTTCGGCGTCGAGGTCGCCGGGGTCGAGGCAGGCGATCGCTACTTCTATGTCTTCGCCGACGGGAGGCGGCGCCCCGATCCGCGCTCCCGGCGACAGCCGGACGGAGTGCATGGCCCGAGCGCCACCGTCGACCTCGGCAGGCGACGAACCCAGCGCTTCGCCGCGGGGCCCGTCGCGGATTGGGTGATCTACGAGCTGCACGTCGGCACCTTCACACCGGCCGGCACCTTCGACGGCGTCGTGGACAAGCTCGACTACCTCCGGGACGAGCTGGGGGTGAACGCCATCGAGCTGATGCCGGTGGCGGCCTTCGCAGGCGAGCGTGGCTGGGGCTACGACGGCGTGCATCCCTTCGCGGTGCAGGAGAGCTACGGCGGCCCCTCGGGCCTCTCTCGACTGGTGCACGCTGCCCACACCAAGGGGATCGCGCTGATCCTCGACGTGGTCTACAACCACCTGGGCCCCGAGGGGAACTACCTCCGGGAGTTCGCCCCCTACTTCACCAACAAACACGAGACCCCCTGGGGCGACGCCCTGAACTTCGACGACGTCGGCGCCGACTTCGTCCGCTCGTACTTCCGAGACAACGCCCTGCAGTGGATCCGGGACTATGGCTTCGACGGCCTGCGCCTGGACGCGGTCCAGATGATCCAGGACGCGAGCCCGCGCCACGTCCTCGCCGAGATCGGCGAGGCGGTGCAGGCGGCGGGTGGCGCCTTGATCGCCGAGAGCGATCGAAACGATCCGATCACCGTCCGGCCCAGGAGCGAGGGGGGGTGGGGCCATGACGCCCAATGGAGCGACGATCTCCACCACTCCCTCCACGCGATCTCGAGCGGGGAGCGCAAGGGCTACTACGAAGACTACGGCAGGGCCTCCGACGTCGCGGCGGCGTTGGAGCGGGGCTTCGTCTACGACGGCTCGCGCCCCTCGTCCTTCCGCGGCACGCGCTACGGCAAGAGCACCTCGGGGATCCCGGCGGAGCGTCACGTGGTCTGCCTCCAGAACCACGATCAGATCGGAAACCGCGCCCGAGGCGATCGGATCGCGGCTCTCGTCGGAATCCAGGCGGCGAAGGTCGGGGCGGCGGTCGTCCTCCTCTGCCCGGAGGTCCCCCTCCTCTTCATGGGCGAGGAGTTCGCGGCAACGCAGCCCTTCCCCTACTTCACCTCCCACGGCGATCCGGGCGTCGCCCGCTCGGTGACGGAGGGGAGGCGCCACGAGTTCTCGGCCTTCGAGTGGCAGGGAGAGGTCCCGGACCCCCAGGCGGAGGCGACCTTCGAGCGAGCGATCCTCCAATGGGACGATCGGCTCCGCGATCCCCACGCCGAGGTCCTGGCCTTCTACCGCGAAGCCATCTCTCTTCGCAGACACCACCCCGCCCTGGCCGGCCCCGACCGCAGAGAGAGGCTCCTCGTTCGCGCCTTCGATCCGCAGGAGGCGGTGACCATGGAGCGATGGAGCGAAGACGGCAGCGCCCGCCTCCTGGCGATCTTCGCCTTTTCTCGACGGCCACAGCGGCTGCCATTCCAGCCCACCCCGGGGCGCTGGCGGCGGATCCTCCACACCGGCCCGGAAGAGAAGGCCCCTCGCAAGGAGCTGATCGTGGGCGCCGACGGGTGGGCGGAGATGGAGCTGCTGCCGCTCATGGCGAAGGTCTACGAGCACGGATGAGGGGCAGCCGTCCCCCCGGCTCGAGACTCGTCTGGATGAGGCGCCGCCCCGATGCGGCGACGGCGGCGCTCCGGCCGTTTTGCACCGATCACGACAGAAAACATAATCAGAAGACGACTCGCCGGTGATTATCTGGCGAAGGCCCAGCGACTGTTTCACTTTGGACCTCTGACTCCGGCCCGTCATGGGATCCGGAGAGAGGAGCGTTCGAATGGGTATCAGGTGGTTGGTGGCGTTGATCGCCGCCGTAGCGTTCGGGGTGGGATGCGGGGGCTCCGACGGAGGCAGCGGCGGCGTCGGAGGCAGCGACGGCGTCGGGGGCAGCGGCGGCGACGGAGGCAGCGGCGGAGGCAGCGGCGGCGACGGAGGCAGCGGCGGCTCCGCTACCACCCGAATCGACGTGAACGGCGTCTACTTGAGCCACAACGCGGGAGCCAACGAGCCTACGGCCGGGGCCGTCGTCGTGCTCAACGGTGACATGGCCCACGCCGTCACGACGGGTCCAAGCGGAACCTTCCAATTTCTCGACGTGGAGATCCCCTACGACCTCACGATCATCTGGGACGACCTGATCGAGTTCAAGCGTGTCGAGGTGTTGCGCGGCCTCACCCGCGCCGATCCCATCGTGCGAATGTACATTCGATCCGATTCATCCGAGATGGCCTCCATCCGAGGGACGTTCGACGGCCCTCCCTACCCTCTGCCGTCAGGCCAAGCCCATTGGGTCCGAAGATCGCTGGTGGGCTCTCCGCCACCTACTCTCACCGGTCCTCGCTCGTCGAGCACCTTCGCCGGCCAACTCTATTGGTACGGCCCCGCCGATTACACCGGCTCGCTCGTCTTCGTGCATACGGAGCAGCTCGCGGACGGAGATCTCTCGTATTTCCTCGCGGGGAGCCTCGATCCCTTCGAGATCTCGGCTGGCGAGGACAAGAGCGAGCTCAGCCTGGTCATGGATCAGCCCGTCCCTACCGCCTCCACCGCCGTCTCATTCGATCCGGGGGCCTACTCGATCGGCGCGACCATCCGAATCGACACCTTCACCGTGCTGGGAGCGTGGTTCTCGGGAGGAGACCGAGTCGAGGCGTCTCCGGCGATCGCCAGCTTCGAGATCCCGCTCGAGGGAGGCAGCTTATTGCTGGAGGGTCGTGACGCGGCTGGAAACTCCGCCCTCGTCCGTGCGCCGGCGCAGCTCGGCGGTACGACGCACCTCAGCCTTCCGGCCACGACCCGGCTCAGCATCACGAGTCCGATCAGCGGGACCGTAACGTCCAGGTCGCCGACCTTCGCTTGGACTCCGGTGCCAGGCGCGACCAACTATTGGCTTGGCTATACTGACTATGACGACGCCTTCCTGGAGCTCTCCATCATCCTCCCCGGCTCCCAGACCAGCTTCGACGTCTCCGAGTTGAACGATCTCGGAGTCGAGCTCTCCGCGCATACATTCGGCGCGCTGGAGGTTCAGGCCTTCGTCGATCCCGGGATGGGGCCGGACGATCTCACCGATGGGAGCGGGCTCGCCGGCCTGCGGCAGCCATACTTCGGGGGAACCATCAGCTACCACTCGGACTCGGAGTTCACCACCGGACCCTGACGAGCGCAAGCCGGCGATCGCTCCCATGCGATGAAGATCGATCGCCGCCTCGTCCCTCTCCTGCCCCGGGGGATCGACGCTACTGAGGCCGGAGGATCGGCGGCGCTCCCTCGTCGGCCGTTGGCGGCATATGCCAGGCGAGGGTTCCGCCGCCCTCCCCATCCAGATCGATCGCGAGGATCGCGCCGGGGAGGAGCTGGGCCGGGACGGTCTTCCAGCCGAGGAGCCAGGCGGCGAGGCCACCGAGCAGAGGCTGGTGCCCGACGAGGGCCAGGGTGTCGACCGGCTCTATGCCGATGCGCTCGGCGACCTCCGAGATCCGGGCCTCGGGGATCAGGAGCCGCGTGACGTCGATGTCCCCTTCGCTGGCCAGCGCGGCGCTGCAGATCTCCGCGGTCTGAACGGCGCGAACCAGGGGGGAGACGAGCCAGCGCTCAGGGAAGGGCTCGTGGCTCGTGAGCCAGGCGCCGGCCGAGAGCTTCATCCGCCTCCGGCCCTCCGCGGTCAGCGGGCGATCGTCGTCGCGATCGTAGCCGCCGACGTCGGCGGCGTTGCCATGTCGAATGAGATAGACGCGCACATCGAACTCCTTGGCTTGGACGGGGCGCCGGCGCGTAGGACGCAGCACGCCAGGTCCGTGAGCCATCGCCTCTGCGAAGCCACGCTGCCCGTCCCGATGGGGATCAGATCTCCCGTCGCCCCACCAGCGCCCGAGCCAGGGTCACCTGATCGGCATACTCCAGATCGCCGCCCATGGGCACCCCTTGTGCGATGCGGGTGACCCGCACGCCCAGCGGGCGCAGCAGCCTGGTGAGGTAGAGCGCCGTCGCCTCCCCCTCCACGTCCGGGTTGGTGGCGACGATCACCTCCTCCACCGCCGGCCGATCATCGGCGGGGCTGCCCAGCCGCCGGATCAGCTCCTTGATCCGGAGCTGATCGGGGCCGACGCCGTCCAGGGGGGAGAGGGCGCCGTGGAGGACGTGGTAGCGCCCGCGGAACTCGCGGGTGCGCTCCACCGCGAGGAGGTCGGGGACGTTCTCCACCACGCATAGGATCCGATCCTCCCGCCGCGGATCCAGGCAGAGGGCACAAGGATCCGCCTCGGTGAGGCTGCAGCAGACGCTGCAGAGGCGCACCTTCTCCACCACGTCGACCAGGGCCGACGCCAGGCCGCGGGCGTAGTCTTCCTTGGCGCGGAGGATGTGGAAGGCGAGGCGTTGGGCGGTCTTCTCCCCGATGCCGGGGAGCTTGGCCAACTCGACGGTGAGGCGCTGGATGGGATCGGGGGTCAAGCGGATGGGTCTTTCGTCCGAGGGCCGAAGGGCCGCCCAAGTGAAGCAGGCGACGACTCTCAGCTACATGGTGAGGCCGGGGATCTTGATGCCGCCGGTGAGCTTGCCCATCTCGGCGTCTTCCTGAATCTTGGCGTCGGCGAGGGCCTGGTTGACGGCGGCGATGATCAGATCCTCGAGCATGGAGAGATCGTTGGGGTCGACGGCCTTGGGATCGATCTTCAGACCGACCACTTCGCGTACCCCGTTCACCGTGGCGACCACGAGGCCGTCGGCGGCCTTGCCTTCGATCCGCACGGTGGCGGCGAGCTCCTCCTTCTTCCTGGAGGCCTCCTCCTGCATCTTGCGGACCTGCCGCATGAGGGTGTTGTAGTCGAAGCCGGGCATCTTCCTCTTCCTTTGTCTCCGCCGTGGCCACAAACGGTCCACGGGCTTGGGGATGGCCGCGGAGTCTACCGCTCCTCCAACACATCGATCGCCTCGATCGTGCCGCCCAATGTGGATAGGACGGCGAGCACCGCCGGATGCTCTCGCGCCTCGGCCCGCAGCCGCTGGGCCCGCTGCTCGCGGAGGCTGCGATCCTGATCCGCCACCGACGCCGGGGCGTCCTCCGTGGCGGCCTGGACCTTCAGCCGGGTGGGCTTGCCGAACCAGGCGGAGAACAGCTCCTCCGCCTGCCCCCTGGAGCTGCCGCTCTCGAGCTGCGCCCGATGGAAGGCGTTGGAGGGGCTGAATCCCAGGGCGATCTCGCCGTCCCGCAACCAGGCCAACCGACCCTCCGCCAGGATCCGATAGAGCATTTCGTCCTTGGCACGAATCACCTCCAGGGCGAGCGACCATCGCTCATGAATCGAGAGGGATCGATCGTCCTTCGCCGCAGGAACCGTCGCAGGGACATCCCCGCATTCGTTGGTGGCGCATCCACCAGGTGAAGTGTCGACGACGAAGGTGCGCGCTGGCGCCTCGTCGAAGTCCGGGGGAAGATCGAAGTCTCCCGGCGGTGGCGGCTCGTCCTCGTCGAACGCAGGTCGACCTCCGCTGGTTCGCTCGATCGAGGGAGCGATGGTGCCGCGGAGCGCCGCCGGGACGATGCCGCGACCAGCGACTGGCTCGAGTGCGGGAGGGGCGACCTCGCCACGGGGTGCGGGCGCCCCGATGCCGCGGCCATCGGCGGGCCTGCTCCCGCGAGATCCCACGGGAGCGGGGCGCGAGAGGCCTTGGGATCGATTCGGCGCCGAGGGTCTGCCGCCGCCGCCAGGCTCATCGTCTCCCCCGGCGGCAGGCGGACGCCCTGGCGATGCCCTGCCACCGGACTGTCGTGGGCCGCCGGCCTTCGCCCTGGCGAGGGCCTCGACCTGGCCGATGAGATCGTCTTCCGGCGCAGGGGGCGACGCCTTGGCCCCTCCGCCAAGGGAGCCGGGACGCGAGCCGCCGTGGCCCCCGGCGCTACGGGGAGCGGGCGGCGCCGACGCCTGCTGCACACTCCGCGGAGCGGGCGGCGCCGCGACCCGGGGCGCGCCTCTCCCGCCGCTACCAACCGTGGGCGGGCCGCCGGATCCCAGCGAGCCAGCCAAGGCCTCCAGCCGCGCCGCCAGGGCGGCGAGGCCCTGCGCCGGGGCCAGGTGCACGGCGGAGAGGAGGGCGACCTCCAGGGCCAGCCGCGGCTGCGCGGCGAAGCTCAGCTCCCGGATCGCGCCATGGACCCGATCGAAGAGCCTGGCGAGTTGGGTCGGATCCACCCGGCCGGCCTGTGCCGTCAGCGCCGCAGCCTCGACGTCGCCGAGTCCATCGGGCGCCTGGCCGATGGCCTGCACGTAGATCAGATCCCGCAGGTGGTGGGCGAGCTCTTCGCAGAGCCTCTTGGGATCGATCCCCCGCTCGTAGATCGCCGCGAGGAGCTCCACCACCGCCCTGCCGTTGCGATCGATCAAGCCATCGGCCAGCCCCTGCACCACCGCGCGATCGACCAGCCCCAGCGCCTCCTCCGCCGCGGCGTCGTCGATCTCCAATCCCACCGCCGAGAGGAGCTGATCCAGGAGCGAGAGCGCGTCTCGCATGCCCCCGTCGGCCTGTCGCGCGATCAGAGCCAGCGCGTGATCGGAGATGGAGATCCCCTCGCCCCGGCAGATCCCCTGGAGGCGCTCCACCATCTTCGCCGCCGGGACCCGCCGGAAGTTGTGGCGCTGTACCCGCGAGAGGATCGTCTCCGGCAGCTTCTGAGGATCGGTGGTCGCGAAGATGAACTTCACGTGGGGAGGCGGCTCTTCGAGGGTCTTCAGCAGCGCGTTGAAGGCCGCCACCGAGAGCATATGGACCTCGTCGATGATGAAGACCTTGTGGCGATCCCGCTGGGGGAGGTAGCGCGCGGACTCCCGAAGCTCCCGGACGCTGTCCACCCCGTTGTTCGAGGCGCCGTCGATCTCCACCACGTCCACCGACGATCCGGCCACGATCTCCTTGCAGGGCGCGCAGACGCCGCAAGGCGTCGCCGTGGGGCCCTCGGCGCAATTCATGGCCCGGGCCAGCAAGCGGGCGGTGGTGGTCTTTCCCACCCCGCGCGGGCCGCAGAGCAGGAAGGCATGGGCCAGCCGCTCCTGGGCGATGGCGTTGGCCAGGGTCTGGACGACGTGCTCCTGCCCGGTGACGTCGTCGAAGGCCTGAGGCCGCCACTTGCGGGCGAGGACGAGGTAGCTCATGGACGTCTCCTGGGAAACGGATTTCGTGAAGAGGCTCACGAACCGAGGAGCCCTCTCGCACGCAGCGCGAGCAGAAAGGATCGCTCTCGCGCCAGGCGAGACCGACTCTCCCACGGGCTCATAGCGTGTGTAACCCGCCCCCCTCTCGAGGGAAAGGGGGAGAAGCGACGCCGGCGAGGGTCAAAAAAAACGAGCGGGAAGGGATCCATCGAGGATCCCCTCCCGCTCGAAGACTCGCCTCTTGGACCCGAGGGCCGAAGAGGGCGTCCAGATGGTGATAGCCGGGCACCCCGAGTACACGCGAAGGTGCGCTACCGTTGCTCCCTTCCGGGCCTGGCGGGGTTTGCGTCCCCGCGTTACCCGGACCCGGCTATCGCAAACAAAAAACGTGGCGGAGAGGGAGGGATTCGAACCCTCGGTACCGTTTCCAGTACACACGCTTTCCAGGCGTGCACCTTCAGCCGCTCGGTCACCTCTCCAGAACCGGGAGCGCGCCGGATTCGTTCCGTCGCGCCCCCTCTTCATTTCCTACGACGACTGGCGGAGAGAGAGGGATTCGAACCCCCGGTACCGTTTCCAGTACACCTGATTTCGAGTCAGGAGCCTTCAGCCAGCTCGGCCATCTCTCCGAAACAAAAAGGGCCAAGGCCCGTACAGCTAACGACCCGCCGCTCGCTTGCGGCGGAAAAACTCCGTGAGGAGGGCGCCGGCCTCTTCGGCCTTGATCCCCTTCACGACCTCCACCCGATGATTCAACCTCGGGTCGGTGCAGATCTCGTACAGCGAGCCGACCGCTCCTGCCTTTGGATCCGACGCCCCGTAGACGAGGCGATCGATCCGCGCGTTCACCACCGCTCCCGCGCACATCGCGCAGGGCTCCAGGGTGACGTAGAGGGTGACTCCCGTGAGGCGCCACCGACCCAACCTTCGCGACGCTTCTCGGATCGCGACCAGCTCGGCATGCGCCAGGGGATCGGCTCTCGCCTCCCTGCCGTTTCGCCCCGTGCCGACGACGCCGCCCTCGAAGACGGCGACCGCACCGACCGGGACCTCATCCTCCTCCGCAGCCTCCCTCGCCTGGTCCATGGCGAGCTCAAAGAAATCTTCGTCGGAGAGAGGCATCATCAATTGGCGGGCCCTGCAGGATTCGAACCTGCGGCCTTCGGATTCGTAGTCCGACGCTCTATCCAGCTGAGCTAAGGGCCCGTCTTCTTCCTTCACGTGGCGGAGAGAGAGGGATTCGAACCCTCGATACAGTTTGACCCGTATGCCGGTTTAGCAAACCGGTGCCTTCAGCCTCTCGGCCATCTCTCCAAATGCGATGGGCATCTCTACCACCTGCCCTTCGGTCCAGCTATTCACTTGTCGTTGGCGGAGGAGGAAGGATTCGAACCTTCGGGACGCCTCGCAGCGCCCAGCGGTTTTCAAGACCGCCGCCATAAACCGCTCGGCCACTCCTCCAGCATCTGCTGCCTGGAAACAACCAGCGTGGGCGCGGTTCCTAGCATGGGCTTCCCAAGACGGGCAAGCGGGAAAGTTCCCCAGCCGGACGTTAGCGGATCTCCGCGGCCCCGCCCATGTACGGCACCAGGACCTCGGGGATGGCCACGCTGCCGTCCGCCCGCTGGTATTGCTCCAGGATCGCCACCACCGTCCTGCCGATGGCCAGGCCCGATCCGTTGATCGTATGGGCCAGCCGGGGCTTCCCGCCGGGGGCCGTCCGGTAGCGGATCGACGCCCGCCGCGCCTGGAAGTCCTCGAAGTTCGAGCAGGAGGAGATCTCCCGGTAGGCGCCCTGCCCCGGGAGCCAGACCTCGATGTCGTAGCAGCGCGCCGAGCCGAAGCCGAGGTCGCCGGTGCAGAGCTCCATCAGGCGGTAGTGGAGGCCGAGGCGCTTGAGCACCTCCTCCGCGTCGGCGGTGAGGCTCTCTAGCTCCTCCGCGGAGCGCTCCGGCTCGACGATCTTCACCAGCTCCACCTTATGGAATTGGTGCTGACGGATGAGACCCTTGGTGTCACGCCCGTAGCTCCCCGCCTCACGGCGGAAGCTCGGGGTCCACGCACAGTGTCGGATGGGCAGTACGCCGGGCTCCTGGATCTCGTCGCGGTAGAGGTTGGTGACCGGCACCTCCGCCGTGGGGATCAGGAACTTCACGTCCAGCGGATTCTCGTCCGCCGTCTTGAAGGCGTCGTCCTCGAATTTGGGGAGCTGTCCGGTTCCCGTCATCGAGGCGCGGTTCACCAGGTAGGGCGGGAGCACCTCGGTGTAGCCACGAGAGGTGTGGAGATCGAGCATGAAGCTGGCCAGGGCCCGCTCCAGCCTCGCGCCCAACTTCTGCATCACCACGAAGCGGGTCCCCGAGATCTTGGAGGCGCGTTCGAAGTCGAGGATCCCCAGCGCCACCCCGAGCTCGTCGTGGGTCTTGGGCTCGAAGTCATACGATGGCTTCTCACCCCATGTGCGGACCACCACGTTGTCCGCTTCGCTCTTGCCGTCGGGCGTGAACTCCGACGGGAGGTTGGGGATGAAGAGCAGCGCCTGGTTGATCTCGGCCTCGACCCGATCCAGCGCCTCCTGCATCGACTTGATCTGGCCGGAGAGCTCCTTGAGCTCCGCCCGGGCTGCGGCCATGGCCTCGCCGCCCGCCTTGGCGAGCTCCTTCATCCCCTCGTTGGCGGCGTTCTGCCGCTGGCGCAGGGACTCGCTCTCCTGCACGAGGCGGAGCCGATCCGCCCCCAGCTTCTGGATGGGCGAGAGATCGACGCCGCCGCCGCGACGCGCGAGCTTGCGGGCGACTTCGTCGAAGTTCGCCAGGACGTATTTGAGATCGAGCATAGCGCCGCAATCTAGGGGGAGGCCCCGCGCCCCGTCAACGACGACGTCGGCGCAAACTCTGGACGCCTACGAGTCGGCCCACTCCGGCGGCTCCTCGCCTTCGACCATCTCCTCAAAGGGCTCGCCGCCGCGGACGCCATAATAGATCCAGGCCTCGGCGTCGGGATCGTAGACCTTGTCCTCGAAGGCCGCCGGGACCACCTGCCCCAGGGCGCGGTGGAGCGCAGCGACGACCTGGGGCCAATCGGGGCGCCTCGCCTCATCACCGCCCAGGAGCTGCCCGTCCCCGTTCGCGAAGAGGTAGGCCTCGTCGACCTGCCGATCCGGACCGCAGAGGAGCATCGGATAGGTGTAGGCCTCGCTCGCCGCCTCGGTCCGATAGGGGGGCGGGCCGGCGCAGGCCTCCAGCTTTCCGCGCAGCTCTGGGAGGGAGAGATCGAGGGAGGCGATGGGCCGCCCCAGGATCGAGACCTGCTGATCGAGATCGGTGAAGAGGAAGGCGTAGCCGTCCGCCTCCAATGTCTTGGGCGGCAGGGGGCTGCCTTCCGCCCCCGCGACCCTAGCCAAACCCAGCGTCGCCATGGCCTCGGCCCGGCGCTCTTTCAACCCCATGTAGCTGGCTCCTTACACTCACCCTATTGGATCGCTGTCGATCTATAGCAGATCGCCCCGGTCCCACGGCAAGGCTTCGCAGGGGAGGCGGCGACCCGCCATCAGAGCGTGTGAAGACGGTCCCACCTATGGCGAGCCCGATTCCTTCGTTCTTTCTTACGTTCGCTCCGCCTCCGGCTACGCCGAGAGTTTGTTACACAAACTCTCAGAGCTGGAGGACGGCGATCTCGTCCTCGATCTCCGCCTTGTCCTCGGCGGCCGGGCTCTTCTCGAGGTAGGTCCTGAACGCACCGATGGCCTCGCGGATCCGGTTCTTCTCCTTGAGCGCATAGCCCAGGTAGCGGAAGGCGTTGGCCTCGTCGGGATCCTCCTTGATGGATCGCTGGAGGAAGGTGATCGCCTCGTTGGTCTTCCCCTGCTCCTGGTACGCCCTGGCGAGCTTGAAGCTGAGGCCCTTGGCGCCGCCCGCCTGCGCCCGTTCGATGGCGCCGATGGCCTTCTTGTAGTTGCGAGACTTGAGGTAGCCGTCGGCGATCGCCTCCAGGAGGTGCGTCCTGCCAGGGTCCAGCGCCAGGGCAGCTTCGAGGCTCTTCACCGCCTCCGCGTGGCCCCCCAGCGCCAGGAGCATCCTGCCGGCGCCCTCCAGCGCGTCCACGTTGGAGGGTTGGAGCGCGGTGGTCTTGCGGTAGGCGTCCAGCGCCTGGGCCATCGCCCCGCTGGACTCGTAGATCCTGCCGAGCTGCAGCTGCCAGCGGGGATCGTCCTTCTCCAGGCTGATCGCCCGCCGGATCGCCGACTCGGCGCCCTTGGCGTCGCCTCGGCCCAACAGGCTCCGGGCGCGTTGAAAATGAGCCTCGGCGAGACGGTCGTCCCGGCCCAGGGCGGCCTCGGCGCTCAGCAGCGCAGCGTCCCAACGCTCGGCGTCGGCCTGGGCGGCGGCGAGCCGGAGGAGGAGCGATGTGTCCGCCGGCGCGATGGCAGCGGCCTTGCCCAGGGTCTCGATCGCCTGCTCCCGCTTGCCCTGCTCCCACTGCAACGTCCCCAGCGCCCGGAGCGCCTGCGTGGAGGAGTCATTGAGCGCGATCGAATCCTCGAGGACCGCCGCCGCTTCGTCCACCTGAGCGAGGGCGAGGAGGGCCCGCCCCTTGCCCACCAGGGGAAGGGAGTCGGTCGGCGCGAGGGCGACGGCGGAGCCGAAGGCCTTCAGCGCACCGGCGGCGTCCCCATCCGCCAACCGCAGCTCCCCGACGAGCCGCTGCAGCTCCGCCCGAAGCAGCGGCGAGATCGCCTCGCGCTGGGCGACGCCCCGCTTCGCCTCTTTTTCGCCAGCAGCGGGGCCAGCGCCGGCGCCCGCCCTCGCCGCGACTGAACCCTCGCCGCCTCCCGGCGTCGCACCAGCGCCTGCGTCCACCTTCGCCGCGACCACACCCTCTCCGCCTTCCGGCGTCGCGCCAGCCTCGGCATGGGCTTCTCCGCCTGCGGGCGCATCAGCCGCCTCTCCGTCGATGGATGCGGAGGCCTCCTTCGCCGAAGCGGCGCTGGCGATGAGCGCCTCCATCCTCTCGATCGTCGCCGCCAGCTGCGGTCGATAGCCCGCATGGAGCTGCGCCCACCCCAGCGCGAGGAGCGGCTCCAAGCTCTCGGGCGCCTGGGTCGCCGCGATCTCGAACGAGGCGATCGCCTCCTCGGCCTTTCCGCTGGCAGAGAGGATCAGCCCTCGAAGCTCGGGGAGCAGGTCGCTCTTGGGCGCCTTCTTCGCCAGCGCCTCCACCCGGGTCTCGGCCTGGGCGGCCTTCCCCTCCATGAGATAAGCCTTCACGAGGAGGCGGATCAGCTCCGGACGATCCGCCGTTGGCTCCGCCGCGAGGATCTCGGCGGCGTCCTGGCTCCGATGCCGCTCGAGGAGGAAGCGCCCCAAGGCGAGGCGGGCGTCGACGCTCGCCGCATCCAAGGCCAGGGCGCGCCGCAGCGCGTCCTCCGCCGCAGCGGGCGCTCTCTCGTGCAGCTCGATTTCGGCCTGAAGCAGCCCGGCGACGATCCGCTCGGGGTTCCCGAGGCCGGGCATCGCCTGCTCGGACATCGCCCGTGCGAGCTGCCGTTTCGCATCGGCGACGTCCCCGCCGGCCAGCGCGATTCGGGCGAGCTCGACGGCGGAGATCGCGTGTAGCGGCTCGGCCTCCAACGCCTCCTCGAAGAGCTGGGCCGCCGCCGCGCCGCCGCCCTCGCGGAGGCGCAGAACGCCCAGGGCGTGCAACGCCAGCGGGCTCCGGGGATCTTCGGCCTGCAGCCGCGAGAACCAGGTCCGCGCCGATCCCGAATCATCGGAGAGCAGCGCCCCCTCGCCAAGGAGGGAGAGCAGATCGAGATCCCTGGGATGGGCCTTGGATTGCTCGATCAGCCAGCTTCGATCCACGCCTGTGTTTCCATCCAGGAATCCCGCGGCGACAGCGGCCTTTCTCCATTCCGGCCGCTGCCTCTGCGCAGCGTCCAGGCCGGCGAGACGCTGCCTCGCCACAGCGGCGGCACCTCCCGCCGCGCCGTGGCGACGGTTCAAGGTGAAGGCAGCCCTGGCCTCCAGGGCCTGCGCCAGCGGATCGTCGGGGTGGTCCTTCACCAGGGCCGAGGCGAGCGCGAGCGCCTTCTGCCCCGAGGCCAGATTGTCGCGCAGCAGCTCGGCGTGGATCTGCCGGACGGCTCCCTCCGAGATGGCCCCTCCCTTTGCTGCTGCCACCTGCACTTCGGCCCCGCCCCCGAAGACGAGGCTGGCGACGACGGCGAGGCCGACTGCCGCCGCGACACCGCCGCCTGCCATCAGGGCGATTCGCGGCGGGATCGGCCCCAGGCCTGCTGAGAGCTTGCGACCCAAGCCCACGCCGGCCGACGCCTTTCCGGCGTCGACGCCATCTGCCGAAACGTTCTCCTCCTCCGTCTGCACCACGACACCGCGCTGGAGCACGGGTCCGACCACGGGCGGCGCCGCTCTCGGCTGCGCTACCCGACGGCTCTGGAGGATGGTGGCGACGTCGGGGAGGTCCCGGAGCGAGAACCACTCTTCGGCGTCTTCGGAGAACTCCTCGCTGCCGTCGACCTGATCCTGCCGCAGCAAGCGGAGGATGGTCTCGTGATCGAAGGGGCCGATCCGCTTTCCATTCGATCGCCGAAGATGAAAGACGGGGGGCGGAGGGTCCTGGGCTCCCGACGCGGGGGGGGGAGGAGGCGCTGCAGCGGGAGGCAGGACGGTCCCTGTCGGCGGATCCCGCAGAAACTCCAAGACGTCGTCCTCCACTTGCTGGGAGGGCGCATCCACCAGGGGCGGCAGGTCCAGCGGGTCGAGGCCCCCAGCCTCCATCGACGCCGCACCGTCGAATCCAAAACCGTCGGTCCGCTCCGAAGGAGGTGACGACGCCGCGAAATGCGAGCGCTCGTCGAGATCCTTCCCGCCCAGCTCGTACTCGGCGGTCCCTGCTGCCGAATGCAGCGGTTGAGAGAGGTCGAAATCGATGGTCGAAGGAGGCGGTGGCGGCAGATCATCGTCGGCGAACAGGCTCTCCGCCGAGAGACCGGGAGACGAGATCCCAGGGGCTTCGAAGGCGCCGACGTCCGCCCCGAAGGGATCCGTCGCGCGGGATGCGGTCACACCCCGGCCTCCTGCCGCTCCCTCCGCCTCGCCAAAGTCCAACTCGTCCACCGCGGGTCTGGGAGGCGTCGTCGTGAAGGGATCGCTGAGATCGAGCCCGCCAAAGTGCGGGGTCGCGCCGAAGGCGTCGTAGGCGGCGAAGGGATCCGCGTCGGCGCTCGCCTCCCCCGAGGATGCGGCGCCCGGCAGCGGCACCGAGCCCGAAGCGCCGGCAGCCGATCCCCCCGGCAGCGGCACCGAGCCAGACGCATCGGCAGGCGAACCCGGCACCGAGCCCGAGACGCCGGCAGCCGATCCACCCGGCAGCGGCACCGAGCCAGACGCATCGGCAGGCGAACCCGGCACCGAGCCCGAGACGCCGGCAGCCGATCCACCCGGCAGCGGCACCGAGCCTGGAACACCCGCAGGGGCTCCGCCAGGGAGAGGCAAAGAGCCAGAGGCGCCAGCAGGCGATCCGCCGGGCAGCGGCACCGAAGGAAGGGCGCGCGCGCGCACGCGGAACACCGCGCCACACGAAGGGCACGGCATCTCTAAGCCCTCCGCCGGGATCTGGCGTTCATCAACGTTGGCTACAGCCCTGCACGTGGGACAACCGACTCTCATGCACCGCCTCACGGTCTAAGCCGGCTCCCTCCCCTGAAGCGGCGACCTCTGGACATCATTGGATAATTGGCAGAAAGGCTACCACGCGACGAGCGGGGCGCAAGAAGCACACCCCGCCGAGCGACAGCCTCGAAGCCCGTCGTTTCAACGCTTTCCCTGCCTCCCGGCGATGCGCTTCTCGTAGACTCGCCGCGATGCGGAAGCTCGCCTCCATCTCCGTCGATCTGACGGGTCTGCCCCTCCTCTGCCAGCGCTATGGCGTCGACGAACGGACTCTCCCCCCGGCAGGTACGTCCGCCGTCGCCCTCCGTGCGCCCGAGCGCTACGCCGAGCTCCTCGACCGGCGAGGCGCCGCGGCGACCTTCTTCGCCATCGTCGACGACCTTGAAGATCGCGAGGCTGGTGCGGCCATCGCGTCCCTGGCGAAGCTCGGACATGAGATCGGGACCCTCGATCCCTCTCTCGGCGGCGAGCTCGCGCTCCTCCCCTCCCACGAGCTCGCCACCTGGCTCGAGCAGAGCGGCGCCGCGATCGCCCGCTGCATCGGACACCTGCCCACGGGCTTCCGCTCCCTGGGGAGGATCCTGCGTCCCTCCCTGCTGGAGGGTCTGGAGGCTGCGGGCTATCTCTACGACGCCTCCCTCCTCCCTGGCCCGCTCCACCTGGCCCTCGATCCGTTGCCGACGCCGGCGGGCGAGCGCGGGATCGTCGATCGCCATGGCGCGCTGCTGGCCCCCAGGGAGCCCTATCGTCCCAGCCCCAGGGATCCCTATCGCCGCGGGAGCGCCAAGCTCCTCGAGCTCCCGGTGACGACGTCCTTCTACTCCCGGATCCCCCTCACCGGCGGGGTCGTCACCACCCTCCCGAAGTCCGCCCTCGCCGTGCTCTACCGCTCCCTCCGCCGCCGCAGCTTCCTCTCCATCCAGCTCCAGGGTGTCGATCTCCTCGACGAGAGCGACGGCATCAGTCTCGAGCTCCTGCGCCGGCGCCGGCCCCTGCGCTCGGCAGCCGCCGTGAAGAGGCAGCGGATCGTCGAGCTCCTCGACTGGCTCCGCGACGACTTCGAGCTCGTCACCCTCGAAGAGGCCGCCACCCGACTCGCCCCTGAGCTCCCGTAGGGCAGCCGGAGCGGCGATGATCGAACGCCAGCAGAGCCGTTCCAGGCAACGCGAATCAGAGGAGCGCCCCCTCTTCGGGTGGGGACGAGCGAATGCCGAGCGAGCCAGTCGAAGGCAGCGCGAGTGAGCGAATCGAAACCGCGTCGAACCGGGACGATTCTCTCAGCGCCTCGGACGCTTCTTTGCTTTCGCTCCGAGGGCCCGGCCCCTACCATGGCGCCATGCGCGCGGGGATCGGCCAACTCGTCCAGGATGGCCTTCGGAGCCTGACCTTTCGACTGGGCGGCGAGGAGATGGAGCGCAAGCTGCGTGCGCTCGCCCTCCGCGCGAACGAGTACGGCGTCGATCCCTTCGGCATGGATCTCGACTACACCCTCGCGGCGATCGGCCCCCTCTACTGGATGTACAAGCATTACTTCCGGGTGCGAACCTACGGCATCGAGAGGGTCCCGGACGGGCGGGTGCTCCTGGTCTCCAACCACTCCGGGCAGCTCCCCATCGACGGCGCGATGATCGGCCTCTCCCTCCTCACCGAGGGCGAGCCCCCCAGGCCCGCTCGCTCCATGGTGGAGAAGTGGGTCCCGACCCTGCCATACATCTCGACCTTCATGGCCCGCTGCGGCCAGGTGGTCGGGACCCCCCAGAATTGCATCCGCCTCC
>JBEBXK010000046.1:0-28356 GCA_040391605.1 Vulgatibacter incomptus
CTGCGGAAACGCCTGCCTCCGCGGAAACGCCTGCCTCCGCGGAAACGCCTCCCTCCGCGGAAACGCCTGCCTCCGGGGAAACGCCTGCCTCCGGGGAAACGCCTGCCTCCGCGGAAACGCCTGCCTCCGCGGAAACGCCTCCCTCCGCGGAAACGCCTGCCTCCGCTGTGGAACCGGCATCTTCGGCGACGGCTGTGTCGTTGCCGGCGTAGCGGATGGCGTCGAGGGCCCTGATGACGACCTCGGCCTCCTCGGCGGGGAGGTGGGCGTCGATGCGGACCATGCCGAAGTCGAGGTGGCGGACGCGGACGTAGCGCTCGGTGTCGGCCTCGGGCATCCGGCCGTCCTCGCATTGGACGAGGACCCGGCGGTAGGATCGGGCGATCTTCTCCATCTGGCTGCCGGTGGCGTACTCGGCGAAGGTCATGAGGGCGTGCTCGTTCTCTGCGGTGGCGACCCTGGTGATCGCACGGGCCTTCGAGTAGCTGATCTTGCCGCAGCGGAGGGCGTCCTCGACGAGGGGGAGACGGGCCAGCGCGCGGGCGACCCGCACTTTTTCTCGAGCGGCGCCGCGGTCGAGGCCGATGCGCCAGGACAGCCAATGGGCACAGGTGAGCGCGCCTTGATGCCCCCATCCGCCCTTGGCATCGAACTCCCGAATCAGGCAGAGGAGGCGATAGGTGGCCGCATCGATCCGAGCGGAGACCTCGGCGATCTCCTCGCCCAGGCGCTCCAAGCGGGCACGCTCGGACGCGGCGAAGGTCTTGGCCGGAGGCAGCACCTTGAACTCGTCGTAGTTCGTTTCCATGGAGGAGATTCTCTCACGGGGGTCTGACATGGACCGGAGCGCCGCGGTCGCTGGGGTGCACGACCAAGTTGAGAGGTCAAGTCGAAGCGGCCAGTAGGGCGCCCACCGATACGCGCTGCAGGCTCGAATGAAGCGCGCGGGGCGGCGATAGAGCCTGTGCCGGGCGGATCAGATCGCCCGGCTGCGGCGGACTACCGAACTGCCGGACCCTGGAGGTTCCATTGGGCGGTCAACGAGGCGCGGGAAAGATAGGGCCCACTCCGCACCAATCGATCGTGCCCACGGGTCGCTGCGACCGGGTCATCCGCCCTCCCGATCGAAGCTCGGCGGGGAAGAGGCTCCCGATGGCCAGGCGTTCGGACTACACTCGCGCCCCTGTCTCGAGACCCGAGTGCGGGGCCAGAGACACCGTTCGCCGCGCCAGATGTGGCTCGCCAACCGAGACGATGAAGACCTCCGACTTCGACTTCGACCTCCCTGATGACCGCATCGCCCAGACCCCGTTGGCGCAGCGCGACGCATCTCGCCTCCTGGTCTTGACGCTGTCGGGCGGCCGCCCGACCCATCACGAGTTTCGCCACCTCGACCGCTTTCTGCGCCCCGGCGATCTGCTGGTGCTGAACGACGCCAAGGTGATCCCTGCGAGGCTGCGGGGCGCGAAGGTCGACTCCGGCGGGAAGGTCGAGCTGCTCCTCTGCGATCCACTCGCGCCTCGAGGCGACCGCGCCGTTTGGCGCTGCATGGGCGGCTCGTCCAAGCCTCTTCGCCTCGGGCAGAGGATCTGCCTGCGGCAGGGCGATCTCGCCCTTGACGCCGAGATCCTGGCGATCGGCGATGGAGGCTTCGTGGACGTGGCCTTCGACGAGGCGCCCGATCGCTTCCTCGATCGGGTGGATGAGCTGGGTGAGCTGCCGCTCCCACCCTATATGCGCCGCCCCGCGGACGAGACCGATCGCCAGCGCTACCAGACGATCTTCGCCAAGAGCCGCGGCGCCGTCGCAGCGCCCACCGCGGGCCTCCACTTCACCGAGCCGGTGTTCGAGGCGCTCCGGGCGAGGGGCGTCGAGACCACCACTGTCACCCTGCACGTCGGCCCCGGCACCTTCCTCCCGGTCCGCGCCGACGAGGTGGACGATCACCGCATGCACGCGGAGCGCTACGAGATCCCCAACGCAGCCGCCGAAGCCATCGCCCGCACCCGCACCGCAGGCGGACGGGTGATCGCGGTAGGGACCACCGCTTTGCGCACCCTGGAGTCGGCGGCCTCCGTCGCGGGCGGCGCAGTCGCGCCCGGCCCTGGCGTCTCGGAGCTCTTCATCCGCCCGGGCTACTCCTTCCGCGCGGTAAACGGGCTTCTCACCAACTTCCACCTCCCCCGCTCCACCCTGGTCATGCTCGTCGCCGCTCTCGCCGGCCGCGAGCGCCTCCTAGCTGCCTACGCCGAGGCGGTCGAACGCCGCTATCGCTTCTATTCCTATGGCGACGCGATGCTCGTGGTCTGAGCCGTGCCGCGACCTATCGATCTGCCCCGAGAACTCTCCCCACGCGCCACCTCGCGGCGGGTGCCTTCACGCCATCCACGTAGGGGCGGTCACTCCACCTCCTCTGGCGACGCAATACCCGCGATCTCATCCATGGCGCTCGCCGTCGAACTGCGGCACAACCTTCCGTACGTGCCCTATCGCGGGAGGGCGCCCGCGCCACGTGAGCCATGGCGGTCGCGCGTGGCGATCGCTTCCACTCCTCCACCGACGGTGATCTAGCTTTGGCCCTCTCCTTCGATCTCCTCCACCAGGACCCTGGAAGCGCCGCGCGGCGCGCGCGCCTCACCCTCCCCCACGGGATCGTCGAGACCCCCATCTTCATGCCCGTCGGCACCGCCGCCAGCGTGAAGGCCATCGCCCCCGACGATCTCGACGCCATCGGCGCGCAGATCATCCTCGGCAACACCTACCACCTCTTCCTGCGCCCAGGGCACGAGCTCATCCAGCGGCACGGCGGGCTCCACGGCTTCATGTCGTGGCCCAAGCCCATCCTCACCGACTCGGGCGGCTTCCAGGTCTACTCCCTCGCCGCCGCTCGCAAGATCTCGGAGGAGGGCGTCGTCTTCCGCTCCCACCTCGACGGCAGCAAGAAGCTCCTCACCCCCGAGATCTCCATCGAGATCCAGGAGGCCCTCGGCGCCGACGTGATCATGGCCTTCGACGAATGCCCACCCGCCGGCAGCCCCCGTCGTTATTTCGAGGATTCCCTCGATCGCACCACCCGCTGGGCCCGCCGCTGCAAGGACGCCTGGCATCCTGACGGACCCTCCAGCCTCTTCGGCATCGTCCAGGGCGGCCTCCACCCCGACCTCCGCAAGCGCCACGCCGAAGAGATCGGCGCCCTCGACCTCCCCGGCACCGCCCTCGGCGGCTATAGCGTCGGCGAGCCGATCCCGGCGATGTACGAGAGCGTCGCCACCTCCGCCCCCCTGCTCCCCGCCCACAAGCCCCGCTACCTCATGGGCGTCGGCACCCCCGAAGATCTCGTCACCTGCGTCGGCCTCGGCATCGATATGTTCGATTGCGTGCTCCCCACCCGCACCGCCCGCAACGCCCGTCTCTACACCAGCGAGGGCATCATCAACATCAAGAACGCCCGCTACGCCGACGACCCTGCCCCCCTCGACCCCGCCTGCCGCTGCTACACCTGCCGGACCTTCTCCCGCGCCTATCTCCGTCACCTCTACGCAGCCAAGGAGCTCCTGGCCTACCGCCTCAACTCCATCCACAACCTAGCCTTCTTCCTCGACCTGATGGCCGAGGTCCGCCTGGCCATCGAGGAGCACCGCTTCGCCTCATGGTCCAAGGCCTGGCTCGAGGACCGCAAGCTGCGCCTGCGCGAACAAGGCTAGGCCGCTGAGGCTCGAGTTGGGCGACGCCAACGAGTCCCGCCCCTCTGACGCTGGTCGGTCCATCTCCGGAGCGATGGAGGCTCAGCGGTAGAAGACCTCGTCGTAGGGGCAGGAGGTGTCGGTCTCCTTGGGCTCGGGATATCGGTATTGGACGCCGCGGTAGTTGCGGAAGGTGGTCTCGGTGGGGCTGTGGTCGAGGGCGTAGCTGGGGGAGAGCGTGACCTTGCCGCCGCCGCCGGGGAGGTCGACGGCCAGGTGGGGGACGGCGAGGCCGGTGGTCCAGCCGCGCATCTGATCGAGGATCTCGATGCCGGTCTGGATGGGGGTGCGGAGGTGCTCGAGGCCCTCGGCGACGTCCATCTGGTGGAGGTAGTAGGGGCGGACGCGGCGCTCAAGGAGGCGGTGGGAGAGGTCGGTGAGGATGCGGGCGTTGGAGTTGAGGCGACGCATGAGCACGCTTTGGTTCTCGACGGGGACGCCGTGGTCGATGAGGCGCTCACAGGCGGCGCCGGCCTCGGGGGTGACCTCCTTGGGATGGTTGAAGTGGGTGATGACGAAGAGGGGGGCGTGTTTGCGCAGGGTGCAGGCGAGCTCGTCGTCGACTCGCATCGGAGTGCATACGGGGACGCGGGTGCCGATGCGGATCATTTGGACGTGGGGGACGGCGCGGATGGCGCCGAGGAGCTCGTCGAGGCGGGCCGTGGAGAGGAGGAAGGGATCGCCGCCGGAGATGAGGACGTCGCGGACCTCGGGGTGGGCGCGGAGGTAGTCGACGGCCTCGGCGATGGCGGCGCGATCGATCTCGGTGTCGGGCTGGCCGGTGATGCGCCGGCGGGTGCAGTGACGGCAGTAGACGGAGCAGCGATCGAGGGCGAGGAGGAGGACGCGGTCGGGGTATTTGTGGACGATGCTGGTGACGGGGCGATGGATGTCCTCGCCCAGGGGATCTTCGAGCTCACCGGCGGCGACCGTGGCCTCGGCCTGCACGGGTATGGCCTGTCGGCGCACGGGGCAGAAGGGGTGATCGGGATCGATGAGGCTGAGGTAGTAGGGGGTGATGGCGAGCTTGAAGATCCGCTCGGTCTCGCGGACGCCTGCCCGCTCGTCGCCGGTGAGGGGGACGAAGCGCTCGAGCTCCTCCAGGGTCCGGATGGAGCGGCGGGCCTGCCAGCGCCAGTCGTTCCACTCCGCCTCGCTGACGCCCGGGAAGAGGGTCTGCCAGGGCCGGGGCTCCGCGCGTCCCTTGGGTGGGGCGGTGAGGGGCGGACGGATCGCCGCCGGGCGGACCTTGAGCGGGACGATCGCCGCAGCGGAAGCGGTTGGTTTGGACGAAGGCACGCCGGCTCTCCTTGGAAGGCGTTGCGGTGGCGAGGCCAGCGGCGCGAACGTTCCGAAGCGAGCGGCGTGAGACGGTAACGGGGGCGCCAGGCGACGAGGCCCCTATACCATGAGGTCGTGAGTCGACGGCAATGCGCCCCCCGCTCAGCAGCGATCGAGCGGGCTCCCGTACGCCGGAGACTCCGGAGGGCGGGGCCGCGACGGTTGGCAGGGACGACGACGTTGACGGCGCGGGTCGATGACGTCGGACTGGGATCCGTAAGCGCTCCGTTTCAGCCAGGAGCCGTGGAGGTCTGGGCGAGCGCCGCGCACTTGACCGAGAGGGCCCGCTTCCGTAGCTTGGCGACCCTTTGGAGCGTGTCGGAGGCTTCCTCCGCCGCTCCCAACGAAGGAGAAGAACATGAGCACCACCGCCAGCGGGCCCGGACCGGACGCCCCAGTCGTTCAGCTCAACAAGCCGAGGGTGCGACCGTCCTCGAAGGATACGCAGGCAGGGAGCGGCGATCCGCGTCCCGTCTCGCACATCCGCGACCGCTTCGCCACCGGGGGGCGGGGACGCGCCTGGGTGGAGACGCCGGAAGAGGATTGGAACGACTGGCAGTGGCAGCAGCGGAATCGGGTCACGGGGCTGGAGACGCTCGAGAAGGTGATCGACGTCACCGCCGATGAGCGGAACGCTTTCGAGCAGTCCCACGCGCAGTTCCACATGGGCATCACCCCCTACTACGCGGCGCTGATGGATCCCGAGGATCCCAACTGCCCGATCCGCCTGCAGAGCGTGCCGCAGCAGGGCGAGCTCCTGGTGCTCCCCACGGACCTCGAGGATCCCCTCGCCGAGGAGCGGGACATGCCGGTGCCGGGGATCACGCACCGCTACCCGGACCGCGTCCTCTTCTACACCACGCATAACTGCCCGGTGTACTGCCGCCACTGCACCCGCAAACGCAAGGTCTCGGACCCCTCCACCGCGGCGGCGAAGAAGCAGCTCGAGGAGGGCCTGGCCTACATCGAAGCGCATCCGGAGATCCGCGACATCGTTGTCTCGGGCGGCGATCCGCTCTCGCTCTCGGACGATCGCCTCGACTACATCCTCGGGCGGCTGCGGGCGATCCCCCACGTGGAGATCTTCCGCCTCGGCACCCGCAACCTCGTCACCCTGCCCCAGCGGGTCACCGACGACTTCGCGAAGATGCTGCGCAAGCACCAGCCGGTCTTCGTGAACACGCACTTCAACCACCCCAAGGAGTGCACCGAGGAGGCCTTCGAGGCCTGCCGCAAGCTCGCCGACGCTGGCTGCATGTTGGGCAACCAGATGGTGCTGCTCAAGGGCGTGAACGACGATCCCAAGATCGTGAAGGAGCTGAACCACAAGCTCCTGATGATGCGGGTGCGCCCCTACTACATCTACCAATGCGATCTCTCGCAGGGCATCTCGCACTTCCGGACGCCCATCGAGAAGGGCCTCGAGATCATCGAGGCGCTCCGCGGCCACACCTCGGGTCTCGCCGTCCCCCACTTCGTGGTGGACGCTCCCGGCGGCGGCGGAAAGATCCCCCTGCTCCCCGAGTACTTCGTCAAGCGCGAGGGCAAGAAGGTCACCCTGCGCAACTTCGAGCACAACGAGTACGTGTACGAGGAGCCGTAAGCTCCCTCGCACCCAGCCGCTCGTAAGAAGGGCCGCCCGATCAGCAGACCTGGCGGCCCTTCTCATTCCTGCTCACTTCCGCGGACCGCGCGTGTCTACCACTGCACCTCGAGGGGCACATCGCTGGAGGTGCCGGAGTGGGCCGAACCAAGCTGCCCGTTCGAGTTCGACCCCCAGCACCAGACGGAACCGAGGGTCGTCTCACCACACACGTGGTCGTAGCCCGAGGCGATCGACGTGAAGGTGAGGCCGCCGCTTACCTGAACCGGCAGATCGGAGTCGGAGCCGGGCCTCCCAAGCTGCCCCTTGAGGTTCGAGCCCCAGCACCAGGCTTCACCGGCGGGATCGAGGGCGCAGGTATGCCTCTCACCTGCCGCGAAGGCAGTGAAGGCCACCCCGCCCGAAGAGATGGGCGTCGGCAAAGTGACGGCCTGGCTCGGACGGGGCAGGATCCCGAGCCGGCCGTCCCCGTAGTTCCCCCAGCAGTATGAGACCCCGTCTGCCGTGGCGCAGGTGTGGGTCTCCCCCATCCCAAATGCCTCGACGCTCTGCCCGCTGAGCACCTCCAGGGGGACGGAGGTCTTGCCGGTATTACCGACGCCGAGCTGGCCGGCGTTATTGTAACCCCAGCAGAAGAAGCTGCCGTCCACGGTCAGGCTGCAGGTGTGGAAGTAGCCGCTCTTGATATCGACGAGTTCGAGAGGAGGACCGCCGGTGGGTGCGTTGACCGGGAGCAGGACGGCGCTATTTCCGGAGCTGGTCCCGAGCTCGAAATCGCTCGAGTTGTATCCCCAGCAGAAGGGCTGCCCGGCGGGGTCGACGACACAGTTGCTCTGTCGCATGCCACTGAGAAGCCCGTACGGTCCGGCCGAGACCAGGACCGGCGACGTCGACTGAGAGATGCTCGTCGTGCCCAATTGGTTGTAGCCGTTGTCGCCCCAGCAGTAGACCTCGTCCGCGGCGGTGATGCCGCAGGTATGGGAATAGCTTCCGGAGAGCGCACGGAAAGCGAGGCTTGGAGCAGCCGGAACCGGGAGATTTCTCGAGACCGTCGTGCCGTCTCCCAACTGTCCGGAGGCGTTGTTTCCCCAGCACCACGCTGCCCCAGCGTCATCGAGCATGCAGGCGTGGGTGTAGCCCATCGCGAGTCTGCCGGCACTCATCCCTCCGACGACCCTCAGGATCGCCTGGTCCTGCTGCCCCTCCGACTCGGCGGTGATGGTCACCGTACCGGGGGCGACGGCGAGGAGGAGACCGGTGGCGTCGATGGTGGCTACCGCGGAATCGGAGGAGGCCCAGATGATCGCGCGGCCCTGGAGGGTCCTCCCGTTGGAGTCGGTGGCGATGGCGGTGAAGACGGCGGACTCTCCGGGGCTGATGTCCGTGGGCGCTCCGTAGATCGAGACGGAGGTGACGACGCCGGCCAGCACTTCGACGATCGCCTCGCCCTCCAGACCGTCGATCGTCGCGATGATGGTCGCGGTTCCGGAGGCGCGCCCGGTGATCCTGCCGAGCGCAGTGACCGAGACGACGGCGGGATCCGAGGAGGTCCACGTCGCCTCGAGATCCGGGATGACGCGGTGGGCGGCGTCATACCCGATGGCGACGAGGCTGAGCGAGTCGTTCTCCACGAGGGTCGCCGAAGGGGGATCGATCTCGACCTCGGCGATCACCGCGGCTCGACCACTTGACCCTCCAATACCTTCTCCGCCGACGCCGCCTTCGCCGCCTTCGCCGCCGGCACCGACGCCACCTTCGCCGCCGGCGCCACCTTGGCCCCCAACGCCACCTTCGCCGCCGACGCCACCGTGGCCACCGACGCCACCCTCGCCGCCGACGCCACCTTGGCCACCGACGCCACCTTGGCCACCGACGCCACCTTGGCCACCGACGCCACCGACGCCACCTTCGCCACCTTCGCCACCTTCGCCACCGACGCCACCGACGCCACCGACGCCACCGACGCCACCGACGCCACCGACGCCACCGACGCCACCTTGGCCACCTTCGCCGCCGATGCCGCCCTCCCCTCCCGTGCCTCCGGAGGCGGCGGCGCCCCCGCCTCCACCCCGCACATTCGTGTCGTCACCGCCGCAACCCATCGCAGCAATGAGAAAGAGCGAGCCGAGGATCGAAAACCACTCGAGCTTGAGTAGCGATGTCGGGTGTCGGGAACGAGGACGCACCATCAAAGCAACGAATCGCAGAATCATGGGTTCTCTCCAACCAATCCTAGTTCTGGGGGGCTACACTGAGCGTACGTCCGCCTTGGAGAGTAAAGCAAGACCCCCGCCCGAAGGTTCGCCAGTGGCCATAGCGAAGTCAGCGCGCGTCGGCGAGAGGCTCGGAGACTCCGTAAAGAGTCCACAGATCCTTCGAGCCGGAGCCGAGGGAGCGCCTCCGCCCACCTCGGAGGCTGGTGCCAAGCGAGGTCCCGGCTACGACGAACGCTCCGAGACTGTGGCCGACGTGCCCAGTCCTCGCTGTCCAGGTCGCACCTACGGCTACACTCGGTCTGTCGTCCCTAGACGCGCCCGCCCCTAGGGCGATCCAATGTCGCGAATGGCGCCGCGACAGCTGCTCGTCCATGGGACATCACCCACTCTTCAGAACGCTTCGCCGAAGGTGAAGAAGAAGGTGGTCTCGTCTCGGCCGGCGCCTACGTCGAAGCGGAGGCGGGTCTGGCCGCCTGGGGGGAGGCCGAGGCGCAGGCCGCCGCCACCGGCGAGGGAGAGGGTGCGATCGTGGTCGGGGAGGTCTGTGACCCAGACGCGGCCGCCGTCGGCGAAGACGACGCCGGAGAGGAGGCGCCAGATGGGGAAGCGGAGCTCGACGGTGGCGTCGACGGCGTGGTCGCCGCGGAAGCGGTTGGAGGAGTAGCCGCGGAGGCGGTTGGCGCCGCCGAGCTTGAAGTCGGTGAGGTAGCCGCGCTCGCCGACGCTGGCGCCGCCCTCCAGGCGCATGGCCAGGATCCAATCGGGCGCGCGGAGCGGGACGAAGTGTGCGATCCGGGCGCCGAAGGTGAGGCGTCGGGCGGCCTCGCTGCCCTGATTGAGCCAGGCGTCGGTCCAGGCCGAGACGTGGGTGCCCTTACGGGTTGCCGTCGGGTTGTCGCGGCCGTCCCAGGCGAGCTCGAGCCTCGGGCCCCAATAGCTGCCGGAGACGACGCCGGCGTGGGCGCTCCCGGCCTCGATGATGCGTCGATCCTGGCCCTCGTCGAGCCAGGCGTAGTTGACGTAGAGGCCGGCCTCCCACCGCTGCCCCAGGGGCAGGCGGACGCCAGGCTGGAGCTCGATCCAGAGCGGCTCGGTCTGGAAGAGTGGATCGGGGTGGGTCTCGTTTCCGATGCCGAAGAACTCCTGGCGGAAGGTCTCGAAGCGGAAGAGGAGGTGGGCTGCGACGGGGCCGAAGGCGCGGCGCCGCTGGATGTCGCCGACGATCTGGAAGGTGCCCTGCTCCGGCGCGAAGAGGGCGTAGCCGCCGCCCTTCCAGCCGGCGTCCTCGTAGGGATGGACGAAGAGGGCGCCGCCGAGAAGCCAGCCGACGGTGGACTCGTAGCCGACGATGGGCGCCGGGGTCCATGCGTGGGCCCGGGAGCCGAAGCGCGCCGCGATGGCCGCGTCTTCGCTGGCCTCGCGGTCGGTCAGGCCGTCGAAGACGGTCTCGGCGTCGACGGCAGTGTCGCCCTCGGCTCGGCCCGAGGCGAGGTCGTCGCTGGCGCCGGAGGTCCCCAACGCAGGCTGAGCGTCGTCCGAGCCGCTTCCCTCGGCTCGGCCCGAGGCGGGGCCGTCACTGGTGCCAGCGATCCCGAACGCGGGATCGGCGGCGATGGCGTCGGGGACGACGGCGCCGGCCGCGTCGGCGCGGATCATGGCGGCGCGCAGGGCGCGTCCCTCCGGGGTGTCGCTGCGGCGGTAGACGGGGACGCCGCCGATGAAGGTCGTGTCGACCTCGATCTCGTGGAGGGGGGCGGCGCCCGGGCCGAAAGGTGAGCGATCGAGGACGACGAAGTCGGCGCGGCTGCCGGGGCGGATCCTGCCGAGCTCGCTCCAGCCGATGGTGTCGGCGGCGGCGGAGGTGATGCCGCGGAGGGCGGCGCCGAGGGGCATCGTCGACGACCGATCGGCGCCGGCTGCATGGGTCGCGATGGCGGCCTGGGAGAGCGGGGCCAGGGTCTGGCGGACGGAGGCACGGAAGCCGGCGTCGGACGTTGCGCCATAGGGCCAGGCGCTGCTGAGGGCAGGCTGGAGGCCTGCGTCGAAGAGGGCGCGCAGCGGCGGGTGCTCGGCTGGGGGGGCGATTACGCGGAAGCCTGCCTCCCGCAAACCCTCGGCGATGGCGCCGCCGCAGCCTCCACAATGATCGACGACGTCGACGACGCCGGGAGGCCGCCTGGCCGCCACCGCGCGCCGCGCCATCACCAGCCGATCCGCCGCCTCGCGCCCCTCTACGTGAAAGGTGGCTCCACTCGTAGCGAAGAGCAGGATCTCCTCGAGGCGCTCCTGCTCGAGGGCGGGATCATCGACGTAATACCTTTCTCCTGCGAAGCGGATCCGTGGTCCTGCCGCGGACGCCATCAGCGAGCGGGTGGCAGGCTCGCTGCCGAAGGATCGCGCGGCGACCCGCAGGTGGAAGTGGGCCTCCGCGGAGAGACGCTGGTATTGGATGAGGTGGGCGGGGAAGAAGGTGTTGTCACCGATGGCGGTGATCCCGAAGGCCAGGGCCCGGCGCTGGGCGGCGAGGATCGCCCGGGCGATGAGCGCCGGCGAGTAGCTCTGGTGGATCGCGCGACGGGCGCTCCAGGCCGCCTTGCCGGAGAGGAGGCCGGTGGGGGTGCCGGCGGCGTCGCGATCGACCCCGTCGTCCACCGCGGCCCTGGCCGCCCCGATGGCGAGCCTGGCGCGTCCCGCCTCGTTGACGTAGGCGCGATCGTCCTCGGCGAGGGCGACGAAGGCGGGGCCGCGCCGGACGAGGATCCGCTGCAGGTCGGCCAGGCTCGCGGCGCCCTCCCCTCCTTCTCCGACAGGTTTCCCGGCAAAGCCCCTCCCGAGGATCCACTCGCCGCCTGCGCGGCGCTCGGCTCGATCGATGGCTTCGATCAGGGCCGCCTCGCTGTGGCTCTGCGAGAGATCGGCCTGCATCAGACCCAGACCGCCGTCGATGAAGTGGACGTCGGGATCGATCAGCCCGGGCATCACGAAGGCGCCAGCGAGATCGACCTGGCGCTCTACCCCGGCCCACGTCTGGGGAATCGCCTGGCCGTCACCGACGGCAGCGATGCGCCCGTCCCGCACCAGGAACCAGGTGGCGGCGGGTGCGTCGCCTTCGCCGGTGAAGACCTCTCCGCCGAAATAGAGGGTCTCGACGGCGAGGGCAGCGGCGGGGCTGCAGAGGATCGAGAGCGCTGCGATGAATCGAAGGAATCTCAAGCCGGGGCTCGCTGGGACATCGGTCGCATCAGGGGTGGAGGGCCAAGCCCAGCCCCCTGCCGCTCCCGTGGGGCGGAGGGCGCCGGGCCCGAAAAGAGCCGATGAGTCGAGGAGGTTGGTGCCAATCTCATCCAATCTACGACGAGCGTTCGGGAGGCCGGGACGGCGGGCTCCCTCGTCGCGGCGCGGACATCCCTCTCTCCCCGCCTCGCATCTGGACGGCTTGAAGCCAGCCAAATTCAATTCGACCGCGACGAGCCTCCCTGGGGCCGGCGGGCCCTCGCCCTCAGCGCTCGCCCACGGTCCGAGGAGTCGCTCGTTTCGCGCCAGCTCGCTCCCCTATCGTTCGCTTCCGGGCTGCCGTGGCCCTCAGAGGACTGCGATGCAGTCGATCTCCACCCGCGAGTCACGGGGGAGCCTCGCCACCTGCACCGTGGCGCGGGAGGGCGGGTTGGACGGGAACGAGCGGCCGTAGATCTCGTTCACCTTCGCGAAGTCGTTGAGGTCGGCGAGGAAGATGTTGCAGCGCACCACGTGCTCGAAGCCCGCGCCGGAGGCCTCCAGCACGGCCCGCAGATTCGCCATCACCTGCTCGGTCTGGGCCACCACGTCGCCGGCCACCATCTCGCCGGTCTTCGGATCCAGCGGGATCTGCCCGGAGCAGAAGATCATCTTGCCCGCGTCCACTCGGATCGCCTGGGAATAGGGGCCGATCGCCTTGGGGGCGCTCTCGGTATGAATTACGTCGCGTGCCATCGCTCAGCTCTCCGTCGCAAAGTGCGGGCCTACCTAACGCGGCGGGGCCCGGCGCGTCAATCCGCGCGGCGAATGGGACACAGGGTCTCCAGAGATCGTCGCGAGCGCGTCGGAAGCGCGGCGTCGAGCCGGAGGCGATTCTCCCACAGGCCCGCGTGAGCAGCCGAACGCAGGCCCGACGAAGCAGGCGAGGTGCGCAGCAGGTCTCTGCAGACCCTGTCAGACCCGCTCGACGGTGTAGACCCCCTTGATCCGCTCGATGGCGCCCATGACGCCCTGGAGCTGCTTCAAGTCGGTGATGGAGACCTCGAAGGTGTTCACGGCGCGATCGTCGCCGGTGGAGCGGCAGTTGGCCTGGGAGATGTTGACGCCGGCGGCGGAGAACTTCTGGGAGATGTCGGCGAGGAGGCCCGGACGGTCGGCGGTCATCACACGCACGGTAACGGGGCGCTTGTACTCGCCTCGGACGTCCCATTGTACGTCGACCCGCCGCTCTTCGTCCGTAGTGAGGACCTTGTCGCAATCCTCGGTGTGGACGGTGACGCCGCGGCCCCGGGTGATGAAGCCGAGGATCTTGTCGCCGGGGACGGGGTTGCAGCAGCGGCCGAAGCGGACCATCACGTCGTCGATGCCGTTGATGCGGACGCCGGTGCGGGTGCTGCGCCCTGCGACCCGCTTGAAGATCTCGGTGAGGCGGGCGACCGGCGCGCTGGACTCCGTGGCGGCCGGCGCGGCGAGGCGCTCGGGGGGCAGGACCCGCTGCAGCACCTGGGAAGGGGTGACCTTTCCATAGCCCACCGCCGAGAGGAGATCCTCGGATCCGCGCAGGCCCAGATCCTGGAGGACCTTGGGGAAGGCGTCGCCCTTGAAGGTCTTGTTCAAGTTGACGCCGAAGCGCTTGAACTCGCGCTCGAGGAGATCGCGCCCGAGGGAGACGGACTTCTCGCGCTGCTGCCCCTTGATGTAGGAGCGGATCTTGGTCTGGGCGCGGCTGGTCTTGACGAAGGTGAGCCAATCCTTGGAGGGGTTGGCCGAGTTGCTGGTGAGGATCTCGACGGTGTCGCCGTTCTTGAGCTTGTAGCGCAGGGGGACGATCCTGCCGTTCACCTTGGCGCCTACGCAATGGTCGCCCACCTTCGAGTGGATGGCGTAGGCGAAGTCCACCGGCGTCGCCCCCTGCGGGAGATCCTTGACCTCGCCCATGGGCGTGAAGACGAAGACCTCGTCGGTGAAGAGATCGACCTTGACGGTGTCCAGGAACTCCTTGGGATCCTTGAGGTCCTGCTGCCACTCCATGAGCTGGCGCAGCCACGCGAACTTGGAGTCGTCGCGGCGATAGCCGGCGCGGCCCTCCTTGTAGGCCCAATGCGCGGCGATGCCCTCCTCCGCCACCTCATGCATCTCATGGGTGCGGATCTGCACCTCGATCCGCTCGCCGAAGGGGCCGATCACCGTGGTGTGCAGCGATTGGTACATATTCGGCTTGGGCATCGCGATGAAGTCTTTGAAGCGCCCAGGCACCGGCTTCCACATAGAGTGAACGAGGCCCAGGGCCTCGTAGCAATTGGGCAGCGTGCGGGTGAGGACGCGGAAGGCGATCACGTCATGGACGCCGTCGAACTCGATGCCCTGGGCCCGCATCTTCTTCCAGATGGAGTAGATGTGCTTCCACCGCCCGGAGACATCGACCTCCAGGCCGTTCTCCTTCATCTTGCGGCCGATGATCTCACAGGTCTCGTCGATGAAGCGCTCCCGCTCGATCTTTCGCTGCTCCACCCTCGCGGAGAGATCCTGGAACTCCTGGGGGCGGATGTATCGGAAGGAGAGATCCTCGAGCTCGGTCTTGATCCAGCTGATGCCGAGGCGGTTGGCCAGGGGCGCGTAGATGTCCAGGGTCTCCTGGGCGATCCGAGCCTGCTTGTTCGGCGCCATATGCTCGAGGGTCCGCATGTTGTGGGTGCGGTCGGCGAGCTTCACCAGGATCACGCGGATGTCCTTCGCCATCGCGACGATCATCTTGCGGAAGTTCTCGGCCTGCTTCTCCTCGGCGGAGGCCTCCTTGGAGATCTGGAAGCGCGAGAGCTTGGTGACGCCGTCGACGAGCTGGGCGATCTCCCCGCCGAAGAGCTCCTCGAGCTCCTCCATGGTGGCGAGGGTGTCTTCGATGGTGTCGTGGAGGAGGCCGGTGACGATGGACGCCTCGTCGAGCTTGAGCTCGGTGAGGATGCCGGCCACGGCGAGCGGGTGGACGAGGTAGGGCTCGCCGGATTTGCGGATCTGTCCCTGATGGACCTTCGCCGAGTAGACGTAGGCCTTCTTGATGATGTCCAGATCGGGATCGGGATGGTAGTCCGCGATCCGCTGGAGGATGTCGTTCAGGCGGAGCATGCGATCCGGTGCAGGGAGATCGGAGCGATCTCTCACGGAGTGGAAACGTACGAGGCCGGCGAGGTCTTTCACGACGCGCCGCGTCTCCATCGTACAAGCGTCGCGGCCGCAGGCAAGCAACCTGTCTGCATGGCGGTACGCCTGCCTGGCCGGCGGCGCTGGCTGGCCGGAGGCGGGCAGCAGGAGGAGAGCCCTCCCTGGTGGAGGGAGTGCGGAACGAGCCGCGAGTTTCGTGCCGGCCGGTGGGGCCGGTGGTATCTTCGGCGCCGTGAAGTCCCTGCTCTCCGCCCTGGGCGCGGTATGTGAAAGTTGCGAACGCTATAACGATCCCGGGGTCGCGGCCTGTGGTGCCTGTGGCGCTCCACTCCAGGGGGCGATCTGGCTGGGAGCGAGCGATCTCGCGGCGCCTGGCACGCCCCCCGCTCCTTCGCCCGTCGCGCCGGCTCCTGACGCTGCGGCAGCGAGGGAATCGGCCGCGCTCCTCCACCACCCGGAGGTGGCGCCTGCCGCGCCCCGCACCCCTGGGCCTCCCGCTGCCGCGGTGCGCCCCCTGCCCAGGGACGCAGCCTGGGCCAGCGCCTTCGAGTCTCCGGCGCCGGCCCTCGCCGCCTGGGCCCGCGCCTCCGACTCCCGCGCGGCCCAGCCGGATGATGCCGTCCAGGACGCTGCCGGCTGCCCTCGCTGCGGCAGAGCCAACCCGCTCGGCACGGCGTTCTGCCCGGGCTGCGGCATGCGTCAGGCGGAGGCGCCCGCCCGCAGGCCCATCGGGGTACAGCCCGGCAGGTTCTCCCCCGGGAGCGCGAGGCTCGTGCTGCTTCGAGGGCTGGAGGCCTCCGGGACGATCTACCCCCTGCGGGAGGAGCGGACCCAGGCGGGGCGCAGCAGCGGGGGCATGCGCTTTCCCGCCGACGACACCCTGGCGCCCCTCGCCGCCACGTTCACCTACCACGCCGACCGCCTCTTCGTGCGAGACGAGGGGGGGCCGTCGGGGATCTTCGTCCGGATCTTCAGCCCCGCCTTCCTGGCGGCGGGCGACACCTTCTCCATCGGCGACAAGCTGGTCCGCTTCCTCGAGGTGGTCCCGCCGCCGGATCAATCCGGCGCCCATCCGCGGCTGGGCAGCATGTGGCCCGGGGCAGGGCCGCTCCTCCGAGTCCAGATGATCCACCTCGGCGGGATCCCCGGCAGGACCTTCGCGCGACCGGCGCCGCTGCGGATCGGGCGGGCCCTGGGCGAGATCCTGATCACGGACGATCCCTTCGTCTCTGCGCGACATTGCGAGCTGGATCTCGATCGCTCGGGGGCGGTGCTCCGCGACCTGGGAAGCTCGAACGGGACCTTCCGCCGACTCCCCATCGGTGGCGAGCAGGAGCTGGCGCCAGGCGACACGCTGCGCCTGGGGCGCAACATCCTCCGGGTCGAGTAGACCTTCTCGGCGTCGAGCGAGGGGGAGTTCGTGATCCACGACTCTTCGCGGCGGGGCGAGGGCAGCTCGTGATCCACGTCCCCTCGCTGCCGGGGTGAGGGGAACCGCGTGAGCCACTTCCCTCCTCGGTGGGGGCGAGGGCCGCGTGAGCCACTTCCCTTCTCGGTGGGGGCGCAGGCCGCGTGAGCCACTTCCCTTCCCGGCAGGGGCGAGGGGCAGGTGGGAGCCACTTCCCTTTTCGGCGGAGGCGAGCATGGCGACGTGAACCAGCTCACGAAGTCTCGACCCGCCGCACGGAGTTCGCCTTGCGCCACAGGCAATCGGTGCACATCTCGGACACACCCGTCCTTCCGGGAGGTCCGCCCCGATGCATCGCTGCCTGCTGGTCGCCGTCGCCCTCCTCGCCGGATGCAGCGCCGTCGCCTCCGCCACCCGAGGACCCACCACCGCTCTGGGCCATCTCCTCCTCTCCCCCGAACAGGAGGAGGAGATCGGGGCCCAGCTCGCGGCGCAGGTTCGTCAGCAGGAGAAGATCCTCGACGATCCCGAAGTGCAGCGCTACGTCAGCGAGGTGGGAGCCCGGATCGTGTCTGCGGTCCCGAAAGAGAAGAAGCGCTTTCCCTTCGACTTCACGGTGATCGACGCGCCCGGGACCGTGAACGCCTTCGCGCTCCCGGGCGGCCACCTCTTCGTCTACTCCGGGCTGATCGAGGCGGCTTCCACCGAGGCCGAGCTCGCCGCGGTCCTCGGCCATGAGGTGGCCCACGTGACCCTGGGCCACGCCGGCAACCAGCTCGCGGCCCAGGTGGGGACCGAGACCATCGCCGGGCTGGCGCTGGGCAACGATCCGGGCCTCATCGCCCAGCTGGCCGCCGGGATCGCGGCCCAGGGCTATATTGCGGCCTACTCCCGCATGGATGAGAGCCAGGCGGACGCCGAGGGCCTCACCTACCTCGCGGCGGCAGGCTACGATCCCCAGGCCATGGTCGCCTTTTTTCGCAAGCTGCAGAAGTTGAGCGGCAGCGATCCCGGCGCGGTGGCGACCTTCTTCTCCAGCCATCCCTCCCCGGGGGATCGCGTGAGGACCCTCGAAGGGCTGATCCGGGAGCGGGGCTACACCGGCGGCAAGGAGTCGATCGTCGGCGGATTTGACGCGATCCGCGCCCGGCTCCCGAAGAAGTGAGAGCGTAAAGGACTCCACGCCCCCTGCGAGCCGAAGGCGAGCGAACGCAGGAGAGAGCCGTAGCCCGCAGCGCGCGTGAAACGATCGCCCCCACCTCGCGAGAGGGCGATCGTGGCTCTATGCGAGCCGAAGGCGAGCGAACGCAGGAGAGAGCCGTAGCGCAGCGCGCGTGAAACGATCGCCCCCACCTCGCGAGAGGAGCGATCGTTTCATAGGCTCTGACGGATCTGGGAGAAATTGGACACTCTGGGGACCCGCACCCGCCACGCTGCGCATTGACGCAGGCTGCGCTGCGGCGCTATGGCTGGAGGACCCGAACGATCATCCAGGAGGGGCGACCATGATCCTCTGTTCCCACTGCGGCAAGGAGAACTCCGCTGCCGGGCGTTATTGCCGCGCTTGTGGCGGCGACCTGCTGGCCTCGTCCGGCCCCCGCCGGGTGGCGACGGCGCGCAGCCCCTCGCCTCCCCTTGGCTACGCCTCCACCCCTGGCAGCCCTTGCCCGAGCTGCCGCGCCATGGTCCCCGAGGGCTTCGCCTTCTGCGGGAGTTGCGGCGCCCAAGCCGATCCCGGCAGCCGGACGATGGTCTTCCACTCCAACGGCCCCAAGGGCGCGCCGCGCGCCAGGCTGGTGGGCATCGAGGCTGACGGCAGCGACGGCGCGGTCTGGCCGATCGACGACGCGGAGGCCTTCGCCGGCAGGACCGCGGGGCCGGTGGTCCTCGCCGACGACGAATACGTCAGCCCCAGGCATTGCCGCTTCTTCTTCCAGGGTAGCCGCTTTCATGTGCAGGATCTGGAGTCGACGAACGGCGTGTATCGGAGAGTCCGCGGCGCCGCGGCCCTGCAGCCGGGCGATCAGCTCCGCCTGGGCCGCCAGCTCCTCCGCATCGAGCCGATGGAGCCGGCCCCGCCCCTCGGGGTGGAGGGCACGAGGGTGTGGGGCTCACCCGACCCTGGCTATCGCGCCCGGCTGATCCAGATCCTCGAGGGAGGCGGCCAGGGCGAGGTCTTCCCCCTGGCCGCAGGCGACAACCTGATCGGCCGCGAGCAGGGGAACGTCACCTTCCCCGGCGATCGCTTCGTCTCCGGGCGGCACGCCGTGATCTCGGTGGCGAGCGAAGGCGTCCGGATCCGCGATCTCGGCTCATCCAACGGCACCTTCGTGAAGCTCAACCAGCCCACCGCCCTCGACCCCGGCGACGCCCTCCTGCTGGGGGGACGACTGCTCCGCGTCGAACTCCGGTAGGGTCTCCAGAGATCGACTGCGCACCTTCGCCTGCCTCGTTGGATCTGCGCTCCGATTTCTGAAGACCCTGGGATTAACGACGAAGGGCCGCCTCCGGGATCGGGGCGGCCCTGCTTGGCGGATGGTGCGTGGGGGAGCCCGTCAGGAGTAGGACTTCTCCTTCTTCTCCTGCTCTTCCTTGCATCGGATGCAGAGGGTCGTCACCGGCCGCGCCTCCAGGCGCTTGGCGTTGATGTCTTCCTCGCAGCGCTCGCAGATGCCGAAGGTGCCCTCCTCGATGCGGGAGAGGGCCTTCTCGATCTTCTTCAGCAGGAATTTCTCACGGTCCCGCAGACGAAAGACCATCGACTGGTTGTATTCGGAAGAGGCCAGATCGATCTCGTCGGGGAGATCGTCGGTATCGAAGCTCGCCTCCTCGAGGAGGGTCCGCTTGGCGCTCTGGAGCAGGCTCTCGCGAGACTCCTCCAGCATGGTCTTGAAGCGCTTCAGATCTTTCTGGTTCACCGGTTCTCCCCCGCCCCTATGGGGCAAAGTGGATTGCGAGGTGTCCTCCCTCCCGCTCGCTGGCAGGAAAAAGGCCCGCTTGTCTACCAGCGAGACCCCGACTCGTCAAGCGGCGCGGCCGAAGTGAAACGATAGGGATTCTTTGCGGTTGCCCGATCGTTGCCCTATGTTTGCCCCCCCGGTCGGGCAGGCGCCCGCCTGCTCTTCTCCTCCCGGTGTCCACCTTGGCTGATCCAACCAATCGATTCGATCGTGAGCTCCTGCGGGCGGCCCTGACGCTTGCCGCGAAGAGCGAGGTCCGTCACCTCCTCTTCGTCTCCGACTTCCCCCTGCCGGTGGAGGAGCTCAAGGGGCGCAGCCTCAAACGCAAACTGATCTACGCCGTCACCACGGAGCCCATCGCAGCCGAGCTGCGGGACGACGGCTTCCGGGCGGTGCACATCCCATCCTATGAATACGCGAGGCTGGAGAAGATCAAGGTCGCCCTGGTGGCGGCGAGCGGCTTCTTCAAGGACGGGGATCTGGTGCTCTGCCTGGCGGGCTACCGCCGCTCCATCGACACCATGGTCCGGATCAAGATCGGGGATCACGTGGATGAGGCGATCTCCATCGAGTCGCTGCGCCTTCCCCCCGAGTTCGATCCGCAGGTCGTGGAGCAGGTCCTCTCTCTGGCGCTCTCGGTGGGGCAGGAGGGCTTCGAGGGGCATCCGGTCGGGAGCATCTTCGTGATCGGCGACTCGATCGCGGTGCTGGAGAAGTCCCGCCAGCTCACGATCAACCCCTTCCAGGGCCTGAGCGAGGCCGAGCGAAACATCCTCGATCCCAGGATCCGCGACGCGGTGAAGAACTTCTCGGTCCTGGACGGCGCCTTCGTGATCCGCGAGGACGGCGTGGTGCTTGCCGCCGGCCGCTATCTCCAATCCGGTGACGAGCAGGTGAAGATCCCCCTGGGCCTCGGCGCCCGGCATACCGCCGCCGCGATCATGACCGCCACGACCAAGGCCGTGGCGGCGGTGGTCTCCCAGACCTCGGGGAGCGTCCGCTTCTTCCATGAGGGCTCGATCATCTTCGAGATCCACCAGGCCCATCGCCGCACCTGAGAGGCCCTCGTGAGATGCACGAGTCCGGCGAGCCGGTGTCGACGACCATGGCTCTTGCCGGTCGATTAACCCCCGCTCAGGAGGCCGGTCAGCTCATGGAGCCGATCAGCCCCTGGGGCCGGTCAAGCTCATGGGGAGGGCGACTCGGCTGCCGGCCCGGCAAGCGGGGCGGAGGGGGCAGCGGAGGCAGAGTTCGTTGCGGCGGCGCGCCGGACAGGCGCCGCTCATCCCCAGATGGCAGAGCGCGAAGTCGTAGCGCACCGGATCCTCCGGATCGAGGAGGCGCAGCGAGGCGGTGATCTCCACGGCCGTCCGCCATGAGAGGTCGCGACGCCGGGTGAGGCCGAGGAGGCGCGCGATCCGCATCACGTGGGTGTCCACCGGGTTGAGCAGGGCCGAGCGGGGGATCAGCCCCTCCCACGTGCCGAGATCCACCTCATCGCGGCGCACCATCCAGCGCAGGTAGAGGAGGAGGCGCTTGCAGGCGCCCCCTTTGGCCGGATCGGCGAGGAGATGTTCCAGCGCCCTGGGCGACCCCATGGTGGGGGAGACGAGGCCGGCCCCCTCGTCCCGGATGGTCAACGAGAAGGCGGAGAGCGCCGGCTGGAGCGCACCGCCGTGGCGTTGGAGCTCCCCTGCGAAGAAGGCGCCCAGGGAGCCGTGTCGGCGGATGGCGGCGCCGGCGCCGGCCAGGAGCGCGCCGAGGTCCGAAGGGAGATTGAAGCGATAAGCGAAGGGCTCGAGGAGGTGGCCGTCGCGGGCCGGATCGAAGGACCGGACGAAGGCCGCCGGCGACGGTCCCATCCGCCCGAGGACGCCGAAGAGCTTGGGGCGAAAGACGTCGGCCCTGCCATAGGCGAGGCCCGCCGCCAGGAGGCCCGCCACCTCCTGATCCGCTGGATCGGCGTAGCGCCTCGGGGCCTCCACCGGATCGAAGGCCACCCTGGCGGCGCCGTCGAAGCTCGCGACGTAGGGATCCAGGATCGCCCGCAGGCGGGGCGCCCGAGCGGCGGAGAGCATCAGCGCCGGCCGAGGATTCGCCCCCGTCCATGCGGGGGCGATCCCTTCGGCTCGCGCTCCGCGCGAGAGGGCGTACTTTCGTGGGCTCGGCTCCGGTTTTCGAGCTCGCTCATGGACTCTCCGGCTCGTCGATCTCGGCGTAGAGGATCCCGTCGGCCTCGACCACGCGAAAGGCCTGCTGGTCGCCGCACATCGAGGGCGCCACCAGGTTCTTGCCGGTCTCCAGATCGAAGCCGATCTCATGGCAGGGGCAGACGACCATGGCCCGGCCATCCTTATGGCTGATCCAACCTGCCGAGAGCTGACAACCGGCGTGGTTGCACCAATCATCCACCGCCCGGTAGGTCCCGTCCACCTTGGCCAGACAAACGAGGCGCCCGCCGTCGGGTTCGTAGCCCCGGAGCTCGCCCTCCTCGAGGTCGGGCACGCCCAACCGAACCAGCTTCGTCAACTCGCTGCCTCCTTCCCTCGGCGCATCCCCGGCCGCGCCGGCTGCCCGCGACCATCGGCCATCCTGGCCCAGCGTCGATTCGACCGCACGCTACCACAGCCGCCGCCAGCTTCCCCCCGGAAGGGCTTCCATCCCGGCGTCGTCGGCGCCAGCTTTCCTCCAGGGAGGACATCTCATGGGCCCGAGCGGAGCACGCATCGCCAACATCATCTTGGGAGTCTGGCTCTTCATCTCGGCCTTCATCTGGCCCCACGGCGCGTCCCAGCTCACCAACACCTGGATCGTCGGGGTCGTCACCGTGGCCATCGCGTTGATCGCGCTGGCAGCGCCTCCAGTGAAGTACCTGAACACGGCGCTCTCGATCTGGCTCTTCATCTCGGTGTGGGTGCTGCCAGGCGCGAACGCCGGAACCCAATGGAACAACGCGATCGTGGCGATCCTGATCTTTCTCTTCTCGCTGGCGCCAGAGGGCGGGGGCACCCGCTCGATCATCCACCGTCGCAAGATCACGGTCTGAAGGTCAGCCCGCCTGCAAGGTCGGGCCCTCCGCTTCCACTTCGGCGTCCCCGGTCTCGGCTGCCTCTCTGGCGACGAGGGCCTGATCGTAGGCGCGGACGAAGGGCCACCAGATCGCAGCGGCGACTCCCAGGTTGAAGAGCTGGAGAACGACGGCGGCGGGATCGCCTCCCGTGGAGAGGAAGGCGCCCAGCGGCGCGGGCAGGGTCCAGAGGACCTCGAGCCTGGGCCGCGCCACCCACCCGACGCTCATGGCGGTGAAGGCGGTGGTGGCGGTGATCAGGGGGGCGATCAGGAAGGGGACGACGAACCTCGGATTCATCACCACCGGCAATCCAAAGAGGATCGGCTCATTCACGTTGAAGAGGGAGGGGACGATCCCCAGTTTGCCCACGACCCGCAGGGAGGCGCTCCTCGCCCGGAGCAGGAGGAGCGCCGCGGCCAGGGTGCCGCCCGAGCCACCCTGCCAGACGAACCAGAGGAACATCTCCCGGGTGGCGACGTGGGGAACGGCCTCGCCGGCAGCCGCCGCCGCCATGTTCTCGGCGAGCATCGAGAGCCAGATCGGCTTCACCGCCGCCATCGCCGCCATGGGGTGGACGCCGAAGAGCCACATCACGCCGTCGGTGAGGACGAGGAAGAGGGCGCCGGGCAGCGAGTCTGAGGCGCCGATCAGCGGCCGGACGAGCTGCGCGAGCAGACCCACCAGATCGGCGCCGACGACGTGGACCAACAGCCAGATCGCGATGATGCTGGCGAAGCCGGGGACGATGGAGACGAAGCTCTTGCCGATGGCGTCGGGGACCGAGGGAGGGAGGCGCACGGTCCAGCGCCGCCGGACGAAAAAGCGCTGCAGCTCCACCGACGCCAACGCGATCGCCAGGGCGCCGAAGAGGCCTGCCGCCCCCAGCCTCTCGGCAGCGATCCCCCAGCCGCCCCCCTCCAGCGGCGCCACGCCGACGGCGAGGAGGAAGGAGGCCAAGGCGATCAGGGAGACGCCGAGCTCGTCCAGGTCGTAGCTACGGGCCAGCGAGCGGGCGGTGCCGAAGCAGGCGTAGAGGGCGACCAGCCCCCCGAGCATCCGATAGGGGGCCAGGAGGGCCGGCGCATAGGGCGCGAGCCACGCCTGGAGTCTGGCGGAGGGAGGCTGGGCCAGCAGCAGGAAGGTCGAGCCGATGAGGATCAGCGGCAGGGCCGCGATCACGCCGTCGCGGACCGCCAGCAGGTGGCGCTGGGCGGCCATGCGCTCGCCCGCATACGCCAATCGATCCCGTAGCCCAGCGGCGATTGGCGCGTCGATCATCTCGGCATCTTGCCAGCCCCGGGCGGTTGGTGTCGAACCTCCTGTCGCGCGACGGGCGAGGAGGGGCCGTAGCTACGACGCAGGGCGGGGGGACGGCGCACGCCGACCAACAGCCCCGGATCGATCGTCGCAGGAGAGACTCCGTTTCCGTCGACGGCGGCCACCTGGGGCGCGGCGCCATCTCGGCCCGCCTACAGCCGATGGAGCGAGCTCTTCCAGCGAAGGTTGCGAAAGGATCGCACGCTGGCGAGACTCGGCGCCGGGCCGTGCATCCAAGACGGTCAGATGCGGCAAACCCGCCGCTCGACCCCTCAAACAGGAGCCTAGAACCATGAATAAGACCCTTGCCGGTGTCGCCACCGCCGTCGTCGCCCTCGGCCTCCCCATGCTCGCTTCGGCCGCCGACTTCAAGCTCGACCCCTCCCACTCGAACGCCAGCTTCAAGGTGCGCCACATGATGGTCAGCACCGTGCGCGGCGAGTTCGCCGACGTCCAGGGTACGGTGAAGTACGACGCCAAGGCCCCCGAGAAGATCGTCATCGAGGCCGTGATCGCCGCGAACTCGATCAACACCCGGAACGAGAAGCGCGACGATCACCTCAAGAGCGCCGACTTCTTCGACGTGGCCAAGCATCCCGCCCTCACCTTCAAGTCCAAGAGCGCCAAGAAGAACGGCAAGAAGCTCGCAGTGAAGGGTGATCTCACCATCCGCGGCGTCACCAAGGAGGTCACCCTCGACGTCGAGGGCCTCGACACCGAGATGAAGGATCCCTGGGGCAATACCCTCCTCGGCGCCTCCGCCACAACGCAGATCGATCGCAAGGACTTCGGCCTCAACTGGAACCAGGCGCTGGAGGCCGGCGGCGTCCTCGTCGGCGAGAAGATCGACATCACCCTCGACGTCGAGTTGGTGAAGCAGGCCGCGCCCGCAACCGCCGAGAACTGAGGGCGTCGCCCTGGAGCCGGTCGATCCCGCCGGCTGCGAGGTTCGCAAGAAGGGGCCCCTCTCGCTCACGGCGAGGGGGCCCTTTGCTTTGGGGATCAGGGATCGGCGGAGACCTCGAGGGTCCACTCCGAACCGACGCCGGCCTGCCGGACGCTGCGGACCACCACCAGATAGTCTCCCGCCGCCAGGGTCGGGAAGTCCAGGTCGGTCGGCCCGCCGATCCTCTCGCCGGAGTCGTCGATACAACCCAGAGCGGGCTCCTCGGTGCCGCAGCCCGGGTAGAGCATGATGGCGACGTCCGGTAGCGATGCCTCGACGTGGACGCGGACGTTGGTCCGATCCCGATCGAGGCTGAAGCGGGCGAGCTGGGTCAGCAGCGCCTCGGTCCGGTAGAAATCGTTGCGCTTACTGGGCGCAGAGAAGCAGGCGGTCGGCACCTCCCAATAATGAGGCAAGGACGGCAACGCGCCCCCCAGGAGGCTCTCCCTGAACTCGAGCACCTCGTCGAGCGCGATGGTGGTCGCCGCTTCGCAGCTGGCCTGCCGCAATGGCGTCAGCGCCTCACAGCTCCTCGAGTCCGCGACGCAGAAGGCCGCGGGCTCACATCGATCCTCCAGCCGGGCCGGATCACAGCTCTCCCCTTCCGTTCGCACGGGCTGCTCCTCGATCGGGATCGAGATCCGCTCCGACTCCGACAGCACGTTCGGATTGAAGGCGTCGCCGTCGTAGGCGACGAGTTCGATCTCACTGGCTTCCTCCAGCACGGGGTTGGTGAGGAAGATGTTGATGGTCCGATGGAGGCCCTCGAAGGTAGTGCCGGTCTGCGAGCGGATCGTACCAACGGGCCAGCGCTGGATGGTGACGACGTCTCCGGGGAAGCGCTCCTCTCGAAGGAGCGGCGCGCCCGCCGCGTCGAGGAAGTCGCCGAAGAGGCTGGTCATATTTCCGTTGGGATCGCTGCCTCTGGCGAAGACCACCAGATCCTCCCCTGCCGGCCCCGCCCTCATCGCGCGGGCCTCGTCGATGACTGGCGGCAGGTTCGGCGTGCAGATCCCGCGCGAGGCCTTGTCATCACAGGTCAAGCCGGGCGCACAGCGGATCCGGTTCGGATCCTCGCCGAGCTGATCGCAGACCTGCCCCTCCTGCCGATAGGGGAAGAGGCCTGCAGCGATGGAGAAGCGGAAGCGCTCGGCCTCGTGCTCATCCAAGAGGAAGTAGAGCGGGACTCCGGCCTCGACCGCCACGTTCCGCAAGTTGGCGCTGCTGGAGATACACGTGGAGACAAGCTCCGAGGCAGGCTCGTCGCAGGCAGTCCGCAAGGAGAACCTGGGTGAAACCAGAACGGAAGCGTCGCTGTCGTCCAGCGTCCCGAAGAGGAAGACGCCGTCCGCCTCCGGCACGTAGCGGAAGACGAGTTGATCCCCACCTCCGCCGCAGCTCCCCGCGCCGTTGCTCTCGTGTCCGGTAAAGAGCGTATCATCGATGGCCCGGATCCCGTCGTTGTTCGAGACCGGATCCGAGACCATCATCCACTCGATGGGTGACTCGCAGCTCCCCTGCAGCTTGCACTCGGGCGAGCAGCCGGAGGTCCTGGCGTTCGCCACCCCCTCGTCGCATTCCTCACCCGGATCCAGGTTGCCGTCGCCGCAGCGCGGGATCGAGCCTCCGCTGCCGCCCTGCCCTCCGCTCCCACCCTGACCGCCTGCGGCCCCGGAGCCTCCGCTGCCGCCCTCCCCTCCGGTGCCGCCCTCCCCTCCGGCGCCACCGCTCGCACCTATGCCGCCGGTCCCAAGGGTTCCTCCCTTTGGCTGGTCTCCATCCACGGGTCCGGGGGGATCATCCGAGCAGGCGACGCTGAGGACAGAGAGGCTGCATAGCAGGACGAAGAGGGATCGCTGCACGGCTATTCTCCTGGAACATGTGTGAACACAGATTCCAGGGTATCAGCAGGCCCACGCTGCGTGTCAAGCCGTTGGGAGCCCCCCTCCCGATATCGCCACTGCCTGGAGCCTTCCGCATGAGGGCGGCGCCGTGCTTGGAGGCGGTGTGGCCTCGTTGGTCAGCGCCTCGCGAGCTCGCCTCCAGCCAGGCCCAGCTCCTCGCGGACGCTGCCCTGGCGAAGCGCGACTATTTGCGGAAGTCGCTCTCGACGAAGCGGGGCTGGGGCGGGTGATTCTCGCCCTGGGGCAGCGGGGCCCTCTTCTCCACCGCCTCGTTGGCGTGCTCGGCGAGGTCGTGGAGCGGGAAGTGCTGACCGGCAGGGGCGTCGGAGCTCTCGCGCTTCACCCAGGGATCCGACGGGTAGGAGACCGGCGGGCCCTTGAGCAGGCGCTCGATGGGATAGACGAAGCCCTCGCGGGTGTACTCCGGCGGCGTGTGGACATAGGTGTCCATCCGGATCGCGTCCTTGGGGCAAGCCTCCACACAGAGCCCGCAGACGATGCAGCGGAGCTGATCGATCACGAAGGTGGTGGGGTACTTCTCGATCGGATCGTCGCTGTACTCGGAGGCCTCGATGTAGATGCACTGCGCCGGACAGACCGTAGCGCACATATAGCAGGCGACACAGCGGGGCTTGCCGTCGTCCCTGGGCACCAGGCGGTGGAGACCCCGGTAGCCGTCCGGATACGGGATCCGCTCCTCCGGATACTGCACCGTGCTCACGACGTTGCCGAGGCTCCCCTTGCGATAAACCACCTCCGGGTTGGGATCGCGGCCGCCGAAGAGGTTCGAGAAGAAGTGGCGGGTTGTGACGCCGAGGCCGCGGAGGACCTCGGGGACGTAGAGCCGCTGGTACCAGGAGAGGCCGACCTTCTCCTGGACGATCGGCTCCTCCGGCAGGCTGTGATTCGAATGCTGGGCCATTTTCAGTCCGTCTTTCGAAAGGGGCGCCAAGGATCTAATGACCGTGAGGGACGGCGGGCGCAGGCGCGCTGTGGCCGCTGTGCGAGACGCTCACGGGCTGCTTGAACGGGTAGAGGGCGGTGAGGCCCACGACGAAGGCCAGCTCCGCGATGCCGAGGATCGCGAGCCAGGTCATCGACTCGTCGAGGAGGAGCAACGCGCCGGTGACGAAGATATTCGCCAGGCTGATGGGGAGCAGGATCTTCCAACCCAGGCTCTGGATCTGGTCGTAGCGGAAGCGGGGCATGGTCCAGCGGATCAGGAGCTGGACCCAGCAGAGGACGATCACCTTCAGCACGAAGCCCATCCCCATCACCACGGCCAGGCCGAAGCCACCGAGCTGCGTGGCGAGCCAGGGCTCCACGCCCCACGACGGCGGGAAGGGGAGGTGAAAGCCGCCGAGGAAGATGGCCACGGTGACGCCGGCGAGGACGATGATCTCGATGAACTCGGAGATCATGAACATGCCGAAGCGCATGCCGGAGTACTCGACG
>JBEBXK010000047.1:0-27969 GCA_040391605.1 Vulgatibacter incomptus
TCCTTGGCGGAGACGTGGACGATGCCGTTGGCGTCGATGTCGAAGGTGACCTCGATCTGGGGGACGCCGCGGGGGGCGGCGGGGATGCCGTCCAGGTGGAAGCGGCCCAGGGTCTTGTTGCCGCCTGCCATCTCGCGCTCGCCCTGGAGCACGTGGACCTCGACGGAGGTCTGGCTGTCGGCGGCGGTGGAGAAGGTCTCGCTGCGCCGGGTGGGGATGGTGGTGTTACGGGGGATCAGCCTCGTGAAGACGCCGCCCTGGGTCTCGATGCCGAGGGAGAGGGGGGTCACGTCGAGGAGGAGGAGATCCTTCACGTCGCCGGAGAGGACGCCGGCCTGGACGGCGGCGCCGACGGCGACGACCTCGTCGGGGTTGACGCTGCGGTTGGGCTCCTTGCCGAAGAAGGCCTTCACCACCTCCTGCACCTTGGGCATGCGGGTGGAGCCGCCGACCATGACGACTTCATCGATGTCGTCGGGCTTCTTGCCCGCGTCGGAGAGGGCGCGGCGGACGGGCTCCATGGTCCGCTCGATCAGATCCTCGACGAGCTGCTCGAGCTTGGCGCGGCTGATCTTGATGCTCAGGTGCTTGGGGCCGGTCTGATCGGCGGTGAGGAAGGGCAGGTTGACGTCGGTCTCCATGGTGGAGGAGAGCTCGATCTTGGCCTTCTCGGCGGCCTCCTTGAGGCGCTGGAGGACCATCTTGTCGTTGGAGACGTCGATGCCGGTGTCGCGCTTGAACTCGGCGATGAGGAAGGCCATGACCCGATCGTCGACGTCGTCGCCGCCGAGGTGGGTGTCGCCACCCGTGGCGATGACCTCGACCACGTTCTCGCCCACCTCGAGGATGGAGATGTCGAAGGTGCCGCCGCCGAAGTCGTAGACGGCGATGAGCTCGCTCTTCTTGGCGTCGAGGCCATAGGCCAGGGCCGCGGCGGTGGGCTCGTTGACGATGCGCTTCACCTCGAGGCCGGCGATCATGCCGGCGTCCTTGGTGGCCTGGCGCTGGGCGTCGTTGAAGTAGGCGGGGACGGTGATCACGGCCTCGGTGACCGGCTCGCCCAGATACTGCTCCGCGGCGCGCTTGAGCTTCTGGAGGATTCGGGCGCTGGCCTCGGGCGGGGTGTACTTCTTACCCCTGGCGTCGATGGCCACGTCGCCGTTGGGCCCCTTCTCGATCTTGAACGGCATCCGCTCCGCCTCGGACGCGATCTCGTCGTACTTGCGGCCCATGAAGCGTTTGATCGAGTAGAGGGTGTTCTCCGGGTTGGTGATGGCCTGGCGGCGGGCGACCTGGCCCACCAGGATCTCATCGTCCTTGCCGAAGGCCACCACGGATGGGGTGACGCGATTTCCCTCTTCGTTCGCGATGACGACGGGCTCCTTGCCCTCCATCACTGCCACACAGGAGTTGGTCGTCCCGAGATCGATTCCGATGATTTTTCCCACGTTTTCCTTCCTTCTGATCGGCCCGCAGGGGGCTGGGGTGTCGCTACCTTAAGAGTGGTCGAGACCTTGTCAACGCAGGGCTGCGACATTCTTGTCTCGGCCGAAAGGGGAGCGAACTGGCGGGCGCCTGCTGTCGTGGTAGGCTCGTCGTTGACGGCAAGCGAGATCAATCGAGACGTGGAGAAGGGGAATTTGCGACCCGATTCGCGCGCGGGTCCCCTCGGACCTACGCTTCCCACCAGCTTTGGACGCTATACGCTACTCGAGCGGGTGGGCGGCGGCGGCATGGCGAGCGTATACCGGGCGTCCCTCTCGGTGGACGGCGGCTTCGAGAAGGAGGTCGCGGTCAAGGTGGTCCGCTCGGAGCTCGCCGAGGATCCCCAATTTACCCAGATGTTTTTGGACGAGGCGCGGCTCTCGGCCCGGCTCACCCACGCGAACATCGTCCAGACCTTCGACTTCGGCCAGCAGGATGGCGTGCACTTCCTCGCGATGGAGCTGGTGCAGGGGCGGACCCTCGCGGCGCTCCTCCGGATCTGCAAGGCCAAAGGGATCCGGCTGGGCCAGGGGCCGAGCCTGCAGATCGCCACCGAGCTGGCCAGGGCGCTGGGCTATGCACATAGGCTGGCAGGGGCGGATGGTCAGAGCCTCGGCGTCGTGCATCGGGACGTCTCGCCTCAGAACGTGCTGATCTCCCGGGAGGGCGAGGTGAAGCTCGCCGATTTCGGGATCGCCAAGGCGGTGATGCGCTCCCACGTGACCCAGCCCGGCAGGGTAAGGGGCAAATGCGCCTATATGGCGCCGGAGCAGATCCGGGGCCAGGCCCTGGACGGCAGGGCGGACGTCTTTGCCCTGGGGATCATGCTCTGGGAGAGCCTCACCTGCCGGCCGCTCTTCGAGGGACCCAACGACGGCGCGGTGCTGATGCAGGTCCTCGAGAAGGATCTGCTGAAGCCGTCGTGGTTCGCGCCGGAGGTTCATCCCGCCGTGGACGAGGTGGTGATGCGGATGCTCTCCCGTGACAGAGCCGAGCGTCCGGACAGCACCCAGGTCGCGCGGGGGCTCGCCGATCTCACGCTGCGCCTCGTCCGCTCCCAGGCCGAGATCGATCTGGCGGATCTGCAGCGCCGGCTCGGCTCGGGGACGGCGGTCTACGCCGCGATGTCGCCTCGGGACGAAGCGGCGCGGGTAGGGGAGGGAGAGCCGACCCTCGTCGATGTGGCAGATTTCTCGGTCGAGTCGGGGACCGCCACCATGGACGCCCATCCCGGCCGCGCGCGAGGGGCAGCGGAGCTGGGCCAGCCGGCGGTGGAGCCGCGTGCGGAGGACGCAGGTAGGGAAGCGCGGCGAGACGACGCGACGGTGGAATCGAGTGCGGGCCTGCGGCCGGTGGACCCAGGTGCCGGGCGTGTTGGGAGGGAAGCGCGGCGGGCCGATGAGACGGTGGATTCCGGAGTGGGCCTGCCGGCGGTGGTTCCAGGTGCCGGGCGCCCAGGAAGGGAAGCGCGGCGGGACCATGAGAGGGTGGACTCCAGTTCGGGCCAGCCGGCTGTGGACCCGCAGGCCGGGAACGTAGGGAGGGATGCCCGGCGGGACGATGCGGCGGGGGGCTCGAGTTCGGCCCGGACGACGGCGAATCTCCGCTCGGTTTCGGCTACGTCCGCGCCGACGGTGGAGGCGGGCCGTGTTCCGGTCGAGTCCGAAACCGCCGCCACCGGGCGCTCGCGAGGACAGGGCGAAGGGGAGCGGAGGGAGGCGACCACGGCGCCGCTCTCGCGATCGGTGGCGACGAAACGCAGCGCAAGCTCGGGGCCGAGGCGGAATCTCATCTTGTGGGGCGGCGTGATCGCGGCGTTGGTTGGGGGCGCGACGTTGGCCTTGCAGCTCGGGCGTCCGCTTCAGCTCGCCTCGGCGCTTGCTGACGAAGGGGCCGTGGCGGACGACGTTCTGCAGCTGGTGGCTTCCGATGAAGCGGGGATCAGCGAGCGGAGTGGGGCGCTCCTCAAGGATCCGGGGAGCGCTGCCGGGGAAACGTCCGGCGCCGAGGGAAGAGAGGCGATTCAGCCATCCGGCGCCGGGGTCTTGCTCGACCTCTATTGGCCGCTGGAGGTCGGGGCCTGGGGCGGCGTCGCTGCCGACGCAGCTTCCGCGCCCGGCGCCGACGACGAAGATCCCGGGATGCCGCTCGTGGACGAGGCCATTGTGCTTGCGGCCGGCACAGCCCACGAGCACCCTCCCGGCCCCCTGGCATCGTCGAAGACGAACCGCCCTCCGCGATCGGTCCCGGCCACCCGCCCTTCGATGGGCGAAAGGGCTGCGACATCGAGAGCCCGGCCGTCCGCGACCCTCGGCTCGGTGGTCCTCGCCTCACGACTTTCGGGGAAGACGCGGGTGAGCATCGACTCGGGACAGGTCGTGGTCCTGGATGGGGCGGCCAACCCCCAGCAATTCGAGATCCAGGCTGGGCGCCGAGCGTTCCGCTTCGCGCTGCCGCCCAACGGCAGCCGGCCCGCCAGCACCTGCACCGTGAAGCTGGATGTGGACCCCAGCCGCAAGCTCGCCTTGTTCATCAGCGAGGAGGGGGGAGTCTTCGAACTCGAGGGTCGGCTGCGCCACCCGCGGCCCTGCGGGCCGACGGCTGAGGCGAATCAAGCTCCTGACCTCGTGACGGTGAAGGTGGCATCGAGGTTCGGCTGCGCTACGCGCGGCTTTCGTCGCCGACGGCCGAGGCGAATCAAGCTCCTAGTGACGGTCGAGGCGCGTGGTCGGCCTGCGCCACCCGCAGCCTTACGTCGCCGACGGCTGCGCCGAATCAAGCTCCTGATCTCGTGACCTGAGGGCGCCTTCGTGGTTCGCCCTCGCCACCCGCGGCCTCGCGCCGCCGGCTGGGACGCGATTCAGCTCCTGATCTCGTAAAGCCGAAGGCGGCCTGATCGCTGCGATCTCGCGAGCCCTCTTGCACCTCCATCGCGGTGACGATGCAGCGCGCCGCTCTCCTCCACCGTGGCTCGATCCGCCGGCGCGGCGCCTGATCCCGGGACCCCTTCCGCCCCCACGAAAGTTATCCACAGGCAAGATCTTTCTATTGATTGGATTCCATTGACGCCCATCCACTGAAGCGAGAAGCTGGGCGTGAAAGGGGCATCGATGTCCGCTCTCCTCTCAAACGAAGAAATCGTCGCGATCGAGCGTGAGCACCAAGCAGTGGGCGTCTCCGCCAGCCAGGTGGTCTCGCTCTTCCAGGGGCGCGGCGTTCGCCTCAGCGAGGGGACCTTCCGCAAATACGTGCAGGTGGGCTTGCTGCCGCGGAGCCGCCGGGTGGGGCGCAAGGGCAAGAACCAGGGGAGCCGGGGGGTCTACCCGACCAACGTCGTACGACGAGTGAACGCCATTAAAGCGATGATGGCGGAGGGGATGACGTTGGAGGAGATCCGTGGGAGCTTCCTCTTCCTGCGCGGCGAGCTGGACGTCGCTGAAGAGGCCCTGGACTCCATAGGGGAAGAGCTGGCCAAGGCGCTGGCGTCGGCGGATGTCCCCGACTCCGAGCGAGGGCCCCTGGGCGAAGAGCTGGACGGCGTGAAGGCGGATTCGGTCCGCCTCACGGCGAGGCTGGAGCGATTGGCGAGCCGCATCGTCGCGGCCCGTGACACAGGTAGCGAACCCAATCAGAACGGGGTGGCATGATGAGCAAGCTCGGTGAGCAGTTCTCCGACGAGGCCGCAAGGATACAGGCAGACGACGGGGCCCTGGAGCCTGAGGCCCGGAAGCGCTCCAAGACGATGTCCCGCAAGGAGATGGCGCGGGACCTGAGGCGCAGGCGGGAGCAGGGCCTGATGGATCCGGAGGAGGAGAGCCTCCTGCAGGACATCGAGGCAGGCAGGCCGCGGTGGCGCGCCGACTGCGTCGACAGCCCGCGCCCCTGCCTCTACATCTCGTGCAAGCATCACCTCTATCTCGACGTGAACCCGCAGACTGGCTCGGTGAAGCTGAACTTCCCCGACAAGGAGATCTGGGAGCTCGCCGAGACCTGCGCGTTGGACGTCGCCGATCGCGGGGGGATCACCCTGGAGGAGGTCGGCGCGATCATGAACCTCACCAGGGAGCGGATCCGGCAGGTGGAGAGCCGCGGCCTCTACAAGCTGCGGATCGCCGCCTCCGAAGACGACATCGACTGATCGTTGCGAAGCGCCGCTCAAAGCTGCTAAGGCCTCCGGAAATCTCAACCTTCCAAGAGAGGCCCGACGAGATGGCCGGTGCAAGGCGCGCGCTCCTTTCCGTTTCCGACAAGGCGAAGCTGGTCCCGTTTGCGCGGGGGCTGGCAGCCCTCGGCTTCGAGTTGATCTCCACCGGCGGCACCGCCAAGGCGCTGCAGGACGCGGGGATCGCCGTCACCCCGGTGGCGGAGGTCACCGGCGCCCCGGAGATCCTCGGCGGCAGGGTGAAGACCCTCCATCCCAAGGTCCACGGCGGACTCCTGGCCCGCCCCGATCTCCCCAGCGATCAGCGGGATCTGGACGAGCAGGGGATCGTGCCGATCGAGATCGTGGCGGTGAACCTCTATCCCTTCCGCGAGACGGTGGCGAAGGGCGCGCCCTTCACGACCTGTGTGGAGGAGATCGACATCGGAGGGCCGGCGATGCTCCGCGCCTCCGCCAAGAACTCTGCCCACGTGGCGGTGGTGGTGGATCCGTCGGATTACGACTCGATCCTGGAAGAGCTGCAGGCGAAGGGGAGCGTCTCGGCACCGACGCGCCTGGAGCTGATGCGCAAGGCCTTCGCACACACCGCCGCCTACGACGTGGCCATCTCGGAGTACCTGGGGGCCCAGGCTCGAGGCGACGAGGAGGCGCCCAGGGCGTCGAGCTTCCACGGGGTGCTCGGGGTGGAGGGCAAGGCGCTGCGCTACGGCGAGAACCCCCACCAGAGCGCCGCCTTCTATCGTGTAGAGCCTGCGCCCCAGGAGCCGAGCATCGCCTGGGCGGAGGTCCTCGGCGGCAAGGAGCTCTCATACAACAACCTCCTCGATCTGGAGTCGGCCCTCGCCTGTGTGAAGGAGTTCGATCAGGGGGCTTGTGTGATCATCAAGCACAATAATCCCTGTGGCGTCGCGACGGCGGACGATCCCGCGGCGGCCTTCGAGGCGGCGCGGCAGGTCGATCCGGTCTCCGCGTTCGGCGGGATCGTGGCCCTGAACCGGCCGGTGGATCGGCTGACCGCCGAGGCGTTGGCGTCGATCTTCCTGGAGTGCGTGATCGCGCCCTCCTACGACGACGAGGCCCGGGCGATCCTGGGCGCGAAGAAGAACCTCCGCCTCCTGGCGAATCCGCTGCTGGGGGCGCCGCGGGGGAGTTGGAAGCGGGGCGGGCACGAGGCGCGCTCCCTGGTGGGTGGGCTGCTGGTGCAGGATCGGGATCTGGGGGAGATCACCGAGAGCGACCTGAAGCTGGTCAGCCAGCGGGCGCCCAGCGGGAGTGAGCTGCGGGCGGCGCTCTTCGCCTGGAAGGTGTGCAAACACGTCAAGAGCAACGCCATCGTCTTCGGCGCGGACGGCAGGATCCTGAGCGTCGGCGCGGGCCAGACCTCTCGGGTGGACTCGGTGAAGCTGGCGCGGATGAAGAGCCGCTTCCCGTTGGAGGGCAGCTCGGTGGCCTCGGACGCCTTCTTTCCCTTCCGCGACGGCCTGGACGAGATCGCGGACGCGGGCGCGGTCTGTGTGGTGCAGCCCGGCGGCTCGGTGAAGGACGCGGAGCTCATCGCCGCGGCCAACGAGCGCGGGATCTCGATGCTCTTCACCGGAATGCGCCACTTTCGTCACTGAGAGTGTACGCTTCGTGCCGGGCTCCGGAGGCGCTCGATCCCTATGGATGGTCCTGCCGCGCCAAGGCCCGCCGCCCCGGTCTGGTCTGAGCTCCTGAGCCGAAGCGGCCATCAAATCCCTCGACGATCGGCGGAAGCGATCGATCGGCAGCAACTCCCCGAGGAGCGCTCGTGAAGGTATTGGTCGTTGGAAGTGGTGGCCGTGAACACGCCTTATGCTGGAAGCTCGCCCAGAGCCCCGGCCTCGACACCCTGATCTGCGCCCCGGGCAACCCGGGCATCGCGAAGGTCGCGCGCCTGGCGCAGGTACGGGCAGACGACGTCGCCGGGCTGGTGGCCCTGGCCCGCGACGAGGCGGTCGAACTGGTGGTGGTGGGGCCGGAGCTCCCCCTTTCCTTGGGCCTGGCGGACGCCCTGGCTGTCGCCGGGATCCCCTGCTTCGGCCCCTCGAAGGCGGCTGCGGAGATCGAGGCGTCCAAGGCCTTCGCCAAGGGGGTGATGGAGCGCGCCGGCATCCCCACCGCCGCCGCAGGGGTCTTCGTGGATCCCGAGGAGGCGAAGGCCTTCGCGGCGTCCAGGGACGGCAAGGTCGCCGTAAAGGCCGACGGGCTGGCGGCAGGGAAGGGCGTGGTCGTCTGCTCGTCCCAGGAGGAGGCGGCGGCCGCCATCGACGAGATGATGATCGACAAGGCCTTCGGCTCGGCAGGCGCCCGGGTGGTGATCGAGGAGAAGCTCGAGGGCGAGGAGGCGAGCGTCATCGCGTTGGTGGACGGCGAACGCTTCGTCTTGCTGCCCGCCGCCCAGGACCATAAGCGGATCTTCGACGGTGATCGCGGGGCCAACACCGGTGGTATGGGTGCCTACTCACCCACCCCGGCTTTGGACGAGGCCATGTCGGCGCGGATCCGCGACGAGGTGATGGCGCCTGCGGTGCGCCGCCTGGCAGAGGAGGGCAGGCCCTTCGTGGGCGCGCTCTACGCCGGGCTGATGCTCACCGCCGACGGTCCCAAGGTGATCGAGTTCAACGCCCGGCTGGGGGATCCCGAGACCCAGCCGATCCTCCTCCGTCTCGAGAGTGATTTGCTGGAGGCGCTGCTGGCGGCTGCGCGGGGGGACCTCCGCGGGATCGAGCTGCGCTTCTCTCCCGACCCCGCCCTCACGGTGGTGATGGCCTCGGCCGGCTATCCGGAGAGCGCGCGGACGGGCGATCCGATCGGTGGCCTGGACGCCCTGGAGGAGGGGCCGGAGCTGCAGATCTTCCACGCCGGCACCGCGCTGCGAGACGGCGCGCTGGTCACCGCAGGGGGCAGGGTGCTGGGCGTCAGCGCCCGGGGGGCGACCTTGGCGCTGGCCCGGGAAAAAGCCTACGAAGCTTGTGCAAAAATCGACTTCTCTGGTGTTCAATACCGCGAAGACATCGGCCATCACGCGCTGTTCCGGGGCTGAGGAAGAAGTTCGCGGACCTTGCGGGCGAACGCTACTCGCCCAGCAGGTGTAGAAGGATCGCATCCGGCGTGCGTCGGAGGTGATCGGTCACAAGGCGGAAGGTCGTCGAGTGGACGGCAGCCGTCGGCAGATCCCCCTGTTGGGGATGTGCGCCACCTAGGCGTCGAGGCGCAGGGCGCCTCGATTCGGAGTGAGGTACGATGGAAGCGAAGCAGCCGCGGGTGCTGATCCTGATGGGATCGGATTCGGATTGGACGGAGATGGTGGGGGCGCGCGACGCCCTGGCCGAGCTCGGGATCGAGAGTGACGTCCGCGTCTCCTCGGCCCATCGGACGCCGGAGCGTACCCAGCGCCTGGTCTCGGAGGCCACGGAGCGGGGCATCGAGGTGCTGATCTGTGGCGCCGGGGCAGCCGCCCATCTCGCTGGGGTGGTGGCCTCCATGACCATCCTCCCCGTGATCGGCGTCCCCCTCGCTGGCGGATCGCCCCTCGCCGGCATCGACGCCCTGCTGGCCACGGCGCAGATGCCGGGTGGCGTCCCCGTCGCCACGGTTGCGATCGGCAAGGCCGGGGCCAAGAATGCAGGCTACCTGGCCGCGAGGATCATGGCCCTCCGGGATCGGGAGCTCGCGCGGAGACTCGAAGACTTTGTCGCCGCGATGGCGGCAGGGGTCGAGGAGAAGGATCGCAGGCTCCAGGAGAGACTCTAAGCTGCGCTGGATCCTCCACCGCTACGTGCTGCGGGAGGTCGTACCGCCGTTCCTGGGTGCGCTCTTCTTCTTCACGCAGATCTTCTTCGTTGCGCGGATGCTCACCGCTGCCGACGTGATCTTTGGCTCGTCCGTGGATCCTCTCGACGTGTTGGGCGTGCTGCTCTACCTCCTGCCCTCGATGCTGATCTACGCGCTGCCGGTCGCGTTCCTCTTGGGGATCATGATCGGCCTCGGGAGGCTCAGCGACGATCGCGAGCTGGTCGCGCTGGCGGCGACGGGGCATGGCTCGAGCTCCCTGCTCTTCACGCCCCTGGCCCTGGGGGCGGCGCTGACGGCGCTGCTCCTCGTCGTCACGACCTGGGCGGCGCCTACCGGCCTGCGGCAGGCCCAGGAGCTGATGAACGACATCATCCGCCGCAACCTCGCCACCGGGGTCAAGCCGGGGATCTTCTATGAGGATCTCTCGAATCTCACCGTCTTCGCGGGCGAGGTGGACAAGAAGACGGGTGCGCTGAAGAACGTGTTGGTGGAGGACTCGCGGGAGGAGCGATCTCCGATCCTGGTCCTCGCCAGGGAAGGGCGGATCGACGCATCGGACCCTTCGGGCGCCCTGATGCTCCACCTCTCCGACGGCGATCTCCATCGGGCACAGCCCAAGAGCGGCGACTATGCCGTGGCGACCTTCGCCCAGGCGGAGGTCGCGGTGATCATGGATCGGGAGATCTCCCGGAAGAACAGCCTCAAGCGCCGGCTGGAGAATCAGACGCCGGGGCAGCTCCTGGCCAACTACCGCCGCGGCGTGGCGAGCGATAAGGCTGATCTCGACTACCTGGTGGAGTATCACCGCCGCATCGCCCACCCCTTCGTGCTCCTCTCTCTCGCCTGGCTGGGGGTGGCGGTGGCGGGCTCGGTGAGCGGGAAGCGTGGCGCCGGCCGCGCGGTGGCGATCTCCTGGACCGTGGCGACGGTGGTGGGCTACTTCGTCGCCGGCAAGATCCTTGGCAACTTCGGCAATCACGGGAACCTCCCGCCGTGGCTGTCATCCTGGGGGCCGGTGATCGCGATCGCCGCCGTGGCAGCGGCGGTGATGTGGTGGCGCCGGGGCAGGGGAGGTGGCCGATGAGGCTGCGGCCCCCCATCCTCTGGCGCTACCTCGCGGGCTCCTTCACCAAGACCTCCTTCGCCACCCTGGCCGGCGTCCTCGCCGTGGTCCTGGTGGTCGACTTCGCGGATCGCGCCTACTCCTTCAAGGGCGAGGGCTGGGTCTGGAACGTGATCCACCTCTACGTGAACCTGGCCGCGGACTTCGGCTATCAGATCGCCCCGGCGGCGCTGGTGCTGGCGGCGGGGATCACGGTGAGTTCACTTCGCGTTCAGGGGGAGCTCACGGCCTTCAGGGCCCTCGGGTACCGCCCCGCCATGATGATCGGCGCGATCCTCACGGCCTGCGCCCTGATCTGCACCGGCATCATCTTCATCAACGAGTGGGTAGTGGTGGGCGCCGCCCGCAAGGCCGAGGAGATCAAGCGCACCGCCTTCTCTCGGAAGCCCGGCGACTTTCGGGCCTATCTGGAGCAGCAGCGGTGGTTCCGCAGTGGGGATTGGGTCTACAACCTGCGGGACGCCACGGACACCGGCTTCCACTCGGTGAGCCTCTACGAGTTCGACGCCAGCTTTCGCCTGATCCAGCGGATCGACGCCGCGGCGATGGATTGGGATCACGGGAAGGCCTGGGAACTCACGGACGTCACCGTCTCGACCTTCGCCGACGGCCAGCGCGAGGGCGCCCAGACCTTCGATCATACCTCCATCGAGCTCCCGGAGACCCTGGACGATCTCCGGATCAAGACGGGCAAGCCCCGGCAGATGAGCATGTTTCAGCTCTTCGATCAGGTCCGCCTCCGCCAACGCCTGGGCCTGTTGGACCTCGAGTTCAAGCACGAGCTCTACAACCGCATCTCCTACCCTTACGCCTCGGTGGCCGGCGCGCTGATCGCGATCCGCCTGGCCCTCAGGCGACATCGCAGCGGACATCTCGCCACCGCGATGGCGGAGGCCCTCGGGATCTCCCTCCTGATGTTCACGCTCTGGACCGTCTTCCGGGCCATGGGGATCTCGGGGATCCTCTCACCAGGCGTCGCCGCCGTCTCGCCCCTGGTCACCCTCGCCCTGATCGGCGTCGCCGTCGATCTAGTCCAGACCATGGGGCAGCGGCGGGTCATCCCGGAGAGCCTGTAGGTCAACGGGCGCTGCGAGACGGAAGGCGGGCGAAGGGATCTGGGGGCCTTCGTCCGCAGCGAGAGAAATAGAGTGGCTCCCGCCTTGCGCGGGGCGATCCGCCAGGCTCCCGGGCGTGGGGGTTTGACCGCTCCCACGCCAGCCTCTACAACGTCTCGTCGGCGATCCGGCGGAGCGAGGCGCTCGCGATAACGGATCGCCCCAACGGCGGGGTCAGCGAGACGTGCTCCCAGGTGTGAAGCGATTGCGCGACGTCCCCCTGCCGGGGCGATCGGCGCTGGCCGAGCGCGCGCTGGACCTCAGCCTCTTGGGAGCGGCCACCACCATCGGCGCCGGCATCGACGGCGCGTGGATCTTCGTCGCCCTGGCGGCCGCGCTGGCCCTCGGCATGGGGAAGCTGCGGCCCACTGCGTTGGCCAAGCCATTCGCCCTCTTCGGCGTCGCCTTCCTGTTGGGGGCGGTGGTCGCGGGAGGTGGAAACCTCGGCGTCGCCCACGCCTGGTCGATGGGCCGCCCCGGCATCGCGATTCTTCTGGCAGGTGCGGTGCGAGACAGGAGCCGGGCCTTCTTCCTGGCGGCGGCCTTCGTCTGCGCCGCCGCCGCGAGGGGGCTGTTGGCGCTGGTGGCCCAAGCCTCGCCGAGCGAGGCCCGGGACTTTCTGGCGGCTGCCGCCCTGATCCTGCTGGCGGCGGGTTGGATCGCGGGCTCGCTCCGGGGCCGCCTGCGGCTGCCGGCGCTGCTGGTGGCGGCGGCGCTGGTGGCGAGCCTCTGGCCCTTCGCGTCGTTGGAGACCTGGCTCGCTGTGGCGGGATCGGTCGCCACCACCGCCATCGTGAGCCGTCGGCTGAAGAGGGGCGCCGTGGCGGCGGCGCTGGCCCTGGCATTGGCCGCGGGCTTCGCGTTCTTCGCCCCGCCGGTCGATCCGCCGAGGAGCCAGGGCCTCGGCTTCCTCTGGGCCAGCACCCTGGAGGAGCTCGCCAGGGCCCCGACCGGCATCGGCGCCGGCAACTTCGCGGTCCGGATCAGTGAGGCCCTCGTCGCCCAAGGGCGTCCGCCCCAGGAGCACCCCCGCAACAGCCTCCTCGCCGTCTGGATCGAGCATGGCCCCTTGGGTCTCCTCGCCGCGGTCTGGCTCTTCGGCGCCGCTTTCGCAGCGCTCCGCCGGGGCTGGAAGGGGTTGGAGGAAGAGGCCGCCCTCGTTGGTGCCATGGGTGATCCCCCAGCGGGTGCTCGATCCGGCGACCCAACAGGCGCTCGATCCGGCGGCCGCGCCATCGCGGACGCCGAAACCGGGCTGGGTGCGGGGGCCGTGGCGGAGCGATTGCCGCTCGAGATCGAATGGGCCCGCTGGCTGGTCTTGGGCGCCGCAGGCGTCGCGGCCCTCCTCCTCGCGTGGTCCTTCGACGACGATCCGCTGGGCGCCCCGGTGGTGGGTTACGCCCTGGGCCTCCTCCTGGCGCTGGGGCTGGCTGCCTCTGGCCCGGCCGCCCACCCCGATCCCGACGAGAGCCTCCTCCCCCAGTACCCGGGGCGCCAGGGGCCGAGGGCCCGCAAGGCAGCCGGTGGCGCAGCCCTGGCCATCGCCGGCGCCGCGCTGGGGGGCACCGCTTCCCTCCACTCGGTGCAGCTCCCCCTCGCCAGGGGCAGCCTCCTCCTCCTCCTGGCGATCGTCCTCCTCCACCTCCCGCTCCTCCTTCGTCCCTGGCTCCCGGGCCTGGGCCTGGGCCTGCCATCCGCGGCCCCGGCCTGGTGGTGGATCCCCGCGCGCGTCGCCGCCTCCCTCCGGGGCCTCTTCGTCTTCGCGGGGGCCGCGCTCCTCGCGGTGCGCCCCTTCGCCGAGCCCCTCACCCCTGGCTCCGCCCCATGGTGGCAGAGCGCTTCGGCAGGGGTGGCGCTCTGCAGCCTGGGGGCGGCGGTGGCCGGCGCAGGTCACGCCATCCGGCGGCCCGGCCGCATCGGCCCCGCCCCGGTCGCCGGAGCCATCGCCTGCCTCGGGATCCTCACCTTCGTCAGCCTCCTGGAGTACGGGTTGATCCCCTCGATCTCCAACGACTTCGCTCCGTCGCTCACCTACAACTTCGCGGCGGCGGCCTTCGTCGTCTCGGTGCTGTGGGTGGCCTGGTCCGGCCCTCTCTCCTTCGGCGAGGCGGAGCAGGACGGGACGGTGGGGCGGCTGGCGCGTCTCCCGGCGGCGGCGGTGGCGGCGGGGCTCCTCGCCGTGGTCGTGGCAGGATTTGCCACATGATCCACATATCCTTGACGCATTCGCCCTCATCTACGAACAATGCCGGCGGACCTCGCTCCTCTGGCGGCGAGAGGCCCGCACCTTCCAGCAGGACACGACGTTGAAGCACTCCACGAAGCAGCAGCGCATGCGAGCTCGCCCCCCGATGAGCAGCCTCACCGGTTCAGAGCCTGTGAAGTCCAATCTCATCGACCACCTGTGGCGCATCTTCTCACGCACGCACTGGCCGCTCGTCGCCTTCGCTCTGCTGCTCGTAGGCAAGCAGCTCTTCTTCGTGGGCCAGCTCGGAGAGGCCCTGGCCCTGGGCGCCGAGCGGATCGTGATGTCGTCGATGGGCAGCGCGCTGATCCTCGGTTCCCTGGCCTTGCGCCGCCCGGGACGCAGGCAGCTCCTCCTCCTCGCCCTCCTCGATCTCGGATTCACCCTCTTTGCGCTGGGTGATGTGCTCCATTATAGGGCCTTCGGCGATCTGCCCTCCGTGGCCTCCCTTCGCTACGCCGGGCTGCTGGCTCCGGTGGCCGGCGCCATCGTCGCGCTGATCCAGCCTTGGGATTACGGGCTGATCTTCCTGGGGCCGCTCGTCTTCGCCCTGGCGCTCTTCCTCCCGGCCGCCGCGACGCGGGGGCTGAGCAGGAAGACGGTGTGGATCCTGGGCCTGGCCGGTGTCTTCCTCACGGTGGCCGTCTTCGCCTCCACCCCGCGGATCAGCCGACTGCGCCATAGAGGCAACGCCTTCCTCGCCGGTGAGCTGGGCCTGATGAACTTCCACCTCTGGGAGGCGGGCACCTACCTGGGCCAACGGGCCGTCGGCCTCCTCCCGGATCCCGAGCTGGAGGGCCGCGCCCTCGATCGCTTCGCGGCGCTGGAGCGGGAAGAGCGGCAGCGCTCGCCGCTGTGGGGCGTGGCCAAGGGGCGCAGCGTCATCGTGCTCCAGCTCGAGTCCTTCCAGGACTTCGCCGTTGGGAGGACCCTCGAGGGCCAGGCCGTCACCCCGAACCTCGACGCCCTCGCCGCCGAGAGCCTCCGCTTCCCGGAGTTCTTCCACCAGGCGTCGAAGGGGCGCACCTCCGACGCTCAATTCGTAGTGAATTGCTCGCTTTACCCCAGCTCCCAGGGGGCGGTGGCCTTCGAGTACATCGCCAACGACTACTTCTGCCTGCCGGACGCCCTGCGCCAGGACGGCTACGAGACCCTCTTCGTCCAATCGTTCCGGCCCGACTTCTGGAATCGGGCGAACTTCAACCCCAAGCAGGGCTTCTCGCGCTCCTACAGCCAACGCGACTTCGTGATGGACGAGGAGGTCGGCTACGGCCTCTCCGATCGATCGTTCTTCCGCCAGGCCCTCGAGATCTTCGAGGAGGCGCCCGAGCCCTTCTACGCCTTCGTCCTGAGCCTCACCAGCCACACCCCGTTCAACTTCTCCAACATGCCCCAGACCCTGGAACTCGGGGGGCTGAAGGGATCGGTGGTGGGGAGCTACCTCCAGTCGGTACATTACACGGATGGTGCGGTAGGCGAGTTCATGGACGCGCTGCGCGAGAAGGGGATCCTCGACGAGATCGTCCTTGTGGTCTACGGCGATCACGACGGCCTCAACCGCCGCTCCTTCCCGGACTTCGAGCGCTTCATGCCCATCCACAAGGATGACGAGCTGAGCTGGACCCGTGAGGAGCGGGGGGTCCCTCTGTTGATCCGTCTGCCGGGGGGCGCCCACGCCGGTGAGCAGGCAGCCTTTGGTGGCCAGGTCGATCTCGCCCCGACGATCCTGGGACTCCTGGGCATGGAGCGGGACGAGACCCTCTTCCTCGGCCGCGATCTCCTGGCACCCGCGACGCGCGAAGGCATGGTGGTCTTCTCCGACGGCAGCGCCCTTGGCCCGGACCGGCTCTATGCTGGCGGACGCTGCCTGGGGGCGGAGGGTGAGCTCCCCGAAGAGGCCTGCGCCGCCATGGCGAGGCGGGCCGAGGACGATCTCGGGATCTCCAACGGGATCCTCGAGAACAACTCGATCCCCAAGCTGCTGCAACGCCTGGAGGCGAGGGCCGTGGAGACCGCCGGCGTCGAGCGGTAGCGCCTGGGGGAGCGGGGCGTCGGCACGGCCCCGGCCTCGGAGGGCGACCCTCGATTCACGACATTTCTGCCGCGGTGGTGATGAATTGACGACCCCGGTGGGCGGGCGTTCGGTAATTGTTTCGTCGAGGATCCGGATCGGGGCTCCCCGAAGCACGCGAAATTCGTCGATTCGCCAAGGGATGGCCGGAGAGTCGGCCCCATCCGGAGGACAAGCGATCGCTGGCCCGCGTTTCGCATAGGCATCGGAGCGAGTGTTCTGCTGCTTCGCGCCAGGCGACGACATCCGCCGGCTGAGCCGGGGCCCTCCCGACGGTGTCCTTCGAGGCATCGGCGGTACATCCCGCGCCGATCGGGATCGCACGTTCGCCCGTGCCCTCGATCGGGACGCCAGCCAGCTTGCCGCTGCGGCGAGCACCCCGCCACGCCGGACGGTGCGCAGCGAGCATCCCGCCTCGAGCTCGTAGGAGAAACGGTCGCCACCTCAGAGGGTGGGACGACTCTTTCAGGCGCACCGCGCGCTACGACGCTCTTCCCGGGCGTTCGCTCGCCTGCGGCTCGCAGAGCCTCCACACCCTGAAATGCCGTGGGATTCCACCGGGTTTTCATCCCATGGCGAGGCCCGGCGCGCTTTACGAGCGAGGGTCTGATCGTTAGACTCCCGACCGAATTCACATCGATCGGAGCCGGCCGCCTCGAAGAGGCTCGAGGCCCTTCATCCATCCAGCCGTCGCGCAGTCCGCGGCGGACGATCGGCCCCAGGGAGTAATATGCGCGCTCCACTCACCCGCGGACGCCGACTTCGCAGCGGCGAAACCATGCGCCGGATGGTTCGAGAGACCGAACTCGGCGTCTCCGATCTGATCCTGCCCCTCTTCGTGGAGCCCGGCAGCGGCGTGCGCCGGCCGGTCCCATCCATGCCCGGCGTCTTCAACCTCTCGGTCGACACCCTGATCGACGAGGCCCGCAGGGCGCAGGATCTGGGGATCCCCTCGCTGCTCCTCTTCGGCCTCCCGCCGGAGAAGGACGCGGTCGGCAGCCAGGGCTTCGCCGACGATGGGATCGTCCCCACCGCGCTGCGGGCGCTGAAGGAGGTCGCGCCCGAGCTGGTGCTGGTGGCCGACGTTTGCCTCTGCGAGTACACCGACCACGGCCACTGCGGGATCCTGCGGCAGGGCGAGGTGGTCAACGATGAGACCGTGCCGCTGCTGGCCAGGGCCGCGACGGCCTATGCCAAGGCGGGGGCCGACATCGTCGCCCCCTCCGACATGATGGACGGCAGGGTCCAGGCGATCCGCCGGGCCCTCGACGAGGACGGCTGCGAGTCCACTACGATCATGAGCTACTCGGCCAAATACGCCTCCGCCTACTACGGCCCGTTTCGCGACGCCGCCCAGAGCGCCCCGCAGCAGGGGGATCGCCGAGGCTACCAGATGGATCCCGCCAACCGCCGGGAGGCTCTGCGGATGGTGCGCCGGGATCTGGAGGAGGGCGCCGACATGGTGATGGTGAAGCCGGCGCTGGCGTATCTGGACATCATCCGTGAGGTCCGCGATGCCTTCGACGCGCCCGTGGCGGCCTATAGCGTCTCGGGCGAGTACGCGATGATCGAGGCGGCCGCCCGCAACGGCTGGATCGACGGGCCGCGGACGGTGCTGGAGTCGCTGACCTCGATCAAGCGCGCAGGGGCCGATCTGATCATCAGCTATCACGCGGTCGAGGCCGCCAAGGCCTTGGCTCGAGGGCGATAGATGACGCGACCTTCATCAAATGGCGCCGCCGCGACGAGCGCCCGGAGGAAGGGGTCCCCCTATCCGAAGGCGGAGCTCGCCCCGCGGCTCCTCGCCAAGGCGGCGGACCTGCTGGTGGCCGGCCTCTTTGCCTGGTTCATCCCCACCGTCGGCGTGCTGCTGGCGCTGGCCTTCCTCCTCCTGGCAGACGGCCTCCCCAATGGGCAGTCGCCGGGGAAGCGGCTCCTTGGTGTAAAGGTAGTTCACGTTCCGTCGAGACGCTCCTGCAGCCCCGCAAAGTCGGTGGTCCGCAACCTGCCGGTGGCCATCGGCTTCGCCTTCGCCATGAACCCCTTCCTCGCCGTGGTGGCGATCCCGATCGGCCTCTTCGAGCTCTACATGGCGTCCAGCGACGGCCTCGGGGTTCGGATCGGAGACATCTTCGCAGACACCCAGGTCATCGACGGCAAGGTCCCGCTGGACGTGGTGACGCCAGTGGAAGATCTGGTCCGCCGCGTGCCCCAGCCCCTGGGCGGTCGAGAGGTGGTCGGCCCCTCCCCCTGAGGTGCGGGGCGCCGCATGGAGTCCCTGCAGCGATACGCCGCAGAGGGGGCCGGACGTGCATAGCCTTCGCTGATGCCGATGGAGCGCGCCACCCGCTGGTCGACGGCGGCCTTCATGATCGCCTTCGCGATCACGCTCGTCCTCTTCCTCATCGTGATCTGGCCCTTCATCATCCCGGTGCTGGTGGGGGCCTTCGTGGTGGTGCTCTTCGACGCACCCCACGAGTCGCTGGTCCGGCGGATGCACGGTAAGCGCGGGCTGGCGTCCCTGCTCTCGACGATCGCCGTCTTCCTCCTGGTGCTGGTGCCCCTGGGCGCGGTGGTCTACGTGCTGGTGGAGCAGGCCATCGAGTTGGTGGGCCGGAGCAAGGACTATCTGGGCCCGGGGGGCCTGGAGGATCTGCTGGGAGGACATGTCCCGCCCGCGCTGCGGCCCCTGGTCGATCGTATCGAGGCCCTCGGGGTGGGGGCGCAACTCCAGAAGGCGCTGAACTCGCTGGCGGGCTTCTTTACGGGCCTGCTGGGGAGCATCGTCAGCACCACCACCCGCCTCTTCATCGACGCCTTCCTCGTGATCGTGTCGATGTACTACTTCTTCCACGACGGAAGGCGGCTCCTGGCGGAGTTCTCTCACGTCACCCCACTGGACGTCCGCTACGAGGCCGAGTTCTTCCAGGAGTTCCGGGACGTGGCCCAGACCATGATCTTCGTGAACGTCGTCACCGCCGTGGTGCAGGGGCTGATCGGGGGCATCGGCTTCGTGATCGTCGGCCTCCCCACGCCGCTGGTCTGGGCCGTGCTGATGTCCTTCCTCTCGCTGGTGCCGATCCTTGGGACGGGGCTGGTCTGGGCCCCCGCCGGGGTGATCCTCCTGCTCACTGGTAGGACGGTGGCCGGGATCTTCCTGCTGGTCTGGGGCTTCGTCGTCGTCGGCTTCGCGGACAACCTGCTCCGCCCGTTCCTGGCCAAGGGGCACATCCGGCTCCACCCCCTGCTGGTCTTCGTGACGATCTTCGGCGGGCTCTTGGCCTTCGGCGTGGTCGGCGTGATCATCGGACCGCTGATCGGATCGATCTTCACCGCGATGGTGCGCATCTGGAAGCGGGACTTCGCGCCCAGGCTCTCAGGCCCGAGGCCTCCCGCGCCGGAGGATCTGCCGGCGCCTTGAGAGCTGGTGACGAGATCACGAGATCCGGGTGAGCCGGAAGTGACCAGGCTCCGCTGGAGCCCGTCGTATGCAGCGTCTGTAAGAAGTTCATATTCTCTTGGTGCTGGCTCCATCCTCCCTCTTCGACGCGATCGTGGATCGAGGATCCGCAGGGCCAGGGGCGCCGCCGCGAGGCGCCCTGCTGCCGAGAGCAGGAAGAGGATCTGCAAGGTGAGAACCGGCTTGCCTTGGAAGAAGACCATGGCCGGCAGCAGGTGGGCGAGGATGCCTCCCACCGCCGCCGCGGCGGCGAAGGCGATCCCGCCGGCGGTGGCGAAGATCGCTAGGTAGTAGGGGCGTGCCCCCCGCGGGGCGATGGAGAGCGGCAGGTCGAAGGCGGCCAGGCCGTGGCCGGCCCAGAGGGAGCCTGCGATCAGGGCGTCCACGGCGATCACCCAGGGCAGAGCCGAGGGCGAGGGCGCCAGCCAGAGCATCGGCGCCAGGACCAGACCGGCGGAGCAGACCACCAGGATCGGCCGGGCCCCCATGCGGTCCAGGGCTCGGCCCCACGCCGGGGTGACCACCACCCGCACGAGGCCGGCCGCCGCGGCGTGGGTGGCGAGGAGGGCGAAGCCCACGCTGAGGTTGGTCAGGAGGTGGATGGCGAAGAAGCTCGCCGAGACCCCGATGGCGGCGTTCCACACCAGCTGGTAGCTGATGAAGCGGCGGGCCGAGGGATCGCGCAGGATCTGGCGGATCACGTCGCGGCTGAGGCGAGGCTGGATCCGGCGCCACGGAGCGGCGGGCTCATGCTGGCGTCTCATCAGCGGGCGGGTGAGGAGGCCGGCCACGCTCGCCACCACCGCCAGGGCGGAGAGCACCAGCGGCTCCATGCCGAGGAGGTTGGCGCGCTGGAGGAGCACCCCGGCAGCAAGCGCCATGGACGCGCCGCTGAGGGAGGTGAGGGCGGAGCGCCTGCCGAAGTAACGGCCGCGGATCGACGCCGGGACCAGCCCGCCCATCCAGGTGGTCCAGGCGTTGGAGCCCGCCACGCCGAGGGCGATGTGGACGGCAGCGATCGAGATGAGGAGGATCTGCTTGGTCTCGAGCGGGACGGAGAGGAAGGGGATCGCCGCGAGAGGCAGCAGCGCCAGGCGGGAGGCCGACGCGGCGGAGATGGCCAGCCTCCGGCAGCCCACGCTGGAGGCGAGCCAGGCGGAGGGGAGCTGGATCACCTGGCTCATGGAGGGGAGGGCACCCAGGGCCGCGACCACCACCGGCTCGCAGCGGAGAAAGAGCGCCCAGGCCGTGAGGATCGCGCCGCCGCCACAGGCCGTGACGATCTCCGCCGCCATCCCCTCCGCCGTGGAGAAGGCGAGGGTGCGCTTGGTGCGACCGCCCTTGCGCCGACGGCGGATGCGGTCGGCTGCGCCGGCGCGGGAGAGTTGACCAAGGGTGTGATCGGCGGCTACAGGAACGAGATCGGAGGTCGGCAATGGGATGGTGGGCGGTGGGTTCGGATCGGCGCGCCCACTGGCCCCAACAACTTCGGGCGCGGACGATTCCACGCGCCCGCCGCCGGCCCTGATCCTCTCGTTCGTCCTCGAGCCCGCGTGATCATGAAGCGCTCACGCGTCTCGCAGCCAGTGCGATACGCTGCGCCTCTTCTTCACGAACCTTCGGTCTTGGGGGCGGCTGGGGGAGCCGAGGGTGCGGTGCTCTGGGAGCTGGCGCCCCCCTTGGGCGTGGAGCTGTAGAGATCGGCGTACCATCCGCCGCCCTTGAGCTGGAAGCTGTTGAGGCTCATGATCTGGGCCAGGGTGTCCTTGGCGCCGCACGCGGGGCAGGTGGCCGGGGCCGGATCGGAGACCTTCTGGATGACCTCTTCGAGGCCTCCGCACTTGGCGCACTTGTACTCGTAGATTGGCATGGCGCCGCTGATCTAGTCGAGAGCGCTCCGTCGATCAAGTGACTCGACACCTCAGCTACGGCCCGTGCTCCCCGGCGCGGGCTCTTTTCGCCTTCAGCGTCCCCGGGGTTTGAATCCAATTCCACTCGGGCGCGGGGGCCTGCCGGGCGCCTTCGGCCCGGAGCCTGGATGGCCGCTCCGCTCGGGAGAGCCGCCACTTCGCTCGAAGGATCGACCCCCTCGCTCGGGGGGCCCGCCGCTTCGCTCGAAGGATCGCTCGCCTCGCTCGGGGGACCCGCCGCTTCGCTCGAAGGATCGACCCCCTCGCTCGGGGGACCCGCCGCTTCGCTCGAAGGGCCGACCCCCTCGCTTGGGAGGGCGACCGCCCATGGGCGGTCGAGGAGGCCGCTCCTCTGGGCCAGGCTCCGGCGGAGGCGGCACCCCGAGGCGGCGGGCCGCGGCGTGGACCAGCCGGTAGTGCTCGGCCGCCTTGCGCCAGGGGCGAGGCTCGATGCCGAGCTCTCGCCGGCTGAGCTCGACGAGCACCACAGGATCCACCTCCCGCTCCGAGGCGATTCGATCGAGGCTCGCCTCCAGCTCCGCGAAGTTGCGCTGATCGAGCTCGTCGAGGACACCGGCGTCCCGGAGGGCGTCGGTCCTGGAGCAGGCGAGCTGGAGGCGGCTGGCCAGCGGCGCGTCCGCCCGCGCCTCCTCCCGGGTCCGCTCCTTGAGCTCGCGGGCCTCTGCCTCGAGGCCGTGGTTGGCGATCAGGCGGCGCAGCTCGCCCCCCGTCAGCCCCAAGGCTCGTCGGATCGGTGGCTCGAAGCCGCGCTGCTGCCGGAGCAGCCCACGCAGATTGTCCCGCTCCTCCTGCTTGAAGTGCTCCGCCAGGCCGTGCTGCCGCACCAGCTTTCGGACGTCGATGGACTTGCCTCCCTCGCCGCTGAAGAGGGAGTCGAGCCGATCGGTCAACCCGCGGGTGTTGGCGCGCAGCTCGCTGATCAGGGCGGCGAGCTCGTCGGTGCCCAGCTCTCGCAAGGGCCGCTTGGCGGCGGGTCCCACTACGAAGCGCCCGAAGAGCGGCGCCGCTGGCTTACGCCCCGGCCGTGGCGGCGGCGGGCGCTCCTCCTGATCCTCGCGTGCGATCGTCTCGGCCTCCCTGGCGAGACGACGGGTCTCGACCTCCTCGCGGGATCGGCGCAGCAGCGGCGTCGGCGCCTTGGCGGAGGCCCGGCGCGTCCTGGCCTTCGGGGCGGCCTCGATCGTCGGAGCAGACGCGATCGCAGCAGTCGGTCGCGCCTCTGCAGCGGCTGCCTCGCTGGCGGCCTTGGCGGCGGCAGCGTCTCGGGCGATCCCTTCAGCCATGGAGCGGTAATGACCTCGCGCCTCCCTGGCGGCGGCCTCTTCGGCCTCGAGGCCCTCCAGCACGTCCACCACCGCATGCGGAGATAGGGGCCGGGTGGGCGGCTCTTCGCTGCAGAGCGACATCACCCTGCTGTCGTCCAGGGAGCTGAGGCGAGCGAGGGCCTGGCGCACCTCGTCGGGAGAGGACGGTCGATCGGCGCGACGGCAAAAGTCCGCGAGGGCGATGGCCACCGGAGCCGGAATCGAGAGGGGATCGCGCTGGAGCCTGGGGCGTCTCATGGGTCGCGCAACATCGGACCGAAGGCGATCCCTGTCAAGGATCGCCGGAGGGACGAATGAGAATGAATTGCAATTGCCCGGCATCCAACGCTATGGATCCAGCTTCGCCCTTGCACCAGGAGGAGAGTCGCCATGTCTGCCGCTGACGATCGATCCGACCATCGCGAGTCGAGGGAGGACTCCGAGAGGATGCTCGCCCGCTACATGGCGGAGCGCGGCCTCAAGTCCACCCGGCAGCGGAGCCTGATCCTCTCGACCTTCTTTCAGGTGGGGGGCCACCTCAACGTGGAGGAGCTGCTGCTGCGGGTGCGGGAGCTGGATCCGAAAGTCTCCGCCGCGACGGTCTATCGGACCATGAAGCTCCTCACCGAGTCCGGTGTAGCCCACGCCCGACACTTCGGCGACGGCCAGACCCGCTTCGAGCTCGCCACCGACCATCACGATCACCTGATCTGCACCCATTGCGGCCGCATCGTCGAGTTCGAGGACGAGGAGATCGAGGCGCTCCAGCTCGCGGTGGCTCGGCGTCACGGCTTCACCGTCGTCGATCATAAGATGGAGCTCTACGGCCGCTGCTCCTCCTGTGTCTGAACAGGTCAGATGAAACGCAACGCAGGCTGCAAGCCGAAACGCTAGACGGAGCTCAGAAGGAGCCGTAGCGCGCAGCGCGCGTGAAACGCTCGCCCCACCCTGTGGGATGGGCGATCGTTTCACAGGCTCAGCGTGTAGAGGTGCGAGCCGCCGAAGGGGGTCTGTCCCAGGGGCAGCGGCTTGCCGGGCCTCAGGCTCTCCCAGGGGATCAAGGCCAGCTTGCCGCCGTCGTAGCTCACCACGAGGTGCTTGCCGTCCAGGGTCTGCGTAACGCCTCGGGGGGCAAGCAGTCGGATGTCCTTCACCAGCGCTTTGCCGGGGATGTCCCAGATGGTGAGCAGGCCACCGTCCGGGCTGGTGACCGCCGCCCACCGCTTCTTCTCGTGGATCGTGACGCTCAGGGCCTCCCCGATCATGCGCCTCGCGGTCTGGCGCGGAGGATCCACGGTGGTGAAGGCCGCCTTGGCAGGACGGATCGAGACGCCGCCGAGGGAGGTCAGGGGCAGGCCGTCCCGCGGCGCAGAGACCGCCACCAGATCGCCGTGGGGAGAGATGGCCACATGGCCGCCGTTGAGGCGAGGGCTCGGGATCAGCAGGCGATCGACGAGCTTCTGGCTCTTCACGTCGACGAAGGCGACGCTCCCGGGGGAGGACGCCTTCGCGCTCCCGCCGTTGGTGATCACGAGGGTCGCGCCGTCGTCGATCAGCAGGCAGTCATGGGGGTTGGAGCCATAAGTGGGGAAGGTGCCGATCGCGCCCAGGGTCTTGGTGTCGTGGATCGCGATGCAGCCTTCGTGGGAGTCGAGATCGCTCTGTGCGATGAAGAGGGACTCTCCGTCCTTCGAGTACACACCGTGTCCGTAGAAGTGACGACCCGCCGGCGCGGGGATGGTGCGGAGGATCTTTCGGGCCTGCAGATCGATCTCGCAGCAGCCCGGCCCCCGCTTCTCGAAGACCATCGCCCGGCGCTTCTCCACCGGATGACGGGCGAAGCCGTGTCCGAAGAAGGAGAGATCGATGGTGGCGAGGGAGCGCTCGTCCAGATCCGCGAGGGCGGCGAGGTAGAGCGTCTGCCCGGTGTCGGCCCGGATCCCTTTGCCGAAGCCGATGATGATCCCCTGGGTCGCGGCGCCGGGGATCGCAGCGATCGCGTCGCCGGAGAGCCCGAGCCAGGTGGCGCTCGCCAGGCCATTTACGAGGAGGCTACGTCGACTCAGAGACACGACCACTCCATCCGGCAGAGGACAGCCGCGAAGGCGTGCATGGGCGGCCACTCTCCTGCTTGGTTCCGCCCAGCCTACCCAAGGTCGGCGTCCGAGGAAACCCGAAGCGTACCTGGCCCATTTCTGCGACGGGTGCCGTCGCGCCCGGCTGATGCGGGAGAGCGGCCCCTATGACTCCTGCGAGTCCATTTCGGCGATTGGGGCGTGGCGGACCGCGGCGGGATCGCCGAAGATGCAAGCCGATGATCCGCATCGTCTCTCTCGCGCTGCTCCTCGCCTGCCTCGGCGCCTGTCGGGGCAAGCCGCTCCCCGAGCCGGTCGAGCTCCTGCTCCCCCGCGCTGAGAGCGGGACGCCGTTCTCCTTCGCGTCCAAGCGCGGCGACGTGTTGATCGTCTACTTCTTCGCGACCTGGTGCATCCCCTGCCAGGCGATGGATCCGTCGGTGGCCCAGGCCGCCATCCAGGGGGCGGCCGATGGGATCGATGTGGTGGGAGTCGCGCTGGATGTCGAGGGGCGACGGACCGTAGAGCCCTATGTCCGCGCCGTCCAGCCGCCCTATCCCGTCGTGGTCGGCGGGGGCTCGGTGGCCCAGGGGCAGAGCCCCTTCGGCAGGATCCCCGAGCTGCCCTCGGTGCTCTTCCTGGATCGGGAGGGGAGGCCCGCCGCTTCGATCTCCGGCGTCGCCAGCGCGGCGATGCTGCTGGAGCGCGCCCGCGACGTAAGCTCTCGCTGACAGTACCTCCAGGAATTCTCTGCGCTTCCCGCCTGCCTCGCTGGACCTGTAGACGCGCTGGCCGATGTTCACAGCGCGTGGTCTTGCTCGGGGGGCCTGGGCCGCGTACCAAGGAGAGCGTTCTCCCGTGGGTCCGGAACCTCCTCATGCGACGTAGAGCCCTCATCGCAGCGATCGTGGTCGCCCTCGCCGGTGTGGTCTTCGCCGTCGATCCCAACGGGCTGCGCCACGCGTGGCGGCTCCAGGCGGATGTCGAGCGCTTGGACCTGGACAACCGCAGGCTGCGGGAGGCGAACGACATCCTGCGGATGGAGCTGCGCCGCCTCGCCGACGATCCCGCCGCTTTAGAGCGCGCCGCCAGGGAGGAGCTCGGCCTGGTCCAGCCCGGGGACATCGTCTTCCAACTGGAGGAGCGGTATGAAGCCGGGGATCCGTAAGGCGCTCCGCCTCGCCGGCAGGCGCTGGCCCCTGGTGGTGGGGGCGTTGGTCCTGCTTGCCGTGATCCTCGGCGCCTTTCGGACCGGCTCGCTGGTGGAGCTCGGAGCGCTCCACATCGCGCTCCTGAGCGCGCTGGCGGCGGCGTTGGGCGCCCTGGGCTGGCGGCACCTCCGGCACGACGCCAGGGAGCGCCAATACCTCTCCCGATCGCCGGACCTCCCCCCCGCGACCCAGGAGCCGGGGGGAGCCAAGGATCCCAATGAAGGAGAGGAGGGCCGCCGGCTCTGGGAGGAGGCCCAGCTCGGCGCGCTCCTCGTGGTGGCGGGCTACGCGCTGATCCAGCCGGTGGGCGGCCTGGAGAGCCCCCTCTATCCCCTGATCTACCTCCTCGTCGCTTTCCTTGCAGCGTTCCTGCCGCGGGTGGTGGCTGGCGCGTTGACCCTCCTCGCCATCGCCATCGACGTCGCCGTCTTCGCCGCCGCCGGGGCCCTCGCCAGCCACTCCTCCACCCTCGTCGTTCACGTGGTCTTCCTCGCCGTCTTCGCGCTGCTCTCGCGCTTCGTCTTCGCGTCCCAGGTGGCCTCGGGTCGCGCGGCCGCCAGGCTGGCGGAGCAGGAGCAGAGCCGGGAGCGAGCAAGCGACGCGCGCCTCTTTCGGCTGACGACCGGGATGGATCAGAAAGAGCACGACGAAGAGAAGTGGGCGGAGGCGGCCCTGGTGGAGGTGGGCCTCGCGGTGGAGAACGCGCTGGAGGTGGCGGAGGTCGCCCTGGCCACGAACTCGGTGGCGGTCTTCCTCCTCCACCGCGATGAGAGCCAGATCCGCCTCCACGGGGCCCGGGCACATGGCGAGCAGCTCCGTCTCGACGCCTTCGATTCCAGGGAGGGCCTGCTGGGGGCGGCGCTCCGGCGTCGGATGCCGATGCGCCTCTGTGGCGACCTCCGGGGGATCACCTGGTACGGGAGGAGCCCGAGCATCGGCAGCGTCCTCTTCGTGCCGCTGATCGATCGGCGCGGCGCGCAGGATCCCAACGCCTTCGACAACGGAAGGCTCCTCGGCATCGTCATCGCCGATCGGATCGAAGCCCGAGAGTTCAGCGACGACGACGAGCGGATCCTGGTGGCCACCTCGCGGGAGATCCTGCGGGCCATCGAGACCGAGCGGGTGATGGGCTACGTGAACAAGGCTCGGGACGAGAAGGAGCTCTTCTTCACCGCCGTGGAGAAGCTCAACCAGGTCTCGAAGAAGGACGAGGTCATCGAGACCACCGTGAGCCTGGTGCAGGAGATGCCGAGGGTGGGGCTGGACTTCGTCGCGCTCACCACCACCTCGGCCGATCCCGAGACGGGCGAGCGCGTACATCGCGTCGAGCGCTTCTCGACACCGGAGATCCAGGAGGCGAGGGAGGCTCGGAAGCGGGAGGCGGGCGCGGCCCGTGCCAGGGCCCACGAGCTCCCGACCGAGGACGCGTCAGGGGAGAATGGAGGGAGCAGCGGCGAGGGAGTGGAAGGGGAGAAAGTGGGCGAGGCCAAGGAAGACCTCGGCCCGTACCAGGCGCTCGAGGGCCTCGAATTCGCAGACAACCAACTCCACGTCTCGACTGCGGTGCGACGGGCGATCACGCTCCCCATCCGCGATCCCCGGATCCACGATCAGGTCTTCCCCTTCGACTCGAGCTTCGCGATCCGCGGGATGCACGCGATGAAGATCATCCCGCTGATGATCGGCGAGACCGACAAGAGCCCCGAGGTCCTGGGCACCCTGGTCTGTGGATCGCGGAGGAGGAATTTCCTCGATCCGGGCCTCACCAGGCTCCTGGAGATCCTGGGGATGCAGGCGGCACAATCGCTGAAGCGCGCCGCGCTCTTCGAAGAGACCAAGCGGATGGCCACCACCGACGGCCTCACCTCGTTGCTGAACCATCGGACCTTCCAGGATCGCTTCGACGAGGAGCTGAATCGCTCGCGGCGCTTCGGCGGCAAACTCAGCCTGATCCTCGTGGACATCGACCAC
>JBEBXK010000048.1:0-27858 GCA_040391605.1 Vulgatibacter incomptus
TGCGGTTTCCCCGCGACATTCGAACGTATGGCTTGCTATTCGGTTTTCAGAGACCAACCACTTGCCCCGTCCGGCGCGTGCTGCCCTCCGTCCAAGGTGGAGGGGCTTCTACCCGTGGCCTATCGGACGGTCAAGGATCTTTTCGCGATCATGATCTCTTTTTCTCGATCATGGCCGATGGAGCCGAGATCGACCCGCGTTGATCATGGCGCTCCGGCGATCCTGGTCTCCTTCCTCTTCAGCCCAGCTCGCCTGCGAGGTGGAGCGCGATGGAGAGGGTGGCCGGCCCCACCGTCTCGGTCCGCAGGATCCGGGTGCCCAGGCTCAAGATCGCCGCCCCCGCCGTGCGGGCCAACTCCACCTCCGCCGGGGAGAGGCCACCCTCCGGTCCGATGATCAGCGCGACGGGTTCGCTCAGGTGCGCGGCCAGCCAGGGTCCCAGACGCGCGCTCTCGTCCTGCTCCTCGTAGAGCAGCGCGACCCTCTCGCCCCGACCTGCCGCCACCTCCAGAAATGCCGGCAGCGACATCGGCTCGTCGACCTCTGGCACGTCCGCCCTGCCGGACTGGCGGGAGGCCTCCTCCGCGATCTTCCGCCAGCGCCGCGCCCGATCCGCTCCCTTCTTCCCATCGAGTTGGACGATGCAGCGCTCCAACTGGAGGGGGACGATCCGCCCCACCCCCAGCTCGGTGGACTTCTGCACCACCTGATCGAGCTTGTCTCCCTTGGCCAGGCCCTGGGCCAGGGTGATCGCTGGAGACTTTGGCAGCTCCCTCGGCGCCCCGAGGCGCAAGGAGGCCGCCGTGTCGGAGAGCGAATCCACCACCCCATTCCAGGCCCGGCCCGCGCCGTCGAAGACCTCGACGGGATCGCCCACCTTTAGCCGGAGCACCCTGGCCACATAGTGGAGCGCGTCGCCCTCCACCCGGGCGACACCATCGGCGATCCGATCCGCAGAAACCAGGAGCCTTCGCATGGGCGCACCCTACCACCGTCGCCTCGACGCGAGGCGCTCCGATGACGGGCGCCTAGCGCGGTGCGCCACCGCGAGCACCGCCGAGGGGAAGACCGGAAGCCCCCTGATCGACGCGATCGCCGTGGGGCTGCGGCACGGATGTTTCACAAGAGAATCGGACGGCGGGTCTCAGCCGGCGCGCTCCATCCAGATCATCGCCCACTCGCCTTGCCGCCGGATCCCGCGCAGCCGCAGCTCCCGCTCCTCGTAAGCGCGCCGCACCCCTTCCACTTGATCCACGAGGATCCCGGAGAGGAGGAGCTCGCCACCGGCGGCCACCGCTGCCGCGATCGGATCGGCCAGCTCCACCAGCGTCCCCGCCAGGATGTTCGCGATGACCAGCTCGAAGCGCTGGCCGAGGTCCTCCACCGGGCGATCGGAGGTCTCGATCGCCGGTACGCCATTGGCGTCGGCGTTCTCCTTCGCCACCGCCACCGCCACCGGATCGTTGTCGATCATCACCACCCTGCCGGCGCCCAACTTCGCCGCGGCGATCCCCAGGATCCCGCTGCCACAGCCGACGTCGACGACGGCGGCGCCGGGCCGGCGATCCAAGACCTCCAGCACGCCCTCGAGGCAGAGGGAGGTGGTGGCGTGACCGCCGGTTCCAAAGGCCATCCCCGGCTCGATCACCACGGCGATCGATCCCTGCGGGCGGGGCTCCCACGGCGGCAGGATCCAGAGGCGATCCCCGACGTGCAGCGGCTTGAAGTGGAGCTTCCAGGTCTCCGACCAATTCTCCTCGTCCAGCCGCTCGAGGCCGACGCGGATCTCCTGGCCTCCCGCCTGGGCCTCCAGCTCCTCCCGGATCCAGGCGAGGGTCGCCTCGTCGGCCTCGTCCTCGCCAAAGAAGCCGATCGCCACCGCCCTGCCGACGGGGACCGGCTGCATCCCCGGCGGAGGCAGCACCTCCTGATCGCGGATCTCGACGCCCTGGGCCTGGGCGTCGTGGAGGAGGGAGGCCGCCAGCTCACAGAGCTCGGCGGGGACGTCGAAGGTCAGCGCGAGGTAACGGTTCATCGTAGAGCAGGCGTTACCACGGCCAGCACGCTTCGATCGAGATCGATATAGGCCCGGGCGGCCGCCAGGATCTCCTCCCGCGTCACCGCCTCGATCTGCCTGGCGTAGCGTGAGAAGTTTGCCGCCCCCATGCCATAGGCCTCGTCCAGGGCGATGGAGGCGGCCCTCGCGGCGTTGCGCTGCAGGCCGATGGCGTGGCTCCCCACCAGATAGCGCCTCGCCCTCACCAGCTCCTCCTCCGTGATGGGCTCTGCGACGACCTTGGCGAGCTCGTCGCGGATCCCCGCCTCCGCGTCCTCGAGCTTCTCCGGCGAGGTCCCCATGTAGACGCCGAAGTAGCCCCGATCGATCCCCTCGAGGCTGAAGGCGGTCACCGAATACGCCATCGATCGCTTGTCGCGCAGCTCGGTGAAGAGCCTCCCGCCCTGGCCGGCGAGGACGCTGGCCAGGACCTCGAGGGCGTGTCGCTGCGGGTCGCGGAAGTCCGCGCCGAGGAAGCCCAGGATCAGGTGGGCCTGCTGCTTGTCCATCTGCCGCTCCACCCGGCGCGCCGAGGTGAGGGCCGGCTCCGCCACCACCGCCGGGGGCGCGTGCTGCTGACCACCGCCGTCTCCGAAGAGCTCCCCTGCGAGTTCGAAGGCCTCGTCGGGATCGATGTCGCCGACGATGGAGAGCACGAGGTTGTCCGGGCCGTAGTGGTGGCCGTACCACTCGGCCAGGCGCTCGGGGTCGAGAGCGTTCAGGGAGTCGGGCCGCCCGAGCGGATCGAAGCGGTAGGGGTGGCTCGTGTAGAGGCTCTGCGAGAACAGATCGAAGGCGACGCTGCTGGGGCTGTCGTCGCGGGTGCGAATCGCCTCGATCTGCAGCGAGCGCTCCCGCTCCAGCTCCTGCGGATCGAAGGCGGGCTCCCGCAGACACTCTGCGAAGAGGCGGAAACCGGGCTCGAAGGTCTTGGCCAGGAAGTCACCGCGCAGCCCGAAGGAGTTGCGGCCGGAGGCGCCGATCAGGGAGGCGGCCAGCTCATCGGAGAGGGCAGCGAGATCTTTGGAGGAGCGCCGCTTCGTCCCCTTGGTGAGGGTCCGGGCCAGGATGTGGTTGATGCCGTTGGTGCTCTCCTCCTCGTAGCGGAGGCCGCCAAGGAAGGCGGCGCGGACCGCGACCACGGGTACCGAGGGCTCCGACTTGACCAGCACCGTGGCACCGGAGGGGAGGCGCTCCTGGTAGATGCCGGCGGCCCCCGCGGCCCTGCTCGAGGGACGACGGGCGGCGGCGCTGCGGGCGGGCGACGTCGCGCCGAGGGGAATGGATGCGGCGAGGTCCACGTCGTCTCCCCCCGCCTCGGGCACCTCCGCCCGCGCGGCGACCCCCAGGGCCTGAGGCGGGATCGCGCCGGCGCCGGGGCGGACTGCGCCCGCTCCCATGGCCGGTTCCGTGCCGATGATCGCGGTCGCCGAAGAGACGCCACCGCTCGCCACCGACGCCTCGTGGCGGGAGGCCAGCTCCGCGATCTCCTCGACGGTGATCGCGGGCTCCTCGCCACCGAGGACCACTGCGTTCAGCCTCTCTGAGCGCAGATAGCGATCGCAGGCCGCCCGGATCGCCTCGGCGTCCACCGATCGGATCCGCTCGTAGTAGCGCTCCTCGAAGTCGAGCGATCCCGTCACGGTCTCATAGAAGCCGAGCTTCCTCGCCACCCCCTGCACGGTCTCGCGCTGCCAGATCGCCTCTGACTCCACCAGATGCTTGGCCACCGCCAGCTCGTTCTCGCCGGGACCCTGGGTCCGAAGGCGGTAGACCTGGCGCAGCACCTCGTCGATCAGGGCAGGCGCCTGCTCGTGGCGCATGGTGGCCCCCACCATGAAGAGGCCGGGATCCTTCGGCGTGTAGGCGTAGGAGTAGATCTCATTGCAGAGGTGTCGATCGCGCTTCACCTCCTGTACGAGCCTGGCGCTATCGCCGTTGCCCAGCACAGCGGCGGCGAGATCGAGGGTCGCGAGATCCTCCGCGAGGATCCCGGGGATGGGCCAGGCCAGGGCCAGATGGCTCTCCTGCACCGCCTCGCTCACCACCCGGGCCCGCAGCGCCGTCTGCTCCGGCTCCCGCGTCCGGGGATGATGGCCGCCGTGCGTCCCTTGGGCGTCGCCCCAGAGCGCCTCGATCCGCTCCCGCGCCCTCGCCGGATCGAAGTCGCCGACGATGACGAGGGTGACGTTGTCGGGGGTGTAGTGACGGCGATAGAAGCCCAGTACGTCGTCGCGGCTGAAGCTGCGCACCGTCTCGGGAAAGCCGATCACCGGACGGCCGTAGGTGTGCGATTGGTAGACCAGCTCGAAGAGCGCCCGCGACGCCTTGCGCGAGGGCATGTCCTCGGAGCGCTTGATCTCCTCGATCACCACCTCGATCTCCCGGGCGAGCTCGTCAGGATCGAAGATCGAGCCGAGCACCTGATCGCTGAGGACCTCCAGCCCGTCTTCGAAGAAGTGGGAGGCGATCGTGAGGTGGTAGACCGTCTGATCGAAGCTGGTCCAGGCGTTCACCTCGCCGCCGCGGGACTCGATGTCGCGGGCCACCGCGCCGGGCCCGCGCTGGCGGGTGCCTTTGAAGAGCATGTGCTCGTGGAGGTGGGCGAGGCCAGCCTCCCGATCGGACTCGTCCGCCGAGCCGACCTGGACCCAGGCCTGCAGCGCGACCACCGGCGCGGCCCGGTTCTCTTCGAGGATGACGTTGAGGCCGTTGGGCAGCCGATAGTGCACGAGGAGCCTCCTCCCGGCGTCGCCGGGCAAGTGGGACGGCCTCTTCGATCGGGAGGCCGCGGCGATGCGAGAAAGAATGCGCAGCGAGGTGAGCCGAAGGGCCAAAGGCTGCAAAGGCGGCCGTCTCGAGGGACGACCGGACCTCCCGCCCGAAGGTGCTGCCGCCACCGCCTCCTGTCAACGCTTTCGCCACCCCATCCGGGCCGGCGCGTTCGCTGCCACCGCCGTCCACACGCCGCGGCTCGCCTAGGTGACTGGTGCCAAACGGAGTCCCTGCTGCGACGGGACCGTTCGACACCAGCCACCTGGCGCCTGCGCCAGCCGCTGGAAGATCGTAGACGATCGTAGCGAAGGTGGGCCACCTCGCCTTTATGCGACAGACCGCCGCCGGAATGGGAGTCGCCGCCCGGGCAGTGGCGGCCGCCTTCGTGCCCGGCATCCGACGCCGTGTTAGGCTCGCACCACTTCAATCTTCGCAGGTGGGAGGTCCTCGATTCATGGACAAGCACACACTCCACGTCGACCTCGATGAGGAGGATCCTGCAGCCGGCCCCGAGGGCGTCGAAGTGGGTCTCGAGATCGATCTCGACGCCGCCCTCGATGGCGGCGGATCCGACGTCGAGTTCCTGGACGACGATGACATCATCGACGTCCTCTCGGGCGAGACCTCCCTCGTCGGGGCCGAAGCGCCGTTGGAGTCGGCCTACTCCGTCCCTGCCAGCGTCTCCAATGGTCCGGGCTCCTCGAGCCAGGAGGCCATCGACGTGCTCGAGGCCCGGCTGGCCGAGGTCCGCGGCGAGCTGGGCGCAAGGATCGCGGAGCTGGAGGGGGAGCTCGAAGCCCTCGGCGAGGAGCGCGGCGCCTGGTCCCAGGAGCTCGACGAGTTGCACGGCGAGCTGGAGCAGCGGAGCCTGGCCCTCGCTGAGGCCCGGGCCCAGATCGAGGCCCTGCGAGATGGCGGCGCCTCTCGCGACGAGAGCATGCGCCTGGCCGAGGAGGAGCGGGCGGCCTTGCGCCTCCAGGCGGACCAGCTCTCGCAGGATCGAGAGCGGATCCAGGACGAGCTGGCGGCCGAGATCGCCGAGATCGCCGGGGAGCTCGCCGGGCGGGACCAGCAGATCGCCAGCCTCCAACGCAGGGTGCAGCAGCTGCTGCTGCGGGTAGAGGAGCTGGTGAAGGAACGCAAGGCGCCGGTGGGAGCGCCTTCGATCGAGGCGGAGGAGGAGATCGCCCGCCTCAAGGGCGAGCTGGAGGATCTCGCCGCCGAGAATGGTTTCCTCTCTTCGGAGGTCGATCGCTACGCGGCCCAAGCCGCCCAGCGCCAGACGAAACCTTGACCGCATCGGCATCGCGCTTCGGCGTCTACATCCACTTTCCCTACTGCCTCTCGAAGTGCCCCTACTGCGACTTCGCGTCGGTGGCGGCCACCTCGATCCCCCACGAGCGCTACGCCAGGGCCATCGAGGCAGAGCTCACGCTGCGGTCCCGGGAGCACGGGCGCCCCGCCCGCGGCGTGGAGTCCCTCTACTTCGGCGGCGGCACCCCTTCGCTCTGGGAGGCCCGCTACGTGGGCGAGACCATCCGCGCGGTCGATCGCCTCTTCGGCCTGGCCCCGGGCTGCGAGATCACCTTGGAGGCCAACCCCGGCGCCTCGGACGCCGCCCGCTTCGAGGCCTTCCGCGCCGCCGGAGTGAACCGCCTCTCCATCGGCGTGCAATCCTTCCACCCCGGCATCCTGGCGGGGCTGGGGCGCAAGCACTCGGGGCCAGAGGCCGAGGCCGCGTATGAGGCGGCGCGGCACGCGGGCTTCGACAACCTCTCCCTCGATCTGATCTTCGGTGGCCCCGGGCAGGATCCCCGGATGGCGCGGGCCGATGTGGAGAAGGCCATCGAGCTGGGGCCCGAGCATATCTCCTGCTACGGCCTCACCCTCGAGGGGCTCGCCGAGGAGGTGCGCCTGGCCAAGGACGTGAAGCGCGGCAGGGTCCAGGTCCCGGACGACGCGGTCCAGGAAGAGATGGGCGCCCTGGTCCGGGAGGCGCTGGGGGGCGCCGGTTACCGCCGCTACGAGATCTCGAACTACGCGAAGCCGGGCTTCGAATCGCGTCATAACTCGCTCTACTGGCTGGGCCGCGAGTACGTCGCCGCAGGCTGCGGCGCCCACGGCTTCCGACGCACCGACGGCGGAGGCCTGCGCTACGGCAATCCACGCAAGCCCGAGGCCTGGCTCGCTGCGGTGGAGGCGGGTGATCCCCCCGAGGTCGAGCTGGATCGGATCACGCCTTCCGAGCTCTTCGAGGAGCGGATCTTCCTAGGGCTGCGGCTGGCGGAGGGCTTCGATCTCGTGGAAGCTGCGGCGGACACCGTGGGTGAGGTGCCGCCCTCGCTCCTGGTAGCGGCGGTGGCCGTCGAGGCCCAGGGGCTGATCGTCCGCGACGGCCCTTGGATCCGATGCACCGAACGTGGATTCGACTTCCACACAGAGGTAGCCCTGCGCCTCCTCCCGTCGGGCGCTCCACCGGCGGCGCGAGATCGCCCTGCGGAGGAGACCAAGCTCAGGCTCCCTCAGCTGTGATTGTCCCAAACGAGGGTCCTTGCTCCGACGAACGATCCTGGGCTTCGGTCGACGTGCCCATCCCCCCGTCGCTGCGGCTATCATCGGCTCGGTCGATTGCGATGCGCGCGCCTGCTTCGCTGCGCGCTCCACTCGTGCGGAGGGTAGGCCCTACTCGTGGGAAGGGAGCCTCCAGCCCCGGCGCATGCCCATCAGCCGCAGCGTGAAGCAGACCACCGCTCCGAGCACGATGAAGACGTCGTGCGGCAGCGGCAGGAGGGAGCCGAGCGCCACCACCAGCGCACCAGCGAGGGCGGCGACGGCGTAGATCTCGGCGCGAAGGACGAAGGGCACCCTAGCGCTGAGCAGATCGCGGAGCATTCCGCCGCCGATCCCGCTGACCATTCCCAGGACGGCGGCCATCGGCCAATCGAGGCCGAATACGAGCGCCCGATCGGTGCCCACGACGGCGAAGGTCGCGAGGCCGGCCGCGTCGAAGATCCGGACGGGGTGACGGAGGCGCTCCAGCACGAGGTGGAAGCGAAACGTGAGGGCTCCTGCCAGGAGCGAGAGCGCCAGGTAGTGCCACGTCGCGAACGCCGCCGGCGGGACCGCGCCAATGAGGAGATCGCGGGTGATCCCTCCTGCGACGGCGGTCACGAAGGCGAGCACCAGGACGCCGAAGTAGTCGAAGCCTTGGCGGACGCCCGCCGCCGCGCCGGTGATCGCGAACGCGAAGACGCCCACGAAGTCGAGCACCTGGACGACGACACCGAGTGAGACGAGGGGCTTCAGCTGTCGCCCTCCCGCCACGCCCCGGCGGCGGCGAGCCTCGCGACCTCCCGCGAGACGATGGTCTGCAGTCGCATCACGGTCCCCGCCGCCATCACCACCGGATCGACGCTCCGCTGTGGCATCGAGCCGTGGGCACCGCGGCCGAAGAGCGTGATCTCCCAGCTGTCCCCTGCCGAAAGCATCATGCCCACACGGTACCCGATCCGCCCCGCGGGCATCGGCGCCGCGTGCGCGGCCCTCATCGCCTCCGAGAAGGCCGCCGACCCGTTGGCGTTCACGGCGAGGGTGTGACGCTGGATTCGGGCACCTCGATCCGCAGCGGCGGCGCCTCGTCGCCGTCGATCGGAAGCTTCGCGGTGCGCACCAGGACCAGCTCGGCGCCCTGGGCGCGATCGACCGCCCAGACCCACTCGGCGAAGGCGCGGTAGTCGCGTGGGGTGACCCGCCCCCGCTCGATCGCGAGGGACTCCTCGATGGCGACCTTGCCCGGGCTCGACGCCGCCATCCGCTTGTAGCTGCCGTGGGGGCTCAGCTCCCTGGCGGCGTCTGGGATCCCCACGGGCTCCAGCGTCGGCGGCAGCTCGATCGTCACCCTCGTCTCCACCTTCTCCGGCGCGCGCAGGAGGAGCGTGGTCTCGCGATCGCCCCGGGTGAGGAAGCGGCGGCCCAGGTTGGCGGCGAAGAAATCCAGATCGAGGGTGTGCAAGCCCTGGCCGATTTCGTGGGTCGCCTCGGGAACGCTGAAGCGATACCGCAAGGTCAGCGGCGATCCCGACGCCTGCTCCAACTCTACCTCGAGGTCCTCCAGCACCAGGCCGCGGAAGCTCTTGGCCAGGGCCGCCTCGATCACCTGCTTTCGTCGCTCGTCGTCCAGCGGCTCCAGGCTCCCCCTGGCCCAGGCGGCGTCGAAGCCCAGGTAGCGCTCGCTGCCGACGCCGGCGAGTGAGCCGTCGTCGGAGAGCGAGAGCTGGACCTCCACCTCCCGGCCCCGCGGCGCCTCCGAATCGAAGGGGGTGCTGGTGCGGCTCATCTCCTGCCCCGGCCCCGGCAGGAGCCAGGCCGGCGATCCCTGGGCGATCGGCGAGACCTCGCCGAAGGGCGCCCAGCGCATCGACGGATCGAGCCAGACCTGACCGCCTGCGGGATCCGGGCGCACCACCAGCGCGAGGTAGGCCCAGCGGGCCGGCCGTGGGAAGCGGAACGCCCCCGGCGCCTGGTCGAAGGTGCGCACGGCGGCGAAGCGGCTCTCGATCCCCAACTCGTCCAGGGCCGCCTTGATCAGCACCAGGCGGTTGCCGCGCTTGCGGGCGAGGATCTGCGAGGCGCGGGCGCCGAAGGAGCCATCCGACCCCTCGATCTCCTCCATTGCCTTCTCGTAGATCGCGCGGACCAGCGCCTGCTGATCTCCCTTGCGGACCGTCGCCGCCACCGCGCGCGCCCAGGCGGAGACCTCGAAGCTGCGATCGGCGCTGGCCGCCAGGCTGTCGCCGAAGAAGGCAGCCAGCTTCGCCTCATCCGCCCCGCTCCCGGCCTGGACCCAGGGCAGGATCTCCTCGGTCCGGACCGAGGTGGGCTCCTGCAGGAAGGTCGGGTTATTTCGGCTCCGCATCCGGAGGGTGGTGAACTCTCCCTCCTCGATCACTTCGGCTTCGGGCGCGCCATTGTGGAGATCCAACTCCAGGCCGGCGCCCCGCTGGGCCCGGACCACGTAGATCGAGTCGAGGAGGGGCGTGCCCTCCGAGCGGAAGTAGAAGGAGGCGGCGCTCCAGCCGTCGAGGCCGTTGCCGCGGGCGGGGCTCGGGTTGAGGTATTCGGTCTCCACGTAGTCCCCGACCTCGAGGTTCGGCAGCGAGATCGAGTCCTTCCCGGCGATCTCCTCCGGCTCCAGGATCCTGCCGTCCTGCTTGATCGTCCGCAGGCGGATCACCTCGGCGCCGCCGGGGATATGCACCTCGCCGAGCTGATCGATCCCCCGCTTGTCCAAAATCTTCGCCACCAGATGGGTGCGCTCGATGAACGAGCCGTCCGCGTAGATCTCCACCCCGGCGAAGTCGTGGAGGATCACCGAAGGGGTGTCGAAGCTCCGCGCCTTCGACTCGAACTCACGGATCACCTCGAGGCCGTCGCGATCGTAGCGCGCCAACACATCCTCGCCGGCGACGAAGGCGTCCATCCGTCGCAACGCCAGGTCGCTGCCGTCCAGGCGCAGGGCGAGGGCCCGGGCCTCAAGAGCGCCGCGCTCGTCACCGGCCCGCTCCAGGAGCTGCGATCGCCGCTTGACCAGGTAGGCGCTCCGGGGCCACGAGGCCTCCAGTCCCGCCACGACCGCGGCGGCGGCGGCAGGATCGCCGGCGGCCAGGTGACGATCGGCCAGTCGGAGGCCCGCCGAGGGATCCTGCGGATCTTCGGCGGCGAGCTCCCGCGCCAGCCCCAGCGCCTCCTCCACCTTGCCCCGATCCGCCAGGAGGTTCGCGAGCCGCGCCCGCCCGCTCGCACAGGCGGCGAAGGTGGTGGCGGCGCCATCGGCCTCGGCGGCGGAGTCGGCGCGCCGCGCCAGATCGAAGACGATGCCGCCGGCGGCGCAGGATCCCGGATCCAGCCGCAGGGCCTCCTTCGCGTATTGCATGGCCCGGGTCTCGAAGCCCTGAGCGATCGTCACCCGGGCCCGCGCGAGCTCCAGGGTCGACGAGACCTTCGACGCAGCCTGGGCTGCGTCGATCTTCTCCAAAGCGTCCTCGTGGCGGCCGGCGTCCCGCAGGACCGTCGCAGCGCTCCAGAGGGCCCGAGGGTTGGCAGGATCCACCGACAGGACCGCCTCGAGATCCGCCGCCGCCCGGGCCTGGGCGATGGTGGAGGGGAGGCCTTGGTCGCCACGGGTCGCGTCGGCCCGCAAGCTGAGCAGGGGCGCGGAGCGGGGCAGCAGCGCCAGGGCGCCGTCGAGGATCCCCTTGGCCCCTTCCGGATCGGCGTGCCTCGCGTCTCGCGCGGCGACGTAGGCGGCGAGGATCCCGGCTTCCGGCTCCAGCGCCGACGCCATCCCACGCGCGCTGCGGAAGGAGGGCGCACCGACGAGGCGGGGCGGCGTGCCCGGCCCATCTCCCTCCTGCGCCGCCCGCCAGATCACCGGGGAGGCAGCTCCGTCCTTCGGCGTGAGGAAGAGGGCCGCGCCGCCGGATCCGCCGCCCTTGAGGAGGCGCAGCGCCACCAGATGCCGCCCTGCCGGGATCTCCAGCTCTCCGACGACCACAGACGGCTGCGCCGCGCCGTGGGCCTCGCGCCGCAGGAGTTCGAGCCCGTCCATAAAGACCGCGGCGCTGGTGCTATGAGCGGTGGCCAGGCGCAGCTCGTAGCGGCCGTTCGCCGGGACCTCCGCGCGTGAGAGGGCGTAGTAGACATCGCCGGCTCGCTCCTCCGGCCCCAGCGAGAGCCAGCCGTCCGGCAGCGAAAAATGCCGCAGAGGCCGAGAGTGAATCGAGCCGGCACAAGGTGGAAGCGATCCGCCCGTTGACGCTCCGCTCTCCTCGTTCTCGCCCACCCCCGGTTCGCAGCGCCTCCGTTCCTCAACTCCGTCCTCTCCGTAGATCGCCTGCACCGGCTGCCCCAGCTCCGGCGGATAGGCCGTCCTCGCATCGAGGTGATGCCAGGGTGAGAACGGCCCCACCACCGCCGCCTCGGTCAGGGCGCCGGAGTCGGCGATCACCCCTCCCGCCACGGCGATCCCCCGCCCCGCCCGAACGAAGCGGAGCGCGGCACGGAGGCGGGCAGCGGCCTCTGGATCGAGATCACCACGCGCCAGCAGCCGCTCCACCCGGCTCTCGATCGCTGCGTCCAACACGGTGGAGATCCGGGTCATCGCCGCGAGGCGAGACGCCGCCACCGCCGCCAGCGGATGGCGGGGCGCCCGCTCGATCAGCTCCGCCAGCGCGCCGATCTCTCCCTCGCGATCCAGGCTGCGCTGGGCCCCTTCCGCCAGGGCGAGCCTCGCCCAGGGATCCCCAGGCGCCACCTCGATCGCGCGGCGTGCCAGCGCCTCCATCCGCGCCGCGTCGTTGCCGACGAGCCAGGCGTTCCAGCCAGCCAGGGCCAGCTCACGGCCGCTCCCTCCACCCCGATCCACCGCCCTGGCCGCGTCGCTCAACGCCTCCAGCGGCGGCCTCGGACCACCAGCGCAAGCAGCGACCGCCAAGGCGAGTGCCGAGACGAGCGGGAGGCAGGCCGCAGACGCGAGGCGTCGGAGCTCGAGGCGGCGACCAGACGCGCTCCGGGCGATCGGGGCCTGCCGGCGGGGTGCGCGCCCACCCCGCCCGTCCCCATGATCGTCAGCCCAGTCGGGAAGACACTCTCTTCGGGACGAGGAGACGAGGAGAGAGCCCTTCGTGCGGAGCGCGACGTCACTGCAGGAGGATCGCAAGCTGGTTCTCCGAAAGATCAGGGAGGGCGGCCGCGAGGTGGATCCTCTCCGGATGCCCTCGCCGGAGGGACGTCTCGGGAATTATCACATGCGGACTGGAGCGAACTCGCTTCCCAACCCTCCGAGCCGCCGATCCCTTCCCGCCAAGGTAGAGAGAGATGGGCGACAGCTTCCCGAGCCGAAGGCGCCTCGGAGGCGTCTCTACGGAGTGGCCTGCGGGAAGACGAAGCGCTGATCGAGGACGAGGGCCGGGACAAGGACCTCGGCCCCCGCCTCCCCCAATCCAAGCCGCTGGCTCGGATTGGCGCCCCAGCAATGGGTCAGCTTCTCCTGGTCGATGGCGCAGCTCAGCGCCGGCCCCGGCCACAGCTTCGCAAACCCCGCCCCGCTCGGGACTCGGGTCGGCACCAGCACCGGCTCCGAGCGGCCGAGGTCGCCGATCCCGAGGCCGCCGCCGGAGTTGTCGCCCCAGCAGAAGGTGTCGAGCCCTGCGATGCCACAGGTCTGGGTGGCGGAGGCGGCGACTCGGTCGAAGGCGGGAGTGTGGAGCGGGTCGGCCCCCATCACCACGACCTTCGCGGAGGCGGGGCTCGTCGAGCCGTCGCCGAGCTGGCCCACATCGCCGGCGCCCCAGCATTCGAGGGGGGCGGTCGTGCTCTTGGCGCAGCTATGATTCCCGCCCACGGCGAAGGCTCCCTCCACGATCGGCCCGATCTCCACCGGCTCGTCGATCGGATCTTCCGTCGGCGGGAACTGAACCTGCGCCCGGGAGTTGTCGCCCCAGCAGTAGAGGGTGGCCGTGGCGCTATTGCCCACGGCGCAGGTGTGGCGGCCGCCCAGGGCGAGCGCACGAAAACGATATCGGCTCTCCACCTCGGCGGGCGATCCCACGCCTGCGCCCCAGCACCAGATCACCCCGGCCTCCGAGAGGGCACACGAGCGATCCGCCAACGCCGCGATGCGCGTGAAGGTGTCGGGCTCGGAGAAGGTCACCGCCTGCGGATTCCACGACGCCGCGCCGCTCCCCGCGCCGAGCTGTCCGGCGTCGTTACCGCCCCAGCAGAAGACCTCCCCCTCCGCGGTCAGCCCGCAGACGTGGGTCTCGCCCGCGGCGATCCGTGAGAAGACCGGCGCCTCCAGCAGGGTCGGGCGGGTCGCCAGGCTCACGCCTTCGCCCAGCCCGAGCTGGCCATTCGCGCCCTCGCCCCAACACCAGGTGGCGCCGAAGCGGTCCAGGCCGCAGACGTGCGACGCCCCGACCGCCAGCTCCTCGAAGCGCAGCACCGAGGCGACGTAGGTCGAGCCAGAGACATCACCGACAGTAGCCGTGACTCGCACCACACCGGGAGTGACGGCACGATAGACACCCTCTGCGTCGACGACGCCGATCGACTCGTCCTCGGAGCTCCAGCTGATCGCGCCCTCCACCTCGATGGGCTCGTCCTCCTCGTCGAAGGTGCCGACCATCAGGGCGTAGCTGCCCCCCACCGGGACCTCCAACTCCGTGGGCGAGACATCCACGGTGTAGAAGGGGACGATCGTGATGACCGCCTGGCCTTTCACGCCCTCGATCTCCGCGGTGATCGTGACGGCGCCTGCCCCGAGCGCCTGCACCAGGCCGGTGGAGTCGACGGTGGCGAGCGCCTCGTCGCTGGAGCTCCAATCGAAGTCGCTCCTCCCCGAGAGCGTCCCATCGGGGAAATGGGGGATCGCGGTGAGCTTGACGCTCTCGCCGGCCACGAGCCTCACCTCGGCAGGCTCCACCTCCACCTTCTCGAAGATCGCTCCGCCGCTGCCCCCGGAGCCGCCGACTCCGCCGCTGCCTCCGCCGCCGATCCCGCCGGTGCCCGAGCCGCCGCTCCCGCCCGCGCCGTCTCCGACCCTGGCAGCCTCATCGGAACCACAAGCCGCCAACAAGGCCGCCATGAAGATCAAGGACAGGAACGGACGCACGGTACCTCCAAGGGTGAAGCGCTCCTCTCGAGCGTACCATCGACCCCTTGGCGGCGGCAAAGCGCTTGGGCGACGCCTGCGTCTCATCCGCCGCGCGTGAAGGGCGCGGCGGCGCAAGGCAGGCGTCTCATTCGACGGTGACGCTCTTGGCGAGATTGCGAGGCTGGTCCACGTCGGTGCCCCGAAGATCGGCCACATGGTACGCGAGGAGCTGCAGCGGGATGCAGCTCACGATCGGCATCAGCAGCGGATCGCAGTCGGGGACCTCGATCACGTGATCCGCGATCGAGCCGATCTGCTCATCACCGTGGGTGACAATCGCCACCACAACGGCTCCCCTGGCCCGGACCTCCTCGATGGCGCCGATGGTCTTCTCGTAGGTCTCGTCCTGCGTCGCGAGGACCACCACGGGAAAGCCCTGCTCGATCAGCGCGATGGGGCCATGCTTCATCTCACCGGCGGGGTATCCCTCCGCGTGGATGTACGAGATCTCCTTGAGCTTCAGCGCTCCCTCCAACGCCACGGGCGCCTGGGGGCCGCGGCCCAGGAAGAGCACGTCGCTGGCGCCGGCGATGGCATGAGCCACCTCCACCACCGCGGCCTCGCTCTCCACCGCCTGCTCCACCTTCGAGGGCAGCCCACGCAGGGCCTTGAGCCAGGCCCTGCCTGCCTCGATGTCCTGCTTCCCCGACAGCCGCCCGAGGCGCACCGCCAGCAGCGAGAGGGCCGCGAGCTGGGTGGTGAAGGCCTTGGTGGAGGCGACCCCGATCTCCGGGCCCGCGTGGGTGTAGAGGACGTCGTCCGCCTCCCGGGCGATGGCCGAGCCGAGCACGTTGCAGATCGCCAGGGTGCGGGCCCCGAGGCGCTTGGCCTCGCGCATCGCCGCCAATGTGTCGATGGTCTCACCGGACTGTGAGATCGCCAGGACGAGGACCGACGAGTCCACCACCGGCTGGCGGTAGCGGAACTCGGAGGAGAGATCGACCTCCACCGGGATCCTCGCCAGCCTCTCGATGAGCTGCTTGCCGATCAGGCCCGCGTGCCAGCTCGTCCCACAGCCGAGGATCATCACCCGGCGGATCCCCGCGACGATCGCGGCATCCAACCCCACCTCGCCCACCAGCGCGTCGCCCTCCTCCTCGCTGAACCGGCCCCGGAGGGTGTCGGCGATGGCGCGGGGCTGCTCGTGAATCTCTTTGTGCATAAAGTGTTTGTGGCCGCCCTTCTCCGCCATCACCGGCGACCAGTCGATGCGCTGGGAGTCCCTCCGGATCTCCCCACCTTCCACGTCGGTGATCCGGATCTGCGCGGCGGAGATCTCCGCGACCTCTCCCTCCTCCAGGAAGATCACGTCCCGCGTATGCGAGAGCAGCGCGGGGATGTCGGAGGCGACGAAGTTCTCCCCGTCGCCGAGGCCCAGCACCATCGGCGACGAGTTCTTCGCTGCGACGATCTCCCCGGGATGATCCTCGGAGGTGACCACCAGGGCGTAGGTACCCCGCACCTGGCCGAGGGAGCGTCGGACCGCATCGCCCAGGCTGCCGGCGCCCGCCGCGAGCTCCCGCGCCACCAGGTGCGCGAAGATCTCGGTGTCGGTCTCGCTGCTGAACTCGTGGCCCTCATCGCGCAGGCGGGCCCGGAGGATCAGGTGGTTCTCGATGATGCCGTTGTGCACCACCGCCACCCGCTCATAGCGATGGGGATGGGCGTTCTCGTCGGAGGGCTTGCCGTGGGTGGCCCAGCGAGTGTGGCCGATGCCGGTGGTGCCGGCGATCGGCGCCTGCATCAGGAGCTCGTCGAGGTTGCGGAGCTTGCCCTTCGCCCGCGCCACCTTCAGCCCTTCGTCCCCCAGCACCGCCACCCCGGCGGAGTCATAGCCCCGATATTCGAGCTTTCGGAGACCTTCTACCAGGAGTGTCGCAGCCTGCTGCTGCCCCACATAACCAACGATCCCGCACATACGTACCGCGCCCCTGTCGCCATCCCGGCGACGTGCCGGGCCCTAAAAAAAGCGGACATTGCAAGAGATCGGCCCCGGGGGCAAGGGGGCGCCCATGGGACGCCGCTCGCGGGCCGGGAGGCCGATGCCAGCCGAACGCTCCAGGACGAGCGAGTGCGGGACGCCGCTCGCTGGCAGCGAAGCGCTCTCTCTTCTTCAGGGCGTCTTCGGCTGCTTCGGGCTCGATCGCTTCGCGGCCCTGCGCGCCGCGGCGACCTTGCGCTTCTCCGCGGCGGCCGAGAGGCGGCGCTTCTCGACCCAGCCCTCCTTTACCACCTGGCGCCCACGGGAGAGCGCCAGCGAACCGGCGGGCACATCGTCCACCACCGTGGTCCCCGCCGCTACGTAGGCGCCGTCCCCAATGGTCACGGGCGCTACGATCTGGGAGTCGCTCCCGACGAAGACGCCGTCACCGACGACCGTGGGGTATTTGTTCACGCCGTCGTAGTTACAGGTGATCGTCCCGGCGCCGACGTTGCTCTTGGAGCCGATGGTGGCGTCGCCCAGGTACGCGAGGTGGTTCGCCTTGGAGCCCTCGCCCATCGTCGTCTTCTTCAGCTCGACGAAGTTGCCGATGTGCACCGACGCCCCGAGCACCGTCCCGGGCCGGAGCCTCGCGAAGGGACCTACCACCGCACCCGCGCCCACGACGGCGTCCTCGAGGATCGAGTAGGGCTTCAGGATCGTCCCTTCACCAATGGTGCTATTTGTGACCACAGATCCAAAGCCGATCGTCGCGCCGCCGCCGATCCTGCTGTCGCCCACGAGGCGGACGTTCGGCTCGACGACGACGTCGGTCCCCAGCACCACCCCCTCGTCGATGAACGCCGACTCCGGCTCGATCAGGCTCACCCCCGCCCGCATATGCGCCTCTGCGGTCCGCCGGCGCAGCTTGCGGGCGGCCTCCGCCAGCTCCACCCGATCGTTCACGCCCGAGACCTCGTCCACCGGCGCCGGCACCGCCACCGCCGGCTCCTTCGCGCGCCAGGCCGCCTCCACCAGATCGGTGAGATAGAGCTCGCCCTGCGCGTTGTTCGAAGTGAGCTTGCGCAGCGCCGACCAGAGGAAGGCCGAGTCGCAGTCGTAGAGGCCTGCGTTGCAGCTCCTCACCCGCAGCTCCTCGAGGCTCGCGTCCTTCTGCTCGACGATCGCCCGCACCTGCCCCGCCTCGTCGCGGATCACCCTGCCGTAGCCGGTAGGATCCGCGGGCTCCATGGCGAGGAAGGCCAGGCGACGCCTTCGTCCGGCGGCGCTCAGCTTCTTCAGGGTGGCGGCGGTGAGGAGCGGCACGTCGCCGTAGAGGATCAGGATCCGTCCCTCGTGTCCGCGCAGCGCCGCCTTCGCACGGCCCACGGCGTGCCCGGTGCCGCGCTGCTCGGCCTGCACGGCGAAGCGCAGGGGCGCCTTGGGAAAGAGCGCCTCCAGCCGCTCGCGGACCTGGGCCCCCTGATGACCCACCACCACCACCACGGGGTTGCAGCCGAGATCCAGGGCGCGGCGGATCGGATACCACGCCAGAGGTCTGCCGTTGGCCTCGTGCAGCACCTTGGCGATGCCGCTCTTCATCCGCGTGCCCTTGCCCGCCGCGAGGACGATGGCGGCCCGTTCCACCTTGATCATCTACGCTCTCCCTCGACCGGCAGCCGATCCGCGCTTCCTCGAAGATCCACACATCCCCATGGCTCCCGACCTATGCGAAGACCAGGAGTCCACGTCCCCGACGAGCGCAGACGATCGCTCTCTCCGGGAGGCGAACAGCGGCGGCGGGGGGACGCGAACGATAGGGCGCCGGCAGGAATGGGTCAATGAGGGACGAGATTCGTCGACATGGAATTGGTGGTCAGGGCAAGATCTCTGGTAAACCCCATATCTCCCATGTCTGAGGTGGGGAACGGAGAGTCCGATGAATCAGGGGGCGAAGATTCGTGTTGGCGTCGTTGAAGACGATCCCCATCAGCTCGCGCTGGTATGCCGCACGCTGGCTTCATTCAGCGACCTGCATGTGGTCGGCGCCTACGAGAACGCCACCAAGGCGATGGCAGGGCTGATCGACTCCGATCCGGCGGTGAAGGTCGCCGACGTCGTGTTGATCGATCTGGGCCTCCCGGATCTCCCGGGCGCCGAGCTCGCGCGGCGGCTGATCGCGATCGATCGTCCGCCAGAGGTCGTGGTGCTCACGGCTCATGGTGAGCGAAGCATGGCGCTCGAGGCGCTGCGGGCCGGGGCCTGTGGCTACCTGCTCAAGGGGTCACCTTCCGAGCTCCCTGCAGCGGTCCGGATCGCCGCGGCTGGCGGATCGATCATCGCCCCCGCCATCGCGCGCTTCCTCCTGGACGAGGTCCGGATCTACCGCCGCACCGGCGACGCCTCGGGCGTCTCCCTGGGCGAGTTCGCCCGTGGCGAAGCCTCCAATAACGCCGGCGACGCCGAGGGACGCACGCCGCTGACCAAGCGCGAGCGTGAGGTGCTGGCGCTCCTGGCCAAGGGCATGACCTACGAGGAGACCGCCCGCATGCTCGGGATCAGCCTCGGCACCATCCAGAGCCACGTGAAGAGTCTCTACCGGAAGCTCGAGGTCACCTCGAAGGCGGAGGCCGCCGCCGAGGCCGTGCGCCGCGGCCTCGCCTGGAGCTGATAGGGTCACCAGAAATCTACTGCGCACCCCGCCTGCTTCGTTGGACTTGCGCTCCGATGCTCACGCACCTTGGTGCGCTCCGCTTCGGTGCTCTGAGCCAGTGAAGGGATCGCCCCCACAGGGCGGGAGCGCTCCCTTCAACTCGCGCTCTGCGCGAGAGGGCTCCTTTTTTCGTCGCTCGCCTACGGCTCGACGCCTCGCATCCGGGGCGCTCGCTACGATTTCTGAAGACCCCATGACCTCCGCACCCGCCTGCTTCAGACTCGCGCTCCGATGCTCACGTACCTTGGGCCGGTGGGGGACTCGCCTCTGGCTCGCAGGCGCTCCGCTTCGGTGCTCTGAGCCAGTGAAGGGATCGCCCCCGCAGGGCGGGAGCGCTCCCTTCAACTCGCGCTCTGCGCGAGAGGGCTCCTTTTTTCGTCGCTCGCCTACGGCTCGACGCCTCGCATCCGGGGCGCTCGCTGCGATTTTTTGAAGACCCTGTGACTTGCGCACCCCGCGTGCTTGCTCCGCTTAGCGTGGGCCTCGCTCGAGGCTGACGAGCCGGTTGCTCCGTGAGCGCGGCTGCCATATGCGAGGGGGCATGCGCCTCCTCTCTGCTCTCCTCCTCCTCGTCGTCAGCCTGCCTGCCTCGGCGCTCCCCGCCGCCGGCATGGCCGGGATGGTCGCCACCGCACATCCCGCCGCCAGCGAGGCTGGCGCCGAGATCCTTCGCCTCGGTGGCAACGCGGTGGACGCCGCCGTCGCCTCCGCCTTCGCCCTCGCCGTCGCGGAGCCCGGCTCCTCCGGCCTCGGCGGCGGCGGCTTCGCGCTGGTCCGCTTCGGCGAGGCCCTGGTCTTCGTCGACTTCCGCGAGGTCGCCCCTGCCAAGGCCACCCGCGACATGTTTCTCCGCGACGGCCAACCGGATCCCCTCCTCTCCCGCGACGGCGCCCTCGCGGTGGCCGTCCCCGGCGCGGTGGCGGGCTACGTCGCCCTCCACGAGCGCTTCGGCGTGCTCCCCAGGGCCCAGGTCCTGGCCCCCGCCATCCGGATCGCCGCCGAGGGCTTCGTGGTCGACGAGCGCTTCCGCTCCAGCTTGCGCTGGCGCCTCGATGTGCTCCGCGCCGATCCCGAGGCGTCGCGGATCTTCCTGATCCCCGGCGCCAAGGGAGCGCCCGCCCAGGTGCCGCCCCTGGGCCACGTCCTCGTCCAGTCCGACCTCGCCGAGACGCTGCGGGCCATCGCCGACGATGGTGCCAGGCCATTCTACACAGGGTCAATCGCCCACAAGCTCGCCGCGGATATGAAGCGCCGCGGCGGCATCCTCGACCTCGCGGACCTCGCCGCCTATCGCGTCCGCGATCGAGAGCCCCTGATCGGCTCCTACCTCGGCCACGCCGTCGCCACCGCGCCGCCGCCCTCCGCCGGAGGCGAGGTCCTCCTCACCACCCTCAACGTCCTCGAGACCCTTCCGGCCCACACGCCTTGGAACGATCCTCACGCGCTCCACCTCTACATCGAGACCCTCAAGCGCGCCTACGCGGATCGCGTCCTCTTCGGCGATCCCGCCTTCATCGACGTGCCGGTGGCTCCGCTGGTCTCCAAGGAGCGCGCCGCCCGGCTCGTCGCCGGCATCGGCTTCGACGCCAGCCCGGCCACCGCCGTCGCCCCGGCTGAGGGCACCGCGCTGCAGCAGGCTCCTGAGGACGCGCGTGGCGGCGCCGACGGCCCCGACACCACCCACCTCTCCACCATCGACGCTGACGGCAACGCGGTCTCACTCACCACCACCGTCAACTACGGCTTCGGCGCCGGCATCGTCGCCGCCGGCACCGGCGTCCTCTGGAACGACGAGATGGACGACTTCGCCATCGCGCCCGGCGTCCCCAACGCCTATGGCGTCGCAGGCTCCGAGGCCAACGCCGTCGCCCCCGGCAAGATCCCCCTCTCCTCCATGACCCCGACCATCGTCTTCGCCGGCCCCGGCGTCGACTCCCCGGTGCGCCTCGTCGTCGGCTCCCCGGGCGGACCGCGAATCCCCACCACCGTCATCCAGGCCATCCGCAACCACCTCGCCTACGGCGCCGATGTGGAGCAGGCGATCACCCTGGGCCGCGTCCACCACCAGCATCTCCCCGACACCACCTTCTACGAGCCCTATACCCTCGACGCGGCCACCCTCGGTCTGCTCCGGCTCCGGGGCCATCGGCTCCAGGAGTCCTCACGGTGGAGCAACGCCACCGTCATCGCCGTCGATCCCGAGACCGGCCTGCGCACCGGCGCCGCCGATCCCCGAGGCTCGGGATCCGCCATCGCACAGAGCCTGTGAAAAGACCGCCCTCCTATACGGTGGGGGCGGTCTTTTCACGCGCGTTCCGCGCTACGGCTCTTTCTGGCGTTCGATCGCCTCCGGCGCGCAATAGCAGCCGGGTCCTGCGCCTCACTTCGGATCGAGGGAGAAGCCCGCCAGCCGTCGGTTGCGTCCAGGCTGGATGCAAGGCCGCAGCTCCGGCACCCCCAGGGGCCCAACGACGCGGCCTCGGTGTCCGCGCCGAGGTGCTACCTTCTGTGCAGTGCAGCCACCTCCTCCCATCCTGGACGCGCAGATCCACGTAGGCGTGCTCTCCGATCAGGACCTCCGCGATCTCGCCTTCTTCGGCGTGGAGGCCGCCGTGGCCGTCGCGGGGGACGACGCTCCGGATGGAGTGGGCCGGGATCACATCGACTATCTCGAGCGGCTGGTCCGCGACGAGACCGCCCGGCTCCGGCAGGCAGGGATCGCCCCCTTCGTCGCGGTGGGCGTGCACCCCAGGCGGATCCCGTCCCAGGGCTTCGCCGAGGTCCTCGCCCGGCTCCCCGGCCTCTTCGATCTGGGCCCCGTGGTCGCCATCGGCAGCATCGGCCTCGCCAGTGGGGGTCCACGGGAGGAGGCCGTCTTCCAGGCCCAGCTCGAGCTGGCCGTCTCCCTCGACCTCCCCGTGATCGTCCACCTTCCCGAGCAGGAGAAGCTCCGAATCGTTCGTCGGAGCCTCACCCTCCTGATGGAGTCCGAGGCCTCGCCCTCGCGGATCCTCGTGACCGGGGTGGATGAGGCCAGCCTCCGCCTGGTGCGATCCTGCGGCTTCACCGCCTGCCTCCTGGTCCACCCGTCGCGGATCGCCGCCGAGCGCGCCGTGCAGATCGTCCGGCAGCACGGCGCCCAGGGGCTGGTCCTCGCCTCCGACGCCGGCTCGGGGCCCGGCGATCTCCTCTCCCTCCCCCGTACGCTCCACCTCCTGGAGCAGGCCGGGATCTCGTCGAAGATCGCCAGGCGCATCACCCGTGACAACGCGATCTCATTCTTCGGCATCGATCGCCAGGTCCTCCCGGGCGCCTGGCGATAGGGGCGGCGAGGCCTGCTCGGGCGCGAGCCGCCTCCGATCCTCCCCGGGCGGGCAGGGGAAGACGTCGGCAGCGTCGGTCGCGATCCTCCGGGGCGCGTCAGGGCATAGGTCTCGCCGAGGCGGGAAGTCTACCTGCGGCGAAGCACGACGATCATCCGCCAGCTCTCCGCATCGAAGGACGCCTCCGCCTCGAAGTCCCCATGGACCGCGGCGATCTCGAAGGCCTCACTGATCGCGACGGCGGCCTCGAGCTCCATCAGTGTCCAGTCGCGCATCAGACAGCGCTCGGTGAACCGCTCCTCCGAGGCGCCATCCCTGATACGGAACTCCACTCTGGCGTCGAAGAGCTGCCTCGAAGGATCGTAGGGATCCTCCGGTGAACCCCAGCGGGTCTCCACCTCCAGGCCGAAGCGCTCTACCGTCCAGGGCAGCGTGGCTTCGGCTGGACGCGTGCTCCGGCCCACGAAGTGGCGGGGATGCTGGATCTCGAGCACATAGACGCCAGAGGCCTCCAGATGAGCCGCCGCCGACCGGAGGTGGCGGACCAGATCGTCCATGGAATGAATATGCGCGAGCGAATTGCACATCAACAGAGCCAGGTCGAAGCGCCGCCCCAGGGCAAAGTCGATCATATCCGCTCGTCGGACCTCGACCCCCGCCGGCCCGGCCTTGGCTCTGACGTACTCACACATCGCCTCGGAGCGATCGAGGGCCAGCGCCGGGATCCCGCGCCGGCTCCACTCGATCGCGTGATCGGCGGGGCCGCTCGCCAATTCCAGGACGGACGAGGGCGTGGGGCGTCCGCTGGCTCGCGCGAAGAACGCGCCGAGGGCGTCGACCTCCACGGGAAAATCCCGGTAGCTGAAGGCGATGTCGTAGAGGAGCGGCCTGTCGTAGACGTCTCCCACCTTGGGCGCCTGCGTCGAGGCGGCAGTCGCGGTGGCGGGAGCGATCGCTGCTGTGCTGGAAGCCGGCGGCGGAGAGGTAGCATTGGGGGAAGCGGGAGCGCTCCCCTCAGCCCCCGCTTCGCGCGACGCTGCTCCTTCGCGCGCTCTCGCCCCCGGCCCGCTCACCCTTCCGCCGGGCCCCTCTCGAGGAAGTGCTCCGCGTCGATGGCCGCCATGCAGCCCGTGCCTGCCGCCGTCACCGCCTGTCGATAGACCGCATCCGCCGCGTCGCCACAGGCGAAGATCCCCGGCACCTTGGTGCGGGTGCTGCCCGGCTGGACCTTGATGTAGCCGACCTCGTCCATTTCGAGCTGGCCCTTGGCGATCTGGGTGTTCGGATCGTGGCCGATGGCGACGAAGAAGCCGTTGCAGGGGAGGAGCGCCTCTTCTCCGGAGAGCAGGTTCTTCACCTTCACTCCGGACACGCCACCTTCGCCGCCGACGACCTCGGTGACGGCGGTGTTCCAGATGAAGGAGATCTTCGGATTCGACTTCGCCTTGTCCTGCATGATCTTGGATGCACGCAGGGTGTCACGTCGGTGCACCACCGTCACCCTCGACGCGAACTTGGTGAGGAAGATCGCCTCCTCCATGGCGGTGTCGCCGCCACCCACCACCACCAGCTCCTGATCCTTGAAGAAGAAGCCGTCACAGGTGGCACACGCCGACACACCCCTGCCCATCAGCTCCTTCTCGCCGGGGATGTCGAGCCACTTCGCCGAAGCGCCGGTGGCGATGATCACCGTGTCTGCGGTCCAGCTCTCCCGACCCTCGTCCACCGTGAGGAGGAAGGGCCTGCGGCTCATGTCGATGCTCGAGACGATGCCCTCCACAAAGCGGGTACCGAAGCGCTCGGCCTGGGCGCGGAAGAGCTCCATCATCTCCGGGCCCATCACGCCTGTCGGAAAACCAGGGTAGTTCTCCACGTCCGTGGTGATCGTGAGCTGGCCTCCAGGCTGCGGGCCCGAGATCAGCACCGGCGCCAGATCGGCCCGCCCCGCGTAGATCGCCGCCGTATACCCCGCCGGACCCGATCCGACGATCACCACCTTCGCATGCTTGTCCGACATCCGTCACTCTCCTGATTCGTCATGAGGCCGGAACCTACCAAAAGGTTCCCGCGCTGCCGATTGCATAGATGGATGCCTCCGGGCCGGCCTGGTTTCGGGCATCCGGCCCGAATCCCGGTCCCCCTCCCGCCGACGTCCGGGAGCGGCAAACCAGCGAACTCCCTGGCGGATCGCTCCCTCCCGCTCGTGGCACCTGCGCTGCACTGCAGCCGGGCGTCCACGCAACGAACGAGGGAACTCCGATGACGAACCTGGGGGCACGCTCCATTGAATCAGAACCCGATCAGGTCCCAGGCCGCGTCGCCCCGGCGATCCTGCCGCCGAGTTCGAGGCCGATCGGCGTCTTGGGGATCCCCTTGGAATCCCGCCCCCGTGAGCGTCTCCTGGCCTCGGGCTCGGTGACCATGGGCGAGGTCGAGCTTCTGGCCCTGGTCCTGGGGAGTGCCGGCCCCCGCTCCGCCATCCGCACCGCCGAGGCCCTCCTCAGCCGCCATGGCTCCCTCTCCGAGCTCGCCCGAACCACCCCCCTCGAGCTCTCCCGCGAAGTCGGCCCCGCCCGCGCCGCCAGGCTCGCCGCGGCCCTGGAGCTGGGCCGTCGCTCCACCGAGCCCCGGATGCGCAACCTCCGGCTGAGCACGCCCTCGGAGGTCTACAGCTACGCCAGGCCTCGCCTCGCCCATCTCACCCGCGAGGTCTTCCACGTGCTGCTCCTCGACACCCGGCACCGCCTCGTCGCCGACCGGCGCGTGGCGGAGGGTGGGTTGGCCTCCTGCGCCATCGCTCCTCGGGACGTCTTCGAGGCGCCGATCCGGGAGGCGGCGCCGGCGATGATCTTCCTCCACAACCATCCCAGCGGCGATCCGACCCCCTCCCGCGACGACATCGACCTCACCCGGCGCCTGGGCGAAGCGGCCCGGCTCCTCGGGATCTCCCTCCTCGATCACGTGGTCGTCGCCGACAGCGGCTACTCCAGCCTCGCCGAGATGGGGAAGCTATGAGAGAGAGCCTCGCCCTCCTGCTCCTGTCGGCGGCCCTCGTCGGCTGCGCGCTCCAGCCGCTCCTTGACCAGCGAGACGACGGCTCCTGCACCTGGGTCTCGGAACCTTCAGGCACGCTACGCGCCACGGCTCTTCCCGGCGATCGCCCGCCTCCGTCTCGCGGAGCGCCTGTGAAAGGCCTCCTCGATCGTCAGTTCTCGTCCTTCGTCTTTCGGATCCTCGACGACGGCGGCTCGGCCCTCCTCGCAAGAGCGCGCCTCCGGGCCGAGGCCGCCGAGGGCATGGAGGTCAGCGACTGCTTCTTCCACCTCCCTGCCGAGACCGAGGAGCGGATCGCCGGCATCCTCGCCAGAACGGCCTCTCGGTCAGAGCGCGAACCCATCCTCGCGGCCTCTGGTTGGGACGTCGGCGGGCACGCGGCAGCAAGCATCGATCGGTCGTGGTAGAAGGATGCGCCCCATGGAGCTCCCCTCGTCCGATCTCACTGCCTCCCTCGAACGCCATTTCGGATTTCCCGGCTTCCGCCCTGGACAGGAGGCCGTCGTCGAATCGGTCCTCGCCGGCACCCCCACCGTCGCGGTGATGCCCACCGGCGCGGGGAAGAGCCTCTGCTACCAGCTCCCGGCCATGCTGCTGCCTGGTACGGCCCTGATCGTGAGCCCCCTGGTAGCGCTGATGAAGGATCAGGTCGACGCCCTCACCGCCAGAGGGATCCCCGCCACCTTCATCAACTCTTCCATCGACGACGCCGAGAAGGCCCAGCGGATCGAGGCGATGCGGCGCGGCGCCTTCAAGCTCGTCTATGTGGCGCCCGAGCGCTTCCGATCAGGGGCCTTCATCGAGGCCCTTCGGGAGATCGACCTCTCGCTCTACGCCGTGGATGAGGCGCATTGCATCTCCCAATGGGGACACGACTTCCGCCCCGACTACACCAGGCTCGGCCAGGTGCGCTGGGCCCTGCGTCCGCCGCGGACCCTGGCCCTCACCGCCACCGCCACCAACGAGGTGCGGGACGACATCGTCCGGGTGCTGCGCCTCAAGGATCCCCGGGTCTCGGTGGCGGGCTTCGATCGCCCCAACCTCTTCCTCGACGTGATCAAGGTCGCCAACGAGCATGAGAAGCTCGGCAGGATCGTCCAGGCCTGCAAGGACGGCGGCGGGGTCGTCTACTGCGCCACCCGCCGCGACGTCGAGAAGGTCGCGGCGATGCTCGACGATCGCCGCATCCGCAGCCTCGCCTACCACGCCGGGATGACCGACGATGACAGGCGCCGGGTCCAGGAAGCCTTCATGGAGCGCGACGAGGCGGTGGTCTGCGCCACCAACGCCTTCGGGATGGGCGTGGACAAGCCCACCATCCGCTTCGTCGCCCACTTCGCCATCCCCAAGGCCATCGAGGCCTACTACCAGGAGGCGGGGCGCGCCGGCCGCGACGGTGAGCCGGCCAAGGCCCTCCTGCTCTTCAATCACGCCGATGTCTTTCTACAGGAGCGGCTGATCGAGGCGAACCACCCCTCCCCCGGCCTGGTCCAGGATCTCTGGAAGAAGCTGGCCAGCTTCGGCGAGGGCGAGATCTCCATGGGCGAACGGCAGCTCGCCACCGCCCTCTCGGCCAGCCCGATCCAGGTGGGCTCTGCCCTCAAGCATCTGGAGCGAGCGGGCCACCTCCTGCGCACGCCTCGTGGCTTCGCGCTGGTGGAGGGCGGCGCCGCCGCTGCCGAGCTGCGGGTGGACTTCGAGATGATCGGCGAGAGGCGGGAGCGCGAGCTCTCGATGTTGCGCCGGATGACGGGCTACGCCTACCACACCGGCTGTCGCCGGGCGTACCTCCTGGGCTACTTCGGCGATCGCCCGTCGAGCTGCTCCGGCTGTGACGTCTGCTCCGGTCCCAGCGCGCCGCCCCTCGAGGCGACGCCTCCCACCCGTCGCGCCCGCAGGGCCGACGGCCGCGGCGGCAGTGCAGGCGCCTCGCGGTCGACGGCAGCCAGCGAAGACGATCTCCCCTTCGACGAGGAGGTCTTCTCGTCCCTCAAGGACCTGCGAACCGCCCTCGCCCGGGATGCGTCGGTCCCCGCTTACGTCGTCTTCCATGATAAGACCCTGCGAGCCTTCTCGCGGATCCTACCGGAGACCGAGCACGCCTTCCTCTCCGTGCCCGGATGCGGACCCGGCAAATGGGATCGCTATGGGCCGCAGGTCCTCGCCGCCATCTCGCAGATCCGCGGCCTCGCCGGCTCCTCCACGATCCGCGTGGCCGAAGGCGATTGAGGGACGGGGCCAACCACATCCCGATCACGATCGACGATCCGGGCCGCAGCGGCCTGCTCGCGCGCTGCTCCTGCG
>JBEBXK010000049.1:0-27749 GCA_040391605.1 Vulgatibacter incomptus
GCGCCAAGCGCTTCTCCCTCGAGGGCGGCGAGAGCCTGATCCCGATGGTGCAGCTCATCATCGCCAGAGCCGCCGGCCACGACGTGAAGGAGATCGTGATCGGAATGGCCCACCGCGGACGCCTCAACGTGATGGCGAACGTGATGGGGATGCCGGCCCGCGAGATCTTCGCCGAGTTCGCCGACGAGGATCCCAACCTCTACATCGGTCGTGGTGACGTCAAGTATCACCTAGGGTACTCGAGCGATCGCAAGGTGGGTGATAAGAGCGTGCACCTCTCGCTCTCCTTCAACCCCAGCCATCTGGAGTTCGTGAACGCGGTGGTGGCGGGGAGGGTGCGGGCCAAGCAGAAGCGTCGGGGTGACTCCGAGCGGAGCCAGGTGCTGCCGCTGCTGATCCACGGGGACGCGGCCTTCGCCGGCCAGGGCATCGTCGCCGAGCTCTTCAACATGGCGGACCTCCCGGGTTATCGGGTGGGCGGCACCCTCCACATCGTGGTGAACAACCAGGTCGGCTTCACCACCGATCCCGCGGACGGGCGCTCGACCCGCTACTCCACCGACGTGGCGAAGATGCTCGAGATCCCGATCTTCCACGTGAACGGCGAGGATCCGGAGAGCGTCGTGCAGGTGGTGCAGCTCGCCGTCGACTTCCGCGCCCGCTATGGCAAGGACGTGGTGATCGAGCTGTGGTGCTACCGCCGCCATGGTCACAACGAGGGCGACGAGCCCATGTTCACCCAACCCCTGATGTACAAGAAGATCCAGGGGCACCCCTCCGTACGCGAGCAGTTCGTGCGGAAGCTCGAGTCGATCGGCCAGATCACCCAGGCTCAGGCCGCCGAGATCGCCGACGCGCGACGCTCGCAGCTCGACGAGCAGCTCGCCGAGCAGCGCACCGGCCATATGCGCAAGCGCCCTTCGGCCATGGCGGGCCTCTGGGCGAAGTACGCCGGCGGCCTCGAACGCGACACCCCCGACGTCCCCACCATGGTGCCGCTGCAGGAGCTGCAGGACCTCTCGGCCTCCCTGACGTCGCTGCCCGCGGGCTTCACGCCCCATCCGAAGATCGTGCGCTTCCTCGAGCACCGTCGGGCGATGGGCGAGGGCACGCGCCCCCTCGATTGGGGCATGGGCGAGGCCCTGGCCTTCGCCACCCTGCTCAAGGGCAACGTCCCCGTCCGCCTCTCGGGGCAGGACGTCCAGCGCGGCACCTTCACTCATCGTCACTCGGTGCTGCACGACTTCGAGACTGGCGAGTCCTACACCCCGCTGAACCACCTCCACCACGGGCAGGCCCACTTCGACGTGCGCAACAGCCCGCTCTCCGAGGTCAGCGTCCTCGGCTACGAGTACGGCTACAGCCTCGACATGCCGGACGGGCTCACGATCTGGGAGGCGCAGTTCGGCGACTTCGCCAACGCCGCCCAGGTGATCACCGACCAGTTCATCTCCTCCGGCGAGGATAAGTGGCATCGGCTGTCGGGCGTGACCCTGCTGCTCCCCCACGCCTTCGAGGGGCAGGGGCCGGAGCACTCCTCCGCCCGGATCGCCCGCTGGCTGGCGCTCTGCGCCGACGACAACATGCAGGTCTGCAACGTCACCACCCCTGCCCAGATCTTCCATCTGCTGCGCAGGCAGGTGCTGCGGCCCTTCCGCAAGCCGCTGGTCGTGATGTCGCCCAAGAGCCTGCTCCGCCATCCCGAGGCGGTCTCCTCCCTGGACGAGCTCGCCCACGGCGCCTTCCAGCGGGTCATCGACGATCCGCTCTTCGGCGCCGGCGGCGAGGGCGACGCCGGCGGGGTGAAGCGCGTGCTCCTCTGTACCGGCAAGCTCTACTACGAGCTCCTGGCGGAGCGGCGCACCAAGAAGGCCGACGACGTGGCCATCGTGCGCCTCGAGCAGCTCTACCCGAACCCCATCGCCGATCTCGAGAAGGTGCTGGCGCGCTACTCCAACCTGGCCGAGCTGGTCTGGGTCCAGGAGGAGCCGTCGAACCACGGCGCCTGGCTCCACATCTGGAACGCTCTGGTCCAGAGCGGGATCCTCCGGGTGCCGCTGGCCCAGGTGACGCGCCCCGCCGCCGCGAGCCCCGCCACGGGCTCCAACGCGAGCCATCGGCTCGAGCAGCGCCGCATCCTCGACACGGCCTTCGCGCCGATTCAGTTCTCCTCCCGCTAGCGAGTCTTCGACATGTCCGTGAAAATCACCGTGCCCTCACTCGGCGAGTCGATCGTCGAGGCGAACATCGAAACCTGGCAGAAGAAGCCCGGCGACTACGTAGCCCGGGGCGAGACCCTCCTCACCATCGAGAGCGACAAGGCCACCCTCGAGGTGCCCGCGCCGGTGGGCGGCTATCTGCGAAAGGTGATCAAGGCCAACGGCGCCACCGTGGAGATCGACGAGGTCATCGGCGAGATGGAGGAGGCGGAGAAGGGCGCCGAGGCAGCCCCTGCGCCTGCCGCTCCTGCTGCCACGGCTCCTGCCGCTGCGACACCTGCCGTCACGCCGGCCCCAGCCGCCGCCAGCGAGGCGCCCACCGGCCCCGCCGCCCGCCGCGTCCTCGCCGAGGGAGGCGTCGACGCCTCGGCGGTGCAGGGCAGCGGCCCCGGCGGGAGGATCCTCAAGGAGGACGCCACCCGCGCGGTGGCTGCCGCCGCCGCACCGATGCCGACGGCAGCGGCCCCCTCCGTGGCTGGCGGCCTCCCCGCCACCGCCGCGGTCCACGCCGGCCGCGAGGAGCAGACGGTGCCGATGACGCGGCTGCGTCGCACCATCGCCGAGCGCCTGGTCTACGCGCAGCAGAGCACCGCCATGCTCACGACCTTCAACGAGGTCGACATGAGCCGCGTGATGGATCTGCGCCGGCAGCACCAGCCGCAGTTCCAGGAGCGCTACGGCTTCAAGCTCGGGATGATGTCCTTCTTCACCAAGGCGGTGATCGAGGGGCTCAAGGCCTTCCCCGCGGTGAACGCCGAGGTCCGCGGCACCGACATCATCTACAAGAACTTCTACGACATCGGCGTGGCGGTGGGCAGCGGCAAGGGTCTCACCGTTCCGGTGATCCGCAACGCCGACATGCTCTCCTTCGCCCAGACCGAGCAGGTGATCGCCGACTTCGGCACCCGGGCGAGAGAGAACAAGCTCAAGCTTGAGGAGCTCCAGGGCGGCACCTTCACCATCTCCAACGGCGGGATCTACGGCTCTCTCCTCTCCACCCCGATCCTCAACCCGCCGCAGAGCGGCATCCTGGGGATGCACAACATCATCAAGCGCCCGGTGGTGGTGGACGATCAGATCGTGATCCGGCCCATGATGTACCTGGCCCTCTCCTACGATCATCGGATCGTCGACGGCCGCGAAGCGGTGCAATGCCTGATCCGAATCAAGGAGTGCCTCGAGGCACCCGAGCGGATCCTCCTCGAGGTCTAGGTCGGCTGGGCGCAGGCGAGCGAACGCTGGAAGGCGCCCTCTGCGCGTAACGCCTGTGAGAGGATCGCGTCCACCGCAGGCGGTCTGAGAGGGCCCTGTGTTGCTCTTTCGCCAGCTATTGCAATGCGCCGCGCGGCAGTCGTCGACGCGGCGCAATTTCATCGAGAGGCGGCGGCCCCTCGGGAGGCAGCATGGAGACTTTCGATCTGGTGGTGATCGGGGCAGGCCCCGGCGGCTATGTGGCGGCGATTCGGGCGGCGCAGCTCGGCATGAAGGTGGCGTGCGTCGAGAAGGAGAAGGCCCTCGGCGGCACCTGCCTTCGGGTGGGCTGCATCCCCTCCAAGGCCCTCCTCGAGGCCAGCCACGTCTACGCCCACACCCGCAGCGGCGCCGACAAGCTCGGGGTCAAGACCTCCGGCGTGGAGCTCGACCTCCCCACCATGCTCGGCCATAAGGACGCCGTGGTGAAGGCCAACACCGCTGGTGTCGACGGCCTCTTCATGAAAAATAAGGTCAAGCGGCTGCTCGGCGCGGCTCGCGTCGCCGGCGCTGGCGAGGTGGTGGTCCGAGCTGCCGACGGCAGCGAGACCGTGGTGGGCGCCAGGCAGATCCTGATCGCCACCGGCTCCGTCCCTTCGTCGATCCCCGGGGTGGAGTTCGACGATTCGATCGTCGGCACCTCCGACGAGGCCATCGACTACCAGCGGGTCCCCGAGCGAATGATCGTCATCGGCGGCGGCGTCATCGGCCTCGAGCTGGGCTCGGTGTGGAGCCGCCTCGGCAGTGACGTCACCGTGATCGAGTATCTGCCCCGGCTGATGGCAGGGATGGACGGCGAACTCGCCGCCGCCGCCCTGAAGATCTTCGGCGCCCAGGGCCTGCAGTTCCGCCTGGGCTGCAAGGTCCAATCCGCCAAGGCAGCCGGCGGCGTGGGGCGGGTCGTCTTCCTCGACGAAGACGGCAAGGAGCAGACCCTCGAGGCCGAGAGGGTCCTCGTCGCAGTGGGCCGCAAGCCCTACACCGAGGGCCTCGGCCTCGCCGAGGCGGGCGTGAAGCTCGACGAACGCGGCAGGGTCGAGGTGAACGACCGCTTCGAGACCAGCGTCCCCGGCATCTACGCCATCGGCGACGTGATCCGTGGCGCGATGCTCGCCCACAAGGCCGAGGATGAGGGCGTGGCCGTTGCCGAGCTCCTCGCGGGCAAGGCGGGGCACGTGAACTACGACGCCATCCCCAACGTGGTCTACACCAGCCCCGAGATCGCCTCGGTGGGCAAGAGCGAAGAGGAGCTCGAGGCCGCCGGCATCCCCTTCAAGAAGGGCTCCTTCCCCTTCCGCTTCAACGGCCGCGCCCGCGCCATGAACGAGGTCGACGGCTTCGCCAAGATCCTCGCCCACCCCACCACCGACCGCATCCTGGGCGCCCACATCATCGGCCCCCACGCCGGCGACCTCATCGCCGAATGCGCCCTGGCCATCGAGATGATGGCCAGCGCCGAGGACGTGGCCCGCACCAGCCACGCCCACCCCACCCTGGCCGAAGTGGTCAAGGAAGCCGCCCTCGACGTCGATCGAAGGGCGATCCATAAGTAGGTCGCTCCGAGCCGACGGCGAGCTCGGCACCGGCGCAGGCGAGAGCGATCGCCCCCGCTCGGACACCGCGCGAGCGCGCTGTTTTTGCTCGCCTGCTGCGCCGAGCCTTTGAAGGAATCGCCTCGCAGAAGCGGGAGCGATTCCTTCAGCCCGCGCTCCGCGCCAGAGGGCCGTGTTTTCTCGCCTGCGGCTCGATGAGTGAGCTCGCAAGATCTTCACGAGTTCGCGTCGGGCCGGGTGGGAGAGCCGATGCCGGGCGATCGAGACGCGCTTTGATCTGGCGTGGTCCGATGCCTACGCTGCGTAGGTGGCGAAGCGACGAGGCGAGGGCCGCGGCCCGAAGGTGGATGCCCCGGCGGAGGACGGGCTCGCCGAGTATCGGCGGCGGCGGGATCTGGAGCGCTCACCGGAGCCCCCGGGGACGGAGGGACGGCGGCGCGAGGCGGGCGCGCCGATCTTCATGGTGCACAAGCACCACGCCTCCACCCTCCACTACGATCTGCGCCTGGAGATCGACGGGCGGTTGGCGTCGTGGGCGGTGCCCAAGGGGCCGTCGTACGATCCGAAGGTGCGGCGGCTGGCGGTCCGCACCGAAGATCATCCGCTGGAGTACGCGGACTTCGAGGGCCGGATCCCGGACGGTGGCTACGGCGCCGGGGACTCGCTGATCTGGGATCGGGGCCTCTTCGAGACCGTGCCGCCCGGGCAGGGCGCCGAACAGCGGGAGGCGGGGCGACTCCATCTGCAGCTCCAGGGCAGCAAGCTGCGGGGCCTCTGGTATCTGATCCGGACCGGACGACCCAAGGGCCCGAACGAGCGCTGGCTCCTCTTCAAGGCGGACGACGCCTTCGCGGATCCTGGCTTCGACGTCACGGCGGAGGCGCCGGCGTCGGTGGTGAGCGGGCGGCGAATCACGCGAGGGCCGGAGACCAAGGCGCGGCTTTCCGTGGAGAGGCCGGACGCCGCCGCGCTCATCGAGGCCACCTCGCCGCCGATGCAGCCGACCCTGGCCAGCGCGCTCCCCCAGGACGACGGCTGGTGGTTCGAGCTGAAATACGACGGCTATCGCGCCCTCGCCGCGGTCTCGAACGGGAAGGCGGTGCTGCGGGGCCGCAGCGGTCTGGAGCCCGGCGATCGCTTCGTGGGGATCCGCCAGGCGCTCGAGAGGCTCGTGGTGGGCGACGCCGTGATCGACGGCGAGCTCTGCGCCCTCGATCCTTCGGGTACACCGCGCTTCGAGAGGCTGCAGCGGAGGCGCGACGAGGAGGTGATCTACTTCACCTTTGATCTGCTGTACCTCGACGGCGAGGATCTGCGGGAGCGGCCGCTGGAGGAGCGGCGGGATCTGCTGACCAGCCTCCTGGCCAACGCACCGCCATCGCTGCGCCTCGCCGAGGTCGTCGACGGCTCCGCCGATCACGCGATGAAGATCGCTGCCCGCCGAGGCTATGAGGGCGTGGTGGCCAAGCGCATCGGCTCCCGCTACGTGGGCGGGCGCGCATCCTCCTGGCGCAAGCGCAAGGTCTACGCCTCGCAGGAGCTGGCGGTGGTGGGCTTCACCCGGACCTCCACCGGCACCGACGCCATCGGCGCGCTCCTGCTGGCGGTGGCGGAGGGAGACGGCTTCCGCTACGCCGGCAAGGTCGGCACCGGCTTCACCGCCGACGATCGAGCCGCGCTCTTCGCTGCCCTCCAGGCTGACGTGGTGGCGACGCCGGCCCTCCTCGCTCCGACCCGGATCCGGGGCGCCGTCTGGGTGCGGCCCAGGCTGGTGGCCCAGGTCCGCTTCGCGGAGTGGACGTCGGAGGGCAGGCTGCGCCAGCCATCGTTTCAGGGGCTGCGGGAGGATAAAAAGCCCCGCGACTGCGTCCGCGAGAGCGCCGCTGGCGGGTCTCTTCCTGAAGCGATGAAGGCTTCTACAAGTGCTCTTGAAGCATCGGCGCTGGTGACGCTCACCCACCCCGATCGGCTCCTCTATCCGCGGGATGGGATCACCAAGCGCGACGTCGCTGCCTACTACGAGGCGCTGGCGGGGCCGCTGCTGAAGGCGCTGGCCGACAGGCCGGTGGCCCTCGAACATTGGAACGAGGGGATCGACCAGGCAGGCTGGTTCCATCAGAACCACGGCGCGGACGCCGAGGCCTGGATGACCATCGCCGAGACCCCGTCGCCCACCGGGCGCAAGCGGATCCGCCGCCTGATGATCGACGATCGCGCGGCGCTGCGCTGGCTCGCTCAGCGTTCGGCGCTGACGATCCATATGTGGTCGTCCCGGCTCGATAGGCTCCTCGAGCCCGATTGGGCGATCTTCGATCTGGATCCGGCGGAGCTGCCTGCTGCCGAGGCGATGGCCCAGGCCGTGGAGGCCGCCCGGGCGCTGCATCTCCTCCTCGACGCGCTCTCGCTCCCGAGCCTGCCGAAGACGTCGGGGAAGCGCGGACTCCACGTGCTGGTCCCCATGGCTCGCGGCCATAGCCATCGGGACGCGGTCGACTTCGCCCTCACCGTCGGAAGGGCGGTGGCGCAGGTCTTACCATTTGTGACTATGGAGCGCACTAAGTCGAGGCGCCATGGCAGGCTCTACCTCGACTGCCTGCAGAACGGCTACGGCAAGACCATCGTCGCCCCCTATTCGCTGCGGGCCGTGGACGGCGCCACCGTCTCGGCGCCGCTCCGATGGAGCGAGGTGGCCGAGGGCCTCGACCCCAGCCGCTTCAACCTGCGGACGATGCCCGATCGGGTCGCGGCTGTGGGGGACCTCTTCGGCCCGATCCTGGAGCAGGGCGTGAGGCTCCCCTCGCTGGAGGCTCACGAAGCAGGGTGACCTTAAGAGTGGGGGCCGGGGGCGGTGGGCCGCCCGGGTTGCGCTCGGCTCTGGTTGGTCATCGCGTCCTTCAGCCCTGACACACCGCCGCGGGCGTAGGCCCGCTGGGCCTCCCGCCGGGTCCTCGGCAGGAGCATCATCCCCAGCACGACCCCGAAGGCCACCCCGCCCATCACCAGGCCGAAGCCGCTGAAGAAGCGGGCGGCCGGACGGGGTGCGCGCCTGAGCCCCACCACCTCCAGCGCGTCGTCCAGGTCGTAGCTCGGGATCGAGTTGAGCCTGCGGCCCAGATCCCTCCGGATCTGATTGGCGTTCCTTCGCAGCACCTTCGAGTCCATGCTCCAGTTCATCTCTCGTCCTCTCCAGCCAGGCCCGCGCTACACGGGCTTTCCTTCCGGGGAAGGTAGGGGGCGTCCGCCTCGTTGACCAGCGGCGCGCAGGGGGCGTCTCTTCGGGAGGCCGCGTCGGAGACGATCCAGGGCGCACCCGATGGGCCCCGACTTCCATGGCAGGCCGGAAACAGGCCGAAGTCCGAGCCTGGCCGGTGCTTGGAGGCGACCCAGCGCTCCCGATAGGGACCGGAGGCCTGCGCCCCGGAAGAATTGCGAGCGCCGAACGATTCGGATAGGTACACCCCCAATGTGCCGCCCACCGGCGGAAGCTCCACGTGTGCGGGCGCCTGCCGCCTCGCATGCTCTGGGAACGAGGTAGAAGATGTTTGGATTCAAGACCACCGAGCTCCTGATCCTCTTCGCGATCATCCTGATCCTCTTCGGCGGCTCCCGCGTGGCGGGTCTTGGCAAGGCGCTGGGCTCAGGGATCCGCAACTTCAAGAAGGGCGTCTCCGGTGACGACGAGGACGAGGACGAGGTCGCGGCGACACCGGGCGAAGTGAAGCCCAAGGCCTGAGGCGAAAGCGTTTGCGAGAAAGAGCCACGAACTACGTGCGCGATCTGCAGGATCGGATCTGCGCGGCGTTGGAAGCGATCGACGGCCAGGCGGGCTTTCGTGAAGATCTCTGGGATCGCGCCGGCGGCGGCGGCGGGATCACCCGGGTGATGGAGGGGGGGGCGGTCTTCGAGAAGGCCGGCGTCAGCACCAGCGCCGTCTTCGGCGCCGTCCCCGAGAAGCTCGCCGGCCAGATGAAGGGGGAGGGCCCCGAGTTCTACGCAACGGGGGTCTCCCTGGTGCTCCACCCCAGGAATCCCCACGTCCCGACGGTCCATGCCAACTTCCGCTACCTCGCCCGAGGCGATACGGCCTGGTTCGGAGGAGGCGCGGATCTCACGCCGTACTATCCCCGCGAAGAGGACGTCCGGCACTTCCACCGCACCCTGCGGGACGCGTGTGATCGCCACGACCCCTCCTACTATCCGCGCTTCAAGAAGTGGTGCGACGAGTACTTCTACCTGCCGCATCGCGGGGAGATGCGGGGCGTCGGCGGGATCTTCTTCGACGAGCTGATCGCCGACGAGGCGGCGTTCGCCTTCCAGCAGAGCGCGGGGGAGTCGTTCCTCCCGTCGTACCTCCCCATCGTCGAGGCGCGGATGGGCGAGGCGTGGACCGAGGCCGAGCGAGGCTGGCAGCTCCACCGCCGCGGTCGCTACGCGGAGTTCAACCTGATCTACGATCGCGGCACCACCTTCGGCCTCCGCTCCGCGGGGAGGACCGAGTCGATCCTGATGTCGCTCCCGCCGCTGGTGAGCTGGAACTACGACGTCAAGCCCGCGGCGGGCTCGGCCGAGGAAGCGGCGACGTCCTTCTATCTGCCGCGCGAGTGGGCCTGACGAAAGCGGGCGACTTCCGCCGCGGAAGCAGCCTCGCCGAAATCTGCGAGCCATGAGCGAGCGAGCGCTATAAAGATCCGCAGCGCGCAGCGCGCGTGAAACAATCAGTCCACCCTGCGCAGGGGCGATTTTTTCAATGGATCTGAGTGGAGCAAGAGGCTCCTATCACCACCATCACGGGGAGGCCCGAGGGCCGCCCTGAAAGGGAAAGACTCGTGAACGATCGTTTTCTCCGGGCCTGCCGCATGGAGCCCGTCGACACCACGCCGATCTGGATCATGCGACAGGCCGGCAGGTACCTCCCCCAGTACCGGGCGATCCGCGGGCAGACCACCTTCCTCGGCTTGTGCAAGAATCCTGCACTCGCCGCCGAGGTGACGGTCCAGCCCATCGACTACCTGGGCGTCGACGCCGCCATCCTCTTCTCCGACATCCTCATCCCGGTGGAGGCCATGGGGGCCGCGTTGGAGTTCCGGGAGAACGAGGGGCCGGCCCTGCCGGAGCCGATCCGCACCGCCGCCGACGTGGCGAAGCTCGCGGTCTTCGATCCCACCGATCGCACCCCCTTCACCCTCGAGGCCATCCGCCAATCGGTGAAGGCCCTGGACGGCAGGGTGCCGCTGATCGGCTTCGCCGGCGCCCCCTTCACCCTCGCCGCCTACCTGGTGGAGGGCGGCGGCTCCAAGAGCTGGCTCGGGATCAAGCGGATGATGGCCCAGGAGCCGAAGCTGGCCCACGAGCTCTTCGGCAAGCTGGCGGACACCATCTCCCAATACCTCCTCGCGCAGATCGAGGCGGGCTGTGAGGCTGTGCAGATCTTCGACTCCTGGGGGGGCGAGCTGGGGCCGGAGGACTTCGAGACCTGGACCCTGCCGTACCTCACGCGGATGGTCGCGGCGGTGAAGGCCAAGGCTCCGAAGGTCCCCGTGATCGTCTTCGGCACCGGCATGTCCACCCTCCTCACGCGGATCCAGCGCGCCGGAGCGGACGTCATCGGCCTGGATTGGCGGATCGACATCGACGTGGCCCGGGAGATCCTCGGCCCCGATCAGGCGATGCAGGGCAACCTCGATCCCGCGGCGCTCTTCCAGCCGAAGGAGGAGATCACCCGTCGGGCCCAGAAGATCATCGACGCCAACGCCGGACGCCCCGGCCATATCTTCAACCTCGGCCATGGCATCACGCCGCTCACCGATCCGGAGCACGCCCGCCACCTGGTGCAGGAGGTCCACCGGCTCGGGGCGCGAAAGAGCGCTTGAGGGTCGCCATCGTCGGCGGCGGGATCTCGGGGCTGGCCCTCGCCGAGCGCCTGCGGGCGTCGGGGGCTGAGCCCATCGTCCTCGAGGCCGCCGCAGCCGCCGGCGGCAAGATCGCCACCCGGCAGAAGGACGGCTTCCTCTTGGAGGCCGGGCCCAACGGCTTTCTGGACAAGGAGCCGGCGACCCTCGCCCTGGCCGCCGCCGCTGGCCTGGGCGACGAGCTGCGCCCGGCGTCCAAGGAGAGCGGTCGCCGCTGGCTGTGGCTGCGCGGCGCCCTGCGAGAGGTGCCGATCTCGCCACCTGCCTTCCTGCGATCGGATCTGGTGGGGCCCCTCACCAAGGCCCGGCTTGCGTTGGAGCCATTGTCACCCAGAGTCAAGGTCGGCGTGGACGAGTCGATCGCGTCCTTCGGCAGGCGGCACCTCGGCCGTCGGGCGAGTCGCGATCTCCTCGGCGCCATGGTGTTGGGGATCTTCGGGGGCGACCCAGAGCGCCTCTCGTTGGCGAGCTGCTTTCCCCGGATGGCCGAGCTCGAGCGCGAGCATCGATCCCTGATCCTGGCGATGATCCGCCTCTCCCGGCAGAAGCGCGCAGCCGGCGGCCCCGCCGGGCCGTCGGGGATCCTCACCAGCGTAGAGGGAGGGCTCGGGCGCCTTGCCTCCTCCCTGGCCGGGACGCTGGAGGGGCCGCTTCATCTCGACACCCGAGTGCAGCGGATTGAGCGCCACCCGGAGGGCTTTCGACTGGCGACGACCAAGGCGGGCGGGGAGGCCGAGCTCCGCGCCGACCGCCTGATCCTGGCCGTCCCCGCCGACGAGGCGTCGCGCCTCCTCTCCCCCCTCGACGCCGGCTTGGGAGACGCGGTAGGCAGCGTGCCCTACGCGCCCATGGCTGTGGCGCATCTGGCCTGGCCCCGGGAGCGGATTGCCCATCCGCTGGACGGCTTCGGCTTCCTGGCACCGCCCCACGAGGGCCTCAGGATCCTTGGCGCGATCTTCGTCTCGTCGATCTTTCCCTGGAGGGCGCCAGCCGGCATGGCGCTCTTCACCGTGATGATGGGCGGCGCCATCCACCCGGAGCTCCCCTCGCTGCCGGAGGCCGAGCTGGCCTCGATCGCGGCGGCGGAGCTCGCCCCCATCATCGGCGCCCAAGGCGCGCCCAGCCTCGCCGAGGTGGTGCGCTGGCAGCGGGCGATCCCGCAATACGAGGTCGGCCACGAGGCCCTGCATCGGGAGGTGATGGCCCGGGCCGCGCAGATCCCCGGCCTCCAGATCGGTGGCAACGCCTGGCGCGGCGTCGGCGTCAACGACTGCGTCGCGGCGGCACAGACCCTCACCGCCGAGCTCCTCACCACGCGGTAGCTCCGCGATCGGGGGCAACCGGCGCAGCTGCCCACGGCTTCGATCCCTCGCCACACGGTGGCTCAGCTTCGGCCGTGATGACGCCGCTCGACGACGTGAGCGCCCAGCCTCCGCGCCCTCGCGCCTCAGGGATCGATGGCGCGGATGGAGCCGTTCCCGTCGACGACGTAGACCCCCCCGTCCTTCGCCGTGGCCATGCCCATCGGCAGGGGGATCTCCGCCCGATCGCCCGGGCCATCCTCCACGCCGAAGCGGCCGCTCCCGGCGAAGGTGGAGACGCGGGTGGTGGACGCTGTTTTGCCGGGATTCACCAAGCGTATGCGATAGTTGGTGGGATCCGAGACCAGCAGCCCCTGATCGATCCAGGTCAGTCCGCCCTGGGGCGCGAGCCGCGCCGAGAGGCCGCTGCCGTCGGCGTAGCCCGTGCCTCCGCCTGCGATGGTGGTGACCATCGGCGACGGGCCGCCGTCGATCCGAAGGATCGACGAGGTCCCGGAGGCGGCGACGAAGACCGTGCCGTCGGAGGAGGTGGCCACGGCGGTCGGATAGTAGAAGCGCGCCCGATCCGCCGGGCCGTCCAGATCGCCGGCGCCGCCACCGGCCAGCGTGCGCACCTCCCACGTGCCGAGCTGGATCGCCCGGATCCGATGGTTGTTCGCGTCGGCGACGAGGATGTCGCCGGTGACGGGATCCTGCGCGAGGCCCATGGGCATGTCGAAGCGGGCCGAGGTCCCGGGCCCGTCCCGAAATCCCGCCACGCCAAACTCTCCGGCGATGGTGAAGGTCTGGCGATCGTCGCCATCCTGAATCTTCCGGATGCAATGGTTGTAGGTGTCGGCCACGAGGAGGCCGCCCTCCACATAGAGGATCCCCGCCGGCGAGAAGAAGCGGGCCTGGGCCCCAGGCACCCCGTCGAAGGCCGGGTTGTTGGAGAGCGCCCCGTCGCCGGCGATCCTCTCGATGCGCCGGGCCGGCGCCGGCCCGATCTCGTAGACGCTATGAGTCCGAGCGTCCACCACCGCCAGCGAACCTCCAGGTATCGGGCTGACGGCGGTCGCTCCCTCGAAGCCGGTGGCGACGGTGCTGACGTCCCTGGCGAACGGCCCGAGCGGCGCGGGTTCGAGGGGAGGCGCGCCGTCGCCGGCACCGACGGGAGGCGCTTCGCCCAGGGCGGCGGCCAGGACGTTGGCGGTCATCCGATCCACCCGGGGATCCGCGCGCTCGCCACCCTCCAGCCCAAGGACCCACTCGATGGTGCCGCTGGCGAAGACGAGGGCGCCGCTCGGATCCCGATACGATCCCGCCTCGGACCAGCCGGGCTTCCCCTCCGCGTCGAGGATCGGAGAGCGGGCCGCCAGGCGGAAGGCGCCCGACGTCTTTCCGTTGGCGACGGTTCGGTCGTATTCGTATCCCACGAGAACACCCAGCGTATCACCCGTCCGCAGGCCGGTGCCGTCGTAGAGGAAGTGCCCGTCGTCGCCCACCACCCAGCGGCTGGAGCTCAGCAGCCACGACTCGTACATCACGCCGACGAGCTCGTTCTCGGGACGGTCGATCGGAGGATCCCGCCACCGCCCCGTCTGCTCCGCGCCCTGATCCGGATCCGCGCCAGGGGCGTCCTTGTAGCAGGTGATCACCCTGGGATTCGTCGGCGGCCCCTCCAGGCGGATCTTCCAATAGGCGTTGTTCGCGCCGAAGAAGAGGGTGGAGATCCCGGCGTCCCGGGCCTGCTCCACCGCCTCCCTTTGTGCAAGTGACCAGTACTCGTCGTGGCCTGCCGTGACGAAGACCCGGCTGCGATGCAGATCGTTGAAGCCGCCTCCCGCAACGTCGAGGTTGGTGGTGTAGGAGACGTCGTAGCCCCAGCGCTCCAGGAACCTCGCCATCAGCCTCTCGTAACGCAGCACCTGCCCGGCGCCGCGATCGCTGGCGTAGGGACGATCGAAGCTGACCCGGATCGCCTTGGCGCCTGGGAGCTTGCCGCTCTCGTCTGCGTAGAGCGAATTGCCACCCCAGGCGTTGTAGGCCTGCCAGGTGGTGACGTTCGCCTGCAGGAGTAAGGCCGCGGGGCGCGCGTCCTTCACCACCAGCGGGACGAAGCGCTGGTAGCCGTCGTCGCGGGTGGCTCGCATCACGTAGAAGCCCGAGACCGCGTCGGCGGGGATCACGAGATCGAAGGTCGGTCTCCACGTGCAGCGGATCAGGCCGGTGTCCTTGGCCGGAGGGCAGGCGGGCTGCATCGCCACCTGCACCGGCCCGCCCTCCAACACCACGCGGGCGCCGGCGCCGCCGTACCAGCCGAGGCGGTAGAGCTTCCAGGTCGCCGCCCGTGGCTCCGTCGACGAAAGCATGAAGCGCACCCGATCCCCGGCCCCCGCCGACACCCGATCGGCGTAGCCCTCGATCTGATGGTTCCAGGCGTCGTAGGTGTCGTCCCATCCCCACTCGCCGGGGCGTTGGTTCTCGGGAGGAATGGGGCTCTCGTAGGGGGCCGGCGGCTGCGGCGGATCCACCGGCAAGGTGACCAGCGGACTCTCCGGCGAGCAGGAGGCGAGGACGAGGCAAGCGACGAGCGTCAGATGTCTGCAGGACGAACCCATGGACGAAAGGTCGGAAGGAAGACGGAGGCGGGCAAGGCCCCGTCCGCTCGAAGGCCGGAGCGACTCCTGCAGCCCGCACTCCACGCGGGGACGCCCTCCTTGCGTTGGCTCGCCTTCGGCTCGACGAGTGTCGGAAGGTGTGGCTCCGTCGAGGGTCGGAACGACGACTCCTTCAGCTCCCGCTCCATGCGAGGACGCTCTTCTCGCGTGGGTCGTTCAGGACCTCTTGGGGGGACGTCGCTGCCGGCGGGCGGCCGCCACGCGCTCGCGCAGGTGGCGGAGCCTCTCGCCGATCTGCCGCTCCCAGCCCTGGTCGGAGGGCTGGTAATAGGTGGTGCCCACCAGCGGCTTCGGCAGGTAGTCGAAGGCCGCGTGGTGGCCGGGTTCGTCGTGGGGATATCGGTAGCCCTCGCCGTAGCCGAGCTCCTTCATCAGCTTGGTCGGCGCGTTGCGGATCGCCATGGGGATCTCGAGGGCGCCGCCCTCGAGGACGTCGGCCTTGGCGGCCTGGTAGGCGGTGAGGGCGCTGTTGGATTTGGGCGCCGCCGCGAGGTAGCAGATCGCCATCGAGATCGGCAGATAGCCCTCGGGCCAGCCCACGAACTCGAATGCCTTGAAGCAGTCCATCGCCACCGTGATCGCCCGGGGATCGGCGAGGCCGATGTCCTCGGCGGCGAAGATCACCATCCGGCGCAGCACGAAGCGCGGATCCTCGCCGGCCTCCAGCATCCGGGCCGCGTAGTAGAGCGCCGCGTCGGGATCGCTGCCCCGCATCGACTTGATGAAGGCCGAGACCAGATCGTAATGCTGCTCGCCGGCCTTGTCGTACAGGAGGGCGCGGCGGGCGATGGCCTCCTCCGCATCCCGCAGGCCGATCCGCTTGTCGGGGCGGGAGACGGCCGAGGACGCCGCCACCTCCAGGGCGGAGAGCGCGCGGCGGGCGTCCCCCGACGACGCCTCCGCCAGGTGGCGCAGCGCGTCCGGATCGGCGTCGATGCCCAGGCGCCCCAGGCCGCGATCCTCGTCGGTGAGCGCCCGCTCCAGCAGGGCCCGCAGCGCCTCCTCGCTCAGGGGCTGCAGCACGTAGACCCTGGCGCGGGAGAGGAGCGCCGAGTTCAGGGCGAAGGAGGGGTTCTCGGTGGTGGCCCCGATCAGGGTCACGGTCCCGCGCTCCACGTGGGGGAGGAACGCGTCTTGCTGTGCCTTGTTGAAGCGGTGGATCTCGTCGACGAAGAGGATGGTGCGATGCCCCTCGCGCTCGCGGCGCTCCTCGGCGTCGGCGACGATCCGCCGCACCTCCGCTACGCCGCCGAGGACCGCGCTGAACGCGACGAACTCGCTGTGGGTGGCGTTGGCGATCACATGGGCGAGGGTGGTCTTTCCGGCGCCCGGCGGACCCCAGAGGATCATCGACGGGACCTCGTCGCGCTCGATGGCCCGGCGCAGCAGATGGCCCTCGCCCAGGATCGACTCCTGGCCGAGGATCTCGTCCAGGGTCCGGGGCCGCATCCGCTCGGCGAGGGGAGGTGCTCCGGTGTCGCGGCGCTTGCGGCCCTTCGCGCTGCTGCCTGCCCGCGTACCCGGGCCTGCGTTACCGGGGGACGCCTCGCCCGGTGGGGGCCCGAAGAGATCGGGCTGATCGCCTTTCGTCGCCATGGGCGCATCCTACTCCGTGGTAGCATCCGCGCCATGACGACGCCGATCCAGAGGGTGGGAATCGTCCCTCGCAAGAGCCATCCGGCCGCTCTGGAGACGTCGCGGGAGCTCTGCGCCTGGCTGCGCACCCAGGGCTGCACCGTCGTGGTGGAGGACGTCGGCGACGGCGACTTCGGCGCCCCCAAGGTCCCCGGCGCTGCGATCCGCGAGGACGCCCAACTCGTCATCGTCCTCGGCGGCGACGGCACCCTGATCCACGCCGCCAGCCTGCTGGCCGGCGCGGCCATCCCCATCGTCGGCGTCAACATGGGCTCCCTCGGCTTCATGACCGAGGTGCCGGCGACGGAGATGTACGAGCTCCTCGAGCCCATCCTCCGCGGCGACTTCGTCGTGGACGAGCGGATGAAGCTCGACGTCTCCCTCCGTCGCGGCGATGATCCGCCGCTGGTGCAAGGGCAGGTGCTCAACGACGTGGTGATCAGCAAGGGCGCCCTGGCGCGGATCGCCGATCTCGAGGCGACGCTGGACGGCACCCTGGTCACGCTCTACAAGGCCGACGGCATCATCGTGGCGACGCCCACCGGCTCCACCGCTTACTCCCTCTCCGCCGACGGCCCCATCGTCTTCCCTTCCCTCGACGCCGTGGTGATCGCGCCGATCTGCCCGCATACCCTCGCCCAACGCCCCATCGTCGTGCCACCCGATCGTCCGATCAACGTCGTGCTCAAGAGCGACAACGGCGAGGTCTTCCTCACCCTCGATGGCCAATCCGGCATGGCCATGCAGCAGGGCGATCGAGTCGAGATCCGCCGCTCCGCCGATCGGGTGCACCTCGTCCGCAACCCCCGCCTCGACTACTTCTCGATCCTCCGGGCGAAGCTGCGCTGGGGAGAGCGTTAGACGTCTCTGGGCCGGGGATCGCCATGGATCCACAGGCCCGGCCGGCGGCTCGTTGGGCGATGTCAGACCTCCATGCTAGAACCGGATCATTCGTTCAGGTGAACGGACGACCAGGAGGCACGCATGCTGGCAGCTCTACGAATCGAATCGCTGGCGATCATCGACTCTCTCGAGGTTCGCTTCGAGCGGGGCTTGAACGTCCTCACGGGGGAGACAGGCGCCGGAAAGTCCATCCTCATAGACGCGCTCGATCTCTTGTTGGGAGGGCGGGCGGATCCTGGCGTGATCCGCGCCGGCAGGGACGAGGCGTCGGTGGAGGGCCTCTTCGTGGCAGCGGGCCTCGCCGAGCGGGCGGCGGCGCTGGGCCTCCCCGGCAGCGGCGACGAGATCCTGATCCGGCGCACCGTCCCGCGATCGGGCCGCGGCAGGGTTCACATCAACGGTGCCCTCGCCACCGTCTCTCTCCTCTCGTCGTTGACCCGGGGGCTGGTGGATCTCTCGGGACAGCACGAGCACGTCTCCCTCCTCCGTCGGGAGAAGCACCTCGACCTCCTCGACGACTTCGGCGGCCTCTGCGTCCCCCGCGGACTCTATGCCGGGAAGTTCGCCGCGCTATCGGCGTCCAGCGCGGAGGCCCGTCGGCTCCTTGATGAGGAGGCGGAGCGGGCGCGGCGCCGGGACTACCTCTCCTTTCAGATACGGGAGATCGACGAGGTGGCGCCGGAGCCCGGCGAGGACGATCGCCTGACGGAGGAGCGCAAGATCCTCGCGGGGGCCGAGCGGCTGCGGGCGGCGGCGGAGGAAGCCGAGGCCCAGCTCGTCTCCGGCGACGCGGCGTTGATCGATCGCCTGGGCGCCGTGCTGCGGCGGATCGAGGAGGCCTCCCGGATCGATCCGGCCCTCGGCCCTGTCGCCGAGACGCTCACGGGTTGTCACGCCGAGTTGGACGACGCCGGGAGGATCCTCCAGCATTACGCCGCCGCCCTCGACCACGAGCCCGACCGCCTCGCCTTCGTGGACGATCGCCTCGAGGCGCTGCGCCACCTCTCGCGCAAGCATGGCGGGAGCCTGGGCTCGGTGCTCGAGCGTGCCGACGAGATGCGCCGGGAGATGGACGCCCTCGATCAGCGGGAGGGGAGGTCGTCGGAGCTGGCGGCAGAGCTGGCCCACCGGGGCGCCGAGGTTGCCGCCCTCGCTTCGGCCCTCTCAGAGGCCCGAGCCAGGGCGGCGGCCCGATTGGCCAAGGCGGTGGCGCCGGAGCTGGCGAAGCTGGGGTGGGAGCGGGCGACCCTCGAGGTTGGTCTGCGACCGACCGAAGGGGAGGGTTCGCTGGTCGTCGAGGGGCGGCGCCTCTGCCGGCGGGGGGCGGAGGAGGCGGAGTTCCTCTTCTGTGCGAACCCCGGGGAGGAGGCGCGGCCCCTCGCCCGCACCGCCAGCGGCGGCGAGCTCTCCCGGGTGCTGCTGGCCCTCAAGCGCGCCCTCGCCCATGTCGATCCGGTGGAGAGCTACGTCTTCGACGAGATCGACGCCGGCATCGGCGGCGCCACCGGCCTCACCGTCGGGCAGATGCTCCGGGACGTGGCCCGGGATCGCCAGGTCCTCTGCGTCACCCACCTGCCCCAGGTGGCGGCCTTCGCGGACGTGCACCTCCACGTAAGCAAGGAGGTGCGGGAGGGGAGGACCCACTCCAGGGTGGAGCGGCTGAAGAGCCCAGGATCCCGCCGGGAAAGCCTCGCGCGGATGCTCTCGGGGGGCGACGGGCCTGCCGCCCTCGCCGCCGCGGACGAGCTGCTGGCACGGGCCCGCCCCGCTCCGGCGGCACCAGCGGCGGCAATGGCTGCACTACCCGCGGTGGGACCCGCGGCGGCATCGAAGGGGGCGCCTCGTGGGAGCGCCGCCACCCCTCGGCAGGGGCTGACCCGGGCATCGGACGCTGAGGGGGCGGGACCGATGAAGGAGCCCAAGGCGAAGCCCCACCCCGGCGCCACCACCCCGCGGCAGAAGCCGGCGAAGGCAAAGATCGTCGGGGGTGTCCAGCAGCGGCGAGGTCGCCCGACGACCCAAAAGGAGGCAGGAATCTTGCTGGCGTCGGGAGCGCTCCGATAGCATCGGCCGAATTTTTCGCAGCGGAGGCGTCGCGCACGCGTGGTCCGCTGCATGAGCAGCAGGGTCTACGAGCTCCGCGCCGCGGAAGGTGGCGGCGAAGAAGGGGAGCGCAGTCGTGGGAAACGCGAGCCGAATGAGCGATGCCCGGCAGGGGGACGCAGCCGTCCTCCCATCCGGCGACGAGAGGTCCATGAGTCTGGAGTTCCGAGGACAGACCGACGTCGGTTGCCAGAGGGATCACAACGAGGACTCCCTCCTCCTCAACGATTCCCTTGGCCTCTTCGTCGTGGCGGACGGCATGGGGGGCCACGCTGGCGGGGAGACCGCCTCCCGCCTCGCGGTCGAAGCCGTCGAGGCCTGTGTCAAGGAGGGGCTGCGCGGCGGAGGGGCTGGCGCCCTGGACGAGGCGGCCCTGGTGGAGCTCTTGCGCCGGGCGGTGCGGGAGGCCAGCGCGTCGATCCACCGCCACGCCCTGCAGGAGCCTGCGCTCTCGGGGATGGGGACCACCGTCACCGCCATGCTGGTGGACGGCGCCACCGCCTTCTTCGCCCACGTGGGCGACTCACGGGCGTACCTGGTGCGGGAGGGATCGATCCAGGCCATCACCGAGGACCACTCCATGGTCCAGGAGCAGCTCAGGGCCGGGATGCTCACCCCGGAAGAGGCGCGCACTTCGCGCTTCAAGAACATCATCACCCGGGCCGTGGGCTTCGAGGACGAGGTCGAGGTGGATGTGATGGCAGTGGAGGCCGAGGCGGGCGACACCTTCGTCCTCTGCTCCGACGGCCTGAGCAACATGGTCGAGGATCCCGAGATCGCGCAGATGGCCACCCGTCTCGGGGTGAGCGAGCTGCCCGGGGCCCTCATCGATCTGGCCAACGCCAGGGGAGGGGACGACAACATCACCGTCATCGCCGTCAGGCTCGACGAGCCCGCGGCGAGTCAACGCTCATGAGCCCTGCCCGCGGAGCGCGGGTGGGTAAGGCGCTTCCGCATGGTGCGGAGGCGGCGCCCTCTGCTCTACGAGGCCCTGGCGAACAAAGATTGGTAGAGCCGTTTACGAGAGGAGCGAGTGCGAGATCGCTCCCGCCTGGCGCGGGGGCGGCCGTCTCATTGGCTCGGGGAACGGCGCGAACGCTGATTCCGGGGCCCCGATTGCGGTTGACCTGCCGGGACCGGCCCGAATAGGGTCGCGCCGCTTTGTCAAGGGACACGCCCTTGGCCGCCAGGTCAGGCCGCCGTTAGATTGCCGAGTGGGCGGCTCGGGAGGTTGGAGTTTGCGGAAGCGTTTTTTCACGGTCATGCTGGTCCCGGACCGCGACTCGACGACTCGTCGTTTCCGAGTCGGATACCGCTCGATCTACGCGGCGGCGGCGACCGTGGGCCTGGTGGCGCTGGGCCTCACGGGTCTCGGGCTCCATTACGCCGGCCTCGTGAACCACGCCGATCAGAACCTCCTGCTCCGCGACGAGAACTCCCAGCTCCGCGCTCAGCTCCGGTTGGTGCAGGAGAAGGTGGCCCACATCGACGAGACCCTCGATCGGGTGGAGCGCTTCGATCAGAAGCTCCGCAGCCTCACCTCGCTCAACGATGCAGGCCGCAACCTCGCGATCGGGCCCCTCGACGCCCCGCAGCTCGGCGCCACGGACGAAGACGGCCCCGGGGGGCTCGATGAGGATCTGGATGGGAAGTTGGACGCGCTGGTGGACGGCGCCGTGCGGAGCGAGCGCAGCCTCGCCGAGCTGCAGCGATACTTCGAGGATCAGAAGAGCCTCCTGGCCTCCACCCCCTCTGTCTGGCCGGCCCGCGGCTGGGTCACCAGCGACTTCGGCTCACGGCTGGATCCCTACACCGCCCATCGGGTGATGCATCGGGGTCTCGATATCGCCAATCGGAGCGGCTCGCCCGTGATCGCGCCCGCCGACGGGGTGGTGGTCTTCGCCGGCAGCGAGGGCGGTTACGGGAAGGTGGTGATCCTGGATCATGGCTTCGGCGTGAAGACGCGCTTCGCGCATCTCTCCGATGTCACCGCCTCCGTTGGGCAGAAGGTGAAGCGGGGCGACGGCATCGCGAAGATGGGGAATACCGGGCGGTCGACCGGCCCTCACCTCCACTATGAGGTGCGGGTCAACGGCATTCCCGAGAACCCCCGAAAGTTCATCCTCGAGTAGCGATTCGGGAAATCCCCGGGCCTCTCGATCGTTCTTCACTCGCGGCAAACTCTCTCTCGCTCGGGATCACTCGCTCCGGGCCGCCCGGGCGGCTCGACGAAGATTGCGGGCGTTTCGCCCACCAATTGACGCGAGCAGGCATATAGTGCGCGCTCTTTGGCGGCGATGGCGCCAGAACCCTTGGTAGCAGGTGAATTGGATGTTCGACTTTGTGGTCAAGAAGTTCATCGGGACGAAGAACCAGCGGGAGCTGAAGAAGCTGGATCCGTTGGTGGCTCGGATCAACGAGTTGGAGCCCCGGATGAAGCTCCTCCGGGACGAGGACTTTCCCAGGCAGACCGCCGAGTGGAAGCAGCAGGTCGCCAACGGCCGCAGCCTCGACGATCTGCTCCCCGAGGCCTTCGCCGCCTGCCGGGAGGCCGGGCTGCGCGTCCTCGGGCAGCGGCACTTCGACGTGCAGCTCATCGGAGGCATGGTGCTCCACTCCGGCCGCATCGCCGAGATGCGCACCGGTGAAGGCAAGACGCTGACCGCCACCCTGGCGTCGTACCTCAACGCGCTCGAGGGCCGCGGCGTCCACGTCGTCACCGTGAACGACTACCTGGCGCGTCGAGACTCTGAGTGGATGGGTCGTGTACACCGATTCATGGGGCTCCAGGTGGGCTGCGTGCTCCACGGCCTCAGCGACGCCCAGCGCCAGGAGGCCTACGGCTCCGACATCACCTACGGGCAGAACAACGAATTCGGCTTCGACTACCTGCGCGACAACATGAAGTTCCGGATCTCCCAGTACGTGCAGCGGGAGCTGAACTTCGCCATCGTGGACGAGGTGGACTCGATCCTCATCGACGAGGCCCGGACGCCGCTGATCATCTCCGGCCCCTCCGACGAGGCCACCGACCTCTACTACAAGGTCGACAAGATCATCCCGGCCCTGGTGGCAGACACCGACTTCGTGGTGGACGAGAAGGCCCGCTCGGCGATGCTCAGCGACGAGGGCGTCGAGAAGGTCGAGCGCAAGCTCGGGATCCCCAACCTCTACGATCCTTCCGAGATCGAGACCCTGCACCACGTGGAGCAGGCCCTCCGGGCCCACGCGCTCTACAAGCGCGACCGCGAATACGTCGTGAAGGACGGCGGGGTGCTGATCGTCGACGAGTTCACCGGCCGCATCATGCCGGGGCGCCGCTGGTCCGACGGCCTGCACCAGGCCATCGAGGCGAAGGAGGGCGTGAAGATCGAGGCGGAGAACCAGACCCTCGCCACCATCTCCTTCCAGAACTACTTCCGCATGTACACCAAGCTGTCCGGCATGACCGGCACGGCGGACACCGAGGCCCCCGAGTTCGCCTCGACCTACAACCTCGACGTCCTGGTGATCCCCACCAACCGCCCGATGATCCGCAACGATCGCGACGACATCGTCTACAAGACCGAGCGCGAGAAGTTCAACGCGGTGGCCGAGGAGATCGCCGAGCTCCATGAGAAGGGCCAGCCCGTGCTGGTGGGCACCGTCTCCATCGCCAAGAGCGAGGCGCTGGGGACGATCCTGAAGAAGCGCGGCGTCCCCCACGACGTGCTGAACGCCAAGCAGCACGAGCGCGAGGCCAACATCGTGGCCCAGGCCGGTCGCAAGGGGGCGGTGACCATCGCCACCAACATGGCCGGCCGAGGCACCGACATCATCCTCGGCGGCAACGTCGAGGCGCTGGTCCAGCAGGAGCTGGGCGATCCGCCTTTGCAGCCCCTGGGCGCCGACGGGATCCTCCTCGCCACCTGGCGGGAGGAGCTTGCGGCCTTCGAGGCGCGCAAGGCCGAGCTGGTGGAGAAGTACGAGCGCTCCCTCGGAGCAGAGCGCGACGAGGTGAAGGCGGCGGGTGGTCTGGCGATCATCGCGACCGAGCGTCACGAGAGCCGCCGCATCGACAACCAGCTCCGGGGCCGCGCTGGCCGCCAGGGCGATCCCGGCATGAGCCGCTTCTACCTCTCGCTCGAAGACGATCTGATGCGGATCTTCGCCAGCGAGCGGATCTCGCGGATCATGGAGACCCTCGGGATGCAGGAGGGGGAGCCCATCGAGCATAAGTGGCTCACCCGCTCCATCGCCAGCGCCCAGAAGCGGGTCGAGGCCCATCACTTCGACTCCCGCAAGAACGTCCTCGAATACGACGACGTGATGAACCAGCAGCGCAAGACCATCTACCGGATGCGTCGCGAGGTGCTGGCCTGTGGGGCCGATCAGCCCCTGGTGGAGTTCGACGAGGATCCCAAGACCAAGAAGAAGACGAGGGTCGAGCGGGTCTTCACCTGGGACGATCAGAAGGAGCGGATGCTCGACTTCTTCGACGAGGTCGTGGTGAACCTGGCCGAGACCTACGCCCCTGCCAAGGGGGAGTGGGACACCGAGGGCCTCGAGGCGGCGGTGGCCGATCAGTTCGGCTTCACCTTCCAGATCCCCCAAGGGACCTCGCGGGACGATCTCGAGGAGCAGCTCTTCGCCGCCTTCGAGAAGCATTGGCAGGCGAAGGAGGAGAACCTCGGCATCGACTCCGATGAAGTCCCGGTGCTCCGCAAGTTCGAGCAGTGGATCTCGTTGCAGGCCATCGACGCCAACTGGAAGGACCACCTCCTCCAGATGGACCATCTCCGCCAGGGGATCGGTTTGCGGGGCTATGGGCAGAAGGATCCCAAGGTCGAGTATAAGAAGGAGGGCTTCACCTTCTTTCAGCAGATGACCTATCGGATCCGGGAGCAGGTCGCCCGGGAGGTGCTGCGGATCCAGGTGGTCACCAGGGAGCAGCAGGAGGCCCAGCAGGCGGCCTCCCGCGCCGCCGCCGACCTCGAGCGCAAGATCGCAGAGCAGCGGAGGCGGCAGCGGGTGATCGAGAGCCACGCCGACGTGGCGGCCACCGCCAACGCAGACGGGGCGGGAGGCGGCCTGCGGATCGAGCGCCAGCCCGTCGTCCGCGAGAGTCCCAAGGTCGGCCGCAACGATCCCTGCCCCTGTGGCTCCGGCAAGAAGTTCAAGAAATGCCACGGGGCCGACGCAGGGGCGCCCACGGGGACCTGATCGGGGCTTGGCCCCGCGGCCCGCTCATTCCATGGGCGGGGGGCGGGCCATGCGGGGAGTTCGGTCGGCGCGCCCATGGCGGCGCCGATCCGGCGGCACCGAGTGTCCACTGGCGAAGCCCGGTTCGGCGATCCAAGTTGATCGCCGGGGGCGCGCGTGCTATGGCAGCGCGCCTCTTCGCTATCCGCTCCCCGACAGGGGGCAGGAGGGCGGCAGAGACCACTACTCACACGCTCGATCGGCGTCAGGGGTGCCACGCGAAAGCGGGTTCTGACTGCCTTGGCGAGCGTGGCGGATCAACCGAAAGGAAACAAACACCGATGGACCCGACGAACGAGACGAACCCGGAAGTGAATCCCGCTGCCGAAGCGGCCCCCGAGACCCCGGCGCCTGCCGCCGAGACGACCGCATCGGCCGCTGAGACGACGGCGCCCGCCGCCGAGGCGACCGCCGCTCCCGCACCGGCTGCACCTGCAGCGGCAGCCGCAGCGGCCAGCATGATGCAGGGCGTGGCCGCCCCCACCGCGATCAGCATGAAGCAGCTCCTCGAGGCGGGTGTCCACTTCGGCCACCAGACCCGCCGCTGGAACCCCAAGATGAAGCCGTACATCTTCGGCGCCCGCAACGGCATCTACATCATCGATCTGCAGAAGACGGTGAAGCTGGCGCGCACTGCGTTCCGCTTCGTCGGCGATGTCGTGGGCAAGGGCGGCACCGTCCTCTTCGTGGGCACCAAGAAGCAGGCCCAGGACGTGATTCGGGAGGAGGCAAGCCGCTGCAACCAGTTCCACGTCACCAACCGGTGGCTGGGCGGGACCCTCACCAACTTCAAGACGATCAAGCTCGGCATCGATCGCCTCAAGACCCTCGAGAAGATGTCCGAGGACGGCACCTTCGATCGCCTCCCCAAGAAGGAGGTCGCCATCCTCATGCGCGAGCAGGAGAAGCTCGAGCGCAACCTGGGCGGCGTCAAGGAGCTGCAGCGCCTCCCCGCGGTCCTCTTCGTGGTCGACCCGCGCAAGGAGCACCTGGCGGTGCACGAGGCGAACCGCCTCGGCATCCCCGTGGTGGCCGTGGTCGACACCAACTGCGACCCCGAGGGGATCGACTACGTGATCCCCGGCAACGACGACGCCATCCGCTCGATCCGCCTCTTCGCGGGGAAGGTGGCCGACTCGGCCCTCGAGGGCATGGCTCGCTACGCGGCCCACCGCCATGAGCGCGTGGAGGAAGAGAGCCGCGAGGACGACGGCCGCGGCAGGCCCCGCCAGGATCGTGGCGATCGCCGTGGACCTGGCGGCCGCCCCGGCGATCGTCGTGGCCCTGCCCCCCGCGGTCCCAGGCCCGAGGGCGGAGCTGCAGCCTCCGGCGAGGAGCGCCGTGGTCCCGAGGTCGAGGTCGTGCGCCGTGGCCCCGCCGCTCCTGTGGCCGAGGTCCCCGTGGACGCCGCCAAGGCAGAGTGATCGGCTGCGAGCGCCCGTGTCTTCGTCAGGCGCTCGCCGCTCCGATCCGCCGCCCCGCTCCACCGCGTGCGGGGCGCGAGGCGCGTAGCAAGGCGTCATCATTCGTAGCTTTCATGCGATGCGGCCACCCCGGATGGCCGCGTCGCTTTCTTCGTTTCGATTCAAAGATGCAAGAGGTGAGACCATGGCCGAGGTGACCGCAGCAGCGGTGAAGGAGCTCCGCGAGAAGACCGGCGCGGGGATGATGGATTGCAAGAACGCGCTGGTGGCGACCGACGGCGTGATGGAGAACGCGATCGACTGGCTCCGTCAGAAGGGCCTCTCCTCCGCCGGGAAGAAGGCGGGGCGCGCCGCTACCGAGGGTGCCGTCCTCAGCTACATCCACGGCGGCGGCAAGATCGGCGTCCTCGTCGAGGTGAACTGCGAGACCGACTTCGTCGCCCGAAACGAGGGCTTCCAGGAGCTGGTCAAGGACATCGCGATGCACATCGCGGCTGCGGCCCCCGTCTACATCCGCCGGGAGGAGGTCGATCCGGCCGTCCTGGAGCGCGAGCTCGACGTCTATCGTGGCCAGCTCAAGGAGCAGGGCAAGCCCGAGAAGATCTGGGACAAGATCCTGGAAGGAAAGAAGGAGAAGTTCTACCAGGAGATCTGCCTGCTGGAGCAGCCCTTCGTCAAGGATCCGGACAAGACGGTGCAGCAGCTCGTCAACGAGGCCGTGGCCAAGATCGGCGAGAACATCTCCGTGCGCCGCTTCGCGCGCTTCGTCCTCGGCGAGGGCCTCGAGAAGAAGGAGGAGAACTTCGCCGAGGAGATCGCCAAGACGGCGGGTCTTTGATCACAGCGGGGAGGGGCGGCCAACAATCTTTGATCCTCGGTGATCAAAGAAGCGGGCCGCTGAAATGTAGGGGATGGATGGAGCGGGTCACGGATTCAGAGCATCCGGGGGCCGAGATGACGCGACCCGCTCCTTCCCCTTTTTGAACCTGTCTCGCCCGTAGGCCGATGCTCCCCGGGACGGCTCCAGGGAGGCGGCCTCTCGCCTTGACCCCCGAGGAGTCGCGCGCTACAAAGCCGCGCAACCCCAAGGAGAGACATGGCCGGGCCCAAGTACAAGCGAATCTTGCTCAAACTCTCGGGCGAAGCCCTGATGGGTCCGGGCAAGTACGGCATCGACACCCAGACCCTCGATCAGATCGGCGCCGAGGTCGGCGAGGTGGTCGGCATGGGCGTCGAGACCGCCCTGGTCATTGGCGGCGGCAACATCTTCCGCGGTGTCTCGGGCGCCGCCGAGGGGATGGATCGCTCGGCGGCCGACTATATGGGGATGCTCGCCACGGTGATGAACTCCCTGGCGCTCCAGGACGCCCTGGAGAAGCGCGGGATCAGCACCCGGGTCCAATCCGCCATCGAGATGCGCCAGATCGCGGAGCCCTACATCAAGCGACGGGCCTCCCGGCACCTGGAGAAAGGGCGGGTGGTGATCTTCGCCGCCGGCACCGGCAACCCCTTCTTCACCACCGACACCG
>JBEBXK010000050.1:0-27124 GCA_040391605.1 Vulgatibacter incomptus
CGCGGACGCCGAGCGCCCCTTCAAGCCGACGCCCAAGAGCTACGGCGCAGGCGAGCGCCCCTACAAGTCCGCAGCCAAGAGCTACGGCGCGGACGCCGAGCGCCCCTTCAAGCCGACGCCCAAGAGCTACGGCGCAGGCGGGCGCCCCTACAAGCCTGCGGGCAAGCGCTACGGCGCGGACTCTGAGCGACCGCCCTCCCCTGCGGCCAAGCGCTTCGGCCCCTCGGGCGAGGGTCCGTTCAAGGCGGTGGGCAAGACATTTGGTCCGGGGGAAGGCCGCCCGTTCAAGCAGGTGGTCCAGGGCAAGCCCAAGGAAAAGAGCGCCAAGCCATTCACCGGTGGTAAGAAGAAGTCGTGACCGCCAAATGGAGTGAGCGATGCTGCTGGCAACCTGGAACGTGAACTCGATCCGCGTCAGGCATGAGCGCCTGTTCGCCTGGATCGCCGCGCACCAACCTGACGTCCTCTGCCTCCAGGAGCTCAAGGCCGAAGCGCCGGTGCTGGAGTCGCTCCAGCTCGAGTCCCTGGGCTACCAGGTCGCCGCGAACTGCCAGAAGACCTATAACGGCGTCGCCATCCTCTCCAAGTTTCCCCTCTCCGACGTCGCCATCGGCATGGGCGACGACGAGGAGGATCCGCAGGCCCGGCTCATCGCCGCCACCATCCAGGGTGTGCGGGTGATCTGTGCCTACGTCCCCAACGGCAGCGAGGTAGGCAGCGAGAAGTTCACCTACAAGCTGCGCTGGCTCGAGCGCCTCCGCACCTACCTCGACACCCGCTGCGATCCTGCCGCGCCCCTCGCCCTCTGCGGGGACTTCAACGTCGCCCCCGAGGCCCGCGACGTCTTCGATCCCGAGGCCATGGCTGGTGACACCCTCTTTCACCCCGACGCCCGCGCCGCCTACGAGCGGCTGCTGAGCTGGGGGCTGGTGGACACCTTCCGCCTCCACAACCAGGAGGCCGGCCTCTACTCCTGGTGGGACTATCGGATGCTTGGCTTCCCCAAGAACCGCGGCCTCCGGATCGACCTGATCCTCGCCACCCCTTCCCTGGCCGCGCGGGTCGAGAGCTCCTTTATCGATCGCGAGGAGCGCAAGGGAAAGCAGCCCTCCGATCACGCCCCCGTGGTCGTCCGGATCGCGTAGCAGCGCGCTCCCCGGCCGAGCCACCGAGCCGCTCCGGAGCATGCCCTCCCGCAGCGACGCCCGGCACCGGAGATCGCGCGCGCCTTCAGCCTCCAGGCGGGTTCACGTTGGCTTCGGCCTCGGTGACCCGCTGATCGAAGTCGCGCTCCACCGAGCCGATCACCTTCCGCTCGGAGATGGTGAAGGTCCGGAAGCTCCACCAGCCCAGGTTGAACCAGGGCGGGAGCGGCAGCTTGCCGCTGGTGATGATCTCGGTGGCGCCCAGGGCCAGAAACGCCAGGGATGTGAGGGTGCCGAGGTTGACGCTGCCGCCGGTGGCCCGCAGGACCTCCAGATCCAGCTCCTCCACCGCCCGGGTCGCGGCCCGCGCCACCTGGCTCCCGCTTAGGAGCGACGCCCGCACCAGCTCCCGCTCCACCTCGGCGGGACGCTCCTCGCCAGGTCCGACCACGTGGGTCGCGTGAGAGAGGCCGCGCAGCTCCTCCACGATCCGGGCCGCGCCGATGGAGCTGGGGTCGTATAGGCATAGTACGCTACCTGTGAACGGTCGAACCTCCACCAACTCGACGCCGCTCAACGCGTTCAACCCGTCGGCGATCGCCTCCGCCTCCGATGGATCGTCGCGGAGGCGGCCCAGCCTCATCCTCAGCCTGCCGTAGCTCTGATGCACCACGTACATCAGGCGGATCGTCGTGGCGCTCTCCATCAGTGATGGGTCTCGGCGGCCTTGCCGTGGGCCTTGGCGCGAGCCTCGGCCACCAGATCCTCGAGGTCCTCCTTCTTCATCGCCGTACGCGCCACCACCGCGTCGACGAAGCGATAGCCCGCCGTCGCCAGCTCCAGGAGGACCGGCCGCAGATGCTTGGCCAGGAGCACCGATCCGGCCCCGGCTCCATAGCCCAGCGCGAACGATGGAAAGTGAAACCTCATCCCACCTCCTTTGGCGCTGCCCTCCCGACGAGCGCCTGTACACGAAGACCTACCCGCGGCGCCGTGCCGCGCGATCCAGGGGCTGCGCCGCTCTCACGGGCGCGCGCCTTCAGACGAAGACTCGATCGAACGGCCGTGCCTCACGATCCGGAGGCTGCGCCGCTCCCCTTCGAAGGCGGGGATCCCGTGGGCGATCAGCGGGAGGAGGAGGCCGGCGCCGAAGGCCGCCAGCGACGCCGGCCGCGACGAGGTCGCCCCGAGGATCCCGCGCAAGCCCGGCGTCGCCACGCCGACGAGCTGCAGCGCCGCCGCGCCGCCCACCATGGCCGCGAAGCGCCGATCGGCGGCGACCCGCCCCCCCATGGTTCGACTCGGCGCCCGGCACGCGACGGCGTAGGCGAGCTGCGCCGCTGGCAGCGACGCGAAGACCAACCCGGGGCCGCCGATCCACATGGCGCCGGCGCCGATGGCGGTGAGGAGCATCCCGTCGCGGAGCAGCCGCGCCACCTCGCCCTTCCCCAGCACCGCCTCCCCTGGGCGCATGGGAGGACGATCGAGGACCTCCGGATCGCCTGGCTCCAATGCCAGCGCCAGCGCCGGAAAGGTGTCGGTGAGGAGGTTGATCCAGAGGAGCTGCAGCGGCCCCAGCGGTTCGCGCGCGCCGACGAGGCCCGCGCCCAGGACCATCGCGATCTCCGAGAGGTTGGTGGCACAGAGGAAGCGCAGGCTACGGCGGAGGTTGTCCTGGACGATCCGCCCTTCTCCCACCGCGACGAGGACGCTGCGCAGATCGTCTCCCGCCATCACTAGATCCGCGACCTGCCTGGCCAGGTCGCTGGCCTGGGCCCCCACCGAGATCCCCACGTCCGCGACCTTGAGGGCGGGGGCGTCGTTGATGCCGTCGCCCGCCATGGCCACGATCTGCCCCCGCCGCTGGAGCAGGCGCACCACCTCCACCTTCTCCTCCGGCGTGACCCTCGCCAGCACCGCTGCCTTCGCCAGGCGATCCGCCAGCTCCGCGTCGCCGAGGGCGGCGAGCTCGCCGGCCAGGAGCGATCCGCCGCCGAGGCCCAGCTCCCTGGCGATGGCCTCGGCGGTGCGCGGCTGATCGCCGGTGAGGATCAGGGTGCGGATCCCGGCGGAGCGGGCCCTTCGGATCGCCTCCTTGGCCCCTTCGCGCAAGGGATCCCGGAGGCCGGCGAGGCCCAGGAAGGTGAAGCCCGAGGCGTGGTCCTCGGCGTCGGGACGGTCGATCCGCTTCCAGGCCAGGGCCAGCACGCGCAGCCCCGCCGAGGCCAGCTCGTCGTTCCGCCGCAGGAGCCGCTCTCGATCCTCGGGCCGCAGGGGCCCCCGCCAGTCGGCGTCGCAGAGCTCGATCACCTGGGCGGGGGCGCCCTTCACGAAGGCGATCGGCCCGGCGACGGTGTCGTGGACGCTGAGCACGTAGCGGATGTCCTCCCGCCGCTCCCGCAGCTCCCTTCGGGGATAGTCGCGGTGGAGTTGGGCGCCGTCGAGACCCGCGGCGTGGGCCGCGTCCACCAGCGCCCGCTCGGTCGCGCTCCCCACCAGATGAGGCCGCTCGGCGCCACCCCGCTCCTGCACGTGGACGTCGCTGTTGAGGATCGCCGCCGCCAGCAGCAGCGAGGCGGGATCTTCGAGGAGGCGATCGGGCGCCGCCTGGATGGTGCCGGGATCGATGGCGCCGTCGCCGAGATCGATCCGATCGAGGTGCATCTCGTTCCGGGTGAGGGTGCCGGTCTTGTCTGTGCAGATGACCGTCACCGTGCCCAAGGCCTCCGCCGCTGCCAGGCGCCGGACCACGATGCCGTGGCGGTGGAGCCGCTGCATCGAGCGGACCAGCGCTGCCGTCGCCACCACCGGCAACCCCTCCGGCACCGCCGCCACCCCCAGGGCCACGGCGCCCCGGGCCACCCGCGACAGGCTCCTGCCCCTGGCGAGGCCCGCCGCCGCGGCGATGCCGGCGGCGCCCAGGGAGAGCGCGGCGAGGCCATCGCCCAGGCTCTCCAGGCGGCGGGTGAGGGGCGCGGCGGGGGCCTGGGCCGTCTCCACCAGCCGGCGCACCTTCGCCAACTCGGTGTCGCCCCCCGTCGCCACCACCACCGCGCGGCCGCGCCCCGTGGCCACCATGGTGCCGGCATAGAGCATCGAGTGCCGCTCCGCCAACGGCGCCCCTCGAGGCGCAGGCGCCACGCCCTTTCGCTGGGCCTCGCTCTCGCCGGTGAGGGCGGCCTCGTCACAGGCCAGGCGGCGAGAGTCGATCACCCGGGCGTCCGCCGGCAGCACGTCGCCGGCGACGCAGATCAGCACGTCCCCCGGGACCAGCTCCGCGGCGGAGACGACGTGGAGGACGCCGCCCCGGATCACCTGCACGATCCCCGCCTCCAGCCGCCGCCACGACGAGAGGATCGCCTGGTTCTTTCTCTCGATGTGATAGCCGATGGCGGCGTTCGCCCCCACGACCAGCAGGATCGCGCTGGCCTCAACGGCCTCCCCCATCAGCGCCGAGAAGCCGGCGGAGCCCAGGAGCAGCCCCATCGGGAGGTTCGCCACCTGATCGCTGAGGATCGCCAGCCGCGACCGCTCGTCCGCCTGATCGACGGAGTTGCTCCCGTAGCGCTGCAACCTGGCGTCGATCTCCAGCGGATCCAGGCCCGCCTCCGACGTGCCCAGCCGCGAGAGGACCTCTGCCACCTCGAGGTGATGCCAGGGGGGCGCCGCGCCGTCGCCCAAGATCGGCAACGCCTGCGCGGCCCTTCGAGAGACCCACGGCCTCCGCGCCGGAGCGTCCCATCGCCCCGGCCGCGCCGCGGGTTCCTCCCGCAGGCGGGAGAGGAGCGGCGCCCCTGGGGCGTAGCGCAGGAGCATGCGCCCGCTGCGGAGATCCGCCGTGGCAGAGAGGACCCCCGGGAGCGCCCTGGCAGCCCCCTCCACCCGGCGGGCCAGGTGGCGATCGCCCAGCAGCCCCGGGATCTCCAGCCGCAACCGCCTCGAAGCGGTGGCGTGCCGCGAGACCCTCGCGGGACGAAGCTGCGAATCGAGGAGGAGAACGCTCATCCGGCCGGGCCCTCGCCTGCTCCATCGCAAGCTCCCGCCGCAAGGTGGGGACGCGGCGGGCGACGCCGCAAGGCACCCCGAAGGGATGACACCAGGGGAGCCTGAGGCTGACACCTGATTGCATCGAAGTAGGCTGTCCCCCCTGGCCGGCGCGCCCGCCGCGCTACCCCTCCGACTCCACCCGGGCGCGGCCCCCTCGCTTCGCGATGTAGAGGCGACGATCGGCCGCCTGGATCAGCGACTCCGGGGAGCTGCCGTCTTCGGGCGCGCCGGCGATGCCGACGCTGAAGGAGCAGTGGAAGACCTCGCCGCGCTCGTCGTAGAACGGCATCTCGGCGAACTCCACGAGCACCCTCTCGAGGACGCCCCGGATCGTCCCGGGGGTCTCGCCAGGAAAGACAACCAGGAACTCCTCGCCCCCCCAGCGGCCGCGCAGATCCTCGGTGCGAAAGCGCGCGGAGAGCAGCCGCCCCAATCGCATCAGCACCTGATCGCCCACCAGATGGCCGTGGGCGTCGTTCACTTCCTTGAAGTAGTCGAGGTCGAGGAGCCCCACCGAGATGGGCCGATCGTGGCGCCGCGCCTCGGCGCAGCGGGCGGGGAAGACCTCGAAGAGCGCCCTGCGGTTCAGGAGACCGGTGAGGGCATCCCGATCGGAGCGCTCGCGGAGGAGGCGGTTGCGCTCCAGGCGCAGGCGGACCCTGGTCCGGATCTCCTGGGGCACCACGGGCTTGGAGAGATAGTCGTCGGCCCCTGCCTCGAAGGCGGCGATCCTGGCGTCCACGCCGGTATGCGCGGTGAGGAAGAGGATGGGGATGTCCTGCCAGTCGGGGGTCATCCGAACCAGGCGACAGGCGTCGACCCCCGACATCCCCGGCATCTCCATGTCCAGGAGGAGGAGATCCGGCGGCTCCTTCGCGAGGGCCTCCAGGAGGTTCGCGACGTCGACGATCGACGTCACCACCATCCGCTCTTCCCCCAGGACGGCCACCACCTGCCGCGCGAAGTCCGGATCGTCGTCGACCACCAGGATCCGCGGGAGGCTACGCTGGCGCTCCGCCAGCATATGCCGCACGGCCGCCTCGAAGCGTTGGCCCGAGAGCGGCTTGGGCAGGAAGATCGACGCGCCGGAGTGGGCGGCCGCCACGCGATTCTCTACGCCCAGGTCTACGCTGGCGATGGCGAAGGGCAACGTCGACTTCCCCGGGAAGGTCCGAAGGGCGCGCCCCAGGGCGAAGGCGTCCTCCCCGGCGGCCAGGTGCGCGTCGATGATCACCGCGTCGACGCGGCTCGACTGCGCGACCTCCAGGGCCTCCGTCGCGGTGGGGGCGCCGATCACGTCCACCAGGGAGGCCCGCCCCATCTCGCGGACCAGGTTCAGGAAGTTGAGGTCGTCGTCCACCACGAGGACCCGGGCCAGGGCGTTGTAGGGCGACTGCTGGATGCTATGCGGATTCGCTCCGATCCCTCTCTCCGCCTGCTCCAGCGCCTGCATCGTCTCGCGCCACGCCCCCTCGTCCATGCGACCTTCCTCCAGCCCCTGGACGATCCGATCCTCGATCCGACCGGCCTCCTCTCCCACCTGCAGAAAGCCGTAGGACCCCGCGGTCCCCCGGAGGCGATGGGCGATCTCGCGCGCAGCGCCGAGCTTCTCCGAGGCGGCGGGATCCTTCCGCGCCGCTACCAGGGCGTCACCCAACTCCCTCAGCCGGGACGGCAGCTCCTCGCGAAAGGCCCTCCTGAGGCGCTTCAGCTCCTTCTCGAAGTCCGGAGCGACGCCCTCTCCCACTTCCACCTGGGAGCGTCGATCCATTCCGGCGCTCCCGAGCACCATCTCCACCAGCTCGGCGAAGTGCGCCGGAGCGATGGGCTTGGTGACCACCGACGCCACCTTCAACTCCTCGATCAGATGCCGATGGGAGAGCGGATCCCGAGACGAAGCCGAGACGAAGATCACCGCCACATCGCTGCCGCGGGAGCGGAGAAGCGAGATCCAGCCGAGGCCGTCGGTGTCCGGCAGCGCGCCGTCCACGATGACCAGGTCGGGGACGTCCACGCCAATCGTCGAGGTGGCTTCCTTGCCCGAGCCTGCCTCGAGGACCTCGAAGCCCTGCGCGCGGAGGACGGCTGCTACCAGGGCCCGGAATCGGAAGTCGCCATCAACCAGGAGGATCGTTGCGCTCATCTATGGCCCGGCCAGCTCCGTGTTCGCAGCGCGCCCCATCCCACCGCCGAGGATCAGCGCGTGGCGATCGGTATGCACCCAGGCCGAAAATGTACCCCTTCGGATCGCGGAGCGTCTAACTTTCGACCCTCGCTCCACCGAGCATTCGACGCGTTACGGGCGGTCGATCGCCTCGCGGCAGCGCCGAACGCGCTGCCAGGCGGCGGCAGGGATCGCCTCTGCAAACGGAAGGAGCGACTTCCGTTCCGCCCCCCTCGCCACGAGAGTTCTTTGCAGTCGCCCGCCTCCGCCACGCGAGCGCTCGTGATCAGAGGTTGGTGTTGACGCAGACACCTTCGCCGTTGAAGCGGCCTTGGGACTTGGCGGCAGCGAGCAGGTAGTCGCGGAGGTTGGCGTCACCGATGTTGACGCTCCCCGCCGAGTAGAAGACGCGCTGCCCTTCCTGGTCCTTCAGCGCCTCGCCCTCGCGATCCCTGAGATCGCTCAGCCGCTGCGCCTCCAGATCGTCGAAGGCGATGGTGGAGACGCCGTCGACCATGGTGGCCATCGCGGCGATCGCGTCGAAGCGCATCTTGGCGCCGTCGTGATCGCCGAGCTGCTCGTAGAAGAGGTGATCGAGGTGGAGGGTGATCTGGTAGGCGGCGTCGGCGTTGTTTCGAATCACGACGCCGGGGCTGTCGTCGCTGCCGTCGACGCAGTCGTGGTTGAGCGTGGGGTTGGTGAGGCCCCAGGAAAAGTGATGGGTCTCGCCGGCCTTGGTGGCGATGCCGGTGATCAGATAATTGAAGCCACCCTCGACCATGCGCGCCACGTCGGCGTCGACCAAATTGCCCACCCGACGCGACGCGGATGAGGCCGGCAGGATCTCATAGGAGAAGCGCTCCCAGCGGCGGGCGGGGAGCCCCTCGATCTGGAAGATCAAAGGCTCTCCCTGGACGAGATCGACGAGGACGGACTCATCTCCGTTCCAGGCGATCTCGCCGTCGGCGCCTGCGATCCGGATGTTCCCCAGGCTGATCAGGTAGCGCTCGAAGTGGAGGGCCCAACCGTCCGCGAAGGCGAGCTCGGGCACATCGGGGACGGGGAAGCCGGTCTGCGCCGCTTCTTCGCCGCTGATCTGCAAGGTGAGGGAGCCGGTTCCACCGTCGTCGTCGCTGCAGCCGACGAGGAGGACGATCGAGACCAACGAGAGGCAAGAGCTGATTCGCATGTCTTTCACTCCTGATGCAGGTGTATCCGTCTGCTACCGAATGGTGAAGGTGCCGTAGCCCCGGACGCCCTGGAGCCAGGCGGCGTGGACCTGGGTGCCGGCGTCGATGGTCCGCGTCTCGTCGACGCCGCGACCCTCCGAGGTGGAGAAGTCCGCCTCGGCGAACCAGCGCTCCACATGCAGCTCGAGGACGACGGCGCTTCCCTCCCCCAGCTCGAGATCGGCGGGGATCCCCACGACCTTGCGCAGATGCCCGTCGTCGGGGAGATCGAGGCCACCCTCGAAGCGGATCGACTCGTCGCCACGGACGGCCAGCCCCCGCACCCACACATGGTGTCCGTGGAGCTCGAAGGCGTGAGAGGGCGCCGCCGGGTTCAGCTCGAGGGTGGCCGAGCGGATAGGGCCGGCGATCCCCCGCAAGGTCGCGATGGGCTGAACGCCGGGGTGGAGGGCGTCGATGACGAGCTGCCCCAAGTACTCGCCCTTCACCTCGCCCCCGTCGAATTGATCGAAGCCGGAGTGGGCGAGGGCCCTGGGGATCATCCAGCCGAGGAGCCGTTCGCCCAGCGGCAGCCACCTGCTGGCCGAGGGCGGCGAATTGGTGAAGAGGTAGATGGGGCCGACGACGATCCGGGCCTCCTCCAGGGTGATCTGCCAGCCGCTCCGGGTCTCCATCCGGCCGAGGCGCTCCCCTGCGGGCGGGATGGACTCCGCCGCCATCGAGAACTCCACCTGCTGCCCGCCGGTTCCGCTCCCGCCACATGAGGAGAGCAATACGAGGAGCAAGGCGCGCAGCGGTGGTCGGATCGGGAGACTCATCGTCGGTCTTTCGTCGAGGCGCCCCACGCGGGGGCGTTCGGGAGAGCGGGTCGTCGTCGCGGCTCCTCCGGGTCGAGGATCACGGCGAGGGTGGCCATCGCCATCCTCGGCGGGGCGGCGGCGAAGTGCATCGTCGCCACTCTGGAGGGCGCCGCAGGGGAGCCTGAGAAGTTGGAGGCGTAGTGGAACTCGGCCGCGTGGGTGCGGCTGTCGAAGAGGTTGGTCACCCAGAGCCCCGCCTCCACGGCGCCCCAGCGGATGCGGCTGCCGAGATCCATGGTGAAGACCGGATCGCCGAGCTGCTCCAGGGGCAGCGGCCTCGCGCCGATCCAGTTGACGCCTGCCGCGAGGCTCGCGGGCAGGCGGCTGCCGGCCAAGTCTATCGGTCGCCGCACGCTGGCGTCCACACGTGCGACCCAGCGGGGGACGTAGGGGAGCCGGCTCCCGGCGGCGAGATCCCAGAAGCCCGATCCCGGCGGCGCCAGGTGCGCCTCGGCCCAGGTGAGGCTCCCCTGGAGATCGAGCCAGCGCCTCGCGGCGATCCTGGCCGAGGCGAGGGCGCCGTAACGGCTGGACGCCCCCAGGAAGACGTTGCGCGCCTGCCTCTCGTCGAAGACGAGATCGCGATCCACGCGGGTGACGAAGGCGAGCAGCCTCGCCTCCAGCGGCAGTCCTGCGTCGCGGCCGAAGGCGAACCCCGTCTCCGCCGCCTTCACCCGGGCAAAGGGCGCGAACTCTCCATCGGAGAGCGCGGCGACGTCGCTGGAGCGCACGCCCACTCCGTAGCTGGTGATCCAATCGAGGCCCGGCGCCAGCGTGAGCTGCGCGCTGAGACGCGGCTGGAAGGCGAGGCCGTCGGCCCCTGCCTCCTCGGTCGCCTCCCTGGGACCGGCGCGGGTCTCGGTGGGCCGGTTGCGATCGCCGACGTCGAAGAAGAAGGAGTCGACCCGCACGCCCCCGGAGAGCCCAAGCCATTCGATCGGACGCAGCCGTCCGGCGGCGTAGGCTGCGAGGTTGGTGACCCGGAGCTGGTTGTCCAGGGTCCTGGCATACGGCGCCCCTCCCGTCTGCCGCAGCCGCCGGGCCGAGGCCTCGCCGTCGTCGTAACGGGCGAGGTAGCCGAGCTCCAGCTCCTGGGGCAGCCCCTGGAAGCTGCGCCTCTCGATCAGGCTCCCCCGCAGCCCCACGGTGAAGACGCGATAGCTCTGCTCCCTGGCGTCCCCGCGCTGCAGGGGCTCGTCGAAGAGGGCCCCCGTGAAGTCCTCCACCAGCCGCAGCCTGCGGATCGACGCGAAGACGGTCTGATCGATCGACTGCCGGGCGCTGCGATGGTCGAGGCTGGCGAAGAAGCCGTGACGCGAGGCGCTGCCCCCCTGGCCGGAGCCGTAGGTGCAGAAGAACTGACTGTCATCGTCGCCTGCACAGGGGAGGTCCCCGGCCTCGTAGTCGTCCTGCCGGATCACGCCGGCGGTGTCGAAGCTCGTGGCGTAGCTCGTCCCCACCAGCCGGAGGCGGCCGCGATCGGAGAGCCTCCGCTCCAGCCCCGCCATCGCGGTAGCGCCGGAGTAGGCGCGGCTCGGACCGAAGCCATCGCCGCGGCGCAGCCTGACCCCGACGAAGGTCCCTGCCGGCTCGCGATCCGGCCCCCAGAGCAGGAGGAGCTCCTGGGCCCCATGAGATCCCGCCCCTCCCTGGACCCTGGCGCCGCGCTCCTCTAGGCCCAGGCGGTACTCGACGCTCCCCGCCACGGCGAAGTCACCCTGCGCGGGATCGAAGGGCCCCTCCACCACCCGCAACGCGCTGACCAACTCGGGGATGATGAAGTGCGTGTCCGCGTAGCCGTGGCCGTGGGGGTTCGAGATCTCGTTGAGGGGCACGCCCTCCAGGCGGAACTCGAGGTCCTGCCCCTCGCCTGCGTCGAAGCCCCGGAGGAAGACCGCCGACGCGTGGCCCTCGCCGTGGTGGTTGCTGAGGAGGATCCCCGGGGCGAGGGTGAGGAGCTCCTGTGCGGAGCGGCGCGGCACCGTCCGAAACGCGCCGGGCTCCAAGAGGAGATCGCTCGCCGCCACCGGCCCCGGCGCCAGCCGCCTGCCCACCACTTCGGTCTCCAGGGTCGGGATCTCGTCGGGGGGAGCCACGCCGATCAGACCGCGGTGGCTGGCAGACTCGTCGACAGGCGACGCGCCCGTCGAAGCGCCTGGGCTCGAAGGATCGCCGGCCTCCGCTTCGCTCTGCGCGAGCAGCTGAGCCTCACGGTCGTCGCCCGCCCGCGCCTCGTCATCGGAGGCGGCGAACGCGGAGAAGGCGACCACACAGACGAGCGGGGCGAGGATCCTCGAGAGCACGCGCCAATCGAACAACACCGGATCCCCGTCGAAGCGAGGCCGCGATGGGCCACGACCAGCCAGTCCATCCTGGCGAACGAAGGCCATAGGGGGCCATCCGCGTGAGGTCAAGCGCGCCAGTTATCCAGGGGGTTCTCTGGCGCGCCCTCAGGTGGCGGCGTTCGAAAGCGGAGCCCGCGCCATCGCCGACGCCTTCCGACGCTCGATCGGCGGCTACGCCGATCGAGGCGCTACGCTGCTGGAGCCGGCGATACGCAGCCTGGGGCGAGCATTCGGTTGAGCTTGGGTTGCACGCCGGTGGCGGCCAGGAGCGCGTCGAGCTCCTGGTGGGCGGCGGCGTCGGAGCCCCGCACCTTCTTGCCCAGGATCAGCTCGTTCTTCATCGAGTGCTCCCAGCCAGTGAGCTCGGTCACCGTCACCCGATAGCCGTGGGCCGCCAGGGTGAGGGCGCGGAGAACGTTGGTGAGGTGGGAGCCGAACTCGCGGCGATGCCATGGATGCGCAAAGAGCGACGCCATCGGCGGCACGACGTCCTTGCGCTCCTTGAGCTGGGCGGCGACCTCCGCCTGGCAGCAGGGGACCACCGCGACGTGATCGGCGTTGCCGCGGATCGCCAGGAGCAGCGCGTCGTCGGTGGCGGTATCGCAGGCGTGGAGCGCCGTCACGAGATGGAGTCGCTCCGGGACCTGGGCGCCCTCCAGCGCCGACTCCACGAAGTCCATCCGCTCGAAGCCGAGGCGGGCGGCGCGCTGGCGGGCGGCGAGGACCAGCTCCTGCCGCGACTCGATCGAGAGGATCCGCCCCTTCTCGCCGCCAGCGAGGAAGAGCTCGTAGAGGACGAAGCCGAGGTAGCCCTTGCCCGCCCCGCAGTCGACGATCACCGGATCGCCGAAGCGGCCGAGGACATCATCCAGCGACGGTCGCAGCAAGTTCACCAGGTGATTGACCTGCTTGAGCTTGCGCAGCGAGTCCGCGTTGAGATTGCCCTCCCGCGTGAGGAGGTGGAGCTCCTGCAGCAGCCGCTTCGACTCCCCCGGGAGCAGCTCCCGCCGCACCGCCTCACCCTTTGCCTGACGCCTCATCCTCGCTTCAACCTCTCTTGCCCCGCCCCGCTTCCGCCGACACCTCTACCACGCGGATCAGGATCCGGCGCAGACGCCGGCGTAGCTCTCCTCGAGCTGCAGCCTCTCACACGAGAGCCGCGGCTCGTACGGGAGCGCGCCGTCGCAGAGCGCCTCCTTCCGCGGCTGCGACCAGAAGCCGCTCAGGCTACAGGCGCATCCCTTCGGATCGAGATCGCCCTGGCTGTCGGCGAAGCAGGCGCAAAAAGCGGAGGCCGTCCCCTGTTCACAGAAGTGCGCCACGCAGTCCATCACCTGCTCCTGGAGCATCACGCAGCGCTGCCCCTGGGTACGCTCAGGGGCGGGCTCCATCTCCTCTGCGCCGCAGCCCGCCAGCGCGACGAGCGCAAGGCCCAGGACGATCGTCAGCTTCCTCATCGATGACTCCCTATCGATCCCATGCGAGGCCTCGGAGCATCGCCCGCTTCGCGATCCTGGGCAACGCTCGAAGCAATGGTCCGCATCTGCCAACTCGTTCTCGGGCGGCAGAGGCTCCGAAGGCGAACGAACGATCCCGAACGCCAGCCTGCCTAAGAAGCGCTGCGTCGACCCCGGCCTTCTGCTATCTCCCGGCTTGGATCCCGGTACGCGTAAGGAGCGAGAATGGACCCCAACGAGCTTCATCAGGCGGCACAGCGCTGGCTCGAGGAGGATCCGGATCCGGAGACCCGGGCGGAGCTCCAGGGGATCCTGGATCGGGGCGACGAGGAGGCCCTCGCCGATCGCTTCGACCGCCGCCTGGAGTTCGGCACCGCGGGGCTGCGCGGGGTCATCGGCGCCGGCCCCAACCGCATGAACCGCTCGGTGGTGATCCGCACCACGGCGGGCCTCGCGACCTACCTGCTCGCGCACGTTCCCGACGCGAGGGAGCGTGGAGTCGTGGTGGGCTGTGACGGGCGCCGGCTCTCGGCGGCGGCCCGCGCCGACGTGGCGGCGGTCCTTGCCGGCCACGGGATCCGAGCCCTGGTCTTTCGCCCCCTGGTGCCAACACCTCTCACCGCCTTCGCCGTCTCCCACCTGGGGGCCGCCGCCGGCGTGATGGTCACCGCCAGCCACAACCCCGCCGAATACAACGGCTACAAGGTCTATTGGGGCAACGGCGCCCAGATCATCCCGCCCCACGACCACGGGATCGCCGAGGCCATCGAGACGATCGGCCCCCTCCCGAAGATCCCCCGCCTCTCCGAGGAGGAGGCCCGACAGGGCGGACGATGGGTCGATCTGGATGAGGACGTCATCGCCCCCTACCTCGAGGAGGTCCACGCGCTCTCGCGTCGCGTCGACGGCCGCAACCAGGTGAAGATCGTCTACACACCGCTCCACGGCGTGGGAGGCGCGCTGGCCCTGCGGACCCTCTCGCGCTTCGGCTTCGAAGACGTCCATCCCGTGGTCGAGCAGATGGAGCCCGATCCCCTCTTCCCCACGGTGCGCTTCCCCAACCCGGAGGAGGCGGGCGCCATGGATCTCGCCCTCGCGCTTGGGGCGAAGTCCTCGGCCGGGCTGATCCTCGCCAACGATCCCGACGCGGATCGACTGGCGGTGGCGGTGCGACGGGCGGACGGCTCCTATCGGCAGCTCAGCGGCAACGAGGTCGGCGCGCTGCTCGCCGACTACCTCCTGGAGCAGGACAGTCTGGGTGGCGATCGCCTGCTGCTCACCACCATCGTCTCCACGCCGATGGTAGGCGAGCTGGCGAGGCTGGCCGGCGTCCGCTACGAGGAGGTCCTCACCGGCTTCAAGTGGATCGCCAACCGCGCCATGGAGTTGGAGGCCCAGGCGGGGACCCGCTTCGTGATGGGCTTCGAGGAGGCCCTCGGCTACAGCATCGGCTCGGTCTGCCGGGACAAGGACGGCCTCAGCGCCGCGGCCCTCTTCGCGGAGCTCGCGGCCCACGCGGCCCTGGAGGGGGAGGACGTCCTCGATCGCCTCGAGGCGCTCTACCGCAAGGTGGGCCTCTACCTCTCCCGGCAGGACGGCTTCACCGCCCCGGGGGCGGACGGACACGCGCGGATCCGCGAGACCATGGCGAGGCTCCGCCGCGAGCCTCCGGATGCGATCGGCTCACGGAGGGTGCTCGCCCGCCGAGACTATCTGCGGGGCGTGCGGACTCCCTCCGAGGGCAAGGCCGAGCCCCTGGCCCTCCCCTCCTCCGATGTCCTCGCCTTCGAGTTGGAGGGAGGCAGCCGGGTGATCGCCCGTCCATCCGGCACCGAGCCCAAGATCAAGTACTACTTCGATCTCCGCGAGCAGGTTGCGCAGGACGAATCCCTCGACGCGGCGCGGAGCCGCGCGGAGGCGAGGCTCGACGAGCTCGCCGCCAGCTTCGTCGAGCTGGCTGGCGGCTGATCGCCTCCGAGGCGCAGCCCGCTCGCCTACCTGACGATCTGCCGATCCTCGCGGCTTCCTGGGCTCGTCCCCCTTCCCTAACTTCACCAGGTGCCTGGTGTCGAACGGTCCCGTCGCGAGACGAGCGAGGCGAGGAGCGAGGGCGGCGCGCGCAAGGACGACCGACTGAGTCGTAGCCGCAGCTACGACGCAGGGAGGGAGGACTGAGCACGTCGGCCGCAGCCCCGCATCGTTCGTCGCAGCAGGGACTCCGTTTGGCACCAGTCACCTGAGCCGCCGCGTCCGAGCTGCGGGAAGGGAGGTCGAGATGAGGAAGGTAGCGCTGATCACTGGGGCATCCGGCGCGTTGGGCGGGGCCATCGCCACGAGGCTCTCGCAGGGAGGGTTCGACGTCGCGCTCCACTATCGATCGTCCGAGGCTGACGCCGTCCGCCTCGCAGACGAGCTCGAGCGCAGCGGCGGGAGGGCGCTCCCGATCCAGGCAGACATCTGCAAGGCCGACGAGGTGACGCGGATGGTCGAGGAGACCGAGCGCAGCCTCGGGCCCCTGGCCCTGGTGGTGAACAACGCGGGCCTGGTCCGCGATCGCGCCATCGGCAAGCTCACCGACGACGATTGGGAGGTGGTCCTCAACACCAACCTCCGCGGGACCTTCATGGTCTGCCGCGCGGTCTCCGCCGGCATGCGCAGCCGCAAGGAGGGGCGGATCGTCAGCATCAGCTCCATCGTCGGCGCCATGGGCAACTACGGCCAGGTGAACTACGCCGCGTCGAAGGCGGGGCTGATGGGCCTCACCAGGAGCCTCGCCCGGGAGCTGGCCCGGGATCAGGTGACGGTGAACGCGATCTGTCCCGGCTTCATGGACACGCCCATGGTCCGCGGTGTCCCGGCGCCGGTGCAGGAGAAGCTCGTCGCCCAGATCCCCCTGGGGCGCTTCGGCGAGCCCAGCGCCGTGGCCGAGGCCGTGGCCTACCTCGCCGGCCCCGGCGGCGCCTGGGTCACGGGGCAGGTGCTCCACGTGAACGGTGGGATGTATATGTGATCACTACAGACACACATGGTTCATGCAAACATTCACGAACTCTGTGTGCCGGAGGCGATCGGTCGCTGGCAAGAGCCCTGATGCGCAGCGCGCGTGACCCGATCGCCCCCAGCTGCATGGTGGCGATCTCTTCAAAGGTCCAACTGACTATTTCCTCGGGAGCTTCCTCGGCTTCTCTTCCGGAGGCTGGGCCGGCGCAGTGCCCGGGGGCAAGCCGTCTTCGAGGCGCGCACCCGGGATCTCAGGGATGATGGGGGCGGCGCCGGTCTCGTCCGGCGGCCCCTCCCCCGGCGGCATCGCGTCCACGCGGAGCGCGACCCGCCGGGCTCCCTCGAGGTCGAAGGTCGCGAGGACGTCGCCACCCGTCGGCAGCTCGTCGAAGCTCACGCTCTCTCCGTTCAGCGTCAGGATCGTCTCCGGCCCCAGGAAGATCACCGCGTCGGCCTGCTCCTCCCCCCGGTGGATCACGATCTGCTCCGCGGTGGCCGACGCGAGCTTCCCCGCCATCTTCAGGGCGAAGTCGATCCCCTGGGCGCGCTCCACCTCACTCGGAGGCTTGTCGCCCGGCATGTCGAGCTGGCCGCTGGACGAAGGCGTCTCGGTGGGAGGGTTGAGCAGATCCCCGGAGACCAGGACCACCGCCCCTGCCGCCAGCACGATCGGCGCCGCCCAGAGCCAGCCACGTCCCGGCGAAGACCGCAGTCGTCGCATCTCTCACCTCGAGCCCGCGCGGGGATCGCCGCCGGCCGGCAAACATATACCTCCGAAAATTCATGTGGTAGAACCCGCCGGTTCCCGAGAGCGCCACCGAACAGACGCCCGGAAAGAGGAGCCAACTCATGGAAATTCAGCTCTCCACCACCGCATTGACCGACTCGAAGGCCAAGCTCATCGCGCTGCCCCTCTTCGAAGAGGAGCTCTCCAAGAAGGGTGGCTCCGCCGTCCTCGCCGCCCTCGACGAGGCCCTCGGCGGCGTCCTCCTCGACGCCGCCACCCAGGAGGGGTTCAAGGCCAAGGCCAATCAGAAGTTCAGCCTCCACACCCACGGCAAGCTGGGCGCCTCCCGGGTGGTGCTGCTGGGCCTGGGGACCCGCGCTGCCTATGGCACCGAGGCGCTGCGCCTGGCGGCGGGGGTCGCTGCGAAGGAGGGTGCGCGCACCGGCGCCGGCACCGTCGCCCTGGGACTCCCCGCTGGTGCGGACACCGAGCAGGAGATCCGCGCCGCCGCGGAGGGTCTCACCCTCGGTGCCTACCGTTACGACAAGTGGCGGAGCGAGAAGCCCGACGCGAAGAAGGATCTGAAGAAGGCGCTGATCTGCACCGCAGGGATCAAGAAGAACGCCAAGCTCGACCGCGCGCTCTCCCTCGGCACCGCCATCGGCGACGCGGTGAACTTCGCCCGCGATCTGGTCAACGAGCCCGCGATGACCATGACCCCGACCATCCTCGCGGAGAGCGCCCAGAAGAAGCTCAAGCCCGCCGGACTTCAGGTCACCGTCCACGAGAAGAAGAAGATCGAGCAGCTCAAGATGGGGATGTTCCTGGGCGTGGCCCAGGGCAGCGTCGAGGCGCCGAAGCTCCTCGAGATCCGCTACGTGCCCAAGGGCCAGGCGGCGGCCAAGGCCAAGCCCCTGGCGCTGGTCGGCAAGGCTATCACCTTCGACTCCGGCGGCCTCTCCCTCAAGCCCGCCGACGCCATGGTCGACATGAAGACCGACATGGCCGGCTCCGCCGCCGTCTTCGCGGCGATGCACGTGATCGCCTCCGAGATCCAGCCCAAGTTTCCGGTCTACGCCTACGTCGGCACCTGCGAGAACATGCCGAGCGGCACCTCCTACCGCCCGGGCGACGTCCTCACCTCCCGGATTGGCAAGACGGTGGAGATCACCAACACCGACGCGGAGGGGCGCCTCGTCCTCGGCGACGTCCTCTCCTACGCGGTGGAGTCGAAGCCCCGCGGCGTCATCGATCTCGCCACCCTCACCGGCGCCTGCATGGTGGCCCTTGGCCACTACACCGTCGGCACCTTCGGCAGGGAGGGCGACAAGCTCGTGAGCGACGTCCTCGACGCGGCCAAGAGCGCCGGCGAGGACTTCTGGCAGCTCCCGCTGGTCCCGCACGTCAAGGAGAACCTCAAGTCCGACATCGCGGACATGAAGAACTCCGGCACCCGCTGGGGCGGCGCGATCTCCGCGGCGCAGTTCCTCGAAGAGTTCGTCGGTGACACGCCCTGGGTCCACCTAGACATCGCCGGCCCCTCCACCTCCGACAAGGATCGGGGCTACGTCACCAAGGGGGGCACCGGCGTCGGCGTCCGCACCCTGGTCGAGCTGGTCCGCCGCATGGACGGCCAGGACTGAACTGCGAGCCGGAGGCGAGCGATCGCTGGTAGGAGCCGTAGCGCGCAGCGCGCGTGAAAAGAACGCCCCTACCCTGCGTAAGGGCGTTCTTTTCACAGGCTCCGAGTCGAGCCGGAGGCGAGCGATCGCTGGTAAGAGCCGTAGCGCGCCCACCTCATGCCCCGTTGTCCCGAGGCAGGGTGGATGGTAGGAAGGGGGTTGGTCTTCCAGCCCCTTCCCAAGGTCGTCCGATGACTGCGCGCTCCCTCCGGTATCTGCTCCTCTCCTCGCTGCTCATGGCCCTCGTCGCCGCCTGCGGTGGCGATCCCGACGGCGACGGCCCGGGTGCCGACGCCGTGGTCGCCAGCGTCTCCGTGACGCCGGCCTCCAACGAGACCTTCGAGGGCAAGAGCCTCCAGCTCAAGGCCACGCCTCAGACCAAGGGCGGCAAGGCGATCACCGGCAAGCAGGTGGAGTGGAGCTCCAGCGACGTGCTGATCGCCACCGTCGACGAGACCGGGCTGGTCAGCACCCTCCTTCCCGGCGAGGTGAAGATCCGCGCCACCGTGGACGGCGTGGAGGGTGAGGCGACCATCGAGGTGCGCCGCAACGAGGTGGCCTCCGTGGAGATCCTCCCCGCCACAAACGTCACCAGCGTAGGCAGGGAGCTCCAGCTGGAGGCCGTGGCCACGGACGCCGACGGCGCCGTGATCGGCGGACGCGCGGTGGTCTGGGAGTCGAGCGACGCCTCGATCGTCTCGGTGGACGCCACCGGCCTCGCGACGGCCCACGCGGTAGGCGACGTCACCATCACCGCCACCATCGCCCCGGCCTCCGGCACCCTCGAGCTCTCGGTGCGCGAGCCAGTCGTCGATCGGATCGCGATCATCCCAGAGAGCTTCGACGTGATCGAGGGCCAGACCACGGAGCTCGAGGCCAAGGTCTACGACGCCGACGGCTTCGAGGTGGAGTGGCCCGTGGAGTGGAGCAGCGAGGACCGGCTCCACGCCACTGTCGACTCCTCGGGGAGGGTCACCGGCGGCCTCGCCGGCGACGCGCTGATCCGCGCCTCCGCTGACGGCCACGAGGCGACGGCGCTTGGCAGGGTGACCGCCGCTGTGGTCAGCGGCGTTCGCATCGTCGGCACCAACCCCATCATCCCCATCGGCGACGTCACCCGGGTCGGTGCCAGCGCGATCGACGAGTTCGGCACACCCCTGGATCGCCGCTTGACCTGGTCGGTGGAGGACGAGACCGTGGCCACCGTCGATGGCCAGGGCAACGTCACCGGCCTGAGCCTCGGCACCACCAGGCTCACGGCTCGCTTCGCCGAGACCATCGAGGCCTCCGTGCCGCTGGTTCCCGTGGTCCGGACCACCGCCATCGCTGCGGGCAGGAGCCACACCTGTGGGCTCACCCCCAGGGGCAAGGCCATCTGCTTCGGCCTCAACGATCAGCTCCAGCTCGGCACCGAGGCGATCGCAGAGAGGAGCTTCACCCCGGTGGCCGTGCAGATGCCCTCCGATCTGAGCTTCACCGAGATCGCGGCAGGCGGAAACCATAGCTGCGCCCTCACCTTCAGCGGCGACGTCTGGTGCTGGGGAAGCAACTCCTCGGGCCAGCTCGGCACCGCCCCCTCGACCACTCGCTCGGCTTCGCCCGTGAAGGTGACGCGTCCCGCCGGCGTCAAGTTCGTCTCGCTCTCCCTTGGCGGCGAGCACTCCTGCGCCTTGGCGGAGGGGAGCCAGGCAGCCTTCTGCTGGGGCAACAGCGACGGAGGGAGGCTCGGCATCGGCTCCAGCGCCGGCCCGGTGCCCAACCCTGCGAAGGTGGGAGGCGAGTTCGCCGACTACAAATTCATCGCCCTCAGCGCGGGCCTCGAACACAGCTGCGGCCTCGTCGTCGGCGGCACCCCTTATTGCTGGGGCAGCAACGCCAAGAAGCAGATCGCCCCCTCCGGGACGACCTTCGTCTCTCCCGTCGACGTGGACGGCGACGCGAACCCCTTCGAGTATGTCTCCGTGGCGGCAGGAAACGACCACACCTGCATCGTCCGCAAGGAGGGGCAGATCCGCTGCTGGGGCGGCAACGCCTACGGCCAGCTCGGCAACGGCTCCACCAGCCCCGAGCAGGCAGCGATGCAGGACGTCGCCACCACCACCCGCTTCGCCAGGGTGGTCGCCGGGCGAGGCTTCACCTGTGGACTCACCGAAACCGGCCTCGCCCACTGTTGGGGCGCCAACGGCTTCCTGCAGCTGGGCAGGGACTCCGGCGATACCACCAGGCCCGCCACGGTCAACTCCTCGGCGACCTTCCGGACGATCTCCGCCGGCGAGACCCACGTCTGCGCGATGACCCCCACGCCCGATCGTGCCTTCTGCTGGGGCCAGAGCAACAGCGGCCAGCTCGGCCAGATCTCCCCCAAGCCGCGGCCGGAGCGTGTCGACGGCCAGGACTGACAGGCTCTCCAGAAATCTACTGCGTACCCCGCCTGCGTCGTTGGACCTGCGCTCCGATGCTCACGCACGCAACGCTAGAAGGAGCCCTCCGCGCGGAGGTCGCTCGCTCACAGGCTCTGGATGCGCTCCGCTTCGGTGCTCCGTCCGCCTGGCATCCAGGGTGCTCGCTACGATTTCTGGAGGCCCCGCGCCTCGGTCAGCTCGTCTCGCGGAAGCGGCGCTGGAGCTGCAGCGCCCTGGCGAGCTGCCCCAGATAGTTTGCGCGGGAGACCACGATCTGTCCGTAGCGGCTGAGGTTCTCGGAGGGGAGCTGGCTGTCCAGGAGCACGAAGCCTCTCTCGCGCAAGCGCTCCACCAACGCCACCAGGCAGACCTTCGAGGCGTCGGTGATTCGGGTGAACATCGACTCGCCCATGAAGGCGCCGCCCAGCGCCACGCCGTAGAGCCCGCCGGCGAGCGCGCCCTCGTACCAAGCCTCTACGCTATGGGCGAGGCCCCTGCGGTGGAGAGCGACGTAGGCTTCGATGATCCCCTCGCTGATCCAGGTCTCTTCCCGATCGGCGCAGCCCCGCATCACCTCTTCGAAGGCGGTGTCGATCCGCACCTCGAAGATCCCCCGCCGGATGGTGCGCTTGAGCGATTGAGGGACGTGAAAACGATGCAGCGGAAAGATCGCCCGGGGATCCGGGCTGTACCACCCGATCTCCTCCGTGTCCTCGTCCGCCATGGGGAAGACGCCCTGGCAGTAGGCGGCGACGATCAACTCCGGACTGAGAGAGTCAGAAAGATTCACGATCTCTCTCCGAGCGGGATGCGATCAAACGCCAGAACGACCCCTCCGCCCGACAATGCCCTACCCCTTCTCCCCGACGAAGTGATCCTCCTTCTCCTGGAAGAGCACGTTGAAGGTCGTCAGCGATCCGTAGCACTTGGTGATGTAGCTCTGCAGCTCGACCTTCTCCCCATCGGTCAGCTTGGCGTTGCCGTTGAGCTTCGCTTCCAGGACCCGCAATCTGTCGCGGATCATCACCACCTTGCGCAGCAGCGAGTCGATGGGGATCTCCCGGACCTGCAGTTCGGGGTTGGCGGGCTTGAGCACCACGCTCCCCCCCTCCCACTTGGCAGCGAGGGGCGGCGCGTCCCCCTCCTCCATCGCTTCGCGGATGATCTCGATCAGCTCGTTGCGGGTCATGTCTTCGAACTCTCCCAACTCGACGTCCGGCCGGGCCGGACGGGGATGGACGTGGGTCTTGGTGCCGGGCAGCGCGATCGCCGCGCCCCCGCGGCGCAGCGTGGGACCGGCGATGGTCCGGCTCCGCCGCCGGCTCGGCTCGACGGGAGGCGCGCTGGGGATCGCGCTGCCCCGGGGCAGGAAGCGCTCACAGATCGCCGCGGTCGGCGCCAGATCCCCGCGGCCGCTCATCAGCCTGCAGGGGCCGACCCAACGGCCGCTCGCCTCCTGCCGATTCGGTCGCCACATCAGGCAGTTCCCGCAGACCTTATCCGTCGGCGCGAGCCCCCGCCGGGCCTCTGTAACCGGATCGAGGGCCTCCGCCCCCGGCCCGTCGCTCAGCTCGTCGCCACCATCGTCCGTCATCGCACGCAAGGTACCGACCGCCCCCGAAGCGGTCAACGATCGAGCGCAAGGCACGCCGGTCGAGAGGAGCCGCTACCCAGGTGATTGGTGCCAAAACGGAGTCCCTGCTGCGACGGGACCACCGGCTACCTCGGTCGCATGCGGAAGGCGACGAAGGAGGCTGGATCCCGGTGGAGGTAATAGGGGTTGGTGCGCTTCTCGTCGCCGAGGGTGGAGACGGGTCGCTCGGCGTAGTCGTGCCCCGGGTAGACGACGGTCTCGTCGGGGAGCGCTCCCAGGATCCGATGCAGGCTGTCGAACATGCGATGAGGATCGCCGCCAGGCAGATCGCATCGTCCGCAGCCGCAGATGAAGAGGGTGTCGCCGGTGAAGAGGGAGCCACGGGCCAGGAGGCAATGAGAGCCGGGGGTGTGACCAGGGGTGTGTATACAGCCCACAGAGAGCGGGCCGACCGCGACCTCGCCGCCGGGGTTTACCGCCTCGAGGCGATCACCGAAGGTCTGTAGCGCCTCCGAGAACTCGATCTCCTCCCGCTGCGCGAAGGCGCGGAGTCCGGGCCTCTGCTCGAGCAGCGGCGCCAGCCCGTTGATGTGATCGTGGTGGTGGTGCGTGAGGAAGGCCGCCACGAGCTCCTTGCCGTCGGCCTCCACCGCCTCGAGGATCGCGTCCACGTCCCAGGCAGGATCGACCACCGCCACCTGGCGCGCCTCTTCGGCGCCGATGAGGTAGACGAAGTTCTGCATGGGCCCCAGCTCGATCTGATTTACGTAGAGTGTCATACCCTGCTCCTTGCGCCCTGGCGTCTCGCCGCCCACGCCGCCGCGATGAGGAGCGCCACGCCGGCGAGCGAACCCTCGGCCGCTCCGCAGCCGCAGATCCGGGGCTTGGGCTGGATGGGCTGGGCGATCGGGACGTGGAGATCCTCCACTTCGCCCTTCGCGGCCTCGACCCCTGCCTCCACCTCGTCCTCCGCCACCTCCGCCTCCTGCGGCGAGAGGCGAGCGCCGAGTTGCACCCAATCCGCCAGCGTTTCCTCCTCGAGCGGCAGGATCCGATAGAGGCGTCGCAGCCCCTCGGAGCTCGTGAGCTCGAGCTCGTTCGGTGTCCCGGCGCGGCTCACGATCCGCAGGGCCCCCACGTGCAGCTCCAGGCGCCCCCGGCTCTTCGCGACCTCGATGTCACCCTCCCAGGCGCGCCGGAGGTCGCCGCAGATCTCGTCCACGTAGAGGGGCTCCGCGGAGATCGAGAGGTGGCAGCCCACATCGGCCCACTGCCCTCGATCGAGGGCCCGCTTCACCTCCGACGAGACCCAGGTCCCGGCGAGGGGGGCCGCGTCCACGGCGGGAGACGGCGCGGCCCAGGCGGCGGTGGCCGCGAGGCTCAGGCTGGCTGCTAGGAGAAAGCGCGTGGTCTTCAAGGGTTCTTTTCGCCTACTCGAGGTAGTCCTTGTCCCGGAGTTTCTTGGGCAGGTACTCCTCGGTGATGAACGAGATCCCACGGCGGGACAGCGCCTCGATCTCGTATTTCTTGTTGTTCTTCGCCATAGCCTCGAGCTCGCGCCGCCACTTCTTGTTCGCGAACCAAGGATAGTCGAGCATCTGCTTGATCCGCTTGTGATCCCCGTCGTCCATGCGGATCGAGGTCTCGTCCGGCAGCTTGTACCGCTCCGCGTCGAAGGAGGAGATCCCCACGAAGCGCGCGCCGGGGACCGCCATCCGCATCGACTCGTAGGCCAGGTTGATCGAGCCCTGCTTGATCACCGAGTAGATGTAGAAGCCCCAGGGATCGTTGTCGACCAGCACGTAGACCGGCAGCTTCAGCTCCGAGTGCATCCGCTGCGCCAGCCGTCGCACGCCCCGCGGCGGCTGCCCGCCACCGTGGATCAGCATGCACTGCTCCTTCTTCCAGTATTTATCCTCGTTGAAGCGGCTCCAGACCGCCTCCTTCTCCACCAGCAGCACGTACTTCGCCTCGTGCTTGCCGAAGCGGATCACGTTCGGCTCCACGATCGAGGGCACGCCCCAGCCCCCCGACCCCTGGCGGCGGAGATCGATGGTGTCGCCGGAGTCGATCACGGTCATCGGCCCGACCATCAGCCCTTTGCGGTTGGCGAAGAGATGGAGCTCCTCCCGCAGGGCATCCACCGTCACCTCCAGATCTTCGATCACAGGATCCGACTCGTCCTGATCCTCGAAGGTGTTCTGCTTGGTGTCACCGAGCGTATGCTTGGTCATGTAGTAGAGATCTCGGATGCTGGTGGTCTTGCCCACCTCCAGCAGCTCCTTGCATGCGCTGGCCACCAGGAAGGTCTGCATGAACTTCTTGGCCTGGCCCACGTTGAAGAAGTTCCGCTCCTGCTTGTCCTTCCCCAACTCGATGATCTTCCGCTTCGCGTTGAAGTGGACGTTGGAGAGGGTGCGCAAGGGCACCACCAGGCGGGGGTTCTTGCCCCGCTTGATCTCCTTCACCACGCCCTGGGCCAACGCCTCGATCTTCGCGAGGGTCTTCTTCGCCTGCTCGTCACGCGTCGCCATCGATGCTCCCCTCTTCCATCTCGGAGTCCGCCCGGCGACCTGCCGCCGGACGCCTGGGCTGGCTCACCCGATTGAGGATCTCGTCCGTCTCTTCCCCTCCCGTGATCTCGCGGGCCAGCTCGAGGAGATCGCCCTTCATCGTGTCACGGTCCACCCCGGTGAGCTCGTTCAGCGAACGCGAGAGCTCCTCGATGTAGAGCTCGAAGATCGAGCGCCGCTTCAGCTCGTAGGCGGCGGCCTTTCGCTTGCGGATGAAGGCGGCGAGCTTGCGCCCGCAATCCTGCAGCGCCAGCCGGATCTCGGCGAGGAGCTCCGGGTAGTGGGCGATCGCCTCCTTCGACTCGGAAGTGAAGGGCACCCACACCGAGGCGATGTGCACCAATAACGACATGGGTCCCACCGGCAGGCCGCCGCGAGGCTGCTGCAGCTCATACTTCTTCCAGTCGGTCTTCACCACCGCGTCGGTGATCCCGCAGGCCCCTCGCTGGAAGAGCAGCGGCACCCGGTTGGCGAAGCGGAAGAGCTCGATGGTCTTGTCCTGGGGCCAGTCACCGCCGTAGGCGAGGCCCACCTCCACCTGGAAGGGGTTGCCGCGGTAGACCTTCGGCGGCCGTGTCGACGAGACGATGAAGAACTTCTTTCCCTTGATGATCTCCTCACCCGGCTCGGGAGCCACGGCGTCTGCCGCCGCCTTCTCGATCTCGGCCTGGCGCTCTTCCGCGCTCTTGGGGGGCAGCTTCTTCTTCCCCCGCTTGCCGCTCCTCCCGCCGAAGAGATCGAGATCCGGCAGCTCCGCCTCGTCCTCCACCACGCTCAGGAAGGAGATCAGCCCCTGGCGGATCAGCTCGTCGCCGATGGGCGAGAGACAGTTGGTGGACGGCGCCATGATCTTCGTCTCGAGGATCCCCTGGCGCAGCCTCTCCGCCATCTCACGGTCCTCGGCCAGGTGGACGGTGCGCAGGTTGCGGCGCAGCCCCGCCTCTCCGATGATCTCGTCGGCCACCGCCCCGGACACCCTGGAGAACTCGTTCTGCAGGAACGAACGGACGTCGCGATGCTTCGACTCCTTCGCCATCAGCATGAGCGTGCCGAGCTCGACCCCATAGGGATGCGGCTTGATCTCCAGGGCCTCCTTCGGCGGCTCGTCCGCCGCCCGGGGAAAGTGCACCGGCGCCGCGTTCGGCCGCTTGAAAGTCAGGGCCAGGTGGGGATTCGCCAGCACCGTCTGCTCGACGTAGCGCATCAGGTAGCGCTGCCCCCTGCCGTAGTCGGCCTGCATCTCGATCTCGACCTTGGTGCCGTGCTCCTTCTCCAGCTGCACCTCGGACTCGGCCACGATCACCGGGACGTTCTTGCGAGTGTCGAGCTGCACCTCGAGGTGATGGGCCGGGCGCCCCTTGCCCGTCTTGGTCCAGACGTGCACCGGCTGGCCCGTGGTGATCTGGCCGTACATAGCTGCCGCCGAGATGCCGATCCCCTGTTGGCCGCGGCTCTGCTTGAGGCGGTGGAACTTCGATCCGTAGAGGAGCTTGCCGAAGATCTTCGGGACCTGCGCCTTGACGATCCCCGGGCCGTTGTCCTCCACGCCGACGACGTAGCGATCGCCCCCGCCCCCCTTCGCTTCCCGGACCTCCACCGTGATCGCGGGGAGGATCCCGGACTCCTCACAGGCGTCCAGCGAGTTGTCGACCGCCTCCTTCACCGTGGTCAGCAGCGCCTTGGTCGGAGAGTCGAAGCCCAGGAGGTGCCGGTTCTTGGCGAAGAACTCCGAGACCGAGATCTCCCGCTGCTTCTGGGCCATCTGCTCTGCGGTGGCCTTGCGGCGCAGCTTCTGCGCCGGCTTCCGAGACACAGCCTCGACGCCGGCCTCGAGCGAGTCGTCATCGACCCGCTGCCTCGCCGCACCCGCCTTCGCCGCACCCGCCTTCGCCGCGCCAGCCTTCGCCGCGCCAGCCTTCGCCGCGCCAGCTTTCGCCG
>JBEBXK010000051.1:0-26874 GCA_040391605.1 Vulgatibacter incomptus
GCGATGGCAAAGAGGTAGAGGCCGAGGAAGTGGCCGAAGGCGGGCTCCGGGTAGAAGGTCTCCTGGCTCATGCCGGAGACGAGGAGGGCGACGGTGCACCAGAAGAGGGCGTGGAGCCGCCGCCTCTCGGCGAGGAGGTCGGCCATGAACCTCGTCAACAGGATCGCGACGAAGGCGAGGCCGACGAGGCCGAGCTCAGCGACGATCTGGAGGGGGAGCATGTGGGCGGGGCCGCCGCTGTCGGCGGTGCCGCCGAGGCCGGCGCCGAAGGCCCAATAGATCGGGTTCTCGTTGAGCCAGTCGATGCGATCCTGCCAGATGTGGCCACGGCCGGAGAGGTTGTCGGAGTCGAAGGGGTTGAGGAGGGTGGTCTGCCTGCCGAGGAGCTGATCGGTGGAGCGGGAGGTGGCGGTGGAGGAGGCGACGGCGAGGAAGAGCACGGCGCCGGCGCATCCTGCGGCGATGAGCTTGGCGGGGCTGCGGACGAGGTAGCCACAGGCGAAGAGGAGGTGGGTGGCGAGGCCGGCCCGGCTGCCGGACATGAAGACGGCGACGAGGGTGGCGAGGAGGAGGAGGATCGAGGGCCAGCCCTCGGCCTTGGGGGCGAGCTGGAGGGCGAGGCCGGTCATCAGCGTGATCTGGAGAGCGGTGTATGCGTGATTATAACCTACGGTGCCGACGCCTTCGAGGGAGTGGACGTAGAACCACCAGGGACCGGAGAGGTCGAGGGAGTCGGGGAGCTGGGGGGCGAAGTCGCCGGCGGGGATGATCACCAGGTAGGTGAGGACCACGGAGAGGACGAGCCAGCCCAGGACGGCGAAGGCGACCCAGCGCAGGGTGGCGAGGCGGGCCGCGTTCAGGGGCACGCGCTGGGCGGCGGCGAAGACGAAGAAGAACTCGACGAGGCGCAGGACATGGAAGGCGCCGAAGGCCTTGGAGCCGCCGCCAAAGGGGGGCGGCTGGAGCAGGGGCGGGACGATCACCATGCAGATGTAGGAGACGGCGCAGAAGGTGAAGAGGGCGGCGAGGGCTTTGCGGTAGCCGACGAGGGGCCCCGGGGGCGGCGCCGGCAGGAGGAAGGCGGCGCCCACCAGGAGCATGCTGGCGAAGTCGGTTGGGGTGGGCCAGACCGCCCAGCTCGGGCCGACGATCAGCACGGGGATCGTATAGGCCTGGGAGGCGAGGTAGAGGCAGAGGCCGAGGAAGGCCAGCCTCGAGCCAGCCGCGGGAGCGGCGAGGGGGGGCGCGGCAGGCCTCGATCGAGGATCTCCGATGGGACGAGCCTGCCAGGATCCGCGACCGCCACCGCCTCCCACCGGATGAATGAGGCTCCATGCCCTGGAAGGGCTCGCGGCGCCCCGAGCAGGAGCGTCCGCCTCAGCTCGTGCGCCGCTCGAGACGGTACTCTCTCCTTGGCTCGCCCCTGGCTCGGGAACGATCGTGAACTCTTCCACGGGGGCTCAGCCCGCTCGGGAGGTCGCCGGGGTCGGGAGCTGGCTGCCCGCCGGGACGGGGCTTCGGACCGGGACGCCGGCGAGGGCACGCTCGTAGAGGCGGTCGTGGAGCTCGATGGTGCGGGAGAGATCGTAGGCGGCGATGACCTCGCGGCCGCGGCGGCCCATGCGCTGGCGCTCGTGGGGATCGTCCAGGATGCCGGCGATGGCACGGGCGAGAGCGTCGACGGCGCCGACGGCGACGAGCCTTCCGGCGCCGGATTGGAGGAGCTCGCGGGTGCCGCGGATGTCGGTGGCGACGACGGGGACGCCGACACAGAGGGACTCCATGACAGCGCGCGGGAGGCCCTCCTGGGCGGAGGGCAGCACGCTCAGGGTGCTGGCGGCGAGGAGGCGGGCGACGTCGGGGCGCACGCCGAGGAAGTGGACCCTCTCGAAGATCCCCAGCTTGAAGGCGAGGATCTCCGCCTCGATCTCGTCGGGGCCGGAGCCGGCGAAGATCAGGTGAACGTCCTGGCGATCGCCGAGCTTGGCGAAGGCGTGGAGGAGGTCGCGGTGGCGCTTCCGCGGGATGAACTCGGCGACCATGGAGATGAGGCGGGCGCTCTCCGGGATGCGCAGCTCGGCGCAGACCTCGTCATGTATGTCTCGATTTGCGCAGGCGCCGGCGTAGGCGTCGACGTCGACCCCGATGCCGGGCATGCGGACGATGCGCTCGGGTGGGCCAAAGCCCCGCTCGATGGCGGCGCGATGGTCCTCCTCGTTGATGAGGACGAGGTAGTCGGTCCAGCGGCTGGCGAGCTTCTCCAGGGAGTAGAAGGCGAGGTTGCGCAGCCGCCCGCCTCCCGGATGGAAGTGGAAGCCGTGGGCGGTGTAGACGACGGCGGGCCTGCCCTGGGCCCTGCGCCGCAGCGCGTAGCGGGTGAGGAAGGAGGCCACGGGGGTGTGGACGTGGACGACGTCGTAGCCCTGTCGATCGACCAGCTCCCGCACCTTGGCGGGGGCGTGAAGGAGGCCTTCCTTGCCCAGGGGGTTGCGGCTCCACTCGGCCTCCCAGCAGGTATCGAACTCCGAGACACAGGCATCGCAGCTGGTGGCGCCGCTGGCGAGGCAGTCGACCTCCCAACCCTGGGCCCGCAGATGTCTCGCGTAGGGGAGGAGGAAGCCGCGGACGGTGGCGGCGATGGTGGCCACCATGAGCATCCGGGGCGCCCCCTTCTCGACAGAGGGCTTCCACTTGTTCTCGGCGTAGCGGTTCTCGGCGTATCTGTTCTCGGGCGAGTCCCCCTGGCGCTCGTCTTCTCCACGGCTCTGCTCGACCGGCACGATCCCCGACGTCTCCGCCTGCTTCATCGTCCCCCACCCCGCCCTTGCGCTCGCTCGTCTGGCGCGCACTCACCTTAATTCGCGCGCATCGATGGCGGCCACCGCCCGTTCGGCGCACGCCTCCCTCCTCAGACATCCGAGGGCCATCGGGTCGTACCGATCGCGAGCGCTCATGGGCCTCTCGGATCGTGCCTCCCTCCTCAGACATTCGAGCGACACCAGGCCGTGCCGATCCGCCAGCGCTCACGAGGATCGCTCTCCCTGCTCATACATCCTCACCGATCTCCATCGTTCACCGCTCGGCCGGTACGGATGTCTTATTTTTATTCGAATGGCTCCGGCAGGGGGGCGCTCGAACGTCGAGAACTATGTGAATCACCCGTTCGGGGGACATGCGGGAGGTGGGGACGAGTCACAGATCGTCGCCTGAACGAGCGGGCATGTCCGGGGAGCTGGCGGGGGCGGAAGGGCGACCCGGCTGGCTCGCCGGCGCTGAGCCGAGGGGTGGGATGAAGGTCACGGTTGCGATTCCCTTCTTCAACTCGGAGGCGACCCTCGCGGACGCTATCCGCTCGGTCTTCGCCCAGGGGCATCGGGAGTGGGAGCTGCTCCTGGTGGACGACGGTTCGACGGATGGCTCGTTGGAGATCGCCGGGGCCGTGCGGGATCCTCGGGTGAGGGTGATCTCGGACGGCCGGAACCGGGGCCTGCCCACCCGACTCAATGAGATCGCGGCGATGGCGCAGACGGAGCTGCTGGCCCGGATGGACAGCGACGATCTGATGCACCCAGCCCGGCTGGAGCGGCAGCTCGCCTTCCTGGAGGCGCACCCAGGGGTAGAGTTGGTCGGCTCGGGTGTGTGTGCGATCGATGGCTCGGGGGAGCCCATCGGCCTCCGGGCGGACGAGCCGCTGGACGCAAGCCCCGGCGGCGTGCTGCGCCGCGGGCTCTTCGTGCACCCGACGGCGCTCGGGACGACGGCCTGGTTTCGGAAGAACCTCTACGATCCGGCCTTCGTCCGGGCGGAGGATACGGAGCTCTGGTGCCGAAGCTGTGGCTCGGGGCGCTTTGGCCTGGTGCGGGAACCGCTGCTCTTCTACCGAGAAGGCCAGGCCTCGCCGGCGTCGTATGCGCTGGGGGCCCGCAGCGTCCGGCGCGTGCTGCGCACCTACGGCCCGGAGGTGGTGGGGCCGTGGCGGGCCGAGGCCCTGGCCCTGCTGACCCACGCGAAGACGGCGGCGTATGCGGCCTCCTTTCATCTCGGAATCCGGAGCTGGCTGGTGGGCAAGCGCAGCCGGCCGCTGACGGCAGCGGCGCGGGATGCGGCGCGGCAGACGCTTCGATCGATCCGGGAGACCGAGGTGCCCGGTCTCTTCCAGCGCTCGGATCGGCTCCCGCCCTCCAGCCGGCGCGCGGTCTCCTGGGCATGAGCGGCCCTGCCGGAACGCGGCAGCGGGGCCTGGCGCTTCTGGTGAAGAGGACGATCGACGTCTGCGTGGCGGCGCTGCTGCTGCTGCTGACGAGTCCGCTGCTGCTGGTGGCGGCGACGGTGATCGGCCTGACCAGCGATCGGCCGATCCTCTTTCGCCATCAGCGGCCCGGCAAGGGCGGCGCGGTCTTCACCCTTCTCAAGCTCCGCACCATGCGGGACGAGACGGATACCGCCGGGCGGACACTGGAGCCGGCCGAGCGGGTGACGCGGATCGGGAGGCTGCTGCGCGCCACCAGCGTGGACGAACTCCCGCAGCTCTGGAACGTGATCCGCGGGGAGATGAGCCTGGTGGGGCCGCGGCCGCTGCTGATCTGCTACCTCTCGCGCTACGACCGGATCCAGGCGCATCGCCACGACGTGCTGCCGGGGATCACGGGGCTGGCGCAGGTCAGCGGCCGCAACGCGCTTGGCTGGGAGCAAAAGCTCGGGCTGGACCTCTGGTATGTCGAGAATTGGAGCCTGGGCCTGGACGCGAAGATCCTCGCGCGGACGTTCTTGCGGGTGATCCGCCGCTCCGGCGTCTCGGAGCCGAGCTCGGAGATGATGCCGGACTTCGCCAGCGCCGAGCGGGACGCCTCGCCTCCGCCCTCGGCGTAACGCTGGCGCTCCGCCTCCCGCGAACGAACGGCGTCGGGACGTCGCGCGGCTCCCCTTCCCTCGACGATCCGATCGACCACCTACGCGAGCGCACGGCGTTGGGACGTGCGCGGCTCCCCTCCCCTCGACGATCCGATCGACCGCGTCCCACGAGCGCACGGCGTGGGGACAGTTGAAGCATCGAAGGCTGGGAGATCCCTCCACGATGGGAGTCGGACTCGCTCGCGCGGTCGGCTCGGGCTGCGACCCGCGCCGGCCTCCCACGGGCACCGCTCAGGCGCCCATCGGGGGAGCTTCGGCGGCGGCTGCGGCCGGACGCTGCGGCGCGCGGTAGGCGGGAAAATAGGCCTCCACCCGGTCGGCGCCCCGAGCCCGGACGACGGCGTCGTAGGCTGGGCGATCGGCGATGATGCCCAGGGTCCGGAACGAGAGGTGGAGCTTGGAGAAGCCGAGCTTGAACCAGAAGAGGGCGTCCTCCTTCGTGCCGACGCCGCCGCCGAGGTGGAGCATGGTGGCGCCGGTGGCCTTCCCCCAACTCATCATCGAGCGGATGCTCAGCTTGGAGGGGGAGAGGGCGTACATCTCCGGGTTGGATGCGGACAGGTGGTATTGGAGCAGATCGCCCTGCCGGAAGTAGAGGCCACCGGCTGCGACGGCGCCGTCGGGGGAGAGGATGGTATTCAGGTGGACACGCCCCTCGAGGGCGGTGGCGATGGCCGCGAAGTAGGCGGGCGGAAAGAAGTAGGACGAGTCCGCGCCCACCCGCGCCATGGTGTCGTAGTAGAGCTCGATGAAGCGGGGGTAGTGGCTCCAATCGTCGAGGACCGAGGTGAAGCCGCGCTTGATCAGGCGATCGATCCCCTTGCGATGATCCTTGCGGAGATCGGCGACGATCTCTTCGTCTCTTCGACGGAGATCGATGCCGATGGTGGGGCCGTCGGAGACCAGCGCCGCGGAGCTCTGGCGGTTGGACCAGCCTGGCAGCACGCCGGGATCCAGCGGCGACAAGATCGGGTGACCGCGCAAGAAGACGGCGAGGGATCCACGCCTGGCGCAGCGCTCGGCGAAGAGGCGCAGGAGCGCGACCCGCCGGGTCGGATCGCCGAGGAAGAGGGGGCTGGAGTAGCCGTAGGGCGAGGCGAGATCGGTGGAGCCTTCGACCTCGCTCTCCAGGAGAGGGATCAGGCAGCGCGCGCCGCCGAGATCGCCAAGGAACGCCAGCGGTCGGGCGCCGCCTGCCTGAGCCGCGAGCTTCACGTAGGCGGGCAGGTGGTAGACGTCGTGGGGTGCGTCGGCGAGGAAGTCGCTCCACCTCGGATCGTCGGTCTCCAGAAATTCAGCCAGCATCGTCCCCCCTGGTAGCGCGCGCCCGATGCGCGGGCCGTCGTCTCCAACGGTAGGCGCGGTGGGGGAGAGCAGCAGGCCGGCGTGCTGGCTGATCCGGGGCGCGGAGACGTCCGCAAGGCGGTGGCGCTCGATCCGCCAGGTCCCCAGCGACGATCCTCCGCGTCGATCGGCCTTCGGTTGATCTCCCGGCTGGGATGGATGGACGGCTGAAGGCGCACGACGACGAGCGGCAGCCCGACGCCACGCCACCGCTCCCCAAGGCTCGCGAGGAAAATCGGGGCGAGGCGATGGGCCGGCGCTTTCGGTCCCTTGCCCTCGCCCTACCTTTGCGACGGCTGGTCGGAGCCCCGATGCACGGGTCGCCGGCGACGCAGCCAAAGGGGGGCAGCGTGCGTCGTATTTTCCTTTCTCCACCCCACGTGGGCACGGAGGAGCGTTCGCTGTTGTTGGACGCCTTCGACTCCAATTGGATCGCGCCGCTGGGGCCCCACGTGGACGCCTTCGAGGCGGAGCTCTCGGCGCGGCTGGGCGGATGCCACGTGGCGGCGCTCTCCAGCGGCACGGCGGCGATCCACCTGGCGCTCCAGATCCTGGGGGTGGGCCCGGGGGACGAGGTGATGGTCTCCACCCTCACCTTCTCCGCGTCGGCGAATCCGGTGGTCTATCTGGGGGCACGGCCCGTCTTCATCGACGCCACCGCGGCGAGCTGGACACTGGATCCGGAGCTCCTGGCCGAGGCGCTGGAGGAGCGCGCGCGGCGAGGGAAGCTGCCGAAGGCGGTTGTGGCGGTTGACCTTTACGGACAGTGTGCGGACTACGATCCGCTCCGCGCGGCCTGCGAGCGCTTCGAGGTGCCGATCGTGGAGGACGCCGCGGAGGCGTTGGGGGCGACGTATCGGGGCGAGCCCGCCGGGACCCTGGGCTCGTTGGGGATCTTCTCGTTCAACGGAAACAAGATCATCACCACCAGCGGCGGCGGCGCGTTGGTCTCGAGGCGCAGGGAGTGGATCGAGCGGGCGCGCTTTCTGGCCACACAGGCCCGGGATCCGGCGCCGCATTATCAGCACTCCGCGATCGGCCACAACTACCGCCTGAGCAATCTGCTGGCGGCGGTGGGTCGGGGTCAGCTCCGCCTCCTCGACGAGCGCGTGGCGCAGCGCCGCGCCAACTACGAGGGCTACCGCGAGGCCCTCGGGCAACTCCCCGGCGTCGCCTTCATGCCGGAGCCGGGGTACGGGCGCTCGAGCCGATGGCTGACGACGCTCACCATCGACGAGGCCGCCTTCGGCCACAGCCGGGAGGAGATCCGATTGGAGCTGGAGCGGCTGGACATCGAGTCGCGGCCGGTGTGGAAGCCCATGCACCTGCAGCCGATCTTCGGCGGCTGCGAGGCCCGAGGAGGCGCGGTGGCGGAGGGCCTCTTTCGCGACGGCCTCTGCCTCCCCAGCGGCTCGAGCCTCAGGCCCGACGAGCATACCCGGGTGGTCGAGGCGATCCGCTCGATGGCTACGCGGCGATGAGTCTCTCGACCGGATCGGGGTGTCTCGGTGGCGGCGCGGCGGTGAGTCTCCCGACCGGTTCGAGGTGTCTCGATGACTGCGCGGCGATGAGTCTCCCGACCGGGGCGAGGTGTCTCGATGACTGCGCTGCGATTAGCCGCCCGACCGGGTCGAGGTATCTCGGGTGCATCGCCTTGAGAGGGAGCGCCTCGGGTGGCTCGGATGAAATGTATTTCTCATCGACCAACGGGATTGCCGATGTCGGAGCCGACGTCTCCCCCGGATGCGAAATATTTTCCTCAGCGATGGCTGGATGGTTCGACGCCGTAGGCATACGAGGGCCCGACCCGATCGACTGCACCTGGTGGACGATGGGAACTGGCGAGCGGGCGCCTATCTTTCCGCTGCAGCCGGCGCTCGTCGCCGATGCGCGGTCATCACGGTCGACGACCGAAGCCGCATGGCCGGGGGGCTCCAGGAGCGATGCGCAGATTCCTGACGAACGCGATCCTCGCCGCGATCGACGTCTCGATCCTCACCGCGGCGCTGGTCCTAGCCTTTCTCCTGCGCTTCGATTGGGAGATCCCGCCGAGGATGGAGCTGCACCTGCTGCGGGCGCTCCCCGGGGTGGTGACGATTCAATTCGGCCTCCTCTCGGCGCTGGGGGTGGGGCGCTTTCCCTGGGGCTACGTCGGCTTTCGAGAGGTGGGCCGGATCTTCGGCGCGATCGCGTTGGCGGGGGCGGCGCTCCTCGTGGGCTGGAGCTTGGCCTTCCACGTCTCGTCGCTGGAGATGGTGCGGATCCCGCTGGGCTCCATCGGCATCGACGCTGCGCTGGCGTTCCTGGGGCTGGCCGGCGCCAGGGGGATCGGGCGGCTGCTGGCGGAGCGGGCGGATCGGGCGAAGCGGGTGCCGAGCCGGAAGGTGCCGACGATGCTGATCGGCGCGGAGCTGGTGGGGCTGCTGGTGGCCAAGGAGCTCGGCGGGCGGCCGGATCTCGGCATCGATCCGGTGGGATTTCTGGACGACGACCCGCTGAAGACGGGGCAGGTGATCGCAGGGATCCGGGTGCGGGGCGACACCTCGATGCTGGTGCCGCTCTGCAGGAAGTACGGCGCGACCCAGGCGCTGATCACCGACTCGAAGATGCCTCGTCGCGACATCCGGCGGATCGCGCAGCTCTGCGAGCGATCGGGGATCGAGGCGAAGATCGTCCCCGGCATCTTCGAGATCGTGGGCTGGCGGGCGAACCTCTCCCGGATCCGGAAGGTGGCGATCGAGGATCTGCTGGGCCGCGATCCGGTGGTGCTGGACGACGAGGCGATCGCGTCGGATCTGCGGGGCAGCACGGTCCTGGTGACGGGGGCCGGGGGGAGCATCGGCTCGGAGATCTGCCGGCAGGTCTGCCGCTTTCAGCCGAAGGCGCTGGTGCTGTTGGAGCAGGCGGAGAACAGCCTCTTCCAGATCCATCGAGAGCTGGCGGCGGCCTTTCCTTCGCTGACGATCCATCCCTGTATCGCGGACGTCTGCGATGTGCCGCGGTTGAACATGATCTTTCGCGAGCATCGGCCGGAGGTGGTCTTTCACGCGGCGGCGCACAAGCACGTGCCCATGATGGAATGGAACCCCTGCGAGGCGATCAAGAACAACGTGGTGGGCAGCCGGGCGGTAGCGGATCTGGCCCACGCCCACGAGGCGCGGCAGTTCGTGATGATCTCTACCGACAAGGCGGTGAACCCCTCGTCGGTGATGGGCGCGTCGAAGCGGCTGGCGGAGATCTACGTCCAGGCGCTGTCGCAGCGCAGCCGGACCCGCTTCGTGACGGTGCGCTTCGGCAACGTGCTGGGCTCCGCCGGGAGCGTGATCCCGATCTTCCAGGAGCAGATCGCCCGGGGCGGGCCGGTGACGGTGACGCATCCGGAGATGCGCCGCTACTTCATGACGATCCCGGAGGCCTGTCAGCTCGTGCTGGAGGCGGGGAGCATGGGCCGCGGCGGGGAGATCTTCGTCCTCGATATGGGGCAGCCGGTGAAGATCGTGGATCTCGCCCGGGATCTGATCACCCTCTCGGGGCTGACGCCGGACGAGGACATCGAGATCGTCTTCAACGGGATCCGCCCGGGGGAGAAGCTCTTCGAGGAGCTCTCGGCGGACTCGGAGCCGGTGGCGAAGACCCGACATCCGAAGATCTTCATCGGGAGGCTCTGCCCCCACGCCTTCGAGGTGGTGGCCGACGAGCTGGCGCAGCTTCGCGAGGTCGCCGAAGGGGGCAACGCCGAGGCCCTGCGGGCAGCGCTGCTGGAGCTCCTGCCCGAGTATCGGCCGATCCAACCCGAGGCGCCGGCAGCAGACACCGCGGAGCTGGCGACGGCGGGCTGACGTGGGGCCGCCGACACGAGACGGGACGACGCTGCCCCCAGGCGAGGGCAGCGGCTCGACGAGGTCTTGGCGACGCGGCGCTCGCTCGAGGCGATCCCGAATCACGAGGGCGGCGTGGGCGTGGTCCTAGGCACCGCTCGTCTGATGCATTCGACACGAAGAGGGGCAGGTCATGATGACGGAGACAGATGAGGTGGCGGAGCCGGTGGAGCTCGGCGAGTTCGGACTGCCACGGGCCACCGACCTGCCGCAGCCTTCGGGCCTCCGGCGCCACCTGGGGATCGTCCGCTCGCACCTGGGGCTGATCGCCGCCTGCGTCGCGCTGATGGTAGGGGCGGGGATCGCGTACGTACGCCTGACGCCGAAGGTCTATCGGAGCACGAGCTCGATCCTCCTGGAGTCGAACGCGCCCCGGGTACTGGGGGAGCAGTCGGACGCGGTGGCCTTCGATCCGCGCAACCAGGACCCTTCGCTGAACAGCGAGTTCCTCGAGACCCAATACCGGATCCTGATGAGCCGGGACGTGTTGGGCCGCGTGGTGAAGAAGCTGCGGCTGGATCGCGATCTGGACTTCCTGGGGATCGCGCCGGAGGAGGCCGTGGGGATCCGCGCGGAGAAGCTGGCGGTGAAGGTGCTGCAGAAGCGGGTGGCGATCGCGCCGATCCGCGACTCGCAGCTCACCGAAGTGTTCGTGGACGACACAGATCCGCAGCGGGCGGCGAACATCGCCAACGCGGTGGTCAGCTCGTACCTGGAGAGCAACCTCGATCGCCGGCTGGAGGCGACGCGATCGGCGGCGATCTGGCTGGCGGATCAGATGGGGGAGCTCACCGACAAGCTGGAGTCCTCGGAGGTAGCGCTCTTTCGCTTCCGCAAAGACAACGACATCCTGGCCACCTCGGTGGAGGATCGGCAGAACCTTCTGGGCCTTCGGCTCACTACCCTCACGGAGTCGCTGACGCGGGTGACGGCGCATCGGGTGGAGTTGGAGGCGGCGGTGGCAGCGCTGGATCAGACCCGGGCCTCGGCGAAGGACGGGAGCTGGCCGCTGCAAATCCGGGCGGTGGCCAACGATCCGATGCTGCTGGATCTGCGCCGCCAGTACACGCGGCTGGAGGGGGACGCGATCCGGCTGTCAGAGCGCTACGAGTCGAAGCATCCGGAGAAGGTGGCGGTGGACGCCAGGCTCGCGACCCTTCGCACGCACATCCGGAGCACGATGAGCGACACGGTGGCGGGGCTGCGATCGGAGTACGAGCAGGCGCGGTCGGCGGAGGCGCATCTCACGCGGCTGATCGACGAGGCCAAGCGCGAGGCCTTCGAGATCAACAAGAAGCAGATCGCGCAGCGCAAGCTCCAGCGGGAGCAGGACAACAACCAGCGGCTCTACGACCTGGTGCTTGGCAGGATGAAGGACGCGGATCTGGCGATGCTGCTCAAGACCAACAACGTGCGGGTGTTGGACACCGCCGAGGTCCCGGAGCGGCCGGTCTTTCCGCGGGCGCCGACGGTGCTCACGCTCTCGCTGATGATGGGCCTCTTCGGCGGCGTGGGCCTGGCCTACGCCGCCGACTCCCTGAAGCGCGGATGATCACCCAGCGCGGCGATGGGTGACGATCGCGCTGATCGCCGCCTCAGGCAGCTCGAGGGGGGAGGCTCCGCCGGGCGAAGACGGCGCTGGTCGCCGCCTCACGCAGCTCGAGGGTGGAGGCTCCGCCGGGCGAAGACGGCGCTGGTCGCCGCCTCACGCAGCTCGAAGGCGGAGGCTCCGCCGGGCGAAGACGGCGCTGGTCGCCGCCTCACGCAGCTCGAGGGTGGAGGCTCCGGCGGGCGAAGACGGCGCTGGTCACCGCCTCACGCAGCTCGAGGGCGGAGGCTCCGCCGGGCGAAGACGGCGCTGGTCGCCGCCCACCAGCAGAGGATCAGGCGGCGCGGCGGCGGGTGAGGAGGAGGCCCAGGGCGAGGAGGCCGAGGCCGGCTCCGCCGCTGGTGCTGGAGGTGCAGCCACAACCCGAGTCGGAGTCGCCGCTGGCCCCGGGGCCGGCGGAGGATCCACCCGCGCCGGGGCCCGAACCGCCTTGGCCCGAGGTGCCCCCAGCGCCGGGGCCTACGCCACCGCTGCCACCGCTGCCGCCGGCTCCGGAGGTGCCGCCCGCACCGGGACCGCTACCACCTGTCCCATCACCTTCGACACATGCACCCAGGCGGCAGACCTCGCCGCTGGGGCAGACGGCGCCAGCGCAGGCGTCGATGCAGCTCCCGCCCTGGCAGACGAAGCCCTCCTCGCAATTGACGTCGGCGCAGTCCGCCGGGAGGCAGCGGCCGTCGGCGGCGCAGAGGGTTCCGTCGGGGCAAGGGGTGCAGCCACAGGGCGCCTTGCAGACGCCCGCGTCACAGTGGGAGCCGGGATCGCAGCTCACGCCGCTGCAGGGATCGACGCACGCGCCCAGCCGGCAGACGTTGCCCATGGGGCAGGTGACACCATCGCAAGGGGCGACGCAGGCGCCGGCGACGCATTGCTCCGAGGAGGGGCAGCGCACGCCGTCGCAGGCGGGCTCGACGCAGACGCCGTCGTCGCAGACGAGGTCGCCCAGGCAAGCGAACTCGCCGCGGAAGCACTTGGCGACGCAGGCGCCGCGGTGGCAGATCTGGCCATCTCCACACTCCGCATCGTTGTCGATGACCCCATCACAGTCGTCATCCAGGCCGTTGCAGGTCTCGAAGGACCTCGGCTCCATCTGCGCCACACAGGCGAGCCTGCCGTCCCGACACTGCATCGTTCCGGCGCCGCAGATCCCGGGCAGGCCGGTGTCGCAGTCGGCGCCGCCGCCGGAGCAGGTGATCCCCTCGACCCGGGTGAGGATGTCCTCGAAGTCGTTGTCGCCGCCGCCGAAGAGGTCTTCCCAGCCAAAGTAGAAGGCCTCGGGGTAGACGCCGCTGTCCATGATCAGCAGGTGGATGTAGCTATCCTCTCCGATGTTGTCGTCGTTCCATTGGGGCTCGGAGTAGTAGAGGAAGCCCAGGCTCGCGTCGGTGGGGCCGGCGCCCTCCACGAACTGCACGCAGTTGCCCGACATCGTGCCGCCGCCCGAGCTCCCGTTGGCGTTGCGGGTCTGGGTCGAGGCCATGAAGAAGCCGATCTCGCCGCCCCGGTAGGCCGGGTCCTGGGCGATGTCCAGGGACTTGACGGTGCCGACCCCGTCGCTGCACGTGAGGAACTCGTGTAGATCGGAGCGCGCGGGCTTGCTGCCGGTGACGTTGTACCAGCCGAAGCTGTTTCGCTGGCCGGCGCCACGCCCGATCACCTTGAAGGTGAGGTTGCAGCTCGGGTTGAAGGTCTGTGGCGTGATGGCGGCCTGGGTGAGAGGATCGATGGATTCGCCCTCGCCGTTGAGGAAATTGACCAGGTTGTTTCCCTCGGGGATCTGGACGCCGGTGCCGGGCTGCACCAGGGCGGCCACAGGTGCGGCGGCGAAGATCACGACCAGAAACGACAGCAGGCGAGAGAGCGAGATTTCCATATTTTTCACCTTATCATGACCTCGAAGCGTGCCAAGAACCCGGCCTGGACGCAGGCCCCCTCCGAGGCAGCGGCAGAAGGCCTCGCCGCCGCCGCGCTGATCGCGGCCCCCCTCGCCTTGGGGATGGCGCACCTGGCCTCGGCGCTGACCGTCTCGGCCCTGGGATGGCTCGCGCTTGCCACGTTGGTCACGGCCCGGGGCGGGCGCCTGCCCAGGATGGGGAGCTGGCCCCTCGCGCTCCTCGCGCTCTCTGCGGTGATCGCGCTCCAGCTCGTGCCGCTGCCGCCGTCGTGGCTGGCGGCGATCGCGCCGGAGCACCTGCGGATCACGGGCTACTCCCTCGGCTCCTCGGAGGGGTGGCGGCCGCTGACCCTGGATCGGCCGGCGACGGCGGCGGAGCTCGCGAAGTGGCTGGGCTGGGCTGGGGCGGCGTGGGTCTTTCAGCATCGCGCGCGGACCTCGGAGGGAGCGCGGCGCCGGCTGCTGATCTATGTGGCGCTGGCGGCGGCGGCGGTGGCGGCCATCGGCCTGCTCCACTTCGCCGCGGGAGAGAAGCGCAGCATCTTCGGCCTCTACGAGTTCCGGGCCGCCAACGCGATGCGCTCCACCTTCGGCAACTCGAACCACCTCGCCGGCTTCCTGAACCTGGGCGGGCTGCTGGCCCTGGGGCTGGCTGCCGCGGCGAAAGCCAGGTGGGAGCGGCTGGGTTGGGGCGCGATCTTCCTCGGCTGCGCGGTGGGCACCTTCCTCTCGGCGTCCCGCGCGGGCTTCGTGGCGCTGCTCGGGGGGGCGGCGCTGCTGGCGATCCTGGGCTTCGGAACGGCCCGGCGCCGCGACGGCTGGCAGAGCTGGCTCACCCTGGGGGGCGCCACCGCCGCCGCGACCTCGCTGGCGGTGTGGATCTACTTTCAGTTTCCTCGCCTGCTACGAGAGATCGCCACCCTCCTCGATCTGGATCCGGCGTCGGAGGAGGGGAAGCTCGAGGCGCTCAGCTCCGGCTGGCGCGCGGCGCTGGCGAGCTGGCCCACGGGGATCGGCAAGGGCGCCTTCGAGACGGTGGGCCGGATCTACCAAGAGAAGCCCTTCTCCGGGATCTGGTTCACCCACGTGGAGAACGAGCCGGTCCAGGCGATGGCGGAGCTGGGGCTCCCGCTGGGGGGTCTACTGGCCCTGGTCGTTGCCGGCACCTGGCTGGGCCTCGCCTGGCGGGGGCGCCGCTCGTGGGCCGAGGCCGGCGCGGCCGCGGGGGTCTTCGCCCTCCTCCTCCAGAACCTCGCGGACTTCAGCCTCCAGCACGCCAGCGGCCTCGCGGCGATCTCGCTGCTGGCCTACGCCCCCCGACGTAGGAGCCGCCTCCGCGGAGACGACCGTACGGATCTTGCACAATCCCGCAGAGACGCGGGGAGAGGTGAAGGGGAGCCCCGTTCGGCCGCGCGAGCCGAGCTCGCGGCCCTCGATAGGGATGACCGTGCAGTTCCTGTACGACCCCGCGGAGACGCGGGGGAACGTCTCCGGAGGGGAGCGGCGCGGTGGGGAGGGGCCGGGGTGGCAGGCGTGATGGGGGCGGGGTTGGTGGCTGGGGCGATCGCGGCGTGGCCAGGGCTGGACGCAGACAGCGAGAGGCTCTTCGCGGCGGCGGAGCTCTCGTCGCTGGACGAGCTGGCGCGGCTGGTTCGGGCGGCGTCTGAGGAGAGGCCGGGGGATTATCTGCCGGTGGATCTGATGGCGACGCGGCTGCTCTCGGAGGAAGACGGGTCGCGGCAGGCGCTCCCCTGGATCAACCGGCTGCTCTTCCTGCAGCCTCATGGGCCCAGGGGCCATCTCCTGGCCGGCGAGGCGATGGCAGGGTTGGGTCGCGGCAGGCAGGCATTATTGGAATACCGCACCGCCGCGACCCTCGGCCTTCCCACCACCGATCGAGTGGTGGCGCGCTTCTCGAGTCGGGAGGCGATCCTCGAAGGGAGCCCCACGGAGGCCGGTCCGGCGCGGCGGGCGGCGCTGGATCTGGCGAGGCTGGATCGGCGGGCGGATGGGATCGCGGTGGCGGAGCGGGCGCTGGAGGCGGCGCCGGATGAAGAAGGGCTGATCGCGGCGCTCTACACGCTGCATCTGGGGGCGGGGCAGCCGGAGGAGGCCCTGGCCTATGCCTCCAGGCGACGGGCGCTCTTCTCGAGTTCAGAGGGGGCGTGGGCGGACGAGGCCGCCACCCTCTCTCGCCTCGAGCGCAAGGAGGAGGCGCGGACCCTCTACCTCGCCGGGTTGGAGGCGCTGCCGGGATCGCCCGCCATCGTCTTCGGCCTGGCGCAGCTCGAGCTCGCCGGGAGGGATCCGGACGCGGCGCTCCGCGCGCTGGCGCGGCTTCGCACCACCCTGCCCCGGCCGACGCGGGCCAGCTACCACGCCCTCCGGGCCCAGGCCTTCCGGGCGCAGCGCTCGCTGATCAAGGCCCGGGACGAGCTGCGCCTCGCCTCCCGCCTCGCCCCCGAGCGCGCGCACCTCAAGATCCAGCTCGCTGACGTACTCCTGCAGCTCGGTCGCACCGAGGAGGCGGCGAAGGCCCTCGCCGGGTTGGACGACTCCCCTTCGGTGCAGGCCGCGCACGATCGGGTGGAGCGACAGGCGGTCCGTGACCGCCAGGCCAAAGCTGCCCTCGAGATCGAGCGCCTCGAGCGCGCCGCGCAGCCGAAGTAGGCCGGATTGCGCGACGGCCTTGCGGGCTCTGACGAGCCATTTCGTGGCCCCGCGCCCCTGGGCGGCCCCCCTCGCGTGCGGTAGAGTGGGCCCGATGCGACATCTACTTCTCTTCGCGCTGCCGCTGCTGATCGCGGCGGCGGGCTGCAGACATCCGGATCCGCCGCCGCCCCAGGCTCCGCCGCCGGGAGACGGGCTCGCCGAGCTGGTGTGGACCTTTGAGCCGGGCCCTGACGACGCCGGGATCCCCAAGACGCGGGCGACGCTGCGCTACGACGGGACTGGCACCCTGGACACGGGTGAGGGCCCGGTGGAGTTCACGCTGGGGCCGATGGGGATGGCGACCCTCGTGGAAGCGATCGAGCGCGCGAAGGCCTTTGCCGGAGAGAGCTTCGGTGACCCTGAGTGCAAGGGTGGCTGCACCCACCAGCGGGTGGAGGTGAAGGCCACCCGTGGCGCGGTCTGGACTTTGACGGCCCATGGATCGGGCGCGCCGACCGCGGTGGAGGAGGTCTTCTTCAGCCTGCTCCAGGGCGTTCGACCCAATTGAATTGCGGAGACATCGCGAGCGGAGGCGAGCGAACGCTAGAAGGAGCCGTAGCGCGCGTGAAAAACTCGCCCCCGCTTGCGTGAGGGCGAGTTTTTTCACAGGCTCCGAGCAGTGGTGGGATCGGCTCGCGCTGCTTGATCATCGGGCGTACATCTTTCGGGGCTTCTTCGCCCCGTCTCTTCGGAGGATCCGTGATCGATCGCGATCCAAGCGAGCTCGTTCCCAAGCTGGGGATAGCGCCGGGCTGCAAGGTGGCCCTCGCACCCGAGATCTTCATGCTCGCCCATCCGCTGCGGCTGGCGGGCTGCCGGGTGGTCTCCGCCAGGGCGCCGGTGCCGAACGCGGCGCTGACCATCGTCTACGCCTTGTCGAAGGCGGATGTACCGGAGCTCGCTGCCTATGGCTACCAGCTCGCCGACGTCTCCTCGCTGTGGGTGGCGGTCCCGCGCAAGAGCGCCGAGATCGAGGGGCTGCCGCCGCCCGATGATCGAGCGGAGCTGACGGATCTCCAGGCGATCTTCATCCCGCTGGGCCTCTCGGAGAACAAGCTGCTCTCCTTCGGGACGATGCTGGTGGCCTACCGCTTCGTGCGCAAACGTGGCTCGCCCCGCGCCGAGGGCGGACCGGACGCGGATCTCGATCTGGCGGAGGAGAAGCTGCGGCAGGGTCGTCGGCGCAAGCCCGAGGATCGGGCGGCGTCTGGGGGCAGAGGCTCCGATCCCCGGTAGATCCGGCGACGCTCCTTCCATCGGACCTGCTGAGGCGGAGCTCGTCGCGCGGCGCGGCCTACTTCACCTCGACGAGGGTGACGGGGACGAAGAGGACGCCGCTGCCGCTGCGCAGTGCCGGTCCGCCCACCACCACGGAGCCGTCGCGGGCCAGGGAGACGGTGGTGTCCAGGACCCCGGGCACGGCGAGCTTGAGCCGGGCCCTGCCGGAGGCGCTCGCCTTGGTGAAGGTGATCTCGAGCTTGTGATCGCCGGCGAGCTCGACGGTGGCGCTCTTCGTCTCCTCGACGGTGATCAGCCGGCTGCCGACGAGCTTGAAGCTCTTGTACGCGAAGTCGGCGAATTGGGAGCTGAACTTCGCCAGCCGGGGATCGGTCTTGCCGGGCTCTTTGCTGGCGAGGACGACGTCGATGGCGACGGTCGCCTTGGGCGCGGCGAGGGCCGCGGTGGGCACGAAGGCGCAGAGGACCAAGCCGGCGACGAGGATCGAGCGTAGGGAGGTCATCGGCTTTCCTGCACGAAGATGATGGTGGCCCCTCCGGCGGACTTGAAGAGCATGGTCTCGTGATCCCCGACGGGGTCCATGGAGATCACGTCGACAGCCGCCGGGCCACCGGCGAAGAGGAGCCCCGGCGGGATGGCGGCGCCTCCGCTGTCGTCCAGGAGGAGGGGGGTGGCGATCACGGCGACCGCCGCGGCGGCGAGGCCACCCAATGCCACCTGATAGCGGCGCTGCTCCAGGAGCGCGGCGAAGGCGCGGCGGACGAGCTGGCCCCAGCCGAGCTTGCGCGGCTCGAGCCGGGCCATCACGGCGTCGGTGAAGGCCGCGAAGTCCACGGCAGCGCTGGCGTCCTCGACGCCGAGGGCGAAGGCCTCCGAGAAGGCGTGCTGATCGGCGAGGCGCGCGGAGAGCTCGGGGTCCGCGGCGAGCCGCGCCTCCACCTCGAGCCGCCCGGCGGCGTCGAGCTCACCGTCCGCATAGGCGGAGAGGAGCATCCCGACTTCTTCTCGATCGTTCATCATCCGTCCTCCTCTCTATCCTTCGTCTTCGCCGGAGGCGAGCGCCAGTCGATCCTCGCCCTCGCCGAGGTAGTCCGCGAGGAGCGCCTGCATCTTCGACCTGGCGTGAAATAGTCGACTCATCACGGTGCCCTTCGGGATCTCCAGGGTCTCGGCGAGATCCTCGTAGCTCATGCCGTCGACCTCGCGCAGCAGGAGGATCTCGCGGTGCTTCTCGGGGAGCTGCTGCAGGGCTTGGTTCATCTTCTCGCCGAGCTCCCTGCGCAGGGCGCTCGTCCGGGGGTTGGTGCCGAGCCTGGTGGCCAGGAAGCCCGCCTCGGCGGGTTGGTCGGTGCCAATGCCCTCGTCGTAGCCGACCACCTCGTTGCGCCGGGAGCGGATCCGGTCGATGACCAGGTTGCGGGTGATCCGATAGACCCAGGTGTAGAAGGAGGAGTCGCCCTTGAAGCGATCGAGGTTCCGGTAGGCCTTGAGGAACGCCTCCTGGCTGACGTCGAGGGCCTCCTCGCGATCCTTGAGCATGCCGTGGGCGACGGCGAAGACCTTGCGCTGATAGCGCTCGACCAGCACCTTGAACGCACGTTGATCGCCCTCCTTGCAGCGAAGCACGAGGGCCTGGTCGTCGATCTCCAACCGAATCGGCTCCGCTTTGGAAGGTGAGACGCAAGGGGCGCCGGGAAATTCAGCGGCGACCGGGATCAAAAAGGCCGGCGAGGCGCTGCCGGAGAGGGGCGGAAGCTAACACGCGATTTCCGGGGCGGGCAAGGGCGCTTCATTTCGTGAAAGTCCAGGAGTTCCAAGGTGTTCGGTGGTACGATCCCGAGGATCCCGGCACGGGGCCCCCAGCAGCGCATGGGGGGGAATGACCGATGGAGGGCCTCGGTTGCCAAGCGGCCCCTGCCCGTCCCCCTGGCTGAACTCCGCGGTGGCCCCGCTTCGCAAACGACGCCTCCCAGATGACCGACCGCCGCATCCCCCCCGATCCCGACGACCCGTTCTCCCCGGACCACGATCCGACGACGGCGCCCTCGCGTGAGGGGACCAGGGGAGCGCAGGCCCCCGCGCCCTCGCCCGAGGAGAAGGGATTCGCAGGTGGAGCGCCGTCACCGGAGGAGCCGGCGGCAGCGGGCGGAGGCGGCGGCGAAGACTCCCGATCGGGGCTCGGGCGGGTGATGGAGGCGGAGGTTGCCTCCGACTCGTTGGAGCTGGCGATCGCGAGGCTGCGGCGTCGGGCGTGGCGGATCTGGGGGGGCACGGCGGCCCTCGGCTTCCTGGCGGCGGCGCTTATCGTGCTGGGCCTGGGCTCGTATGCAGCGGCGGCGGGCTGGGGCGGTTGGGTGCGGCCGGCGGCGATCGCGGGGATCGCGGCGCTGGCTGGTGCGGCGGTGGTCTACGCCAGGCGTCGCGCCGGGGCGCTGCGACCGGCGCAGCTCGCCCGAGCACTGGAGGATCGCGATCCCCGGGCGAAGGGGCTGACCACGGCGGTGGAGCTGGCGGAGGCGCTGCGGAAGGAGCCGGCCGCGGACGGATCGTCGGCTCCCTCGGCGCCGGATTTCTCGTCGGAGCTCGCCTGGGCCCACGTCTCGGTGGCGGCGGGGCGCGCGGTCTTCGTGGGGCCGGAGCGGGCGTTCCCCACCAGGCCTCTGCGCCACGCGGCTGGGGCGGCCGCCGGCGCGATGGTGCTGGTGGCGGCGGCGTTCTGGCTGGTGCAGCCGATGGGGTCGGGGCTGCGCCAGCTCGCGCTCGGGGCCGGCGAGGACGACGCGCCGAAGCCGAGGCCGACGCCGATCACCGGCGACATCTCCCTCACCTACGTCTACCCCCGCTACACCGGCCTGCCCCCGAAGACGGTGGAGGGCAGCAACGGCGAGATCACCGCCCTGCGCGGCACCGAGGTCCGGATCGAGACCCGCGCCGATCGCGAGGTGGCCCGGGCCTTCCTGGACATCGGCGGTGCGGCGACCCCCCTGGAGGTCGAGGGCGGTAGGCGGCTCTCCGGCAAGCTCCAGGTTCAGGGCGACGGCGTTTACGCCTTCCGCTTCGAGGACGGCAGAGGGCGCAAGCTGGCGGTGGGTCCGCCGATGGCGATCGTGGCGGTGGAGGACGGGATCCCCGCGATCTCCATCGACTCGCCGCTGCCGGAGCTCACCCTCACCGAGCGCGACGGGGTGGATCTGGTCTTCGACGCGTCGGACGACTTCGGGATCGCCGCGGTGGAGTTGGTCTATCGGCTCCCCGGCGGCGACGAGCAGCACGTGCCGATCTCGTCGTTCGCCGATCCGATGCCGCGGGCCGGCGGCAGCCATCGCTGGGAGCTCTCCACTCTGGGTGCGAGACCCGGCGACATCGTCACCTACTACCTGCGCGCCAGAGACAACGACGCGGTGAGCGGGCCGAAGTGGGGGCAGAGCCGCACGCAGCAGATCAAGATCTTCTCGGAGGCGGAGCATCGCCGGGAGCTGATCGCGAAGGTGGAGGAGAGCTGGGAGCGGATGGTGCTGGCCCTGGGCGATCGGATCACGCCGCGGGCCGGACCTCGGAAGGTGGAGGGGGTGGCGCGGATCGAGGCTGGGAGCGTCGCCGACGAGAAGGTGCGGGAGGTGGCGATCCAGCTCACCGACGTGGCTGCGGAGCTGGGCGAGGACGAGCGGGCGCCGATGGAGCTGCTGGCCGCGATCCGCAACCTCTCGCGGAACCTGAGCATGAAGAATCAGGCGACCCAGGCCACCCGCGGGAGGGGGCGGAGGCTGGGCGGATCGGGGCAGCTGGCCTTCATCGCCCAGCTCGATCGGGTGGAGGCGGACGAGCAGCGCGAGCTGGAGCAGGGGATCCTCTACCTGGAGGCGCTGCTGGACCGACAGCGGCTGGCGCAGATCGAGGAGCTGACCCAGGAGCTGGCCGCCGATCGGCGGGAGCTGGTGAGCCTCCTCGAGCAATACCGCGACGCGCCCTCCGACGAGGCGAAGGACGCGATCCGCCAGGAGCTCTCCCGGCTCAAGGCGCGGATGGCGGAGCTGATGCGGCAGATGTCGCAGCTCGGAAAGGGCCTGCAGGACGAGCACCTCAACGCCGAGGCGATGCAGGCCATGGCGAAGGAGCGCGACATGCTCAGCCAGCTCGACGAGGTGGAGCGGCTGCTCGCGGAGGGGAAGACGGACGAGGCGCTGGCCGAGCTGCAGAAGCTCGGGATGCAGATGGACGAGATGAGCCAGGCGCTCACGGACGCGTCGCGGGGGCAGACCGAGAACGATCCGGCGCTGCAGCAGCTCGCCGAGGATATGGAGAAGTACGAGCAGGAGTTGGACGAGCTGGCGCGGGATCAGGCGCAGCTCGCGGAGGCGACCCAGGCGCTGCGCCGCGAGCAGGGCAAGGAGGCCCGGGAGAAGCTCTCGCAGGATGGCGCCGGGCTGCTGGAGGAGCTGCGGGCCAAGATCGCGAGGGCGCGGGAGCACCTGGGGAAGATCCCCGACTCGAGCGTGCCGCAGCGGATGGTGGACGATCTGGGCGGGGCCGCCGAGCGGCTGGACGATCTGGAGAACGCGCTGCTGGCCAAGGACTTCGACGCGGCCCAGGAGAGCGCCGCCAGCGCGCTGGCCCACTCCCGGGCGTTGGAGCGGGCGCTGGAGGCGGAGCGGGGGCGGATGGGCCGCTTCTCGGCGCAGGAGGAGGCGCGGCTTGCGCCGATGCACGAAGAGGCGCAGCGTGCCACACCCCTTGTGCGGGATGTCAAGGAGAAGCTGGACGAGATCTTCGCCGGGGCGCCGCAGCAGATGACCCCGGGTCAGCAGCAGCGGGCGGAGCGACTGGCGCAACGGCAGTCGCAGCTCGGCGAGCGGATGGAGCAGCTCCGGGAGCAGGCGGAGAAGGTGGGGGAGCAGGCGCCGATCTTCGACGAGGAGGCGCAGCGATCGATGGCGGGGGCCCAGCGCTCGATGGGCGAGGCGGAGGCGAAGCTGCGCGGCCAGGATCCCGGCGGCGCGCTGGCCTCGGAGCGCAGCGCGCAGGAGCATCTGCAGAGCCTGAAGCGCGGGCTCGAGGAGGCGCGGGAGCAGGCCCAGGCCAGCGGCGGCGGAGGCAGCTTCCCCATGCCGATGTCCGGCGGCGGCGGCCAGGGGCGCCCGGGCGGTAAGGGGCGCTTCGACGCCAAGGAGAAGGTCGCGATCCCCGGGGCCGATCAATACAAGGCGCCGGAGGAGTTCCGGAAGGAGATCCTCGACGCGATGAAGCAGGGATCCCCGGAGGGCTTCCAGGAGCCGGTCCGCGACTACTACCAGGAGATCGTGAAGTGAGGGTCTTGCCTGAGTCCATCCATGGCGCGCGCCTCCTCGGGAGGGCCGGAGCCGTTGCTCCCCCAGGGAGGCCAGGCGTCGGAGCGCCCGGGCTGCGCCAAGCCCCTGCAGGGCGCAGGATCGCCGAAGATGGCCATCCCCCGCGGGCGGATTTCGTTAATCAGATGAACACTGCTGTACGACTTGTGCTGACCCTGTCCGCGGCCCTCTGCGTCTCGTTGGGGGCGGGCGCGGCGGCGGCGCAGGCGGCGGATACGCGGTTGCAGGGGGCGGAGGAGGCGCTGAACGCCTGGGACATCCCGGCGGCCCGGGAGCTGGCGGAGGCGCTGCGGCGGGACTATCCGGCGGAGCCGCGGATCGCGCATCTGCTGGGGCGGGTGCTGCTGCATCAGGGCGACTACGACGGCGCCGAGCGGCTGCTGACGGAGGCCGGCGCCAGCGACGGGGCGGGGAGCTTTCTGCAGGTGGCCCGGGACACCGGCGCGATCACCCGCGATTACCAGCAGGCGGAGAGCGAGCACTTCTTGTTCCGCTACCCCGCGGGCAAGGACGAGATCCTGGTGCCCTACGCCCTGGAGACGTTGGAGGCCGCGTACCGATCGATCGCCGCGCACATCGACTACGAGCCGGGTGGGCCGAAGATCCTGGTGGAGGTGGTGGCGGACGCCAAGGAGCTCTCACAGGTGGCGACCCTCTCGTTGGAGGCGATCAAGACCACGGGGACCATCGCCATCTGCAAGTTCGACAAGTTGATGATCACCAGCCCCAAGGCGCTGCTCCGGGGCTACGGCTGGCGCGACACCATCGCCCACGAGCTGGTGCACCTCTTCGTCACCCGCAAGACCCGCAACCACACGCCGATCTGGCTCCACGAGGGGATCGCGAAGTTCCTGGAGACCTCATGGCGCGGCGAGCCGGGGCTGGCGCTGCAGCTCCCCTCCCAGGCGCTGCTGCGGGACGCGGTGCGGGCGAAGAAGCTGATCCCCTTCGAGAAGATGCACCCCTCCATCGCGCTGCTGCCCACGGCGGAGGACGCGGCGCTGGCCTTCGCCGAGGTCTTCTCGGCGATGGAGTTCCTCTACGGCAAGGATCCGAAGAACCTCGCCGTGGTCCTGGACGGGCTCCGCGACGGCCGCGGCGATCGCGACGCGGTGGGCAAGCTCTTCGGCGGATCGTTCCCTCGCTTCGAGGTGGCGTGGAAGCGCTACCTGGATCAGCGAGAATATCCGAAGGAGGTGGCGTCGATGGAGTCGCTGCATCTGCGCTTCGCGGACGACGCGCCGGAGGAGCCGGTGAAGGGGACGAAGGAGGAGAACAAGTTCAGGGATCTCACGGAGCTCTCGGAGTTCCGGCAGATCCAGGAGGCGGGCCCGCGGCGGGCGGCGCATCTGGGCGAGCTGCTCCGGGCACGAGGCAAGACCGCGGCGGCGGCGGCGAAGTATCGGGAGGCGATCGACTCGGTGGGGGCGCGCTTTCCCAGCCTGACGAATAAATACGCCATCGCGCTGCTGGAGCTTCGGGAGGGCGCGCAGGCGGAGCAGGAGCTGCGGCGATCGCTCGAGCTCTACCCCGGCAACCCGCTCACCAACCTGAACCTGGCCCGAGCGAAGATGCAGGCCGAGGAGTGGGAGGAGGCGAAGCCCTTCCTCGACGCGGCGATCTCCACCAACCCCTTCGATCCGGAGGTGCACGCGCGGCTCTTCGCGGTGGCGAAGGAGCTGGGAGACGAGGCGCTGCAGCAGCGGGCGGCCCGGGCGGTGGCGCTGCTTAGTGGGCGTGGGCCGGCGAGTAGTGAAGACACCTCTCACGAATAGATGACACGGACTCTCCGTCGAGGACGGAGGAGAGAAAGAGAAGAATGAGCGAGATGGCGGGCCTGCGGGCGGATTCGAACGGCGACATCGGCGCGGTCCAGCGCCTGGGGCGGGCGCGGGAGCAGATCCTCTCGGAGATCGAGAAGCGGGTGGTCGGGCAGCAGGACGTGATCGAGCATCTGCTGGTCTCGCTCTTCTCCCGGGGGCATTGCCTCTTCGTCGGGGTGCCGGGGCTGGCGAAGACCTTGCTCATCTCCACGCTGGCGGAGGTGCTGGACCTGCGCTTCAACCGGGTGCAGTTCACGCCGGATCTGATGCCGTCGGACATCACCGGCACCGACATCCTGGAGGAGGATCGCAGCACGGGCCGGCGGGAGCTGCGCTTCGTGAAGGGGCCGCTCTTCGCGAATATCGTGCTGGCGGACGAGATCAACCGGACGCCGCCGAAGACCCAGGCGGCGCTGCTCCAGGCGATGCAGGAGCATCGGGTCACGGCAGGCGGCCGCACCTATCCGCTGGAGCCGCCCTTCCTGGTCTTCGCCACCCAGAACCCCATCGAGCAGGAGGGCACCTACCCGCTGCCGGAGGCGCAGCTCGATCGCTTCATGTTCATGGTGGACGTGGGCTACCCCTCGGAAGAAGAGGAGGTGGAGGTGGTGCTGCGGACCACCGGCGCCAGGCGGGAGGAGACCCGAAAGGTGCTGGCGCCGGAGGAGATCCTCGCGTTGCAGGAGCTGGTGCTGCGGGTGCCAGTGGCGGAGGAGACGGTGCGCTACGCGGTGAACCTGGTGCGCCGCAGCCGGCCCAAGGAGGCGGACGCGCCGGACTACGTGCGCCAATATCTCTCGTGGGGCGCTGGGCCGCGGGCCTCGCAATACCTGATCCTGGCGGCCAAGGCCCGGGCGGTGCTCCATGGGCGCTACGCCGCGGAGCGCGAGGACGTGCGGGCGTTGGCGCTGCCGGTGCTGCGCCATCGCCTGCTGGCGAACTTCACCGCCGAGGCCGAAGGGGTGAGCAGCGCCTCGATCATCGAGCGGCTGCTGGAGGGGGTGAAGTAGTTGGCCTCGAACTTCCTGGATCCCGCGCTCCTGGCGAAGCTGGGGACGACGCAGCTCCGCGCCCGTACGGTGGTGGAGGGCCTGCTCTCCGGCCTGCATCGCTCGCCGCATCAGGGGCAGAGCGTGGAGTTCGCCGAACACAAGCAATATGCTCCTGGTGATGAGCTACGACACATTGACTGGAAGGCCTTCGGCAAGGTCGACCGCTACTATGTGAAGCAATTCGAGCATGAGACGAATCTGCGGGCGTTCCTGATGGTGGACGCCTCGGCGTCGATGTCGTACCGCGGCGGCGAGGGCCTCTCGAAGCTCGAGTACGCCACCACCCTGGCGGCGTCGCTGGCGTATCTGCTGGTGCGGCAGCAGGACGCGGTGGGGCTGGTGGTGGCGCGGGGCAAGGACGCGAGCTATCTGCCGCCGCGGGCGGCGATGGGGCACTTCCCGGCGATCCTCTCCCGGCTGGAGGGGCTCGAGGGCGAGGGGCCCACCGACTTGGCGGCGACGGCGGATTGGGTGGCGGAGCGAGCGCGGCGGCGGGCGGCGATCTTCGTCTTCTCGGATCTGCTGGACTTCCAACCGGGCGCGGTGGAGCGCCTGGCGGATCTGCGGCGGATGAAGAACGACGTCACCGTCTTCCACCTGCTGGATCCCTACGAGCTGGACTTCCCCTTTGAGGACGCCACCCGCTTCCTGGGGATGGAGGGCGAGGAGGATCTCGAGCTCGATCCCCGGGCGATCCGCGACTCCTACCTCGAGGAGATCGGCGCGCTCTGCGATCGGGTCCGAGGCGCCTGCCGCGACGCCGACGTGGACTACGAGCTGGTCCGCACCGACGCCCCCCTCGATCGCCTCCTCCTCCGCTACCTCGCCAGACGGGAGAGGTCGTGATGAAATCACGAACTCTCGCGAGCCGGAGGCGAGCAATCGCAGGAGAGCCCTCTCGCGCAGAGCGCGAGCTGAAGGAATCGCTCCCGCTCCGGCGGGGGCGGTTCCTTCACAGGCTCGGAGAGGTCGTGATGAAATCACGAACTCTCGCGAGCCGAAGGCGAGCAAACGCAGGAGAGCCCTCTCGCGCAGAGCGCGAGCTGAAGGAATCGCTCCCGCTCCGG
>JBEBXK010000052.1:0-26197 GCA_040391605.1 Vulgatibacter incomptus
TCGGGACCTTCCGCCTCGCCGATGAGGCCCAGGACGAGGCCCCCGCAGCGCTGGCCGCCGCGCTGCACGACGAGGATCGCTTCTGGGTCCTGGCCTTCGGCGAGGGACGCGACGTCGCCCCCCTCGGCTGAATGACCACGGCTCGAGCCCGCTCGCTTCCCCGCCGATCGGCACTTCGGTGAAATGGAAACCGGGCGTCCCCCGTTCGGCTGGGACGTGATACGACCGGAGCCTTCACCGGAGGTCAAACGATCCGATGCGAATCCTGATTTCTGCCAGCCTGCTGGCCCTCGCGGCCCCCAGCGCGGCGCTGGCGGCCCCCGCCGCCCCACCACCCGCCCCGGCGGCCTCGGCGTCCACGCGCTCCGAGGCCCTCGCGATCCCCTTCGAGAAGTACCGACTCGACAACGGCCTGGAGGTGATCCTCTCGCAGGATCATCGCCTGCCGGTGGTCGCGGTGAACATCTGGTACCACGTCGGCGCCTTCCATGAGCAGCCCGGCCGCACCGGCTTCGCGCACCTCTTCGAACACATGATGTTCCAGGGGTCGCGCAACGTCGGCGACGACGTCCACATCTCGATGCTCGAGCGCCTCGGCGCCACCAGCCTCAACGGCACCACCAACTTCGATCGGACCAACTACTTCGAGACGGTGCCGACGCATCACCTCGAGACCGCGCTCTGGCTCGAGAGCGATCGCATGGGCTTCCTCCTCGACACCCTCAGCGAGGAGAAGCTGAAGACCCAGCAGGAGGTGGTGAAGAACGAGCGGCGCCAGCGCACCGACACCGCGCCCTACGGCCTCGCCGAGGAGCAGTCCTGGCAGACCCTCTTCCCCTCGCCGCATCCCTACTTCGGCAGCGTGATCGGCTCGCTGGAGGATCTCGACGCGGCCACCCTGGACGACGTGAAGTCCTTCTTCCGCACCTGGTACGCCCCGTCGAACGCGACCCTCGCCATCGTGGGCGACTTCGATCCCGCCGAGGTGAAGGCGCTGGTCGAGAAGTACTTCGGCACCCTCCCCTCCGGGCCCAAGCCCTCCGCCCCGGACGTCGCGCCGGTGTCGCTGGAGAAGGCCGTGGAGATCCGCTTCGCGGAGCCCATCGCCACCCTCGCCAAGGTCGAGACCACCTGGCTCTCCCCCGCCTACTTCCAGGAGGGCGACGCCGTCGCCGACGTCCTCGCCATCTCCCTCTCCGGTGGGAAGTCCAGCCGGCTGTATCAGCGGCTGGTGCTCCGGAAGAAGCTCGCCCAGAGCGTCCGGGCCAGCCAATGGAGCCTCGGCGCCCAATCGGTCTTCAGCATCGAGGCGGTGGCCCGCCCCGGCGTCACCACCGATCAGCTCCTCGCCGAGATCGACGCGACCCTCGACGAGATCCGTGCGAGCGGCGTATCGGCACAGGAGATCCAGCAGGCTCGCAACAAGATCGAGACGGGCCGCCTGGCGGGCCTCCAATCCGTGGGTGGCTTCGGCGGCAAGGCGGATCTGCTCCAATCGTACAACCACCACCTGGGCGATCCCGGCAGGCTCGATTGGGATCTCGATCGCTATGATGCCGTCACCGCAGAGGCCGTGGCGGCCCTGGCCACCACCGTCCTGCATCCGAACCATCGCGTGATCCTCCACGCGGTGCCGGGCCAGGCCGACGACAAGGCGCCGGCCCCCGCGCCAGGGAAGGCCGCTCCAGCCGGCGCCGCCACCGCGCCCCCTCCCGCTGCAGGAAAGGCCACCTCGACCGGCCCCGCCACAGCTCCTGCGCCTGCCCCCGGCAAGGCCACTTCCGCGACGGGCCGTACGACGGCCCCTGCGCCGGCGGGAGGACGCTAGCCATGCAGACCCTCGCGCGCATCGCCACACCGGCTCCGGAGCCAACGGCTTACGGCTGCAGCCGCGTCCAGCCCTGCCTGGCAGCCCCCTCTCGATCCAGCTCCACTTTTGCCGACGGCGCGATCGACCTCGCGCGTCCGGAAGGACGGACGTCCGCCATGAGCCGCCTCCTCCTCACCTCGACCTTCGCCGCGCTGGCGACGGCATGTGCCAGCGCCCAACCCCTCCCCGATCCCGTCGAGACCGCCGCGGCGCCGGAGGAGTGGCGCGCCACGCAGCCGGAGCCCGGCGAGCTGGCGGAGCTCGTCACCCCCAAGTTCGAGCGCTTCACCCTGGACAACGGCCTCACGGTGTTGGTGAGCGAGCGCCACGAGCTCCCGCTGGTCTCGGTGAACGTCGCCTACCGCGCCGGGAGCGCCGCCGATCCCGAAGGCAAGGAAGGGCTGGCCGGGCTGACCTACCAGCTGCTGCTCGAGGGCGCCGGCAAGCTCGACGCCCTCGCTCTCGACAACGCCTTCGCCGATCTCGGCAGCTCGGTGGGCGCTTCGGTGGGCCAGGACGGCGCGCTGGTCGGCGTCCAGATCCTCCGTCGCAACCTCGATCAGGCCGGGGCGCTCCTCGCCGACATCGTCCTGCGGCCCCGCTTCGATGCCGCCTCCTTCCAGCATCGCAAGGAGCAGCTCCTGGCCAGCCTCGCCTTCCAGGTCGGCAGCCCGGGCTACCTCGCCGGCGAGGCCTTCGCCGCCACCGTCTATGGCCCCCATCACCCCTACGGCAGGCTGAGCAGCGGCACCCCGACCAGCGTCTCCGGCCTGCAGCTCGCTGACGCCAAGCGCTTTTACGCGGACGCCGCCGGCCCCCGCGAAGCCGCGCTGATCCTCGCCGGTGACATCAGCGTGGCCGAGGCCCGCGAGCTGGCCCAGCGCTGGTTCGGAACATGGAAGGGCAAGGCCAAGGCCGTCGCCGCCCCCAAGGCGCCGGCGGTCCCGGCGCGTGGCCAAGTGGTCTTCGTCCCGAAGGCCGGGTTGGCACAGACGGTGATCATGGTTGGGCGCCCAGCGATCGCCGCCGGCGACCCCGACGAGTACGCCCTCAACCTCGCCAGCGCCGTCTTCGGCGGCATGTTCGGCAGCCGCCTGAACATGAACCTCCGGGAGGATAAGGGCTACACCTACGGCGCCCGCTCCTACGTGGACTCGCGGCTCGGCGTCGGGACGTTGGTGGCCTCCAGCTCCGTCCGCGCCGACGTCACCGGCGCCTCCCTCTCCGAGTTCATGAAGGAGCTCGACGGCATCCGGAGCCGGCCGATCACCACCGATGAGCTCGAGGCCGCCCGCGAGGGCCGCATCCGCTCCATGCCCGGCTCCTTCGAGAGCGTGGGCGGGCTGGCCGGCGCCGCCGCCAACCTCTTCTGGATGAACCGCCCCCTCGATCACTACGAGCAGATGATCGACGCCTATGAGAACGCCACCGCGGAGCAGGTGCAGCAGGCGGCGGATCGCTTCCTCGATCCCTCCCTGATGCAGATCGTCCTCGTCGGCGACCTCGACCACATCGTCGATCAGGTGACGCCCCTGGGCCTGGGCCCCCTCCTCCAGCGCGCCGCCATCCCCGCGACCCCCACCGCCAAGAAGTAACGAAGGCCTGCGCCGGCCCGCATGTGGCCGGCGCGGTGTCCCCACGTAGCCCGCGCCGTGTCTCGACGTGACCGGCGCCGAGTCCCCAATGGCCGGCGGCACGTCCGTACGAGGTCTGTGCCAGGTCCTCACGCGCGCGGTCGCTGAGACGGACCGGCCCCACGCTGCGTGAATCGCCCCCCGCCCTCCTGCGTGGATGACTCCTCACGCCGACGGGTGCGGGTTAGCGGAGGCGTTCGCCGATGCCGGAGTGGCGCTCGAGGCGTTGGGCGATCCCGGCGCTCAGGACTTCCCGGGTCCCGGCGATGACGACGCTCCGCCTGGCGCGGGTCACCGCGGTATAGAGGATCTCGCGGGTGAGGAGCGGCATCGGGCTCTCGGGGAGCACCAGCAGGGCGGTGTCGAACTCGGAGCCCTGCGCCTTGTGGACGGTCATGGCGTAGGAGTGCCGGAGCTGTCCGCGCAGGCCCTCCAGGTGGAAGAGCGCGTAGCCCTGCGGCGTGGGGAAGACGGCCCGGAAGTGGTGGCCTTCGTCCCCCTCCTCCCGCACCCGCAGGACGAGACCCTGATCGCCATTGAAGAGGCCGCGCCCGTAGTCGTTGCGCTGCATCATCACCGGCTCACCGGGGAAGAAGATCGGGTCCCGCTGCCCCGACGCCTCGCCGGCCATCCGATGCACCAGCGCGTTCACAGCTTCGGCCCCCGTAAACCATGAGTCACCCCTGGTGACACACAGAATCCGCTGGCGCTCGAAGTGGCGGAAGAGGGTCCCCAGCGAGTCGAGGTCCCGCGCCGCGAAGCCATCGCCAGTCCAGAGGTACTCCCGCCGGCAGAGCTCGGCGAAGCCCGGCAGCCCTCGGATCCTCTCCCGATGCCAGCGCTCCAGCAGCGCCTCCAACGCAGAGGGGCCCTCGGTGGGGATCAGCTCGACCTTCTCGAAGGCGAGCTCGTCGACGCGAGCGCGCAGGCGGATCGTCTCGTCTCCTTCGAAGAGCGAAGACGATCGGCCCTCGTTGATCGCCCGGGCGATGGTGAGGATGTTTCGACCAGCCGGATCGCTGGGGTCCATCCGATAGCTCTGGGTGAGCCGCGAGGAGAAGGCGCTGCGGGCGTCTTCGCTCCCGGGCGGAGGGAGCAGATCCCGCAGGACCGCGCCGGCGTCCACCGAGGGGAGCTGCTCGGCGTCGCCGAGGAGGATGAGGCGCGTCTCCGGGCGCAAGGCGCGGAGGAGTCGATCCATCAGGATGAGATCGATCATCGAGGCTTCATCGACGATGACGATCGACTCCGTCAGTGGATTACGCTCACCGTGATGGAATCGATCACTTCGAGTGGAGTAGCCCAGCAGGCGATGGAGGGTGCGAGGCTCCGGGCATCGGGCGGCGATGGAACGATCCGCCTCCCCCGGCTCCGGGATCGCTCCGATGTAGCCACGGATGGATTCGGCCATACGATTGGCGGCCTTGCCGGTGGGCGCCGCCAGGGCCACGCTCTCCAGCGGGATCCCCAGGCGCACCAGCATCCGCAGGATCGAGACGACGATCGAGGTCTTCCCCGTCCCCGGGCCACCGGAGATCACCGCGAGTGGCAGCCGTAGCGCCGACTCCACCGCCCCCCGCTGCTCGTCGGAGAGCCGCAGCGGGGCGCCGCCCATCATCGGCGCTTGGGCCAAGACCTCGGCGAAGTGGGCCTGGACCTGGGCCTCGTCGATCGCCGCCCCCGCATACGACATCCGCGCCAGCAGCGAGGTGACGAGGCGCTCTTCGTGATGATGCATCCGCTGGACGTAGAGGTTGTCGTCCCCCAGCAGCAGCGGCTTATGCTCTCCCGGCGCGCCCACGATGGGCGCCAGGCGTCCACCGGCCCTCCTCGCCTCGTGGAGCAGCCCATCGATCGCCTGGCGATCGGCAGGCGTGGCCTCGAGATCGTCGAGGAGCCGCTGGAGGGTGGTGTCGCCCAGGGGCAGCCGCGTGCTCCCCCGCCGCTGGTTCACCAGCAGCGCCGTCACCAGGAAGATCAGGGCCCGGCGCTCGGCGCCGACCACCGCCGGCGCGCAGCGGGCCAGCTCCGACGCCAGGAAGAGGAAGCCCGGCTCGAGCTCCCACCCTGTCTGCGCCGCGCCGACCAGCTCCGACGGCAGCCCGTGCGCCGACGTTCCATCCTTGGGGCGTGTGCTCATCTCAGACCTTGGAAGTGAATCGCCCCCCAGAGAGCGGGGCCCATTCCTCCAGCTCGCGCTCCCCGCGGGAGGGCTCCTTTGCGCCGGCTCGCCCCCGCCCCACGGGCGTTTCCGATCGCTTCGCAAACTCCCAGGCTCCTTGGAGAGAACGCCACGCATTCAGGGGCAATCGCTACCTCCATGGTGCAAACGGTCCGAAAAACATTCTCATTGAAGCCCAACGCTCTGCTCATGCCACGCCCTCCAGGTCGTCGCGCCCCAGGAGCTCCAGCTCCCACTCCAGGAGCTCACTCCAGCTCGGTCGCTCGAAGTGAATCCCCTCGTTACTGTCCCCATCGAGCTGCATGCCCCGCACGAAGAGGTAGAGGAAGCCGCCGAAGCGCTTCTCGTAGGCGGCCTCGTCGCGGAGCTCGAGCATCTTCACCAGCGCCAGTGAATAGAGCTTCGCCTGGAGCCGGTAGCTCTGCTCCGTCCTCTCGGCGATCCCCTCTGCCGAATAGCTCGGGAGCACGTCGCTCTTCCAATCGCCGAAGTAGGCCAGGCCGTCGTGCTCGAAGAGCAGGTCGACGAAGCCCTTCACGAAGCCGCGGCGGATGGGGAGCGGCGCGCCGCCTTGCGCCGAAGAGATCGCCTCCGAGAGCCGCGGATGGGAGCGCTCCGGGATCGGGAAGAGGAACTCCATCTCCCGCAGCAGCGTCGGCGCAGCGGCGATCCCCTCGAGGAGCCTGCCATCCCGCAGCCGCACCTTCGCGGCCAGGGAGGTGTGGAGGAGCGACGCGGCGTGAGGGAGGTGCGAGGCATCGATCCCTGCACGCGCAGCCTCCTGCCTCAGGATGGTCGCGACGGCGGGGATCGAGGCGAGAGCCTCCGCCGAAGGGGCCTGCAAGACGAGTTCGGGGGGCACCTTCGCCAGGAGCTCGTGGAGGAAGATGCCGGTGCCGGCCCCGCCCGGGATCTTGCCTGCCGGCAGGCTCCCCGCCACCAGCGGACCCGCCGCCTCACCGGCGAAGTCGTCCCGCTCCGGATCGTGGACCGTCCGCGGCGCGCCACCGGGCTTCATCTGGGTATAGGAGGTGACTCGATAGCCGCGATGCGCTACCCGCAGCGCCGCCGCCTGCTCCGATCGATCCACGGCGGAGAAGAGGGAGAGCGCCGGTTCCCACGAGCCCTTCGCCACCCTCGCGTCCTCCTCCTCTGCCACCTGATCGAGATCGATGCGATCGACCGAGACCTGGCCCGGCGCCCACCCCGCGGTTCCCTGCGCCGGGAGCGCAAGCTCCGACCCGGCGGCTGGCCCAGCCCCCCCGCTCCGCGCCCCATTGGCGTGGGCTCTGCTCCCCCGGCCCTGCCCCTGCCCAGCCAGCTCCTCCGAGGCGCCGGCGCCTGCGGAGAGTGCCAGCAGCCGCGCGTCCAATCCTCGATAACCTCCGGTGAGGACGCTCTCTGCCTTGTCCGGCGCCCGATACATCGGGAGGTAGAGGCGGCCCTTCGCCCGGGTCAGCGCCACGTAGAGGAGGCGCTGATCCTCCCAACCCTCCTCTTCGTTCACGATCCGCTCCACGTCCTTCGGCAGCTCGCCCAACCAGGTGACCCGCCGGCCGGACTTGTCGTGATATCCGCTGACACGCAAATCCTTCTTCTGCGGGCCTCTGAGGGGGCCGACGCCACCTACCAGGAAGACGACCTTCGCCTCCAACCCCTTGGAGCTGTGCATGGTCATGATCTGGACCGCGTCGCGATCGCTCTCGAGGCGCTGCTGGTTGCCGTCCTCCTTCTCCGGCTTCTGCTCCTCTTCGATCCAGAGGTGCAGCAAGGCGACCAGCTCCGCGAGGGTGCGGCAGCTCCGACCCATCGCCTCGAGGAGGAGCTCTGCGAGGTGGAGGTAGTTGGTGAGCTCTCGATCGCTCCCCTCGGCGAAGATCAGCCGGCGGGTCAGCCCGCTCTCGTCGAAGATCCTTGAGAAGAGCCTCTCGAAGCGACGCTCGTCGGCCTCCTTCTTCCAATCGTAGAGCCGCTCCACCAGCGGATCCGAGGGAGGCAGGTCGAGGACCCGCTCCAGATCTCCCAGCTCCAGCTCGAAGAAGGGAGAGAGCCACGCCCGCAGCCGCTTGGAGTGATCGTCGGGATCCGCCACCGCCGCCAGCAGATCGTGGAGGGCGCGGGCCTCCGCCGTCTGCAGGAGCCCATCCTGCTTGTAGAAGGCGTGGGGTACCCCGGCGGCCCGGAGCGATCGACCGATGGCCACGCCGTCGGAGCCGGCCCGACAGAGGATGTAGATGTCCCTATGGACCACCGGCTCGACCACGCCCTTGCCGTTCACGAAGCGCAAGCTCGGCCTCTTCGGATCGGTGATCGCCTGGATCTCCGCTGCGATTCGGGCGCCGAGGGGCGGGAGGATATGCTCCTTGCCGATCAGCACGCGTCCCCTCGCGCTCTTGCGCAGCGGCACCTCGAAGAGATGGATGGGAGCGGCGTCCTCGTCGTCCGGCCCCAGGAGGCGCAGGGCCGGGTTCCCGCAAGAGACCGGCTCCGAGTAGTCGATCCCCTCCCCCGTTCCGCCTGCGTTGCTCGTAAAGAAGGGCGCCTTCGCCCCTTGATCCAGGATCAGGTTGTAGCCGTCGATGAGCGCGCCGGTGGAGCGGAAGTTCTGCTCGAGGGCCACCCGGGCCCCGCCTGCCTCGAGGAGCTCCCGCTTCGCCGCGAGGTAGGTCTCCACGTCGGCGCCTCGGAAGCGGTAGATCGCCTGCTTGGGATCGCCGATGAGGTAGAGCCGATTCGCGCCGCCGCTCTCGAAGAAGATCCGGCGGAAGATCTCCCATTGGACCTCGTCGGTGTCCTGGAACTCGTCGATGAGGGCGAAGTCGTAGCGCCCACGCAGGATTCCGACCAGGGCGTCGCCGTGCTCGCCCACGAGGTTGTCCCGAACCAGCGAGAGCATGTCGTCGAAGTCGAAGAGCCCGCGCTCGCGCTTATGGCTCGCGAGGCGCGCCTGCACGATGGGCAGAAAGCGTTGGACGACCAGGGCCTCCAACGAGATCCGCTGGCTGTCTACGGCGGCGAGATCCGCGGCAGCGTCTCCTCCCGCGCCGTCTCCTCCCCCGGCAGCTCCTCTTTCCCCGGCGGCGTCTCCTGCCGCGGCGGCGCCTCCACCCTTCGCCGCCTCCCCCCTGCCCTCATCGGCGCCGGCGTAGTCCAGCCGCGGGAGGATCGATCCCCGCTGTCTGGCGACGTCAAAGAGGAAGGCCTCGAGCTCGGCGAGACCATGGACGGCGAGCCAACGATCGAGGATGGGGAGGTGCCGGGGATCCACCGCCAGCTCCCGCCGCAGGGTCTCCCGAAACGCCTCGGCGAAGGCCTCCCGTCCGTCGACGTTGGTCTCCGAGAAGAGGCGTTGGTTGGCGAAGGCGTGCTCTCTGAGGATCTGCTGGCAGAAGGCGTGGATGGTCGAGATCGTCGCCGAGTCGAATTGCCGCAGCGCCCGCTCCAGGCGAGCGCGCTCCTTGGTCCCCAGGATCCAGCAGCGCTCGTCGGAAATCTCCTCACCCGCCGCGTCTTCCTCCCGGAGCTCGAGGAGCCGCAGCAGGATCGCCCGCACCCGCGCCCGCAGCTCGCTGGTCGCCCGCTCGGTGAAGGTCACCACGAGGATCTCGGAGATGGCCGTGTCGGTGGTGAGGAGGAGATCCACCACCAGATGCTCGAGGGTGAAGGTCTTGCCGGTACCGGCGGAGGCCTCGATCACCGTATGTCGATCCTTCGGGATCTCGGCGAGGATCGCCGGCTTCGGATAGCGGAGCGCCCTCATGGCCTCCCTCCCGACTTCGACGATCCGGCGCTCTGCGACGTGAAGTAGAGCCCGAAGCGGCGCTCGATCATCTTTCGGCCCTCCTCTTCGCCAGGCGGGGGATATTGGTCCGCGCCCCGCACCGGTCCATAGGTCGAAGAGCTCCTGGCCCACGGGCCCGTGAGCTTGGCCACCGCCTCTGCCAGCGACGCCTCCGGATCCGCGTGGGCCGCGAAGACTGCCTCGCAGGGGAGCAGGTAGTCGTGGACGCCGGCGAAGAGCTCCTCCACGAGCTGTCGCAAATAACCGATCGCCACATCGGTCTCGAGGGGCGCGAAGGCGATCGGCGCGAGGGCCTTGCCCTTCCTGCTCGGGCAGAAGTGGACCACGTGCCCCTCCCGCTCTCCCGAAGCACAGAGCGCCACGTGATCGAAGAAGCCGCGCAGGCCGAGCTTGAGGCGGGTGGGCTCGTAAGCGTCGGACGGTGAGCGGAGGATCAGGGAAGCGCGGCGTCCCACGAACATCGGTGAGGTCTTGCCTCGCAGCTCCACCCTGCGGCGCTCTCCCGTCGGGAGCTGCACGTCGAAGGAGATGCGATCGAGGATCCGATCGCTGACGCCGCCCACATCCGCCGGACCGAAGCGCAAGACCTCCAGCCCACGAGCTCCGCCGGAGGCCACGGCGTCGTAGGTCTCGGCCCACGCCGAGAGATCCGCCAGATGCCGGCTCCTCTCTGCGGCGCCGAAGGCCCCCAGCGGGAATCGGCCGGCGAGGCGCTCGATGGCGGCGCCCTCGTCGTAGACCTCCTCCAGGGCCAGCCCTCCTTCCCCCTCCCGCGCAACGGCGGCGAGGAAGCGACCCTCGAGGAAGATGCTGCGCTCCAGGGAGGAGACCTCGAAGGGCTCGGACTCCAGCGACGCAGGGCTCCCGCCCTCGTCTCGTCGCAGCCCCAAGAGGATCCCGGCGCTGCCCTGGAGCGGGCACTCGAGGAAGCCGCGCAGGGCCTGCAGGGAGAGCGAGAGCGGGGCCTCCTCCCCAGTGAACGACTCGTTCACCTGCGGCCTGGCGGAGGGCGCAGCCAGGCGGGCTGGCGCGATCCCTTCGGCTCGCGATCCCATCGGGGGAGCGCCCTTCCGCCTCCTCGCCTCCGACGCGCGAGAGCCCGCGAACTCTTCGCGGAGCCCCAGATGCCGCAGCAGGGCGCCGCGGCGATCGGCGGAGACTCCCTCCAGGATCGACTCCAAGTCGGGGCGCGAGAGCGCCGACGCCGGCTCGAGGCCGAGCTGCCGTCGCAGATCCCTCTGGAGCTCCACCGTCTGGGCCTCCCGCAGCGCCTGCGGCGAAGCGAAGGCTCCCGGATCGTCGAAGCGGCGCAGCGGCAGCTCCCGCTTCAGAGGGCGATCGGCGTAGCCCTTTTCCAGCATCCGCTCCAACTCCACCAGCAGGGGTGATGGGAGAAGGGGATCGCCGGTGAGCTGATCCCGCGCCACATAGGAGAGCACCAGCTTCTCCCTGGCACAGAGCAGCGCCTCCAGGAACATGTATTGATCGCCCTCTCGTTGGCTCACGTCGCCGAGGCGCGGCCGCGCCAGCCGCAGGTCGAGGTGGTTCCGGCGATCCGCCGAGGGGAAGCGCTGCTCGCCCAACCCCGCCACGAAGATCGCGCGAAAGGGGATCGCCCGCATCGGCTGCAGGGTGGAGACCACCACCCCGCCGGCGAGGTACTGCCCCTTGACGCCTCCGATGCCACCGAGGGCCTGGGCGGCCAGCTCCGAAGCGATGGTGTAGCCGATGGTCCGACCATCCAAGTCGAGATCCGCCAGGCCGCGGATGGCCCGCAGCGCCTGCTCGAGCTCGCGCTCCTCTCCCTCGCTGCGGACGATGAGGTGACGCTCCACCACCTCACCGAGGAGGACCGCCCACGCCGCAGGCCGGAGACTCGCCCCCTGCAGCGCCCGCAGATCGGAGAGGAGCTGGCGAAGCTGCATGCCCATCGAGGCGATGGCCTGCGGTGGCAGCTCCACCGGCAGGTAGCGATCCGCGCCGACGTCGAAGGGGAGGGCCTCACCGTCGCGGCTCTCGATCAGGAACGCCCCCAATGCCATCCGCCGCAAACCCTGATCCCAAGAGAGGAGATCCTCCTCGACGTAGCTGCCAGCGAGATCGTCGCGATCCGCACCGCGGACGATGCCGAGGCGCTCCGTCCACCGCGCCCACTCGGCGGGGTCTGCGTCGGGCCACGCGCCGATCACGTTGGGGTGGGTGACGAAGCCCAGGACCTCCGCCCGGGTGAAGCGCCCCTTGGGCAGCGCCAGCAGCAGCTCGATCGCCTCCGCCACCCGACTCTCCGAGGCGAACGACGATCCCGAGCGGTTGTAGGGGATGCCGTAGGTCTCTTCGAAGACGGCGGCCAGATGAGTGAAGTAGAGCTGCGGATCGCTCCCCGCCACCAACACCGCGATATCGTTGAAGCGCAAGGGCTCGTCCCCGCCCGCCGAGGCGTCGGCGTGGACCAGCTCCCAGATCGACTCCGCGATGGCCTCGGCCTCCCGTCGGATCCCCGGGCACGCCAGGATCTCCAAGCTGGCGTCCACGGCCCCGACGCCCCCGGACGCCTTGAGCCTCTCTGCCTTGTCCTGGGCCACCTCGTCTTCGGATTTGCGCTCCAGGATGTCCTGCTGGAGCTGACGCAGCAGCGACGGCCTCTCGCCGGCCGGCTCCTCGAAGACCGCCCGGAAGTCACAATCCGCCAGCTCGTTCAGCAATCGGATGTTCTCGCGGCCCGGCCTCCCCCACAGCGAGAGCGCAGGGTTGTCGCCGCCTCCGAGAAGCTTGAAAGGATCCTCCTCCAGCAGCTTCGAGGCCCCCAGGCGGATCCGCTTGGAGAGCCGCTTGCGGGCCTCATGGCTGGCCTCCACGTCCTCCCAGAACTCCATGCAGGGGTTCAGCGCGTAGACGTGGAGCTCATTATCGTTCGCCAGCCTCGAAAGGATCCGGTGGAAGGCGGAGGCGACGTAGGAGACCCCCAGCAGGTAGATCGGCGCGCCGTCGCCGAATGGCAGCTCGCCGAGTCGATCGAGGAGCTGCGGCAGATGCCAATACCGCACGCCCTCCGCCGCGCCCCTCGTCTCCGCGAGCCCGCCCTTTCCAAAGAGGTCGAGCCAGATCCTCCGCTGCCATCCTTCCGTCTCCTCGAAGATCGTCCCCGCGAGGATCGCCTCCCGAGGCCAGCCCCCGATCATCTCGGGCCGCGAGTAGCCGTACTCCTCGAAGAGGCGTGAGAGCTCCGCTGCGAGCTGGAACCGCCGCAGGTCCACCGCCTCCGCAGACCCACCCGCCGCATGGAGGTAGGAGCGCAGCCGCGCCAGCTCCGGCCTGCCCAGGTAGTCGTCGTCCAGGAGCAGCGAGAGGACCAGGTCGAGGAGGAGCCCGCCATCCACCAGCCTCGCCCCTTGGTCCGCGTCCGCCAGCAGCCCGCCGACGAAGCGCCGCAGCAGGTGGATCTCCAGGTTCGCCGCGATCCCCGTCCGCCGAGCGAGCCCATGCTTGAGCCAGACCTCGACGTTCCGATTCGGCACCACGAGCCGCACCGGCTCGAAGGGGCTCCGCCCCGCCTCCCGGGCACGCGAAAGATCCGCGGCCAGGGCGTCCAACAACTTCTCGGTTCGATTCGAATAGGTGAGCTGGATCACGATGCCCGACAGCATGCCAGAAGAGTCTGACATCGGCTCCGCTTCGCCCACGACCACGACGACCTTTGCCGCAAGGCGCTCCCACGGATCGAGCGGCTCGAGGAGATCGGCCTCGCGAAGCGCAAAACCGATCACCTCGCCCGAATGATGAGGAAGCGCCTGAACGCTCTCGGCGCGGCGTGAGCACCGGGTTCGATCGGTATCGGGGCCGCTCCCACCCGCCTCGGGACGACCGGAACGGGTGGGGGCGGGAGCACGAGACTACGCCGCGCCTTCTCCATCGAGGGATGAGGTCCCTCGAGAGATCATGCGCGCACTTCTACCACTGCACCTCGGTCGGGATGTCGAGATCGAAAACAGGCAGGCCTACACCGAGCTGGCCGTTCCAATTGTCGCCCCAGCAGTAGACAGTGCCCGTGATCGAGACCCCGCAGGTAGATCCACCTCTGGCGGAGATGGAGGCAAAGACGATGCCTCCAGAGACGGGGACCGGGACCTGGCTGTCGCCTCCGGGCCTACCCAGCTGCCCGTAGTCGTTCGACCCCCAGCACCAGGCGTCGCCGCTCGGGTCGAGCGCACACATGTGCGCGTCTCCACCTGCAAAATCGATGAAAGCGATCCCGTTCGATTCGACCGGGGTCGGCACGGCGATCTCGCTAGGCGATGAGCCCAAGCCGAGCTGGCCCGAGCCTCCCTGGCCCCAACAATAGGAGATGCCTTCGGCCGTGGCGCAGCTGAAGAATTGGCCGACCCCAAAGGCCTCGACCGTCTGTGTCGGGAAAACCTCTACCGGACCGGCGATGGCGTTGTCGTGTCCGATGCCGAGCTGGGACCACGCGTTGTAGCCCCAGCAGTAGAACCTCGAATCCACGGTGAGACCGCATGCGTGATACCACCCTCCCCTGAGGTCGACCAATTCGAGCGCTGGCTCACCGGCCGGGGGGAGGACCGCCATCGGGATCGCGCTATCGGACGTCGTGGAGTTCCCCAACTCGAAGTCACTGGAGTTGTAACCCCAGCACCAAGGGTTTCCCAGAAGGTCAATGGCACATGTGCTGAATTTCATCGACGCAGTGAACGAGAACGGCCCCGCCGCCGTCAGAATGGGAATCGCCGAGCTGCCATTACCGCCGAGCTGAAGATCCCAGTCTCCTCCCCAGCAATGCACCTCGCCTTGGTCAGTGACCCCACACGTGGCGTATTCACCAGCAGAGAGCGAGACGAAGGTGAGCCCCGATGCTACGGGGGTGGGCACGTCGCGCTCGACATAGGTTCCATCGCCGAGCTGACCGTCGTCGTTCGCGCCCCAGCACCAAGCGGATCCCGTGTCGTCCAAATAGCAACTATGGGCGGAACCCATCACTACCCGGTTGGTCAAAGGACCCGCGACCTCTACCAGCGCATGACCCTGAACCCCCTCGATCTCCGCCGTGACGGTGGTGGTTCCAGCAGCGAGCGCCGTCACCTCACCGTCTGCGTCGATGGTTGCCACACTGGGGTCCGAGGACGACCACGTGACCGCCCTACCCGACAGCCCCCGGTCCATGGAATCGAGCGCCGCGGCCTCGAGAGAGACCACGTCGCCCACCGAGAGGCGACTCGGGACACCATATATGCTCACACCAACGACGACGCCTGGCGCCACCGTCACGACCGCTTCCGCCTCGATCCCCTCGATGTTGACCGTGATCGTAGCGACCCCGGGGGATCGAGCGGTGACCAAACCTTGGCCCGCGACGCTCGCGACTGCCAAATCCGAGGAACGCCACGAGACAGAGAGCGACGGGATCGCCTGATCCGCGGCGTCGAATGCCGTAGCGACCAGCGTCGTGTGGTCCAGCTCGACCAATGTCAGCACGTCAGGATCAACCTCGACGCGGACGACGATCGGCTCCGGATCGACCGATCCGCCGGCTCCCCCGTCGCCGCCCATTCCCCCCATGCCGCCGGTGCCCGGTTCATCGCCCGTGCCCCCCGCGCCCGGATCCCCGCCTGTACCGCCAGTACCGGGATCGCCGCCTGTGCCGCCGGTGCCAGGATCGCCGCCCGTGCCGCCGGTGCCAGGATCGCCGCCCGTCCCGCCGGTGCCAGGCTCGCCGCCCGTCCCGCCGGTGCCAGGCTCGCCGCCCGTCCCGCCGGTGCCAGGATCGCCGCCGGTCCCGCCGGTGCCAGGATCGCCGCCGGTCCCGCCGGTGCCAGGATCGCCGCCCGTCCCGCCGGTGCCGGGTGCACCGCCCGTGGCGCCGCTCCCTCCTGCTCCAGGATCCGGTCGATCCGAATCGCTCGTGCCGCAACCAGATGCGGCAGCCAACAGGAAGGCCAGGATGATCGCGATCCCAAGCCTCGGTAACCCAACTGCATCTGGTGCTGTAGCCGTGATCGATAGTCGATGTGCCATGTTCGTCCTCTCCAAATCCGGGGGCGGATTGGTGCAGCGACGAACAGCCTATCAGCAGGGCTCCAGGGGGGCGCAAGCCCTCCTCATCAATCAATCGGATCGACAGAAGGCCTCGGTGACTTTGACGGATCGGGGCTTCGTCAGTAGCGCGCCTCCATGTGGAGGAAGAGGAGATCGCCTACGGCGCCAGGAGGGGTTCGCTCGGCGACCTCGAAGCCGAAGCGCTGATAGTCGACCACGAGCTGTACCAGCTCGTTCACGCGGTAGGCGACGCCGCCGATGATGCGGGTGCGCTGGCCGGTGGTCTGGTTCTCGGGGCTGGTCTTCGCCGAATGATCGACGTCGGGGTTGAAGAGGTCGAAGCGGCCCAGGAGGCGGAGGTCGTAGGGGAGGTTGATGAAGCCGAAGGTGGTGAAGAGGAGCCCATTTCTGGTTGTCACGCCTCCATCGTCCGGATCGCGCACGCCGTCCCAGGTGGGCCCGGCGCCAGCGGCCAGGGTGCCGAGGCGATGCTCGAGGGAGGCCAGTCCCAGGAGGCGGACCCGATCGAGGTGCCTGTCGTCGAGCTTTCTCTCGATGCCGTAGTTGGCGAGGGCGCTGAGGCGGAGGCGGCGCAGCCAGGGCGCCGAGGAGCCGGTGAAGGGGGCGAGGCTGAGGCGCCCGCTGCCGTCCTTGAACTTGGCCGACTCCCGGGACGACGACTCCGGTCGGTTGGCACCCTCGCCGTTGGAGAGCAGGAGCTGGTATTCGAGGAGGCCGTCGAGGTGATGGCCGGTGACACCGACCCCCAGGTCCGAGGTGGGCAGGCCGGTGAGGGTGGTGAAGATCGACGGGCCCAACACCCGATACTGCCAGAGCGCGTCGTCGAAGGAGGTGAGGGGCGAAGGCTGCAGCCCCGCGATCACGGAGACGCCGGGGAGCACGTCGGCGAAGCGGACGTAGGCGAAGAACAAACGCAGGGCGAGGTTGCCGTCGATGTTGCCTTCCGCGCCGGAGACCCGGACGAGGTCCGGGGTGATCCGCAGGGAGATCGAGTCGCCGATCTGGGGGATCACGTCGATAAAGGCACGCGAGAGCTCGAAGCGGTTGGCGCCGTTGGGAGAGGGGGCGTCGGGATTCGCGGCGGCGAGGTCGGCGCTCCAGAATGCGTAGAGGACGCCTGAAACTTCGAGTCGAAGACCTCTGGTGAGGAGCTTGGACTCCGCGGGGGGCAGGGTCGGGGGCGCCTCCTTCGGGAACGGTACGGCGGGGACGGTCGACTCGTCGGCGTCGTCGGTGGGCTGGGCCCAGGCGACGGACGGCAGAGCGAGGATGCAGAGTAGAAGCGGGAGAGCTGCGAGGCGGAACGGGTTCGAGCGCAAGTGTGGCCTCCTTCACACTCCCATTGGCGTCGAAAGGAGAATGCGCAAGGCCGCCGCTATGACCAGGATCAGCTGGCAGGTCGGCAGGCACGCGCGCTGCGGCTCTTCCTAGCGTTTGCTCGCCTCCGACTCGCAGATGGTTACGAAGAGCCGGGCCGCGCCAACGAAGCCCCGCCGCCAGAGGCGTCCCTGACCTCGTGGGCACAGGCCACGAAGCGCCCATGGTGGGAGAGGCTCACGTCGAGGGAGAGGGCGCTGCCGTCCAGCGTGATCCGGGGTGGCGCCAGCCCATTCCAATGGAGGGGAGAGGGGGCGCGGGCGACGGCGAGGCGTGCCGCCCCATGGCCCAGCTCGGCGGCGACGCTGTCCAAGAGGAGGCGGCGCGCGTCGCGGCTGGGGTCGTCCTTGGCGACGCCGACCACGAAGCGCGGCGCCTTGCCCGTGAAGGCGAGGGCGTGGACCCAATCCCGCGTCTGCGTCATGAGCAAGGAGAAGCGCCACGCTTGATGACGTACGGAGCGGAGGTCGGTCGCCACGGAGAAGGCGCGATGGGCGAAGAGCGTGTCGGGGCGCAGCTTGACCGCCGCCTTATAAGCCGCCTCCTTCGCGGCGAAGAGGGACCAGAGGCGGGCCTTGGGATCGGCTGCGTGGCGAAAGAGCGCGAGCTCGCCTGGGCAGAGGATCCGCCGCAGGAAGCGCTCGCGCAGGTGGGCGTCGGCGGTCTCGGGATCGCCGAGATCCACCACGTCGTTACCGAGAGTGACCGATGGCCGCGCAGAGAGCATCGGCGCAGGCTCAGAGCCTTTGAGCGTTCACCGCTTCGCCAGGACCAACGAGACCGCGTCCCCGACACATCGGACACCATCCGCCTCGTCGTCGGTGATCGAGATCCCGAAGGCGTCCTCCATCTCGAGGACCACGTCCACGAGGCGGGCGGAGTTCACCTTGAGATCGCCGAGGATCGTGGTGTTGGACGCCACGGCCTCGAGGGCCTCCGGCGCCCGGACGAAGGGCCTGAGGATCCCGACTACCTGCTCGAATACCTCTGTCTGATTCATCTGCTTCTCCTGCTGGGGGTGGGATGAAAGCGGCGGAAGATCACGCAGCCGTTGACGTCGCCGAAGCCGAAGCTGGCCTTGGCCACGACGTCGAGGTCGGGCGCGTCGAGGGTCTCGCCGGGGATGCGCCGGGCGTATCGCGCGAGCTCGGGGTGGAGGTCCTCGCAGTTGGCGGTGCCGTGCACGAAGCCGTGGGCGAGCTGCAGCACCGCGGCGGCGCATTCGATCCCGCCGGCGGCGCCGAGGGCGTGGCCGATCAGAGACTTGGTCGATTGGATCCAGGGCATCCGCTCCGGCGGCAGCGCCAGCGCCGCGGACCAGCTCCGCACCTCATGGGGATCCGCGAAGGTGGCGGTGAGGTGGCCGTTGATCGCGCCCACCTCCTCCGCCGCGATCCCCGCCTCGTCCACCGCGGCCCGGATGCAGCGACGGACGCCCTCCGGGTTGGGGGCGGTCATGCTCCCGCCGCCGCGGTGGCCGCCGCAGCTCAGCGCGCCGCTCAGGACCTCGGCGTGGATCCTCGCGCCTCGCAGCAGCGCGCTCTCGAGGCTCTCCAGGAGGAGGACGCCGGCGCCGGAGCCGGGGACGAAGCCCGCCGCCGAGGCGGAGAGGGGCCGGGAGGCCCGCGCCGGCTCGTGGTTCGACGCGCGGCTCAGCACCTTCATCCCGTCGAAGCCCGCCCAGATGTAGGGGGAGCTCCCCTCGGAGCCACCGGCGAGCATCCGCTCCGCCCGGCCCGTCCGGATCCTTTCGAAGGCCTGGATCACCGCCTCGGTGCCGGTGGTGCAGGCGCTGGAGTTGGTGGAGACCTGATTCCCCAAGCCGAGGAGGCCCGCGACCCTGGCGCTGTTGCCGCTCGACATGATCTGCTCGACCATGGTGCTGCCGAGGCGCCCCACCCTGCCGGCGTCCACCCGTGGCGCGAGCTTCTCCGCGATGGTGTCGATGCCGCCGATCCCCGTGCCGAGGATCGCGCCGCTCTCCCAATCGGGGGCGTCCGCGTCCAGCGCGGGCCGTTTCAGCCCCCCGTCCTCCCAGGCGTCGATCGCGGCGATGGCGGCGTAGACCATGTTGGGGTTCATGGCCATGAGCTCGTCCTCCCCCAGGTAGCTGTGTCGCAGCTCGTCCACGCCCTGGGGCACCCCCGCCACCTGGCAGCCGAAGCCCAGCGCTTCCAGCTTCGGCTGATGGCGGACGCCGCTCTTCATCCCCCGCAGGGCGGCGACGAAGTCTTCGATACCATGAGCACTCGGTGCCAACACACCGACGCCTGTCACCACGACCCTCCTGGCCTTCATCTCCGGACCTCTCTCTCGATGCCCATCCCCGCCACCACGCCGCTCGCCGCCACCCGATCGCCGCCGGCGAAGAGGGTGGCGCGGACTTTGAGCTTGCGGCGTCGCCAGGCGATCTTCTCCGCCTCCACCCGGACCGTCTCACCGGGGCGCACCACCCGCTCGAACTCCACCTCGGCGTCGGTGAAGAGGGTGATCGTGCGATCCACCTCGTCGCCCTCCACCTCCAGGGCCAGCAGGTAGATCCCGAAGGCGACCAGGCCGGTCTGGCAGATCGTCTCCAGCAGGATCACGCCGGGTGTCACGGGGTCGCCGGGGAAGTGTCCCTCGTAGAAGGACTCGTCGGGACGGAAGGTGTAGGTGCCGACCACCCGCTCTTCGTCCACCGAGACGATGCGATCGATGAAGCGGAAGGGACGCTGCTGGGGCACCTTGGCCAGGAGCGCCTCGGGGCTGAGCCTCATCGCCCGCTCCTGTCCAGGATCCCGCCGATCGCGTGGGCGGAGCGCAGCGGATAATCCGGGTAGGCGATGTCGAGGAAGACGCCGACCTTGGCGTCGCGGATGGAGTAGATCGGCGCGCCGTCCACCAGGACCCGCGCCGATCCCACCACCACCGCTGCGCCGGAGGCGGGGAGCATCGAGAAGCGGCGCACGTCGACCTCGTAGCGCACCACTCTGTCGTGAGGCCGGATCTGCCCGGCGAAGTCGATCTCCTTGCAGCCCAGGGCGCGGCCGGATCCCCGTGCGCCGCCGGCGCCGCAGTAGAGGCCCAGGAGCTGCCAGATCGCGTCCACGCCGAGGCAGCCGGGCTGCACGGGATCGCCGCGGAAGTGGCAGTGGAAGAACCAATCGTCCACCTGGACGTCGCGCTCCGCGACGATGCGGCCACGCGGCCCCAGGCGGCGCAACTCCAGCACCCGATCCACCATCAGCATCGGCGGCGCCGGGAGCCGCACGAGCTCGCCTGGCGGATCGTCCACCAGCCGCCCCTGTGAGAGGGCCAGCAGCTCAGCCTTCGTGAAGTGCTCCCGCTCCAGAAACTCCGCGTACCGCATCACGAATCCACCTCCAGGATCAGGCTGGCCCAGCTGAGGCCCGCGCCGACGACGACCATCACGATCGTGTCGCCGGCGGCCAGCTCCTCCCAATGCTCCGAGACCACCGAGGGCGCGCCTGCCGCGCCGGTGTTTCCCCGGATCGCCACGTTCTGCCAATGCTCGCCCTCCGAGAGCCCCGCCCGCCGCACCGCCCCCTCCAGCATCAGCCGATTCGCCTGATGGCCGACGAAGCGGAGCCTCCCCCCAGTCGACGCGCAGCGCGCCCGGGCCCCGGGCAGCGCCTCGTCCAGACACGCGGCGGTGGTCTTGATCGCGAAGCGCTGCACCGCGCTCCCGCGCTGCTCGAAGTGCCCACCAAGGGGGATGGTCACCTCTCTCCAACCCGAGGGCGCCGAGCGGAGGCTGGTGGCCTCGACCCGGATCCGCGAGGGGAGATCGCCGGAGAGCACGGCGGCGCTGGTGCCGTCGCCCCAGAGGACGGCGGTGCTGCGATCTCGGTAGTCCACCACCCTGGTTGTGTTCTCCGAGTTCACCACGAGCACGTATGGCGGGAGCTTCTCCATCGAGCGCAGCAGGTGGAGCTGGGCGCCGAAGCTGGAGCACGCCGAGTTGACGTCGAAGGCGGAGGCCTCGATCTCGAGGGCGTCCGCGATCCGCGCCGCCTCCGCGGGGATGGACATCTCCGGCGAACAGCCGCCGGCGATCACCAGGCCGACCTCCGACGGAGCGATCCCTGCGCGCTCCAGCGCCTGCCTGGCCGCCAGGGCCCCGGTGTCCACGTTGGAGTAGAGCGCCGCCTCCCGGGCCTCCCGCGGATCTGCGTTGCGCCTCTCGCGGATGTACTCCAGGGGGAGGACGGTATGCCTGCGGTGGATCCCCACCCGCTCCAGGATCCACTCGTCGTTGGTGCCTATGTCGAGGGACTCCAGGAAGGCGTTGTCGATCACGTTCTCGGGGTGGAAGTGCCCCATTCCATGGACGTAGAGCATCGCCATCATCTAGGAGCCGATCCGCTCGCCGCCGTCTACGCGGAGCAAGGCGCCGTTCACCCACCGCGCCTCGTCTGTGCACATGAGCGCGATGAAGCCGGCGACGTCCTCCGCCGTGGTCAACCTGCCGAAGGGATTGCGGCGAAGGGCCGAGTCGATCATGGCATCGCTCCCGGGGATGAGCCGCAGGGCCCGGGTGTCGGTGACGCCCGCCTGGATCACGTTGGTCCGGATCCCCCAGGGCGCAAGCTCCAGGCTGAGCGACCGGGAGATGGACTCCAACACCGCCTTCGCCGCGGAGACCGCCGCGTAGCCTCTCCAGGCCACCTCGTTCCCCTCGCTGGTGAGCGAGAGGATCCGGGCGTCCTTGGCGAAGAGGCCTTGGTCGAAGACCGCCCGCGTCCAGCTCGCGAGGCTGGTCCCCATGGCGTAGATGGTCCCGGCGAGATCCTCGTCGTCCAGGAGCTGGTGGCTCTCCCGATCCACGCCCTCGTCGTGGGGCTGCACCAGCGGCTTCAGGTTCCCCCACGCGATCGAGTGGAGGAGGAGCCGGATCCGCTCTCTCCCGCCCAGGCGGGCTCGGAGGCAGGCGAGGACCTGCTCCCGCCCGGCGGCGGCGGTGGCGTCGACGTTGAACGAGAGGAAGCCGACGTCGTGGCGACGGATCGCCTCGAACTCGCGCTCGATCGCGTCCATCGATCCCGCTCGATCCCGATGCACTACGGCGACGCTCATGCCGCAGGAGGCCAGCTTCTGCGCCGCCGCCAGGCCGAAGCCGCTCGATCCTCCCAGGATCAGCGCCCACTTCTCTCTCTCGAACCGAATGGTCATGGGGAGGGAGATACAGCTCGTTCGTCACGGACAAATAACGAAGACATGATCGGGATCATACGAGGGGTCGCCGCCTCGGAGGTTCATGACTCGCCCATGACGAGGGGATGCCAACCATCGGTCTCCTCCTTTCGAGAGAGTGACGAAGATGCGCCGTCTTTTGCTTCCATTTCTGGGGATCTACGCCTACGCGATCTTCGCGCTGCTGCTCGTCGCGTACCTGCCGATCCTCACCGTCGTCGCGGCGATCCACCGCCGCGATCCCAGCCATCGGATCCCGGGCCGCTGGGTCCGCAGGCTCGGGCGAAGCTGCGGCAGCCTGCTGCCCATGTGGCGCTTCGAGATCGAAGGGGAGGCGCCGCCATCCATCGATCGCTCGCCCTTCGTCGTGGTCTCCAACCACGAGTCCACCGCCGATCCCTTCCTCCTGGCCCGGCTCCCCTGGGATATGCGCTGGGTCGCCAAGGACGAGCTCTTCCGCATCCCGCTGGTCGGCTGGATCCTCCGGATGGGCGGCGACATCCCCATCCGCCGTGGACGAGGCGGGAGCGTGCGGGCCATGCTGGAGAGCTGTCGCCAGAGCCTCGGCGCCGGGATCTCCGTGATGCTCTTCCCCGAGGGGACCCGCTCGCCGGACGGGGAGCTGCTCCCCTTCAAGGACGGCGCCTTCGAGCTGGCCATCACCACCGGCGCCCCGGTGCTGCCCATCGCCATCTCGGGCACCCGAAGCTGCCGCCCGAAGGGCTCCATCTGGTTCGGCTGGTCCACGGCGAGGGCCCGGATCCTCCCGCCAGTCTCCACCAAAGGCATGAGCCTGGATGACGTCCCAGCCCTGCGAGAGGCCGTGCGCGCCCGGATCGCCGCCGAGCTCCCCGCCCTCCGCGACGAGCCCCGCCCGCCCATGCGTCGAAGCCTCCGCCACGCCAGCGCCTGAGCCCCGGCTCCACAGCGCCTCCCGTCGAGCCCCCACGTGCGGTCATGTGGTTATGATTTTCATCATAGCGATCGCCGAACCACCGCGGCAGCGCACGAGATGTATGACATTCATCATAACACCCTGATGTCTGAACCTGTACATCCTCCCCCTCATCGCAGCCCCCTCCCGGCCCCATGAGGCAAGGATGCTTCCCCCGCTAGAACAGACGAGAACCCTCGCCAGGCGCTGGCTCCTGCTCAGCGCCGCCAGCCTCCTCCTCTCCGGCCTCCTCGCGATCCTCCTGGCCGCCGCGCGCACCCCCGTCCTCGACTCCCTCGCCAGCGACCCCCTCTTCTTCCGACGAGGCCTGGTGATCCACGTCGACCTCGCGCTCCTCGTCTGGATCTTCTCCTTCGTCGCCGGCCTCTTCGCCCTGATCCCCGCCCGACGCGAGCCGGGCCTCCTCCAGCGGGGCTCCATCATCGTCGGCCTCGCTGGCGTGATGCTGATCCTCGCCTCCGCCGGCGCGAGGGGATCGAAGCCGATCCTCTCCAACTACGTCCCGGTGATCGACCATCCGCTCTTCCTCGCGGGCCTCGGCACCTTCGCGCTGGGGATCCTCCTGGCGGTCGCCGATCGCCGCCTGCTCCCCTCGAGCGAAACGGGCGAGGGCGTCATCCCCATGTCTGGGGCCGCGCGGATCGCCCTGCGAACCTCCGCGTTCGCCGTGATCGCTTCGCTCCTCTGCTTCGCCGGCTCCTGGGTCTCCACCTCGCGCTCGCTCGTGGCGGAGGCCTACTACGAGAACCTCTTCTGGGGTGGAGGCCACGTGCTCCAGGTGGCCAGCGTCGCCGCAATGTCAGGGGCCTGGCTGATCCTCCTCCAGCCCCTGGTGGCGCGCCCCATCCTCTCGCGGCGCGCCGCCTCCATCGCCTTCGGGCTGCTGCTCCTCCCCGCCCTGCTCTCCCCCCTCCTCGCGGTCCAGGGACCCGCCTCCCCCTACTATCGGATCGGCTTCACCTGGATGATGCAATGGGGGATCTTCCCGGTGATCCTCTTCGTCCTGGGCGCCTGCGTCCTCGCCCTCCTACGGGCGCGCGTCGGCGAGCCGGAGAGGAGCGGGCCCGGAAGATCCCTCTCGGACGACGCCGGAGCTGAATCGATCGCGCTCGCCTCGGCAGACGCGACTCCTGCCCAAGCGCTCGGCGCCCCGTTGATCGGCTTCGCCACCAGCGCCGGCCTCGCCCTCCTCGGCTTTGTCCTTGGCGCGATGATCCGCGGCTCCAACACCATGGTGCCCGCCCACTACCACGCCGCCATCGGCGCGGTGACCGCCTCCTTCATGGCCGTCACCTACGTGCTGCTCCCCCGCCTCGGCGTCGCGGTCGCCACCCCACGCCTCGCCAGGCTGCAGCCGCTGATCTTCGGCGTCGGCCAGGCAGTCTTCGCCCTCGGCTTCGGCGTCGCCGGACACTTCGGCATGGGACGCAAGGTCTACGGCGCCGAGCAGCTCCACCGCAGCCTCCCCGAGACCGTCGGCCTCGCGGTGATGGGGGTCGGGGGCCTCATCGCCGCGGTGGGAGGCGTCGCCTTCCTCACCATCGTCCTCCTCTCATGGCGGCGGTCGCAGCCCCACGCGATCGTCCGCAGGAGCCATCAATGGATCCGGACCTGAAGAAGATTCATCCCCTCCAGAAGCTGATGGACAACCCCTGGCTGCTCCTCGCCCTGGGCGTGATCATCCCCTTCCTCTCCTACACGCTATGGGGCTGGTTCGAGCTGGCCTCCATGGATCCCGCGGCGCTGCCGTAGTCCGAGGACACCCATGAGCATCCACGTCCCCGAAGCCGGATGGCTGCGCGCCCCCAGCGGAGGCGAGCGCCTCTGGATCGGCCTCGCCCTCGCCTGGTGCGTCATCCTCTCCATGGCGATGCCCTATTGGCACTTCAAAGGAAAACAGAACAGCACGGGCGAGGCCTATCGGGTCAGCGCCGGCGCCTTCATCGAGCGGGTCAACCGCTTCGTCGATGACTACAAGGTCGGCGAGGAGAAGGGGGTCGCCATCGTCGAGCCGCCTCCCGGGAGCGACGCCTACCTCCAGGCCTCGATGTGGAGATGGCATCCGATCCTGAAGCTCAAGGAGGGGCAGACCTACCGCATCCATGTCTCGTCCACCGACCTCCAACACGGCTTCTCGCTCCTGCCCATGAACATGAACTTCCAGGTCCTCCCGGGCTACGACCACGTCCTCACCATCACCCCGACGTCCAAGGGTGAGTTCCCCATCGTCTGCAACGAGTTCTGCGGAATCGGACATCACCTGATGACAGGCAAGATCCTCGTCGATTAAGGAAAATCATGTCTACCCTCACCGCCGGGATCGGCGCGACGCCCCTCCCCCTGGATCCAATCCCCGTAAAGGGAAACCATGCGGGCAAGGTCCGCACCTGTGACACCACGGGGCTGTCGGTCTGCCTCACGGCCCAGACCTTCATCCGCCTCAACGCCGTGGCGGCCGTGGTCTTCCTGCTGGTCGGCGCCGTCTGCGCGCTCCTCCTCGCCCTCACCCGTTGGCCCTCGGTCCACCTGCTGGACGCGGTCTGGTACTACCGGATCCTCACGGCCCACGGCCTGAACATGCTGATCCTCTGGATCATCTTCATGGAGATCGCGATCCTCTATTTCGCGTGTACCAGCCTCCTGAACAGCCGGCTCGCATCCAAGGGGCTGGCTGTCGCGTCATTTGCCCTGATGGCGGGCGGCGCGTTGGTCTCCAACTGGGCGATCTTCTTCACCGGACGGGCTGACGTCCTCATCACCTCCTACGTGCCGCTGCAGGCGCACCCCGCCTTCTACGCCGGCATCCTCGCCTTCGCAGTCGGCGCGCTGCTGGGCGTCATCGACTTCTTCGCCACCCTCTACATCGCCAGGCGCGACAAGACCTACGAGGGCTCGGTGCCCCTGGTCACCTTCGGCGCCACCGCCGCGGCGATCATCGCGGTGGTCACCATCCTCCACGGCGCGATCGCCCTCTTCCCCGCCCTCACGTGGTCGCTGGGCCTCACCGAGGTCCCCGACGCCGGCTGGTATCGCATCGCCTGGTGGGGGCTCGGTCATCAGAGCCAGCAGATCAACGTCACCGCCATGGTCTCGGTCTGGTACCTCCTCGGCA
>JBEBXK010000053.1:0-26074 GCA_040391605.1 Vulgatibacter incomptus
GCGGCGTTGATCAGGCCGATGTGGCTGAAGGCCTGCGGAAAGTTGCCGAGGAGCTCTCCCGACTCTGGATCGACCTCCTCGGAGAGGAGGCCGAGATCGTTGGCGTGAGCGACGGCGCGCTCGAACGCCTCCTGGGCCAGACCTGGCTCACCGAGGAGGGACCAGGCCTCCGCGAGCCAGAAGGTACAGAGCAGGAAAGTGCCTTCGCCACCCGAAAGTCCGTCGGGCGCGAGGTAGCGGAAGACGAGGCCGCGGCGATCCACGAGGCGGGCGGCGATCGCCTCGACGGTGGAGCGCACCCTCGGGTCGCCAGGCGGCAGGAAGCCGATCAGCGGGATTCGTAGCGCCGATGCGTCGAGGTCGTCGGAGCCGAAACTCTGCGTGAAGGCGAGCGCCTGCTGGGACCAGCCCTGATCGAGGATCGCCGCACGGATCTCCTCCCGGGTCGATCGCCAGGACGAGACCCGATCGTGCGCGTCGAGGAGCTCCACGAGCTCGATCCCCCGGTCGAGGGCGGTCCAGCACATCAGCTTGGAGTTGAGGTAGTGCCGCGGAGGTCCGCGAATCTCCCAGAGCCCCTGATCCGCTTCGGTCCAATGTGCCGCAGCCGCGTCGACGGCCTCCCGGAGGTAGGAGCGGGTCGTCGGCTCGAAGATTCGAGGCTGCTCGCGCAGGACCCAGGCGGCGCAGAGAAGCTCTCCGAACACGTCGAGCTGCCGCTGGTGCCACGCTCCATTGCCAACGCGCACCGGTCGGCTGCCGCGCCAACCGGTGAGCTGCCCCAGCTCCCGCTCGGCGAGATCGTGCTCGCCCCCGACCCCGTACATGATCTGTCGGCTGCCAGCTTCGCTCGTCGAGAGCGACGCGTTCGCGAGGAAGTCGAAGAAGCGGTAGGCCTCCTTGGGGCACGCCGCCACCCAGAGGGCCTGCAGGGTCAGGCTCGCGTCCCGCACCCATGTGAACCGATAATCCCAATTGCGGGATCCTCCCACCTGCTCAGGAAGCGAGGTCGTCGCCGCCGCGATCACGGCGCCCGTCGGCGCGAAGGAGAGGGCCTGGAGCACCCTGCCGCTGTGGTCGACGAGGCGCTTCCACGGTCCCTCGTAGGCCTGGTGATCCGAGGCCCAGATCCTCCACGCCTCGATCGTCCGGTCGATCAGGTCGTCGATCGAATCCTCGTCCAAGGGCTCGGGACCAGGCTCCCAGATCGCTGCGTGCATCGCCGCAAATGACGCGCGCTCGCCGCGACGCAGGACGAAGATTCCTTTCGCGGTCGATCCATCGACGCTGAGGGGCCGGGCGCACGACAGCGTGAGCACGTCGGGGCCCCCCCGCGAAACGAGCCCTCTTTCTACCTCCAGCCGCGGCCGGACCAGGCCGTACTCGGGGCGAGGCGCGAACTCGATCGATATTGCCACCTCGCCCTCGAGGCATTCGACTCGCCGGAGCAGCGCTCGGGGCTCGTCCAAGCGCAGCTCGTGACGATCCGCCGCCAGCTCGATGGCCATCGAATCCAGGAGTCGAAGAACGCCGCTGCTCGTTCGGAAGGTGGTCGAGAGCACCATCGTGTCGTCGAGGTAGCGCCGCTCCACCGACCCGCCGCCCGCCGCCGGGCCGATCGACCAATGCCCGGCATCCCGATCGAGGAGCCGGCCGAAGATCGAGGGTGCATCGAAGCGCGGGAGGCAGAGCCAATCGATCGAGCCATCTCTGCTGACGAGGGCGGCCGAGCGACAATCGGAGATCAAGCCATAATCCGCGATCGGTAGATCACTCACCCCTTCAGCTTGGTGCGTCTCGACCCTGCGCGCATCGGTTCCGAGGGCGCTCGGCGCGAAGCTCCGGTCGCGGCCGTGGGGGGTGAGTCAGATCGACTCGTACTTGGAGTGCGGGAGCCGCTCCGTGGCCTCCTCGCTCCCGGCGGTGGTCTCGTCGAAGGGATCGATCAGGGAGCGGCGGACGGCCTCTTCGTCGGGGGCGTGGGCCAGGAGGGTGACCTGATCCCAGCCCTGGAGGCGGGTGTTGCCCTTGGGCAGGACCACCTCCGATCCTCTGGTGACCAGGGTGATCACGGCGCCCTCGGGGAGGTTGAGATCGCGGATGCGGGGGCCGGGGGCGCCCTGGGGATCGGGGAGGTCGACCACCACGAGATCGTAGTCGCTGTGGGCCATGGTGATCAGGTCGAGGGTGTAGAGCGGCTTCGGACGCGAGGGCACAGAGAGCTTCATCCACTTTGCCACCGTGCCCATGCTGGAGCCCTGGATCAGGATCGAGAGGATCACGGCGAAGAAGACGAGGTTGAAGACCTCGTCGCCGATGTCCATGCCGGCGGCGGCCGGATAGGTGGCGAGGACGATGGGCACGGCGCCTCGCAGCCCGGACCAGGCGATGAAGGTCTTCTCCTTTCCGCTGAAACCCATGGCGATGGTGCCGACGAAGACGGCGATCGGACGGGCGAGCACGGTGAGCACGAGGAAGAGGAGGAGCCCCTCCTTCCACAAACTCGACCAATCGCTGGGGAAGACCAGCAGGCCCATGAGCACGAACATGCCGATGTTGGCGATGGTGGAGATGGCCTCCGAGAAGTTCAGCACGCCCTGCTTGTGGACGAAGGGGTGGTTGCCCATGACGAAGCCGGCGGTGAAGACGGCCAGCATGCCGCTGGCCTGGGCGGCCTCGGAGAGTCCGTAGGTGAGGAGCACCACGCCCAGGAACAGCACGTAGTAGTAGCCGCGATCCTGCGGGGTGATGCGGTTGAAGAGCCAGAGGGAGCCGCGGGCCAGCAGATACCCGATGACGGGCCCTGCGGTGAACTTCCAGAAAAAGGAGAGGACGAGGGCCCCGCCCTGGGTCTCACCTGATGTGAAGGCGGTGACCGCCACCACCGTCAGGAGGATCGCCATGGGATCGTTGGCGGCGCTCTCGATCTCCACGGTAGAGGAGAGCCGTGGCGGGAGGGATTGACGACGGAAGATGGAGAAGATCGCGGCCGCGTCGGTGGAGGAGATGATCACCGAGAGCAGGACCGCCTTCTCCAGGGACCAGCCGAATCCATAACGCAGGCAGACGTAGGTGATGCCGGCGGTGAGGAGCACGCCCCACGTCGCCAGCCCCCCGGCGGGGAGCGCGACCGCGCGAAAGTCGCTGCGTTTGGTGACGAAGCCGCCTTGGAAGAGGATGAAGACCAGGGCCATGTTGGCGACCTGGTTGGTCAGGATCACGTTCTCGAAGGGCCAGAGGTTCAGCACGTCGCTGCCGGAGACGATGCCGGCTCCCAGGGCGACGAGGATCACGGGCACGCTGAGGCGCTCGAGGAGGACCGCTGCCAGCACCACGGCGATCAGGAGGATGGGGGCGACGATGTAGGCAAGATCCAAAGATCCTCCTTCGAAGGGGCGCGGGCGCGATCTTGTGTTTCGGGTATCAAGCAGGATGCGTGGATTCAATTGAGAACGACGGATCGAGCTCCGATTCTTGGTGGGAGCGGGCGGGCGCCCGATTCATTGCGACCTGCGAGCTGGAGGCGCAATCTGCTTGCGGTCTGCAGGGGAGCGTTCAAAGTCTTCCTTCATACAAGGAGGCTCAAATGAGCGTTGAGGAAGCAGGCGTCTTTCGACTGGGCGGGGAGCGGCCCGTTCACCGATTCGGCTTTGGGGCGATGCGGATCACGGGGAAGGGGATCTGGGGCGAGCCCCCGGGCGCGGAGGAGTCGAAGCGGGTCCTCCGGCGGGCGGTGGAGCTGGGGATCGACTTCATCGACACCGCCGACTCCTATGGACCCGACGTCTCGGAGCGGCTGATCGGTGAGACCCTCAGCCCGTATCCGAAGGACCTGCTGATCGCCACCAAGGGCGGGCTCGTCCGTCCGGGCCCCGACCGTTGGGTGCCGAACGGCACTCCGGCCCATCTGAAGGAGGCGTGTGAAGGGAGCCTTCGCCGGCTGCGTCTGGAGCAGATCGAGCTCTATCAATTCCACCGCCCGGATCCGAAGGTGGCGCTGGAGGACTCGCTCCTCGCCCTGGCGGAGCTGCAGCGGGAGGGGAAGATCAGGTACATTGGCCTGAGCAACTTCAGCGTGGAGCAGCTCGAGCAGGCCAGCGGGCTGGTGCAGATCGTCTCGGTCCAGAACCGCTACAACCTCGCGGATCGCAGCTCCCAGCCGGTCCTCGACTGGTGTGCGGCCCGGGGGATCGCCTTCATCCCCTGGCGACCGCTGGGCGTGGACGGGCTGGAGGACGGCCCCCTGGGGCAGATCGCGAAGGCTCACGAGGCCACCGCCTCCCAGATCGCGCTGGCCTGGTTGCTCGCCGCCTCTCCGGTGATGATCCCGATCCCCGGCACGGGCTCGGTCTCTCACCTGGAGTCAAACGTCGCCGCCAGCCGGATCCGCCTCACGGACGACGAGGTCCGCACCCTCGGCAGCCTCGCGAGCTGAAAGGGGAGCTCCGAGGGAATGGGCGGGTTCGAGCCACCTCCGCTCTTCCTCTCTCGGAATTGGGGCGCTCGAAGTCGTCGCGATCGCCGTCGGTGATTCTGGGCTGGGTCCTCCGACCTGCCGGGAGGCCGGCCTTCTGGCCGGCTCGCCCCATGGGAGCGGGGCGAGCCGGTCGGCGTTCAGTAGACGATCACCTGATTCCTGCCGCGGATCGCGATCCCGTGATGGTTGAAGCTGGGTCCGCTGTACGCCCCGGGCGGGGGCATGTCTCCGCCGAGGGTGGTCTGGCTCATCGTGACCGTTCCCAGGGAGTCGTCGGGGCGATCGTCGAGGAGCTCGACGTACGACGTATGAATCGAGTTGTTCCCGGGCTCGGTGGCGTTCCCGAGATCCACCGTACTGCCCAGGCCCTTGATCGCGATGCCGGGCCCCGCGATGGAGGAGAACTCGGAGTTGCGCAAGGTCAGGGTCTCGCCATCCCCGAAATCGTCCTCGCCGATCACCACCGCTTCTCCGTCGATCCCGCTGAAGAGGAGATCGTCGCCGAAGACGGTGCTCCCTGAGATCTCGAGGCCTCTGGTAGTGGAGAAGACGCTCCCCTGGATCCGGACGTTGTGTGCGAAGACCGCGCTGATCCCCACGAGGCTCTCGTCGAAACCGGAGTCTTCGATCCGGGCCCCGTGGTCGCCCGTGAGCTGGTAGAGATCCACGCCCGTGCGGCAATCGGTGAACTGGCTGCCTCGGACGAGGATCGGCGCCCCGCTGACTGAGACTCCTGCGGAGTGCCCTGCGATCGTGCTGTCGATGATCGTTGCGCCGGGGCCCCCCAGGATGGAGATCCCGCTGGCTGGATTCTCCGTCCCCTGCAGCCTCGAAGCGCGGACGGTGACGCTGCCAGCTGGTCCCACGGCGAGCATGCCGGCTTGGATGCAGCGCTGGCTCTCGCAGCGCACTCGGTTGAGATCTACGTCGGCGCCGACGGTGCGAATCGCAATCCCCCTCGTGCGGAGGCTGAGGCCCAGCAGGCTCAGGCGGGCGCCGTCGACCACCTCGAAGATCCTGCCGCTGGCCAGAAGGATCGAGGGATCGTCTTCGGACTCGGAGCCGACGATGGTGACGTCTCGATCGATCTCCAACTCAAAGTCCTCGGTGTAGATCCCGGGGTCGAGTTGGATCCGGCGGATGTCCGCATTCTGCCGGGCGCGTTCCACGGCGACGCCAAGGGTGGCCAGCGGCGCATCCTCTGCGCCGAGGTCGTCGTCGTCGCCTTGAGGCGAGACGTAGAGGACGGAGCCGAGGATCCCCGTCGCGGGGACCACCTCCACCTCGATGCGATCGGTCGCGGTGGCGAAGCCGTCCGAGACCTCGAGCGCCGCCACGTAGCGCCCCACCTGATCTGGCGTGAATGTAGCGAGGGCTCCAGCCGCCTCCACGAAGGTCGCGGTGCTGCCCGCCGGCAAAGTGATGAAGCTCCAGGTGTGGGTGAGCGGATCTCCGTCGGGATCGGCAGAGGCGCTGCCGTCCAAGGTGATCGCCTCTCCGACCACGCCGCTCCGATCGCCGCCGGCGTCCGCCGAGGGGGCGCGGTTGGCGCGGATCATCACGCTATCGGTTGCCGTGAGCGAGCCGTCGTCGACGACGAGCTCCACCTCGTAGATCCCGGCTCGATCCGCCAGGAAGCGGGGGGTGCGGCTGCGCGGATCGTGGAGCGACGCCTCGCTCCCCTCTGGCAAGGTGGTGAAGGCCCAATGGAAGGTCAGCGGATCTCCATCGGGATCGGAGGACGCCCTCCCGTTGAGCTCCACCTCGCTGCCCAGCGGGACGACTTGATCGGCGCCGGCGTCGGCGACGGGAGCGGCGTTGAGCGGCTCGGGCTCGGCTCCGCCGGTCCCACCGACCCCGCCCTCCACCGGAGCGCGGCCCTTCCTCTCATCGTCGCAGGCGCCGACGCCTACGAGGAGGAGGGCGAGGGTGGCGGCTACATGTATAAGGCTGGTTTTTCTCATCCCGGGACCGTTTCATAGATGGAGATGGTGTCGGTGGTGGTCTGGCCCGCGCTGTCGGTGACCGACGCCCGGACCTCGACGCCGCCAGGCTGGGTGGGCGGACCGATCTCATGGAGGGTGAAGGTGGTCTGGCCGGCGGGGAGCTGCACCCAATCCCTGCCGCCTCGCTTGAACTCCCAGCGCACATCGGCGCTCAGGATCCCGTCCTCGAAGTCGTGGGCCGACGCCTGCAGATCGTAGGTAGCGGCGGTGAGGTAGGGACCGCCCGCGACGGGCTTGATGATCCGCACCCGGGGCGGCAGATCGATCCCGTCCGGCTTCTGGAGCACCACCAGGTTGACCGGCTCCGAGACGCCGACGGCGATCCCATCGTCGTAGCGGGCCTCGAGGACGAACTCCCTGCCGTCCGGCCAGCTCGAGGGGATCCGGTACTCCAGCGTGCCGGAGGAGCCCACCCGCTGTCCGTCGATGGTCCACTCGATCAGATCCTGCGACGCCGCGATCTCGCTGGTGCAGCTGCGATCCCGCGCCTCGGCGACGGCGACGAGGTAGCCCCCGGCGTAGATCGGCTCATCTATCAGCAGATCGTCGCGGACCGTCACGGTGGGGATGAAGTTCTCGACGACGGCGGTGAGGCTGGCCGTCGCGGTGGCGCCCTGCTCGTCGCGCACCGAGATCTCGAAGGAGTGGGTGCCGACGCAGAGGGGCTCGGTGGTGAGACGCACGACGGAGTCCCGGTCGGCGGTGGTGGTGGCTACCTCCGTCCCGCCCTGCTTCAGCGTGATGGGGAGGACCTTCTGCTCGCGGTCGCTGGCCCTCAGGCGGATCTCGAGGCGATCCCCTTCCTGCAGCCGGACGCCGTCGTCGGGGCTGACGATCTCGAGGGTGGGCGCCTGGTTGGGAGATTGCCCGAGCTCCTTGCGGAAGAGCTCGAAGTCGTCGCTCCAGCTCCCGAGGCTGCCGATGATGGGGAGCTCGGCCTGGAAGCCCACGCCAAGGTCCAGCCCGGCCATGAGGCTCCAGAAGGGATCGCGATCGAGGGCGGCGTCCGCCTCCACGTAGGCGGTGGCGAAGACGTAGGGGCCGGCGAGGCCGTAGAGCTTGAGGTCGATCCGCGGCGTGGCGAAGGCGCGCGCCGAGCCTGCCGCCGTGATCTCGGGGGTGGGGAAATCGAAGTTGCTCTCGAAGCCGCTCAGGTTTTTCCAGCCATCGTCTGCCCGGTACTCGGCGCCGACGCTGATGTCGAGGGATTGCGCTGCCGTCGCCACCAGGCGGGCCTCCACCTTGCCCTCGGCGCCCACCGTCAGAGAGAGGTCCACAGAGAAGACCACCGGCACGGGGCCGACCATGATCGTGATGGTGCCGAAGTAGAAGCGCGCGACCTCGATCTCCTTCTCGAATTGGACGAGGAGAGCGCCGGTGAGGGTCAGGTCCACCGACTCCTTCAGATAGGCCACGAACTTGAGGTGCTCGAGGGTGGGCACCACCAGGTACTTGGTGCCGATCTTGATCTTGGCGTCGACGCCGGTCGAGAAGTTGAAGCTGCCGTCGATGCGGAGCTGGTCGTCCTTGGTCTCCTCGTCCCCGTCCAGGTCGATGAGGACCTTGTCGAAGTTGACCGAGAAGTCGTAGCCGGCGCTCCGCGACGCCTCGGTCGCTGGCGAGTTGAAGCTCATCCCCCGGAACTGCAGGAGCTGGGAGCGGATGTCGTCGGGCTTGAGCTCCACCTGAACCTCGATGTCCGCCTCGACGAAGACCTCCTCCAGGGTGGCCTGGACGGTGTCGAGGATCACTTCGCCCCCCTCTTCGCGCCGGCTCTCGATCCGCTGGAGCAGGCCAAAGGGTGCCACCTCGCCTACGGGCTCGGAGACGACGATGGCGCCGGGCTCGAGGGCCTGCAGCGCCGGATCGCCGAGGGGGAAGCGGAGCTCACCAACGCCGGTGATCGGATCGACCTCGAAGGCCAGCAGGCTCTCCCGGGCGCTGGAGCCCAGGACGTTGACCTCTTCGTGGAGCTCGACGCCGGGCTGCTCGGCGGGGGGCGCCTTCTTCTTCGGATCGCTCCCGCAGGCGGCGAGGAGCGTCGCGAGTAGAAAAACATAGACAGGGATTTGATGACGCATGTGGTTGACTCCCCTTCGAGCCGAGATTCGATCGGCCCGAATGAAACCAAGAACGATGTAGGTATGTGTGCTTGATGGTTCCGCGACGGGCGGTCTCGAGGCTGTGCGCGATGCCGATTCGCCTCGCCGCCAAATAAATTACGAAGAAGTCATCCCACCCGGCTTCTCCTCGCTGGATCGCTCGATCCCCTTGGAGTCTGAGCCTCTAGGCTTCTCATTGTTGAGTTGTCAACTTCTATCGGTGCAATGGTCGCACGAGCTCCCATTTGCGAGCCGGCTGCAGCTCCGCTATGAAGCCGCGATGCACGTCGCCTCGTCGACAACCGCAACGATCGAGGAATGGGCCCGCGCCAAGGGCGCGTCCGCCGCTGCCGCCAGGGAGCTCGCGCGAGCCGTGGTTGGACGGTTTGCGCTCCGTGACGTGTCGGCGCTGCCCTCGAGGCGCCTCCTCGAGGCGGCGGAGCGCGAGCTCGGCTGGACCCTCCCCACCTCCTCGCCGGTGGAGGATCCAGATGGCACCATCCGCCACGCGGTCACGTTGCAGGACGGCGCCCTGGTGGAGGCGGTGGCGATCCCCCACCCCGAGCGGAGCACGATCTGCCTCTCGACCCAGGCCGGCTGCGCCAGGGGCTGTCTCTTCTGTGAGACGGGACGCCTCGGTCTCCAGCGCCAGCTCTCGCCGGAGGAGATCGTGGGGCAGTTCGCGCTGGTCGCCCGGGATCTGTCGGAGCGAGGGAGGCCCGCCCCCACCAACGTGGTCTTCATGGGGATGGGCGAGCCGCTGGACAACCTCGACGCGGTCCTCGACGCCGCCGCGGTCCTCAGCGATCCCTGCGGCTTCGCCGTGGCCCCGAGGCGCATCACCGTCTCTACCGTCGGCGTCGTGCCCAAGATGCGGGCGCTCTATGAGCGGGGACGCTATCGCCTCGCGGTGAGCCTGCACGCGGCGAACGACGAGGAGCGCCGCGCCCTCCTCCCGGTGGCCCGAAGCTGGGATCTGGCGACGCTCAAGGCCGCCATCTCCGAGTCACCCCGCACCGTGCTGATCCAATGGACGCTGATCGACGGGGTGAACGACTCCGAGCGCCACGCCGCGGAGCTCCTCGCTTTCTGTGAGGGCCTGGATGTGCGGGTGAACCTGATCCCGTTGAACCCCGGGCCGGAGGAGCGGCTACGGGCCCCGCCCATGGAGCGGATCCGCTGGTTCCAGAAGAGGCTGCGGGACAACGGACTCCGGGCCCTGGTGCGGATGCCTCACGGCCAGAAGATCGGCGGGGCCTGTGGCCAGCTCGCAGGATCGCTGCGCGCGCATCCGGAGCGGAGGCCGTCCCTCCCTGTCATCGGCCGCGCGCCCGGGCGATGAAGCGGGAGAAGATCCAGCACTCTGAGTGATGGCGTGATGAGCTGGAGCGAAGGAGAAGGCCCGCCCCAGCAGGGGGCGAGCGATCGCGGCGGAGGCTGCCGGCTCCCACCCGGCGTCCGCCGCCCGCCGATCGGTCGATTCAGAGATGTTCCCCCCTCGCGGGCTCCCTCGGCCGGTAGGCCCGCCGGCGGCCGATCGGGCGTCGGCGCGTGTCCATGCTGCCCTCGAAGATTGTCTGATTCTGTTAGGATCCGGCCATGGATCCTTCTGCCCATCGCTTCCGCTTCTCCCGCGTCGGGGGCTTCGATCAAGTCCTCCTCGAGAGGGGAGAAGATCTCCTGGCCCTCGATCAGCTCGATCAGAAGCTCTGGGGGGCCCTGAGCTGCCCGGTGCGCGGCCTCGAGTTCGACGAGGTCACCCTCGCCCTCATCGACGCCAACGGCGACGGGCGGATCCGGGTGCCGGAGATCCTCGCCGCCACCCGATGGGCCGGCATGGTGCTCCGCGATCCCGACGATCTGGTGAAGGGAGCCGACAGCTTGCTGCTCTCCGCCGTCGCCGAGGAGCATCCCGACGCCAAGGCCATCTTGACGTCGGCCCGGCAGATCGCGAGCGATCTCGGCAAGGGCGAGGCCGAGCCGATCACCCTGGACGAGGTGGTGAAGATCGCGAGGTCCTTCTCCAAGACCCGCTTCAACGGCGACGGGATCGTCCCGCCGAAGATGGCGGAGGACGAGGCCCTCGAGGCCCTCATGAGCGAGATCGTCGCCTCCGTCGGCGGCGAGGAGGATCGCGGGGGAGAGGTCGGCGTCTCCAAGGCGAAGGTCCAGGCCTTTTTCGAGGCCCTCGCCGCCTTCGACGGCTGGTGGACCCGCGCTGAAGCCGATGCCGAGACGGTCCTGCCCCTGGGCAAGGAGACCCCGGCCGCCTTCGCGCTGATCACGGAGCTCCGCGCCAAGGTCGAGGATTGGTTTGCGCGCAGCCGCCTCGCCGCCTTCGATCCTCGGGCGCTGGCGCCGCTGAACCGGGACGAGGCCGAGTACGTCACCGTGGCGACGATGGTGCTCAGCCGCCACGGTGAGGAGGTGGCCGCATTGCCCCTGGCCAAGGTGATCGCCGACGGCGCGCTGCCGCTGGAGAAGGGGATCAACCCGGCGTGGGTCGAGCGTATCCAGACCCTGCGGAGGCAGGTGGTCGAGCCGCTGATCGGCCCCCGCGATTCGCTGACCGCCGAGGATTGGGCGGCGGTCGTCGGCCGCTTCGAGATCTACGAGGGATGGTCCAAGGCGAAGGCCGGCGTCGAGGTGGAGGCTCTGGGGATCCAGCGGATCCGCGAGCTCCTGAGAGGAGATGCCCGGGCGAAGATCGAGGCCTTGATCGCCCGCGACGAAGCGCTGGCGCCGGTGGCCAGCGGTATCGCGCTGGTGGAGAAGCTCCTGCGCTATCAGCGCGATCTCCACCGCCTGCTCTGCAACTTCGTCTCGTTCACCGACTTCTACTCGAAGCGCAAGGCGATCTTTCAGGCCGGGACCCTCTACCTCGATCAGCGCAGCTGCGATCTCTGCGTCCAGGTGGTGGATCCGGACGCGCACGCCGCCATCGCGAAGGAGAGCAGCACCTTCCTCGTTTACTGTGCGTGCAGGAGGAAGTCGGACGGGAAGACGATGACCATCGCGGCGGCCTTCACCGACGGAGACTCCGAGCACTTGGCCATCGGCCGAAACGGCATCTTCTACGATCGCAAGGGCGACGATTGGGACGCCACGGTGATCAAGCTCGTGGAGCATCCGATCAGCGTCCGCCAGGCGTTCTGGCTCCCCTATCGTCGCATCGGCAAGTTGGTGGGGGCGCAGATCGAGCGACTGGCCTCGGCCCGCGACAAGGATCTGCAGGAGAAGGCAGCGGCGCGCCTCGAGGGCGCCGCAGACGTGGAGCCCGTGGAGGCGGGCGCGTCCGCGAAGGCGCAGGCTTTCGACGTGGCAAAATTTGCCGGGATCTTCGCTGCCATCGGCCTCGCCATCGGCGCCATCGGCTCGGCCCTGGCGGCGGTGGGGGCGGGGCTGCTGAGCCTGGCGTGGTGGCAGCTACCCCTCGTCCTCCTCGGCCTCGTCCTCCTGGTCTCCGGACCTTCGATGATCATCGCCTGGCTCAAGCTGCGGCAGCGGTCGCTGGGGCCGATCCTCGACGCCAACGGCTGGGCGGTGAACACCCGGGCCCGGATCAACATCCCCTTCGGCGCGTCGCTGACCTCGGTGGCGGCGTTGCCCTCCAACGCCGTGCGCCTCCTCCACGATCCCTTCGCGGCCAAGCGCAATCCGTGGACCGCCTGGGCCGTCGTCGCCATCGTCGCGGCCCTCGCCTTCGCCGCGTGGTACGGCGACTTTCCCCGTCCGTGGTTCCGATCGCAGGAGATGGCCAAGGAGGCCCAGGTGGACGCGCCAGCCGACGCCAGGGCGCCCGCTCCGCCTGCCGACGGAGCGCCGGCGAAGTAGACGCTGATGACTCGTCGGAAGGCACGGACCACCTCATGGGCGGATGCTAGTACGGGCACTGTCGAGCCGAATGCGAGCAAGCGCTAAGAGAGCCCTTCGCGCGTAGCGCGAGTAATAGAATCCGCTCCGCCTTGTGTGGAGGCGATTCTATTGCGGGCACTGTCGAGCCGAATGCGAGCAAGCGCTAAGAGAGCCCTTCGCGCGTAGCGCGAGTAATAGAATCCGCTCCGCCTTGTGTGGAGGCGATTCTATTACGGGCTCTATCGAGCTCCCTCTCGATCTGCGGGCTGATCTCCACCGGGTAGGCGCTGGTCGGTGGATCGAGGGATCGAAGCTCCGGCGGAAGGGAGGCGATGGCTGCACGGGCCCTGCGCCTCGCTGCCTCGAGATCCGGGATCCCAGCCGGCAGCCGCTGGCCCGCCTTCATCATGGGGATCAGCAGGGGCTCCCCCTCCAGCGCCTCGTCTGCCCTGCCGATGGAGTCGCCTACGAGGACGCCGCCCCGCGATCGACGGAAGATCTGCTTGCGGCCGGGATAGATCGTCTTGTGGCTGGAGAGCTTGGTGCGGCCTTCGCCTTCGTACTCGACCAGCTTGTAGACGAGGTCGAGCGTTGGGGCGTCCGAGGAGGTCGCCAAGCTGGTGCCGACGCCGAAGCCGTCGATGGGGCTGCCATCCGCGATCAAGGCGGCGATGGAATACTCGTCCAGATTCGATGACGCGAAGATCTTCACCCGATGCAGGCCGGCGGCGTCCAGCAGGGCCCGGCTCCGCTTGGAGAGCTCCGATAGATCCCCGGAGTCCAGGCGCACGGCCGTCGGGGCGTCGCCTTCGCCGAGCTTCCTGGCGACCTCGATCACGTGCTCGACACCCTTGATGGTGTCGTAGGTATCTACCAGAAGTGTCGTACCCGGGTAGAGGCGGGCGAAGGACTCAAAGGCCTCGAGCTCGTCGTCGAAGGCCTGGATGAAGCTATGGGCCATGGTCCCGAAGGCCGGGATCCCGTAGCATCGCGCCGCCAGGAGGTTGGAGGTGCCGGCCGCCCCGGCGAGGTAGCTCAGCCGGGCCACCTGCAGCGCAGCGTCTCTGCCGTGGGCCCGGCGCGAGCCGAAGTCGACCACCTCCCGCCCCCCTGCCGCCTCCACCACCCGGGCGGCCTTACTCGCGATCACCGTCTGGAGGTGGATCTGGTTGAGGACGAAGGTCTCCGCGAGCTGGCCCTCGGTGATGGGCGCCACCACCGAGACGATGGGCTCGTTGGGAAATACGACGCTCCCCTCAGGGACCGCCCAGACGTCGCCGGTGAAGCGCAGCTCGGACAGCCGATCGAGGAAGGGATCGGTGAACATCCCCAGCCCGCGCAGGTATTGGAGGTCTTCGGCCTCGAAGCGCAAGGACTCGAGGAAAGCGAGCACCTCGCCGACGCCTGCGGCCAGGGCGTAGGATCGCCCCGGCGCCAGGCTTCGAAAGGAGGTCTCGAAGACCGCCTCGCCGACCACCCCCGAGGCCAGGTAGGCCTGGGCCATGGTGATCTCGTAGAGGTCGGTGAAGAGCGCGCCGACCGGGCAGCGATCGCTCACGGTCCCACGGCGAGCGGAGCCCCGCCCTCGAGGATGGCGCCGCCGGCGTGCATCTCGTCCAGCGCCCGTCGCCCCTTGGCCTCGTCCACCGGCCGGGTCGCCTCCAACAGGACGTGGACCTCCAGGCCCAGGCGCAGCGCGTCCAGGACGGTGGACCGCACGCAGACGTCCTGCGCCAGCCCGCCGACGAAGAGTCGCCGCACGCCACGGGCCTCGAGGAGGGTCGTGAGCTCGGTGCCGTCGAAGGCCGAGTAGGCATCTCTCGCCGGATCTCGGCCCTTGGCGATGGTCACGGCCCCGGGCGGCAGGCGGAGCGACGGATGGAGGGCCGCCCCCTCGCTCCCCTGGATACAATGCTCGGGCCAGGTGCCGCCCTGGCTCGAGAAGCTCACGTGTCCTGGCGGATGCCAATCGCGTGAGGCGACGATCAGCGCGCCGGCGCTGGCGGCCGCCCGACTCCACTCGTTCAGGGGGGCCACGACCTTGTCGCCGCCCGGGACCGGGACGGCACCCCCGGGGCAGAAGTCCCGCTGGACGTCCACCATGAGGAGGGCATCGTCGGGGCCGAGGGCTGGGGTTGCTTCGGTGGGCATGGGCACCTCCGGAGCCGATCGAGTCGATCGACGGGCGACCCCCAATCTACGGCGGCTGGCCCGCGCCCGCAGTCGCCCGGTGGCCGGCGGACGCCTCCCCGTAGGGGGGCCGCTCTTCCACGCGTGCTACGCGCTTTGGCTCATTCTCGAGCTCTCAGGCCTTCTTCAGGAACATCGTCTTGAGGACCAGGCCCTTCACCTTCTCCGCGTTGCACTCGATCTCGCCCTCGTTGTCGGTGAGGCGGATGTTCTTGATCAGCGTGCCCCGCTTCAGGGTCACCGAGGAGCCCTTCACCTTCAGATCCTTGATCACGTGTACCGAGTCGCCGTCTGCGAGCGGGTTGCCGTTGCTGTCTCTCACTTCCATCGCCTGATCCTCCATGAAATAGGTCGGGGGTCGAAAAGCCATCCTTATAGTCGGATTGCGAACATGAAGCCATGCTTGCGGGAAAGTGTTGGTTGCAACTTTCGCCGGGGTCGAGCATCGGTAGACCCATGCGAAGAGGAATCATCATGCTCGCCGCCCTCTCGGTGGCCGGCTGCACCCAGGGACGGCCCGCCGAGCCGGCCCGGAACCAGGCCGCGTCAGCGGCCGCTGCGCCCCAGCCGGCGGGAAAGGAAGTGGCAGCCGTGACCATCGACCACGTGATCGAGAGCCTGGAGGGAGAGAAGGTCGACCTCGCGGGCTACCGCGGCAAGGCCCTGCTCCTGGTCAACGTTGCATCCAACTGTGGGTACACGCCGCAGTACGTCGGCCTGGAGGAGCTGCATCAGCGGTACAAGGATCGGGGCCTGGTGGTGATGGGCATCCCCTCCAACGATTTCGGCGGCCAGGAGCCCGGGACCGCCGAGGAGATCCGCACCTTCTGTGAGAGCCGCTACGACGTGACCTTCCCGATGATGGCCAAGGTCCACGCCAAGGGATCCGAGATGGCCCCCCTCTATCGCACCCTGACCCAGGAGGGGCCCGAGGCCCTGCGCGGCGAGGTGCGCTGGAACTTCACCAAATTCCTGATCGATCCCAAGGGGATCCCGGTGGCGCGCTTCGACTCCAAGATCGAGCCCCTCTCGGCCGAGATCGTCCAGGCCATCGAGGCAGCGCTTCCCAAGAGCTGATCGGGAGCGCTCCGCCCCGTCCCGATTCGGCAGGTCAAGGCTGGGCTCCGGGCCTCAGCGAGAGCTCGCGCGGGCTGGTCCGCCGCCGCTCCGTGCACGCTCGGGGCTGCGATCCCGGCGTGGCGCAGCCGGCGACCCGCCACTACACTGATCCTTTTTCTGCGCCTCTCCGCCGACGGGAGGGCGCTCTATGAGGAGAGTCGATGATCAAATCTCGTGCAGCCGTCGCCTGGGAGGCGAAGCGTCCCCTGGAGATCGAGGAGGTCGAGGTCGCAGCGCCAAGGGACGGCGAGGTCCTCCTGCGGGTGGTCGCGTCAGGCGTCTGTCACACCGACGCATACACCCTCTCCGGCGCCGATCCCGAGGGCCTCTTCCCGGTGATCCTGGGCCATGAGGGTGGGGCGATCGTCGAGGCCGTCGGCCCGGGGGTCACCTCCGTGAAAGAGGGCGATCACGTCATCCCGCTCTACACACCCGAGTGCCGGCAGTGCAAATATTGCCTCTCGGGCAAGACCAACCTCTGCCAGAAGATCCGCGTGACCCAGGGCAAGGGTTTGATGCCCGACGGCACCAGCCGCTTCTCGATCAAGGGCAAGCCCATCCTCCACTACATGGGCACCTCCACCTTCTCCGAATACACCGTGCTCCCCGAGATCTCGGTGGCGAAGATCGGCAAGGAGGCACCCCTGGAGAAGGTCTGTCTCCTGGGCTGCGGCGTGACCACCGGCATCGGCGCGGTGCGCAACACCGCGAAGGTGGAGCCTGGATCCACCGTGGCGATCTTCGGCCTCGGTGGCATCGGCCTCGCCGCGGTGATCGGCGCCGCCATGGCCAAGGCCTCCCGGATCATCGGCATCGACACCAACCCGGCGAAGTTCGAGCTCGCCAAGCAGCTCGGCGCCACCGATTGCATCGATCCCCGCAGCTTCGATCGTCCCATCCAGGAGGTGATCGTCGAGCTCACCGACGGTGGGGTCGACTACTCCTTCGAGTGCATCGGCAACGTGAACGTGATGCGCTCCGCCCTCGAGGCGGCTCATAAGGGATGGGGCGAGTCGGTGATCATCGGCGTCGCCGGTGCAGGCGAAGAGATCTGCACCCGCCCCTTCCAGCTCGTCACCGGGAGGGTGTGGCGTGGCTCCGCCTTCGGCGGGGTCCGCGGCCGCACCGAGCTCCCCGGCTACGTCGACGAGTTCATGAAGGGCGAGATCCCCTTGGATCCCTTCATCACCCATACGATGGGCCTCGAAGACATCAACCGGGCCTTCGATCTGATGCATGAAGGAAAGAGCATTCGCTCCGTGATTCACTATCGCTGAAGGCGCAGGAGAAGCCGGAACCTGCGGAGCCAAGCGAAAGCGGGTGTCCCCCGTAGCGTGTGAGTCGACCGAGACGCTCCTGCCTTCGCGGGAGTGTTTGGTTTGCATCGGCTTCGATTCGGGCTTCCGTTCCGACGCTTCGACGGGCGCCCGCCCCACCAAACCCTCCAGAAAGGAACGAGCCGATGAGCACGTTGATCTCCAGCAACAAGAGCTTCGGCGGCGTCCACGAGCGCCGCAAGCACGCCTCCTCTGCCCTGGGCTGCGAGATGGTCTTCGGGATCTACCTGCCGCCCCAGGCCCTCGCCGGGGAGAAGGTGCCGGTGCTCTACTGGCTGTCTGGCCTCACCTGCACCGATCAGAACTTCATGGACAAGGCCGGGGCCCATCGGATGGCGGCAGAGCTCGGCGTGGCCATCGTGGCGCCCGACACCAGCCCGCGAGGCGAGGGGGTCCCTGACGATCCGGGCGGCGCGTGGGACTTCGGCCTCGGCGCGGGCTTCTATCTGAACGCGACCCAGCAGCCATGGGCGAAGCACTACAGGATGTACGACTACGTGGTGGAGGAGCTCCCCGCCCTGGTGGAGCGCGAGTTCTCCGTCTCCGATCGGCGCAGCGTCTTCGGCCACTCCATGGGGGGGCATGGCGCGCTGATCGCGGCGCTGCGCAACCCCGGCCGCTACGCCTCCGTCTCCGCCTTCGCGCCGGTCTCCCATCCGATGAGCTGCCCGTGGGGAGAGAAGGCCTTCACGAACTACCTGGGCCCCGATCGGGAGCGCTGGCGGGAGTGGGACGCGGTCGAGCTCCTGGCCCAAGCCAAGGAGCGGCTGCCGCTCCTCGTCGATCAGGGCGATCGCGACAACTTCCTCGAGACCCAGCTCCGCCCGGAGGCGCTCGTCGAGGCAGCGCAGCGGGCGAACCATCCCCTCACCCTGCGGATGCAGCCGGGCTACGATCACAGCTACTTCTTCATCGCCACCTTCATCGAAGATCACCTGCGCCACCACGCCGCCGCCCTCCGCGGCTAAAGCGCGACGGAGCGAGGCGAGCGAACGACGGAGGGAGCCCTTCGGGAGAAGCACGAGGAGGGTAGTCGCCTCCGTCTCGAGCGGAGGCGACGCGCCCTGAACCGGCGCGAAGACCCCGCGGGAGGCTCGCCTCCGTCTCGAGCGGAGGCGAACCTCTCAGGGCCTCGTCGCTACTCGTCGCCAGGGGCGGGCGGCGCCTCCTCTTCTGGGAGCTCCGAGCACGCGTCGAGCTCCGTGCACTGCGCCGAGGCGAAGCAGGTGACCTCGGTGTCGGTGAAGAGACCGAAGCGGCAGAGGACCTCACAATCCTCCTGGTCGCCGTCGCCGATGGCGGTGCCGCACTCGTTGTAGACGTGATCACACATCGCGACACACGAGAGCTCGCCGAAGCAGGTCGTCACGGGATCTTCGGTGCACTCCAACGTGGCGAGGCATTCCTTCTCGTCCGGCGTGTAGGCGGCCTTGCAGGCCCGCATGCAGGAGGTCTGGGTCCAGGTGTCCAGGCCGCATTCGTCGATCAGGTGATCGCAGGCCGCCACACAGGCCTCGTCCTCCTCGAGAGGGGGCTCTTCCTCCTCGATCTCGAAGCAGGCCTGGAGCACCTCCAGCTCACAGGCGTTCACCGTGAAGCACTCGATCTGGGCCTCGCTGAAGGCGCCGTCGAGGCAGGCTCTGCCACAGTCTCCGCGGCTGACACCCAAAGTCATCTCGCAATCACCGTAGAGGTGATCGCACATGGCGGCGCACTCCGGGGTCTCGTCCGGCGAGATCTCGTCGGGTGGGAGGAGGCAGGCGTCGAACGCCGCATCGTCGCAGGCGAGGATGGCGGCGGGAAGACACTCGGCCTCCAGCTCGCAGAGCTGGACGCAGACGGCCCGCTCTTCCTCATAGGACGGGCTGCCCGCGTCGAGCCACTCGCATTCGTCGCGGGCAACGTCGCAGACCGCCTCGCAGTCGAGCGTTCCCGTATCGCCCCCCGTGCCGCCGGTGCCGTCGTCGCCCCCCGTGCCGCCGGTGCCGTCGTCGCCCCCCGTGCCGCCGGTGCCGTCGTCGCCCCCCGTGCCGCCGGTGCCATCGTCGCCCCCCGTGCCGCCGGTGCCGTCGTCGCCACCCGTGCCACCGCTCCCATTCTGCTTCCCGGGATCCGAGGTGCCCTCGCTCCCACAGGCGGCCATCGCGCCGCCGATACCAACCAAGAGTGCTGCCAGAAACAACTTCTTGCGAATCATGAGTGAGTCGACTCCGTACGTTTTCGTAGAAGAGGGACCGGCCACATGCCGATCGCGGGTGCACCCTGCGGTCTTTCCGAGAATTTCTCTACAGCCGGGCGAGCGGGCGCATATGCCCACGGCGGCGCAGAGGCCCCTGGCGTGCCTCCCCTGGACGGGGCGGAGGCCCATCGCTATAGCTTCGCCACCCATGAAGCCCGCCCCCGGCGCCAAGCTGCGACTCCCGCCCATCCCCGCGCTGCTGATCTCGGCGGTGAGCATCCAGGGCGGCGCCGCCCTGGCGAAGGAGCTCTTCCCGGCCCTCGGCCCCGCCGGCGCGTCCGGCCTGCGCCTAGCCCTGGCCTCCGCTGTCCTCCTCGCAGTCTTCCGTCCCCGCCTCGGTCACCTGCGCTGGGCGGAGTGGAAGCTCGTCCTCCCCTACGGCGTCGCCCTCGGCGGCATGAACCTCACGTTTTACGAGTCCATCGCCAGGATCCCGCTGGGCCTCGCCGTCACCCTGGAGTTCGTCGGACCGCTCGGCGTCGCCGTCTTCGCCTCGCGGCGGCCGTTGGACTTCCTCTGGGTGCTGATCGCCGGCGCCGGCATCGTGCTCATCGCGCCATGGGGCGGACGCGAAGGCGCCCTGGATCTGCTGGGGATGGCGTTGGCCCTCTTCGCCGGCGCGTGCTGGGGCGGCTACATCCTCGCCGGGAGCCGGCTCTCGCGCCAGATCCCCCAGGGCGCGAGCGTCACCGCGGGGATGCTGGTCGCCACCGCCGTGGTCATCCCCTTCGCCCTGGTCGACGGCCTGCTCATCCGGCTGAGCCCCGGCCTCCTCGGCCTGGGCCTGGTGGTGGCCATCCTCTCCAGCGCGCTCCCCTACAGCCTCGAGATGGTGGCGCTCCGGGCCCTGCCGAGCCGCACCTTCGGGATCCTGATGAGCCTCGAGCCCGTCGTCGCCACCCTCGCGGGCTTCGTGCTCCTGGCCGAGGAGCTCCGTCCGGAGCATTGGCTCGCCGTCGCCTGCGTCTGCGTGGCCTCCGCCGGTGCCGCCTACACCGCCCGCCCGAGCCCGCAGCCGCTCGAGGCCGGATGAACGGATGCCCGTCTCCGGCTCGAAGAGGCCGGGGCTGACCGACGCAGGCGTTCGTGCTAACTGGGCGACACCCAAGCAACGTCTCGGAGGCGTACCATCGAAGCTCTGGTGATCATCCTCGCACTCTTTGGCGCCCTCGGCGTCCTGCTCCTGGGCATGAAGCTCATGTCCGACTCGCTGCAGCGGGTCGCGGGCAACAAGCTGCGGAGCCTCATCGGCCGCATCACCGCCAACCGCTTCAAGGGGATGCTCACCGGCGTCGTCGTCACCGGCGTGATCCAATCGAGCAGCGCCACCACGGTGATGGTGGTCAGCTTCGTCTCGGCGGAGCTGATGACGCTGACCCAGGCCATCGGCGTGATCATGGGCGCCAACATCGGCACCACCGCCACCGCCTGGATCGTCTCCTACGTAGGCTTCTCCCTCAACGTCACGGCCATCGCCCTCCCGGCCGCCGGCATGGGCGTCGTCCTCGGCTACGTCCGCTCCCAGAAGGTCAAGGATTGGGGCGACGCCATCCTCGGCTTCGGCCTCCTCTTCCTCGGCATCGGCCTGCTCAAGGACGCGATGCCGTCCCTGGATGGCCCCGAGCAGCTCGCCATCCTCCAGCAGATGACACAGCACGGCTTCCTCTCCGTGCTGCTCTTCGTCGGCGTCGGGACCCTGCTCACGCTGCTGCTCCACTCCAGCTCGGCGGCGACGACCATCACCCTGACCATGGCCGCCATGGGCTGGGTCTCCTACGACCTCGCCGTCGCCATGATCCTGGGCGAGAACATCGGCACCACCGCCACGGCGAACCTCGCCGCCATCGGCGCCTCCACCGCGGCCAAGCGCGCTGCTCGGGTCCACCTGCTCTTCAACGTCCTGGGCGTGGTCTGGGCGCTGGCGCTGATGAACATCTATCTGCTACCCCTGGTCGATTGGCTGATCCCCGGCGATCCCAACATCGACGTCGTCCCGTTGCAGGGCGATCCCAAGGCGCTGGCGATGGCCGCCGGCGTGATCACCCTCCACCTCGCTGCGGTACATACCGTCTTCAACGTCACCAACACGTTGTTGATGTTCCCCTGGGTCCACCAGATCGAGAGGCTGGTGAGCTGGTGGGTGCCGGGCGAGGTGAAGGGCCGCAGCCGCCTGCACTTCCTTACGCCCGCTGGCGTCGAGGCGCCGGAGCTGCTGCTGATCCAGGCCGGCAAGGAGATGCAGCATATGACCGAGGTGGTGCGGAGCATGTTCAACGACGCCATCCGCATCCTCACCCACCCCGACGACAAGCTGCGCGAGCTGGTGCAGGCGACGGTCGACAAGGAAGACGAGGTCGACGATCTCGAGAGCGAGATCTCCGAGATCCTCACCCGCTCCACCACCTTCGCCACGCCGCAGCCCACCGCCCGCAAGATCGCGGAGATGATGGAGAACACCCATCGCCTCGAGCGCATCGGCGACCATTGCTCGGTGCTGGTGCGCATCGCCAGGCGCAACCACGACTCCGGCACCAACTTCCCTCCCACCGACGTCGAGGAGGTGCGCAGCCTCGCCGCCCTGGTGGACGAGTCTCTGGTGAATCTCGGCACCTACCTCGCCGGGGAGGACCAGGACGCCGCCGCCGCGATCTCCGAGGAGATCGAGCAGCGGGTGGACGTCACCCGGCGGAGCCTGCGGGCCAGCCACGTCGAGCGGATGAAGCAGACCACCGAAGGGATCCAGGCCTCCCTCGCCTTCCTCGACACCATCACCCACATCGAGGAGGTCGCGGATCGGGTGGTCGGCATCGTTCGTCGCTCCGAGCAGACCCGCGCCGAGATCGGCGATCGGATCGCGAGCCCGTCTCTGGCGGTCGGCGGCAGGGCGTAAGTGTCTTCGATCCGAGCCATCGCCGCTGAGGATCCGACGGTCGGCCGCTCCGCGATCCCGAAGAGGAGGGGCGCAAGCCCTCCGATGGAGCCGCGCCCCACGTGCCTGCGCTGCCGCCGCCCCGAGGCCTTCTGCTGGTGCCGGCTGATCGAGCCGGTGGACACTCGCACCCGCCTCGTCTTCCTCCAGCACCTGCGGGAGAGTCGGGTGCGGATCGGCACGGCGCGGATGGCGCACCTCGCCCTGCCCAACTCCGAATTCCACGTCGGCCTCTCCTTCCCCTTCACCCCGGGGCCCCGGACGGCGGTGCTCTTCCCCGGCGACGACGCGCTGCCGCCCTCCCACCTCGCCGAAGGCGATCCCTGGACGCTGATCGTCGTCGACGGCACCTGGTCCCAGGCGCGCAAGCTGGTGGAGCGCGATCCGATCTTGCGCGCGCTGCCGCGGATCGGCTTCGAGCCCGAGCGCCCCGGCAACTACCGCATCCGCCGCGAGCCCTCCGCCTCCTGCCTCGCCACCGTGGAGGCGGTGGCCCAGGTCCTCGGCAGGGTCGAGGGCGCTCCCCGGCGCTTCGACTCCATGATCGAGGCCTTCACCCACATGGTCGATCTGCAGATCGCCGCGACGCAGCGCGAGGGCAGCGCCCCACGGCTCCGCTTTCGCCCGGGACCCAAGCCCTTGGATCCCCAGCTCCTGCGCCTGCGAGAGGCCGGCGAGCGGCTGGTGCTCCTCCACGCCGAGGCGAACGCCCATCCCCGCGAGGCCGGGATCCCCGGCAGGCCCGAGCTCGTGCATCTGGTGGCGCTGCGCCCCGCCACCGGCGCGTGCATCGAGGCGATCGTGGCGCCCCGCCGCCTCCTGGCGCCCCATACCCCCCGTCATATCGGCGTCGACTCAGACATCCTCCTCGGTGGCGGCGAGATCGCCTCCGCCCTCGACGCCTTCCGCGACTTCGTCGGCGCAGACGACGTGATCGGCACCTGGGGCCGCTACCCGCTGGACCTCCTCGAGGCCGAGGGCCTCCCCCGCCCGGCCGGCGCCATCGATCTGCGCCTCCTCCTCGCCCGACGCCTCGGCCGCAAGCCCGGCGCCGTCGAGGGCGCCCACGAGCCCCTCGTCGCCATCGCTCCGCCAGCCCGAGGCAGGGCAGGGCGGACCGTCGCCTCCCTCGAAGCCGTAGCCCGGCTCCTCTCCGGCTGATCGCCTGGACGATCCGTCGCGGGACGAGTCGTCGCATCTCGAGGAATAACGGCGCCTCTCCGGCCGCTGCCGCCGTGTGAGCCGGAACACTTCGGGGAGCGGCGCATCTAAGCCAGCATCTATGTAGGCCCGTCGGGCTCCCCCGCTCCGCGCCCGGGGCCGACACGATCGCCCGAGCGATCCTCCGGCGTGCGCAACCATGCCCGCCCAGCATCCCAGCGGCTTCTGCAGACTCCTGTCCGGATCTCCACACATAGCGGGACGGTCCTCGTCTCGCGATCGCCCATGGAGGAAAGAATGATCGAGCTCTACACCTGGATGACGCCCAACGGCTTCAAGCCGGCCCTCTTTCTCGAGGAGGCGCGCGTCGAATACCGGCCGATCCCGGTGAACATCGGGATCGGCGAGCAATTCAAGCCCGACTTCCTCCGGATCTCGCCGAACAATCGGATCCCCGCCATCGTCGACACGGCGCCCGCAGGCGGAGGCGCGCCAATCAGCGTCTTCGAGTCCGGGGCGATCCTGGTCTATCTCGCCGAGAAGGCCGGCCAATTCCTCTCGACGGATCTGCGCGAGCGAACGCAGACCCTGCAGTGGCTCTTCTGGCAGGTGGGTGGCCTCGGCCCCATGGCGGGGCAAAACCACCACTTCGCCACCTATGCCAAGGAGAAGATCCCCTACGCCATCGATCGCTACGTGAAGGAGACCGCCAGGCTCTACGGCGTCCTCGATCGGCGCCTCGCCGACGCCGAGTTCCTCGCCGGCCCGTACTCCATCGCCGACATGGCCATCTACCCCTGGATCGTGCCGTACGAGCAGCAGCAGCAGAAGCTCGAGGACTACCCCCACGTGAAGCGGTGGTTCGACGTCGTCGCTGAGCGACCCGCCACCCGCCGCGCCTACGAGAAGATCGGGGCGATCAAGGAGGGCTGACGAGCGAGCCCAGGAAGGGATCGCCCCAGCAGAGAGCGGACGCGATGGCATCTCCCGCACCTTGCGCAGAAGCCGTACAGCTCTTCACCGACACCCACGCAGACTGACTGTGAATGGTTCGGTGCGCGCGCCTCACCACCAGGGCCACGGACCCCAGAATCCCCAATCCATCCTGGCGTTCTCCGCCTCCTCGGCGGCGCGGCGCTCCTCCTCCGCGAGCTGCTGCCGCGCGGCCAGGGTCTGGAACTCATCGAAGGCGTGCTGGTCCCCGGCCAGGAGACACTGACAATCCTTCGAGTCCGCATAGGTGTAGTAGAGCTGACCGTCTCGCCGATGCGAGATGATCTGGCGCTGCGGCAGCGTCTGCAGATGCTCGATCTTCTCCGGCGTATCCGCCGGACGCTGAACGAAGCCGGCGGCGACGAGGAGCTTCTCCGTATTCGCCGTCTCGGCCTTCTGGCTATGGGCGCAACCGACGGAGGTGACGAGCAGCAGCAGCGACCCCGCGATCCCGATCGACTTCGACATCTGCAATCCCTTCCCCTTGGCGCCCCTCCATGTGAAGGACCACGCCCCAGAGCTAAGCCTTCTTCGGCGCTGCGGCAGATCAGTCGCCCCCCGCAAATGGGGCTCGTGTCGCTCGCGAGGGCCTCTCCTTCGGAGGCTGGGAAGCGATCGGCCCTGTGCGCGGCGGTGGCGATCGGTCTCAGCAGGCTGCGGGCGAAGCGCCCCTTCTCGCGGCGTCTCCCTCCGGCGCGCAGCGATTGTGCTCTCGCTATAGACTATTCGTGTTTGCTCGTCATCGGCTCATCGTCATCGCTTGCTCGCCGCACGCACCAGGAGCAGCAGCCCGAAGGCGGCGACCATCAGCACCACCGAGAGCGCCTGCGCTACCCGAAGATCGGATGCGAGGGCGGTGTAGATCGCCAGCGGCAGGGTTTGGGTCCGGCCCTGGAGGCTCCCGGCGAACATCAGGGTGGCGCCGAACTCACCCAAGGCCCTGGCCCAGCTCATCGCCGCGCCGGCGACCAGCCCCGGCGCCGCCAGCGGCAGCGCGATCTGGAAGAAGGTGCGGAGCGGCCCCGCGCCGAAGGTGCGAGCCACCTGGAAGAGCTTGGGATCGATCCGGCGAAAGGCGCTGGTCGCCGCCTGTACGAAGAAGGGCGCCGCGACGAAGACCTGCGCCAGCACCACCGCCGCCGTGGTGAAGGAGAGGGATGCGCCTTCGGGGTAGAGGCGGCCAGCGAGGATCCCCCGCCTGCCGAAGGCGAAGAGCAGCGCCACCCCCGCCACCGCCGGCGGAAGCACGATCGGGAGCTGCACCGCGGTCTCGGTGGCACGCGCCAATCGCCCCCCGGATCTCGCCAGCGTCCACGCCAGCGGCGTGCCGAGGACCACGATCCCGACCAGGCTGATCGCCGTGGTGAAGAGGCTCAGGCGCAGCGCTGGCCACACCAACGGATGCCCAATCCCCTCGACGAAGCTCACCCCCGAGAGGGTGGCGAGGAGTGTCAGGAGCGGCGTGGCCAGAAAGACCAGCAGCAGCCCGCCCACGCCGGTAAGCAGGACCTGCTCGGCCCGCGCCCGCCTCGAACCCGCCACCGCCCTCCGCCCCGGAGGTTCCCCCTTCCGCTCGGGGGCGAGCGCCAGCTCCTCCTCCCCCCAACTCCGCTCCAGCCGCAGCCGCCAGCCGCTCATGGCGCCCGCTCCTCTCCCGTGCCGCGCT